>JAZORU010000018.1:0-26806 GCA_045656765.1 Eubacteriales bacterium
CGGGCAGAGGTCTGCAGGGTGCTTACCCTTCATACCAAACTGACGGCGAATTTCGTACAAGCGCTGAACCTGCTTGTCAGAAAGCTCCTTAGGTCCGCCCAACTGCTTGGAAATGTAGAGCAGCTGTGCATAGAACTCAACAGACTCCATCTTGTGATATGCACTCAAGAGGCTGTCAGAGAAAGAGAGAGCACCGTGGTTTTCAAGCAAAACTGCATCGAAAGACTGTAAGTACTTAGAAACTGCATCGGGAATTTCCTCGGTAGAGGGAGTGCCGTACTCAGCGATCGGAACACATCCGAGAGCTATAACAGCTTCGGGCATGATGGGCTGAGTAAGGGGAATACCGGCAATAGCAAAACCAGTAGCGTACATAGGATGAGCGTGAACAACTGCATTAACGTCGGGTCGCTCCTTGTAAACTCTCATGTGCATCTTGATTTCAGAAGAAGGCTTGAAACCGGGGTTAGCCTGAATAACCTTACCGTCACGGTCAACCTTGCAGATGAATTCGGGAGTCATGAAGCCCTTGCTTACACCGGTCGGGGTGCAGAGGAACTCGTTGTCGTTGATCTTAACGGAAATGTTACCGTCGTTAGAAGCAACCATGCCCTTGTCATAGATGCGTTTGCCGATTTCGCAAATCTGTTTTTTGATTTCAAATTCATTAATCATTTTTGTTTCTCCTTTTTTGTTTGGTTGGATTTTATTTTTCTATGTATAAATAATAACATAAATAATAACAAAAGTCAATAGAAAAATCTGTTTTTTTCTTTACTTTTCTGTTTTTTTACTTGTTTTATGTGGTTTTAGGTGTTCGATTATGTCCAAAACGCCCTCGCCGGACTTAGAATTGACATAAAACACCGTTTTGCAACCCGAAAGCCTTAACCAACGATCTGCTTTTTTGGGGTCTGCTTTGTCGATTTTGGTTACAATACCAATTACCTCACGGTTGACCAAGCAGGTGATGTTAGGCGGAAACAGGGAATAATCGTCGTTAGCCGCAATCAGTAGTGCTACAACGTCAGCTTCGTATGAGTATAACGCTAATGCGGCACCTAAATCGTGGTTTTCGGCGTATTCGCCGGGCGAGTCGATCAAAAAATCATTGAACGCCATATATTGAGTTTTAGCGTATTGGATTTTCTCACCGCGTAATGCTTGTGTAAGAGTGGTTTTTCCGCAACCGCTTCTGCCTATGAGCAAAAGACGTTTTAAGTTCTGGTTATCTCGCATACGGCAAAACCTAATTTGTTGATTGCATATTCGGTTACGGCGCTTAAAGCCGCTTCGACCTGTGAAACAGTGCCGGTTACAATCACCGTACCGCTGAAGCGGTCAACAAAGCCTAACTCAACCCCCGAGGCTTTCATTGCAATGTCTCCGGCAATGATTGCAGTTTCACTCGGGCTCAAAGTTAATATGCCGATAGCTCCTGAATGCTCTTCAGCAGGGTCAAGTCCTAATTTGTAGTAAAGCACTTTGTCGGGATTAGCGATAATGTGTGCCAAGGTAATCTGCTTACCGGGGACAATTTCCTGAATAATACGTGCTTTGTTTTCGGCTGAAAGATAATCTTTAATATCCATTCAATCAACCTCCTAAATGTGTAGTCAGTCCGTATGACTTGCAGACTGCCAGTAATTCCTGCATTTTGGATGCGGTCGGTGACGGTACGTCGCCCATTAAGTAGGGACGAGCAAGCCCGTCATATTTATCCTTGCCCATGCGGTGATAGGGTAAAAGGTGAATTTCATTTACGTTAGGCAAAGATGCAGTAAACTTTGCGATCTCACCGATTTCTTCGACGGTATCGTTAAATCCGGGGATAACAGGTACTCGGATAATCAAGCGTTTTGCTTTCTCTGCGATCTTACGAGCATTCTGAAGAATTAACTCGTTTGGTCTTGTGGTAAATTCTTTGTGCTTTGCCGAGTTTATGTGTTTTATATCCATCAAGAACACGTCAACCGCGGGAATAAATTGCTCGATGATTTCCCAGTCTGCAAAGCCGGTGGTTTCTATTGCGGTGTTTATCCCGTTTTCGTGTGCAGCTTTAAGCAAAGCAATTCCAAAATCAGGTTGCCAGAGGCATTCGCCACCCGAAAGGGTAAGACCGCCGCCGCTACGTATGTAATAGGGCATATCGTGCAGCACCTCTTCTATGACTTCTTTTACAGTGGTGTCATAGCCAACCGTATTTACTTTGCCCTTTTGCTTCATCAGCTGGATTTCATAATTTTGTGATTCGGGGTTGCAACACCAACGACATCTTAGGGGACATCCCTTTAAGAACACGATAGTTCTGATGCCCGGACCGTCGTGGGTGGAGAAGCGTTGGATATCAAATATCCTGCCCCTTACATTATATATATCTGCCATTTAGAAATCTCCCTGCTCGGTGCGGTTGATGATGTCATCTTGTAAAGAGCGTGAAAGGGTAGTGAATAATGCGCTGTATCCCGCAACACGAACAACCAATGACTTATACTTTTCGGGGTTTTTCTGTGCATCTCTCAAGGTTTCACGGCTGACAACGTTAAACTGCATGTGGCTGCCCTTCTGGTCAAAGTAACCGCGCACCAATGCAACGAAGCTTTCAAGACCGCTCTCGCCTGCCAATGCACTTGGGTGGAATTTCATATTGAAAAGCGTTCCGTTCGAGGCAATGTAGTGGTCTAACTTTGAAACCGAGTTAGCGGCAGCAGTAGGCCCCTTTACGTCTCGGCCTGCAGCAGGTGATACACCGTCGGCAACGGGGGTGTTAGCTAAACGTCCGTCAGGTGTTGCGCCGGTTTGCGCACCCAAGGGGACGTTCGCCGAAACAGGATAAAGACCTGCCTGATACTGACCTCCTCTGGGGTTGCGGTAGTTTAATATCGGCTTTGTGTACGTATAGGCAACATCGCGGGCAAAACTGTCAACCTCAATTATGTCGTTGCCGAACTTGGGAAGCTCTCCGATGCGGTTTAACAATGCATCGTATTTTGCTTTTTGTTCGGAGGAACAATTGTTTTTAACAACGGTTTCATAAATGGTCTTAACGTCCTCGCGCGAGAGGACCTTGCCGCTTTCTACAAAACTCTTGGCAACCTTTGCAGTGATACTTTCAGCTATCTTTGGGTCCATATCCTTGCCGTAGTTGTTTTCAAGCGCTTCTTTAAAGTCCGCCATAGTAACGCTTTTTTCTTCAAAGACCAAACGCTTGATTGCGTATAAAGCATCAGCCATATTAGCAATACCGAAGCCCTGAGGTCCTGTGAAGTTGTAAATAGCACCGCCTTCCTGCAAGGACTTTCCTCTGCCGATACAGTCCTCAACCATACAGGATTGGAAGGGCAAGGGGCAGCGCTCTGCGTGAGCCAGGTCAATTGCGTTATCGGCATTAACAAGCAGCTCGATAAAGTAAACCATCTGCTTTTTGTAGGCGTCATAGAATTCGTCAAACGAAGTCATTTTGGTAACGTCACCGGTTTGAAGTCCGATTTGCACACCTTTGTCTACACCGTTTGAGAAAACCAATTCTAACGGACGGCACATATTAAAGAACGCGGCATCGTGCCAACCGTCAGTCTTAGCTGATTTTTGGGGTTCAACACAACCGATAATGTTGTAGTCTCGTGCATCCTCTAATGTCAAGCCTCTGCTTTGGAGCGAGGGGATAATAACCTCGTCATTATAGTAAGCAGGCAATCCCACACCTGTTCTTGTAACCTCGGCGGCGCGGAGCATAAACTCGTGCGGAGTGCCGTTCCAAACTCGTACAGAGAACGAAGGCTGGGGCAAATGAACGTGCATAGTGGCGTTCATACACATATAAGAGATATCGTTTGTGGCATCTTGACCGTTTGAGTCCTGACCGCCGACAATAAGGTTCTGGAATAAGCTGTATCCAGCAAAGCCCTCTGCCGATGCGGCATCGCGAACCTTGTTAAGATCGTTTAGCTTGACCCAAATACAGTCGATCAGCTCTTGTGCAAACTCGCGGGTGATTGCGCCTTTTTCTAAATCAGCCTCATAATAGGGATACATATATTGGTCAAAACGGCCGGGAGAAATCGAGTGTCCGCTTGATTCGGTCTGTAATAGCATCTGCACGAACCAGAACGACTGACAAGCCTCATAAAAGGAGGTTGCACCGTTTGCCGGTACTCTTTGGCAGTTTGAGGCAATCTGTAAAAGCTCTGCTTTGCGTTTTTCATCGGAGCAAGCATCGGCTTGCTTTTTAGCCAAGGCGGCATATCTCTTTGCGTAATCGCAAACAGCTCTACAACTGATGATTACAGCCTGCAAAAAATGGAAACGTTTTGAATAGTCGCCGTCAGTAACGTTTAATTTTGCAATTGCGGCTTCGGCTTCTTTGATAATACCCTTATAACCGATTTTCAAAACCTTGCCGTAGTCGACGGTAAGGTGACCGATGCCGTTGTAAAAATAGTTGCCCGGGGTAAATATGTTGTGATCAATTGCCGCTAAAGCTTCCGGTGCCATATAAGAGGTGGCAAGCTCGCTTGTGGTCTTGCCTGCCCAGTAAGGATAAACCTTGCGTAAGGTTTCCTTGGTTTCCTCTGAAATGTAAAACGGGTCGGCACTTCTTGTCTGCACGGTATCAAACTCGTCCTGAAGCCAGGTGTATGAATATTCGGGGAAAACCTGGCAGCCTCTGGGAGCTTTTGTGTTACTGCCTACAATAAGCTCAAGAGGACGGATCGTAATCGGCAGCTTTTCCAAAATATTCTGAAAAGCTTTGGCTCTTCTTAAAATAATGGGCAAATTCTCAGTTTGCTTATAGGATTCAGTTAATAAAACTGCACGGTCAGCTTCAATCTCGGGCATTTTTTCGAACAAATGCTCAATGAGTTTGGGGATACGTTCGCTCTTTTCGATTTTTGCACTATAAACAGACTTCATATGTAATACCTCCTAAAAAGGCTCGAACTTTCATTTGAGGCTAATACCTCACCTTAATTTGTCATCATTTTAGCATAAAACCACACAATTGTCAATACCAAAACCACATAAAAACAGAAAAATAACGAAAAAAACCAAATAAATTTCCTAAGATTGTGCAAATATTTGCAAAAAACGGATTGATTGACTTGAATTCAAATCACAAAACAATATAATGCACTTTTTGATGCGTCAGAAATTCTTAGCGGCTATATTGCTTTAGCAAAAAAAGCAAATAAAAAAATCGCTTCTTTTATTTACTTATTATTGCTTTTGTGGTATCATACTATATATAATTTGTGTTATTTGTTTTTACACAAGCTTATATAATTGGAAACAATAAGCTTTGTGGCCTGAATTCGTGTAATGCTTGTTTTTAGTGAAAATCGGTCGAAAATAATAAGAAGAATATTTACACGAATTTTCGATTAAAGCTTGGTATATGTTAAATATTTGGTATATATTAAATATAATGAAAGGAATGAGAACGTGCCGGATAAGTTTATTTTACACTCAAATTACAAGCCGACGGGCGATCAGCCCGAAGCTATAGCCGCATTGACCGACGGAGTCAAAAAAGGGCTTAAAAAGCAGACGCTTCTCGGCGTTACAGGCTCGGGTAAGACATTTACCATGGCAAATATTATAGCAAACGTCAACAAGCCAACACTCGTTCTCGCTCACAACAAAACACTTGCCGCACAGTTATGCTCTGAGTTTAAAGAATTTTTCCCCGAAAATGCGGTTGAATATTTTGTATCCTACTACGATTACTATCAGCCCGAGGCGTATATACCGGGCAAGGATATGTATATTGAGAAGGATGCGATGATAAACGACGAGATAGATAAGCTTCGTCACAGCGCGACCTCTTATCTTTTTGAGCGCCGCGACGTAATTATAGTGGCGAGTGTATCCTGTATATATTCGCTCGGAGACCCGCGTGAGTATCAGTCGCTTCTCGTTGCCTTGCGTCCCGGTATGAGTATCGAGCGCGACGAGGTTATTCACAGACTCGTTGCGATAGGCTACGAGCGAAACGATATGTCGCTTATCCGTGACAAATTCCGTGTGCGCGGAGACGTGGTCGAGCTTATGCCTGCGAGAACGAGTGAAAAGGCACTGCGAATTGAATTTTTCGGTGACGAGATAGACCGTATAAGCGAGATAAACACGCTTACGGGCGAGGTGCTCCGCGAGCTTGCGTACGTCGGAATTTTCCCTGCAACTCACTACGCGGTGTCGGATGAAAACCGCGAGCGAGCAATAGAAGAGATACTGTCCGAGATGGAAGAGCGTGTGGAGTTCTTTAAGTCGCAGAACAAGCATCTTGAAGCACAGCGTATCGAGGAGAGAACGAAATACGACGTTGAGATGCTTCGGGAGGTAGGCTTTTGCTCGGGAGTTGAGAACTACTCGCGCGTACTTTCGGGAAGAGAGCCCGGCTCTACGCCGTATACGCTGCTTGATTATTTCCCCGATGATTTTCTTATGTTTATCGATGAGTCGCACGTTACCTTACCTCAGGTCAGAGGTATGAGCGGCGGCGACACAGCGAGAAAGAAAAACCTGATAGACTACGGTTTTCGTCTGCCGTCGGCTTATGATAACAGACCGCTATATTTTGAGGAGTTCGAGGAGAAGCTCAATCAGGTAATATACGTCAGTGCCACCCCGGGTCCCTACGAAAAGGAGCACAGTGAGGCTACGGCTGAGCAGATAATACGACCGACGGGACTTGTAGACCCGAAGATCGAGATTAGACCGATAGCAACGCAGATAGACGACCTTATGGGTGAGATAAGGAAGACGGTTGCATGTGGCGAGCGAGTGCTCGTTACAACGCTTACAAAGAAAATGGCGGAGGACCTGTCGGAATTTCTTGACAAAAACGGTATCAAGGGCAAGTATATCCACCACACTATAGACACGCTTGAGAGAATGGAGATAATACGAGACCTTCGTCTCGGTAACTTTGACGTGCTTGTAGGTATCAATCTCTTGCGCGAGGGACTCGATATTCCCGAGGTTTCGCTCGTTTGTATACTTGACGCGGATAAGGAAGGATTGCTGCGAAGCGAAACGTCGATTGTTCAAACGGTAGGACGAGCCGCGCGAAACGCACACGGCAGGGTGATTTTATATGCGGATATTATGACGAGGTCAATCAATGCCGCCGTTGCCGAGACGGAGCGCCGCCGCGCTATACAGTTAAAGTATAACGAAGAGCACGGAATAGTACCGCAAACGGTTATAAAAGAGATACGCGATATAATAGATATTTCTTCAAAGGACAAGCGGGGCAAGGGAGAGGGCAGGAAGCTTTCCGCAAAGGATAAGGACAAGCTCATAGAGCAGCTTTCGGCTGAGATGAGAAGTGCCGCCGCCAAGCTCGAATTCGAAAAGGCAGCCTTCCTGCGCGACAAGATAAAGGAACTGCGGCAGACTAAATAAAGAGAAACGCGGGGGAATTTTTCTCTATTTCCTCTGCGTTTCTTTTTTTGGTAGAATGTTATAGCTGCAAAAAAACAAAAAAATCATTTACAATTAAAAATAATTGTAGTAAAATTATAAGGTAGAGCTAAAGAGATTTAGGAGGTAGACTGTGGCATACGATAAGATCAAAGTCAAGGGTGCGAGAGTCCACAACTTAAAAAATATAGACGTAACGATACCGAGAGACAAGCTCGTCGTGCTGACGGGACTCTCGGGCTCGGGTAAGTCCTCACTTGCGTTTGACACGCTTCACGCGGAGGGACACAGGCGCTTCGTCGAGTCGCTCTCAAGCTACGCGAGAATGTTCTTGGGACAGGTGGACAAGCCTGACGTTGATTCGGTAGACGGGCTCTCTCCCTCTGTTGCGATAGACCAGAAAACGACGAGTAAGAATCCTCGTTCTACCGTTGGCACGGTTACCGAGATATACGATTATCTCCGCTTGCTTTACGCAAGAATAGGAGTTCCGCACTGTCCTGTCTGTAAAAAAGAAATAAGACAGCAGACCACCGAGAGTATAGTTTCAAGCATACTTGAGATTCCCGAGGGAACTAAGTTTATGATACTTGCCCCCGTTGTAAAAGCAAAAAAGGGGATGCATGAAAAGGTGTTTTCCGATGCCAAGCGTGCAGGCTTTGCGCGCGTGCGCGTTGACGGTAATATGTACACGCTTGACGAGGAGATAACGCTTGATAAGAATCAAAAGCACACGGTAGAGATAGTAATCGACCGTCTCGTTATGAAGGATGGCATACGCGTGCGCGTTGCCGACTCGGTCGAGACGGCGCTTGAGCGTGCCGACGGTGCTGTTGCCGTGCTTATCCTTTCTGACGGCGGGGAAGAGATTCGCGAGTTTTCGCAGAAATACGCCTGCGAGGAGCATAACGTCAGCTTCGGCGAGCTTGAGCCGAGACTTTTTTCCTTCAACAATCCCGCAGGTGCGTGCGAGGTATGCGCGGGACTCGGGGAGCTGAGACATATATCCGTATCAAAAGTGATTCCTGACAAGAGTCTCTCACTTTCGGAGGGTGCGATAAACGTCAACGGCTTCAAGAGCATTGAGGAAGAAAGCTGGATGGGACCGCTTCTTATGGCGGCAGGGAAGAAGCACGGTTTTGACCTTGACACCCCGATAGAGCAGTTTTCCAAGGAAGCGTACGCGGTGCTTCTTTACGGAAGCGGCAAGGAAAAATACCACGTCGTGCGCTATTACGGCGGAGAGTCGCACGAGCAGGTGACTACCTTTGACGGTATTATTCCGATAATTGAAAAGCGCATGCAGATGATAGGCAACGAATATTACGAGGCATTCGTTGAGGAGACGGCGTGCCACGCTTGCGGCGGCGGAAGACTCAATCCCATGATGCTTGCGGTAACCGTCGGCGGAGCTAACATATTCGAGCTTTGCTCAATGTCGGTGTCCGAGATAATTGACTTTTTGGAAAAGCTGACGCTTACCGACACGGAGAACAAAATTGCACGCGATATACTAAAAGAAATACGCGCGAGATTGTCGTTTCTTGCAAGCGTAGGACTTGAGTATCTGACACTCGCAAGAAAAGCGGGCACGCTCTCGGGCGGTGAGGCGCAGAGAATACGACTTGCCACCCAGATAGGCTCGTCGCTTGTAGGCGTTATGTACGTGCTTGATGAGCCAAGCATAGGTTTGCATCAAAGAGACAACGGAAAGCTCATAGATACGCTTAAGAAGCTTCGTGACAACGGAAACACGGTAATCGTCGTTGAGCATGATGAAGAAATGATGGCGGAGTCCGACTATATCGTGGACATAGGTCCCGGTGCAGGTATTCACGGCGGCGAGATAGTAGCCGCAGGTACACCAGCCGAGATAAAGAAAAACAAGTCTTCGATAACTGGCGCGTACCTTTCGGGCAGAAAGAAGATAGCTATTCCCGAAAAAAGACGAGAGGGCAACGGCAAGTGCTTGCGTGTGCTCGGTGCGGAGCAGAATAACCTTAAAAACATCGACGTTGATATACCGCTTGGTAAGTTCGTCTGCGTGACGGGCGTTTCGGGATCGGGCAAATCATCGCTCGTTAATATGATACTTTACCGCGCGCTTGCGGCAAAGCTGAACCGCGCTATAACCTACCCTGGAGCGCACAAGGGCATCGAGGGCATGGAGCATCTTGACAAGGTTATATGCATCGACCAAAGCCCGATAGGCAGAACGCCGCGTTCAAACCCCGCGACATACACGGGACTATTCTCGGAAATACGCGACTTGTTTGCAAAAACGAAGGAAGCTAAGGCGCGCGGTTACAAGTCGGGACGCTTTTCCTTTAACGTAAAAGGGGGAAGATGCGAGGCTTGCGAGGGCGACGGCTTAAAATGCATTGAGATGCACTTTTTGCCCGACGTTTACGTGAAATGCGACGTTTGTCACGGCAAGAGATATAATCAGGACACGCTTGATATCAAATACAAGGGAAAAAACATAAGCGAGGTGCTTGATATGACGGTCGAGGAGGGGGTCTCCTTCTTTGACGGAGTGCCGTCTATAAAGAGAAAGCTTCAGACTCTTTTCGACGTAGGACTCGGTTACGTTTCGATAGGTCAGTCCTCTACCACACTTTCGGGAGGCGAAGCGCAGAGGGTGAAGCTTGCGACCGAGCTTGCTAAAAAAAGCACGGGCAAGACCGTGTATATTCTTGACGAGCCGACGACGGGACTTCATACCGATGACGTCTCAAAGCTGCTCTCTATTCTCTCGCGTTTGGTTGAGGCAGGTAACACCGTTATAACCATCGAGCATAATCTCGACGTTATAAAGTGCGCCGACTATATCATAGATATGGGACCCGAGGGAGGCTCGGGCGGCGGCGAGGTAGTATGCTTTGGTACTCCCGAAGAGGTTGCAGAGTGCGAGCGCTCGTACACGGGCAAATATCTGCGCAAGATTTTTGAAAAATCATAATAATAAAAGATAAATAAGAAAAGAACCGACGAATGTCGGTTCTTTTCTTATTTATCTTGTTTAAAGTATTGATATAAGTAACAGGGAATCATTCCGTTATAGAGCTTCTTTACCTTGTCTGCACGTTTGCCGTAAAGGCGCTCGAATTTCTCGACCGATGATAGCACGTATACCTGCCACGGTGCAAGCGCGCGGAAGGTAACACCTATCTCGCGGTAAAGCTCTTCGACCTCGACCGTGCTCATGAGTCTCTCGCCGTAAGGCGGATTTGTTACGATACTGCCGCGAAGCTCAGGCTTTCTTATCTTTCTTGCATCATACTTGAATACGTGAACAACGTCGGATACACCTGCCCTTGCCGCGTTTGCCGTGGCTATTTCAATGCAGCTGTCGTCAATATCCGATGCACAGGCATGAAATTCGGTAGCTTTTATTTTCGACCTTGCTTCCTCTCTTGCCGCCGCCCAAATTTTAGGCGCTATCTGCGGAAATGCTTCTGCGGCAAAGCGACGGTTAAGTCCCGGTGCTATGTTTTTCATTATCATTGCTGCTTCGATAGCTATCGTGCCCGAGCCGGCAAACGGGTCCCAAAGCATTACGTTTTCACGTGGACGGGAGGTGAGTACCATTGCCGCCGCCAAGGTCTCGCGCAGAGGGGCCGCATTAGCTTCGGTTCTGTAGCCTCTCTTATGTAAGGGCATGCCGCTTGTGTCTATCATAAGCGTGGCAATGTCCTTTAAAATGAAAAACTCTATTTGATATTTTACACCGCTTTCGTCAAACCAAGGAAGTCCGTATTCCTCTTCAAGACGCTGAACGATGGCTTTTTTTATGATTTTCTGGCAATCGGGAACAGAGAAAAGCTTGCTCTTTATAGAGTGACCCTTTACTGGAAATGCGGCGGTTTTTGATAGCCAATTTTCCCACGGTATAGCCTTTACTCCGTCAAAAAGCTCGCCAAAGCTGGAAGCCTTGAATTGCCCGAGGGTGATGTATATTCGCTCTGCAAGGCGGAGCGATATGTTGCATTTTGCAATTCCCTCGATATCGGATATAAAGCTTACTCTGCCGTCGATTGTTTCTGTTCTCTTGTAACCAAGTGCCTCTATCTCTTCGCCGAGCTGTTTTTCAAGCCCGAATAGGCAGGTAGCGGTAAGCGTTAGTTTCATATTTACACCTGAATTTTAATTATTGAATTGAGTGAGCATTGCCATTAAAAGAATAGCCCTGTGTCGTTTTGATTTTCGTTTCCGAAAATGAAGTTCTGTGACTCATTATGTGCTTCAAGCAGGATAGTGCGCTCCTTTTCCGAGACGTGAGAGTGTCCGCCCTTGCCCGTGAGAAGATGAAAATCGGGGCTTCTGTCGACTGTGTTGTGACAGTCGGATGCAAAAATTATGCGATGCCCGCTTTGTACGAGCCGCACGACCTCTTTCTTTTGGAAATGGTGGGAGAGAGCCTCTGTATTCAACTGAAATACTACGTCGGGAATCTCAGACAAGGCGCCTACGTCTCTGTGAGAAAACCACTTGTATCTGTCAAGGTGGGCAATTATCGGAATATATCCTTTTGCAAGGCGAAGATTGCATATTTCGATTACTATCTGCCGTGAGAGTGTTTCTCTCGGAAGTTCAAGCAAAACGGCTTGCGTGCCTTCATATTCAAGACCGTCAAGGTCACTTTCGGATATGCCGCGGATGACACGTATCTCAGCACCAAGTCTTATCTCAGGCAGGGAAGCGCCCCCGCAGCTTGAAAGATATGCCTTAAGTGCTTCGTGCGCTTGTTCGCGCCTGCTTATAAAATCAGCGGCGCTTTCGTGCATCGGAAGAAAATGCGGGGTGCAGTATACACCGCCAATTCCTTGACGGGCAAGAGCTTGAAGCATTGCTCGCGACGTTTCGAGATCTGCCGAACCGTCGTCCATTTTAGGTAAGACGTGAGAGTGAAAGTCAAAAAGTGTACTGTGCATGTTATTTTTCATCGGAATAGTCTACCGTAGAGTTGACGTAATTGGATAGACTGTTTTTTGAATATACTTTGTCGATTGCCTTGTCCTTTGATGAAACGTCGGTCAAGATGATCCCGCATATTTTTCCGCCGAGAGACGATATCTGCTGTGCAAGCGAATTTATATGGTCATATCTTGACTGACCCTCTCTTGCTACTATTACCGTTTTCTTGAGATGCGTTAAGAGCGACAAGGTGTCTGACACAACGCCTATAGGGGGTGTGTCTATAAAAACGTAGTCATACTGAGCGGAAAGGGTGTCAAGCAGACTTCCCATTCTGTCAGAGCCGAGAAGCTCGGAAGGATTTGGGGGGATAGGACCTGCGCACAACACGTCAAGATTAGGAGTTGCGGATTTGTTTATTATATCACTGTCAAGCTCGCAAAAGCCGCCAAGCAGTCTTGAAAGACCGTTTGCGTTAGCTATCTTGAAAATTCTGTGCAGAGAAGCGTTTCTCATATCGGCATCTATTAAGATAACGCGGGATCCCGTTTGTGCCATAGAAACCGCTATGTTTGCGATAGACACACTTTTTCCTACGTTTGGCTCGTAGCTTGTAAACAGTACCTGATGAGAACTCGTAAGAGAAAACATAAGATTCGTTCTTGCGGTCTTAAACGCTTCTTGGATCTTAAAGGTGCTTTCCTTCATATCCTCGGACATGTAGTTGTAATTCTTTTTTGTGTTTCTCATCGTAAGCTCACCTTCTTTATTTTAGTGGGCTTTTTTGGTGTATCTGTTTTAATGCTTGGTATCTCACCGATGATAGGATAACCAATTATTTTTGATACATCGTCTGTTGCTTTAATTCTCAGGTCAAAGGAACTGATTGTTACAACCACCGCACAGCTAATAAGGAATCCCAAAAGCGCAAAAATTGCAGTGTTTGACACTATGTTTGGTGCTACGGGAGACGAGGGCACAAGTATATTGTCACCCTCAACGGAATTAACCGTCAGCGTGTTCATCGTTCTTTGCAGTACGTCTTTTGCTTCATCGACTATTGCATAGCAAATGTCTACACTCAGTTGCGGGTTTGTCGTCTGAGCGCTTATCTGAAGGATCTCGGTATCGTTTACAGGAGTCATTGATAGCATCGAGGAAAGCGTTGCAGCTGACAGCTGACTGACTACTCCGTTTTTGATTGTTTCGCTGTTTTCGTTTACTCTGTTAGCTACGGACGCGAGCACCGATTTGTTTTCTAATATGGCTATATAAGTCTGCGCGAGCATTCTTGAAGCCGTAATATCCGTATTTGTTTTTTTGTTTGATGCATCTTCTTCCGTTTCGTCCATGGTTGAACGGTTGTCGACTATTATTGATACTGAAGCGCTGTATTCTTTTTCAACAAAGAAAGAGGTATATGCAAAAGCGGCTCCTCCGCAAATCACGGTTGCAAGTATTATCGGTATTACGTTGCGAAGAAGACTTTCAAATATTTTGTTCAGATTTACAGTAAGTTCAAAATCTTGTTTCATTTTTTACCTCTGTGAATTTAATGGTGTGTGCTGATAGATATAATAAGAGCATACATCATATTTAGCTAATTACTTACCATTATATCACAATTGTTTTTTTAAGTCAATATTTGATAGAGTATAAGTATATAATATATACTTAATTGCGTTCGATAACGCATATCCGTATTATTTTTGCTATAAACGTGGAGCCTTATTCATCAAGTGTATGTCGTATTTTGCAGAAAAAAATAAAATGTTGACAAACACTGTCGAATGTGATAAAATATATCAAAACAAGACAAAATGTCTGATTTAGAGGTGCGCGATGCGGCAAAAAAACAATGAAAAGAAAAATCTTATAACCGAGTATATAAACTCGTTTTACTTTGAGCATGGTATGGCTCCCACAATAAGAGAAATAGAAACGGGAACCAAAATACCGAGACCTACCGTTGCAAGATACCTTACAGCAATGAAGGAATCGGGGGAGATAGAGTATAACGGCGGCAGGCGACGTATATCGACCGAGCGCACGCAAAAGATCGCTGACTCGGGTTACGTCAGTGTAGCCGTTGTCGGCTCGGTTGCTTGCGGGCCGCTTGGGTTTGCCGAGGAGAATATAGAGGAATATTTCCGCCTCCCCGCCTCCTTTGTCGGAGAGGGCACCTTCTTTTTGCTTAAGGCACGCGGACAGTCGATGAAGGACGTCGGAATCGACGATGGGGACCTTGTGCTTGTGCGCTCGCAAAACGATGCGGAGGAAGGTAAAATAATTGTTGCTCTCGTTGACGGAGAAGCAACGCTTAAGCGCTTTTACAAGACCGACCGAGAGGGTGTTTTCAGACTTCATCCGGAAAATTCCGAATATGACGACATATACGTGCACGGACTTCAGATTCAAGGTGTGGCTACGAGCGTAATAAAAAAGCTGCAATAGAAAATGCACACAAAAGTGTTTTGCTTTTGTGTGCATTTTTCTGTTGAGTGTAAATCAGAGTTAATAAAGAATGTCTTCGATAAAGTTATCAAGCTTGTTCGTTACGTCCTCGACAACATATGGGTAACGTATACTCTCTGCCTTTTGCTTTAGTGATTTGGCGGTGTTTTTTGCTTCTGTTGCCATACGAAAAGCAGTATCTCTTGTTTTGCGCGACACTGCTTGGGCATAGGCTCGAGCCTTCGCTTTTATAACGGGGCGCTTAAGGAGTGCCGTCTTATACAGGCGCTGTGCCGTCGCGATCTGGTCGTTGAGAAGTCCGAATGACGTTACCGTATAGGTGTGAACTATCTGCTCCTTTGTTTCGGGTGCGTTTTCAGTCTCCGCATCCTTTTCCGTGGTTTCGACTTTTCCTGTTTTGTATGAAAGCTTATACAGTGGTGCGTGATAGGTGGTTTCACCGTCGTGCTTTTCTACCTTGTACGGAACGAAAAGCGATACGGCGTAGCCTGCAATAAGGACAGTTTTTAAGGTTGAAAGTGCTTTGCTTTTGTTTTCTTTTGCCATTTTCAATCTCCTTCGCTGTTGCGCTTTAGTTTGCTTTGTCATATCTTAAATATAATTATACCACAAAAATTTGATTAAAACAAGAAAAAATTAGTTTTCAAATAAAAATCTTTCTGCTTGAACTTTTTACTTGACCTATTTAGCTAAAGGTTATATAATTATATTATCAAATGCAGAGGTATAGCTATGGGTAAAACGGATATTTTTTTAGACAGATACAGGCGGCTCGAGGATGCCGTAAAACAAAGATACGGAGACGGCGCAAGCGTATCCAAGCTTGAGGATATGGGAGAGTTCCGCCGTTATTCTTCGAAAATAAAATATTGCAGAGAGCTTCGCAATCTGCTCGTTCACAATCCGAAGATAGACGGTGAATGGGCGGCAGAGGTTAGCGAAGCAATGCTTGCTTTCGTCGACAGAATAAGACTGCTCGTTGAAAAGCCGCCGAGAGTGTGTGAGTGCGCCTTGAGAGTCAAGGATATAATGTACAGTAATCTCACGGCAAACGTAGTCGAGGTCATGCATCAGATGAAGGAGCGGGATATATCTAAAGTTCCGATACTTGACAAAGGTAAGGTTGTCGGAGTTTTTTCGCATGACTCGGTTTTCTCGCGGATGCTTTCAGACTGTCACGATATTTCGCCCGATACCGTATTTCGTGATATTCTGCCGGAATTGACGATAGAGGGGGACAGAGCTAAATGGTATCATTTTGCAAAATGGACCGAATACACGTCGAAAATAGAGCAGATATTTGACGAGTCAAACGACAGTCACGTCAGGATAAAGATTATCTTTCTCACCGAAAACGGCAGAAAAGACGAAAAGCTTATGGGTATCGTTACCCCGTGGGAGCTTATGGATGCGGAATAAAGATAAAAGAGAAAAGCAACGAAACGCTCGGCTGTGCCGAGCGTTTCGTATTAGTGGTGATAATTCTTTAGTTTGATTGAGTATTCCTCGTATAAGCAAACGTACTTTTTGTAAACACGTTCGTTTATTTTGCCCTCCGAGAAAAGAGCTTCTGCTCGATCTCCGAGTCTTTTTCTGTCATTGTGGGCAGGCTCTTTGTAGTTGTTTTGAAGATTTATTTTCATGCTCTCGAAAATTCTTTCAAGCTCGCGCTCGCCCTTTGATTTAAAGAGTCTCATCTTTTTTTGACACCTCTTCTTCGGTTTTGGGCTCGGTGTCTGCTTCGGTATTTTCGGCTTTTTTCTTTTTTATATGCTTGATAGTGAAAAACACGCTTGTGCCTATGCCTGCAAAAGCAACACCGCCCAAAAGGAACGCAAGCCAGACCCTGCCTTCAAAAAACTCGGTTACGCTTTCGATAATAGGGGCGAAAAATCCTCTGTCCGAGGTTATCTCGGATATAAGCAGACTGTGGTGCAGTGTGCTTTCTCTGTCTGAGTTGCTGTTGTAGACGCATTCTAAGATTGAGTACAGCTTTATCTTTCCGTCAACGTCGGGGACGGTTATGTCTGAGCCCGAGCCGAAGTAGTAGCGTGTGCCCGCTTCGTCTATCATCATATACCCGCCTATTCTCATTACGTCGGGCAGACTTTCATCAATTCCAAGCCGTTTGTATATCTGCTCGTCAGAGTATATGTTTTGTATTTGAATATGAGGGATGATATCGCCCGGCTTGTATTTTTCTTCGGGAATAAAAGAAGTAGTATGTGTGGTTGCACTTTGCACCTCGACAAACGAGCCGTTGCCCGTTCCCGTGTAGCACAGATAGAATTTCGAGCCGTCGCTTATGCGCGAGTCGTAGCAATACTTAAATGGTGAGATCTCGGAGCAGTATCCGCCAAACTCTCGCAGAGGGTAGGTGGAGTTATGAGAAAGTCCAAGCTCATCCGAAACGATAGAAAAGAATTTGTGCTCGCTTCTGTCGCATATATAAGATACAACAGAGCTTTGCGCACAGTCAAAGACAAAGAAAATAACGTTTCGGTTTTTTATGTCCGTGAAGGGAAAAGCCTCTTTTATTGCCGAGAGCTTCTCCTCGTCGTACATAAGCACGGAGTCCGAGGTGTCAAGGCTTCCCGAAAAAGAGCTTCCAAGCTCCTTGATTTTGTATTCGTTATGCACGAGAAGGTCAGCTTCGAGCGAGAAATTCCCGTCAGAGAAAACGAACAGATAGGATTTTGCGGTGTAGCAAAGCTCTATTGCATCCCCGCAGGAATAATCCGCGCATGCGTGTGAGGTATGCGGAGTATATACGTTTCCGTCATAGCTCATAAGCACCGCGCTCGGCGTCGGTGCACCGTCGCTTGCTTTTATCTTGTAGTGCAATATAGAGCCCGCTTCATGTGAAAGCTCGAATATGCTTACCTTGTATTTGTCGGAGGAATCGTTTTTTGCATTCGGAAAAAGCTCTGAAAAGTATACGGAGCTGTGATTGCTTTCGTTGTATTCCGCTTTGTGAGGGAATGCGTCGATTGATTTTTTCTCATAGCCACTTTTTGCGGAGATGCTGTAATTGCAGGTGTATTCACCTGCCACCGTGGCTCTGCTTTCGAGTCCGAGAAAATAAACGCCGCTGTAAGCGCAAATGAATTCAATATGCGAGCTATTCGCTTCTGTATCTGTTATATCTTCACATATTTTGTTTCCTTGGTCATCGTATACCGTTGCCGTTACGGTGCTTTTGGTCTCGTTTCCGTCAATCGCGACTGCACCGCCCGAAAAGCAAATACTTACGATACTGTCTCTCTCTGCACAAAAGCCGAGCGTGGTGCTGTCGAGTATAGCGTGCTCCGAGCCGTCCTGCACGTGCGAGAAGACGTGTGATGACTCGTGAGGAAGTGAAAGCGTCTCGCCACTTCTCGCACGGAAGAAATCGGTCTTCGTGTCGGTTGCCGCCGTAGGAGTGCTCATAACACACGAAAGTAGTATGTAAATCAAAATAGCCAAAGATGCTCTTCGCTTTATCATAATGACTTTGCTCCAAAAAGTAAAATTTGAACAATTACGTATTATTTTATCAAAAATTGACGTCTGTGTCAAGAGACATAGCCGTCGGACCGAAGGACTTCGAGCGTATTGATAAAATAAAAAACAAATTTTCTCTTTTTTTGGTTGCAATTATTAAAAGAATGTTATATAATAAAATATAATAGCAATTAAGATCCAAAAGTATGCCCGAAGGAATAAATCAAATCAGAAAAGGGCAGATAAAATACAGAATAAGTGACGGAGCTATGCTTCCGTGAAAGGATAAAAGAATGGGAAAGGATGTAGGCATTGACCTCGGTACCGCAACCGTCCTCGTCTACGTAAAGGGCAGAGGCATTGTGGTAAACGAGCCGAGCGTGGTGGCGCTTGACAAGAATACCATGCGGCTTCGCAAGGTTGGACGGGAAGCCAGAGAAATGCTTGGGCGAACACCCGAGAATATAGTTGCACTGCGTCCGCTTCGAGACGGAGTTATCAGTAAATACGATATTACTCAGCAGATGATACAGTATTTTTTGAACAAAGCGTGCGGACCTCAGATATTAAAGCCGAGAATGGTTATATGCATACCCAGCGGCGTTACCGAGGTAGAGCGCAGGGCGGTGCTTGACGCGGCAACGCAGGCAGGCTCGAAAAAGACGTATCTCGTTGAAGAGCCCGTTGCGGCGGCAATGGGAGCAGGAATTGATATTTCGCTTCCTACAGGAAATATGATAGTCGATATTGGAGGCGGTACTACGGATATAGCCGTAATTTCGCTCAATTACGTCGTTCTCTCCGATTCTATCAAGGTGGCGGGCGACAAATTCGATGAGGCTATAATCAGATACGTCAGAAGAAAGCATAAGCTTCTTATAGGCGAGACAACGGCTGAATTTATCAAGAGAAAAATAGGTACGGTCTGGGACGTTGACGACAACGAATACGTCGACGTTAAGGGAAGATGCTTGGTTGCGGGCTTGCCTAAGGTAGTCCGCATATATTCCTCCGAGATGCAGGAGGCGCTTGAAGAGCCGATATCGCTCATTCTTGAGTCGATACGCGGAGTGGTTGAAAAAACGCCCCCCGAGCTTGTCGGAGATATACTCAATAACGGAATCATTCTGACGGGCGGCGGGTGTCTCTTGCGAGGACTTGATAAGCTGATAAGCTACGTTACGGGAATTAAGACGGTTATTGCAAAGAACCCCGAAAAATGCGTTGCTCTCGGTACGGGAAAGTGCCTTGACAATATAGCATCTATGCCTGAGGTACATATATCCGATTATTAAAAACGGTGCCGCAGTGCACCTTTTTTAATAATTTGGGGACATTGCGCCTTTTGAGAAGTCAAAGAATCGAGATGATGACTTGAAAACTTTATACAATCGAGTTCTTCGCTTTTTTACGAGCGAGGGAATGCTTGGAAAAAGAGAGCGGTCCGGGGAGCTTGAGAGCACTCGATCGGTATATAGAAATTTTATTTTTGTAGCGTGGCCTGCTATGGCAGAGTCATTGCTGACGGCTCTGACAGGCTTTGTAGACACGGCGATGGTCGGTTCTATCGGGGATGCGGCAATAGCCGCAGTCGGACTTACAAACCAGCCCAGACTTCTTTTTTGGTCGCTGTTTTCAACCCTGAACCTCGGCGTTCTTGCGGTAGTTTCGCGAAAGAAGGGTGAGGGTGACAGAGAAGCGGCAAACGATTGCCTGCACAAGAGCCTTATTGTGTGCGCTGTGTTAGCGGCTCTTATCCTTGCTGCTTCCTGCTTTTTTGCAGAGCCTCTTTTGCGTTTTGCAGGTGCGGGCGCGGATGTAATATCCGATTCCGTCACATACTACAGAATAGTAATGACGGGGTTGTGTATCTATTCGTTCGCTCTTTGTATAAACGCGGCTCAGCGCGGTACGTCAAACACGCGCATAGCTTTTACTACGTCGGTTTCGGTAAACGTCGTAAACGTAATATTAAACTACCTTCTTATAGGCGGAAAATTCGGTTTTCCCGCGCTTGGTATCAAGGGTGCGGCTATAGCAACTCTGTGCGGAAATGCGGCAGGGCTTATAGTTGCCATTCTCTCGCTTTGTAAGAAAAACGGATATCTTCGCCTCGATATAAGAAGATTTTTCAGACGCGGAGCGCGGATACTTTGTCCCGTGTGGCAGGTGGCAAGCGGTGCGGGTGCTGAGCAGCTGCTTATAAGAGTTGGCTTCTTTGCATTTGCTAAGATAGTGGCGGCACTTGGCACGGATAGCTTCGCGGCACATCAGATAGGTATGAATATAGTCTCCCTTTCCTTTGCTTGCGGAGACGGACTTGGAGTGGCGGCATCGGCACTTGTCGGGCAGAGTCTCGGCAGAGAGCGTCCCGATATGGCTATTATATACGGCAAGGCAGGGCAGAGGCTTGGCTTTGCGTTTTCCGCGCTTTTGTTCATTGGCTTTACCGTGTTTCCCTCGCAGATAGTGTCTGTGTTCACGGATACTCCCCACGTTGTCCTGATGATGCGCGGCATTATGTTTTATATAGCCTTGACAAGCATCACGCAGATATCTCAGGTTGTTTTCTCCGGGTGCTTGCGCGGCGCGGGAGATACGAAATTCATGGCGGCGGCATCATTCGTTTCGATTGCGTTGCTTCGCCCGTGTCTGTGCTATGTTTTCTGCTTTAGCTGCGGTATGGGAGTTTCGGGCGCGTGGCTTGCTCTCTTTTTAGACCAAAGCCTGCGCTGTGTATTTTCGAGCGTGCGTTTTGCAGGCGGAAAATGGACGAAAATCAAGTTAGGATAACAGTTTTTATTAGTTGGAGGAAATATGTTTTCAGAATATAAGTCAAAGGCGATGCTTGATTACTTTTTGGAAATCACCAAAATACCGAGACCTTCCTATAAGGAAGATAAGATAGCCGAGTATCTTTGCGAGTTTGCCCAAAAGAGAGGACTTGAGTACTCGGTTGACAGTAAATATAATGTATTGATAAAAAAGCCGGGTACTGAGGGCAGAGAAAACGAGGGAGCGGTGCTTTTGCAGGGGCATACCGATATGGTATGCGAGTGCGATGAGGGAATCCTTTGGGACTGCGAGCGCGAAGGTGTTAAAACTGAAATTGACGGCGACTTTATCCACGCTCTCGGCACGACGCTCGGTGGGGATGACGGAGCCGCTGTTGCGGCAATGCTCGCTATACTTGACGGGGCTCTTGACTCTCATCCGCCAATCGAGTGCCTTTTCACTACCTGCGAGGAGGTAGGGCTTGACGGCGCGAAGGCTTTTGATATGAAAAAGATATCCGCGCGCCGTATGATAAATCTTGACTCGGAGAGCGAGGGCGAGGCAATAATATCCTGTGCGGGCGGTGTAAGAACAGATATTATAATGAAGGCAGAGACCTGTTCGTTTGAAAACATCCCCCTTAAGATTACGGTAAGCGGACTTTGCGGCGGACACAGCGGTGCGGATATCCATCTCGGACGCGCCAACGCAAACAAGCTGCTCGCGCAGGCACTTTCCGTACTTTTGGCTGACGAGGGAAACAATCTCGTATCCTTTTGGGGCGGAAGCAAGGACAACGCTATAACGAGAAGTGCCGAGGCTGTTATCTCGGTAAAGGATGCAGAAAGCGTAAAAGAAACGCTGAAATCAGTCAAGGCTGATATTATGAGCACGCTATCGGAGGAGGATTCGGCAGAGTTTGGTATTTCGTGCGAGGCGTGCGATATTCCCGAATATATGCTCGCGCACGCATCGGGCGTATCCTTTGTCGAGCTTATTCTACGGCTTCCGTTTGGCGTTATCGAATGGATAAACGAGACGTCGGGCGAGGTTGAGTCAAGTGCTAATATAGGCATCGTAAAAACCGAGGGCGAAGAGCTTCGTGTGGCTGTGTCGAGCCGTTCTAACGACGAAGGCAAGCTTGATGCTATCGAAAAATCTCTCGGGGATATCGCAACAGAATTTGGCTGCAGCTTTGCTCACAGAAGCAGATACCCCGGCTGGAAGAATGCAGGCAAGAGCCGTGTTGAAGCTCTTTATACCGAAAGCTACGAGGAGCTTTTCGGAGTGCGTCCGCTTATACACGCAATTCACGCAGGCCTTGAGTGCGGTATATTCAAGGCGGCAATACCCGATATGGATATTATCTCAATAGGCCCGAGCATTATCGATATTCACACACCCAGAGAGAGAATGTCGCTGTCGTCCTGCGATAAGTTCTGGCAGGTGCTTTGCCGTATGCTTGCGGATAGGATATAAGGCTCTAATAAGAAAGAAAAGATTTTCTTGTTTTACTGTTCAATTTTTATTATACTGCGAGGTTTCTATGCACATCGGAGGATATCAAAAAACAACGCTTCTCGATTTTCCCGGGAAGGTTGCCTGTATAATATTTACCTACGGCTGTAATTTCCGCTGTCCGTGGTGTCATAACGCTCCCCTTGTTTGCGAAAAAAACGAGGGTGTGTCCGAGGACGAGATATTTGCGTTTCTCTCAAAACGCAAGGGAATTCTCGACGGTGTCGTTATAAGCGGGGGAGAGCCTCTTTTGCAGAGGGATATCTTTGACTTTATAAAGAAGATAAAGGATATGGGATACGACGTGAAGCTTGACACGAACGGCACGTCCCCCGAAAAGCTTGCCGAGCTTATAGAGGCAGGACTTCTTGACTATATCGCGATGGATATAAAAAATTCAAAGGAAAAGTATGCAAAAACTGCAGGTCTTGATTTTGTTGATATTAAAAAGATAGAGCAGAGTGTTGATATTATAATAAAAGGAAAGATTCCCTATGAGTTTCGTACCACATTGACAAGAGAGAATCATACGGGAGAGGACATTCTTCGAATAGGTGAGTGGATAGCAGGAGCAGATAAGTATTTTCTGCAGGGATTTACCGATAGCGGAAGCCTTGTCGGCGGCGGATGCAGTGCGTACGAAGAGGGCGAGATGAAGGCTATGGCGGATAGTATAAAGGGTATAGTTCCGAGCGTAAAAGTGAGATAAAATATGCCAAAAATCACAAAAAACATATAATATTTTTAAACTGTTGCAAATGCAACAGTTTTTTTAATGTGGGTTTAGTATAATAGGTAATGCACCAAGATTGTTTATTTCTTTTGTGAAAGTTGCACAAAAAACAACCTTGAAAATGAACGCAAAAAACCGACCAAACGCAAAAAACGGCACAGCCGTGCGGAAACTTAAAATAGCAAAATTAATAAATACAATATATACAAAAACAAGGAGACAAAATTATGTACAATGTCATCAAAAGAGACGGCAAAATCGTAGACCTTGACCTTTCCAAGATAGGCGGTGCTATCGAGCAGGCGTGTGATGCTTGCGGCAAGAAATATCACAAGGACGTTATTGACTTTTTAGTGCTTAAGGTAACGGCTGAATTTGAACCCTTTATAGAAAACGATGCTATAGAGGTAGAAAAGATTCAGGACAGCGTTGAGTCGGTGCTTATCAAGGCGGGCTACGACGACGTAGCTAAGGCTTACATTCTCTACCGTAAACAGCGTGAGAAGATAAGAAACCTCAGCACCACTATCCTTGACTACAAGGACGTCGTTGACGACTACCTCAAGATAAACGACTGGAGAGTTAAGGAAAACTCTACGGTTACATACTCTGTCGGCGGTCTTATTCTTTCGAACTCGGGTGCTATCACGGCTAACTACTGGCTCAGTGAGGTTTATGACGAGGAAATAGGAAACGCACACAGAAATGCAGACCTTCACATCCACGACCTTTCCATGCTTTCGGGCTACTGTGCAGGTTGGTCGCTTAAGCAGCTTATTCAGGAAGGTCTCGGCGGTGTTACGGGCAAAATAACGAGTGCACCCGCAAAGCACCTCGCTACCCTCTGCAACCAGATGGTAAACTTCCTCGGTATTATGCAGAACGAATGGGCAGGCGCTCAGGCATTTTCGTCCTTTGACACGTATCTTGCGCCCTTCGTTAAGGTTGACAACCTTACGTACGACCAGACTAAGAAATGCATTGAGTCCTTCGTTTACGGCGTAAATACACCTAGCCGTTGGGGTACTCAGGCACCCTTCTCAAACATCACTCTTGACTGGACCGTTCCGGCTGACCTTGCAGAGCTTAACTGTATCGTAGGCGGCAAGGAAATGGACTTCAAGTACAAGGATTGCCAGGCTGAGATGGATATCGTAAACAAGGCGTTCATCGAGATAATGATCGAAGGTGACGCTAACGGCAGAGGCTTCCAGTATCCTATTCCTACCTACTCTATCACGCGCGACTTTGACTGGTCGGATAAAGAGAACAACAGACTTCTCTTTGAGATGACCTCTAAATACGGTACTCCTTATTTCTCAAACTACATAAACAGCGATATGGAGCCCAGCGACGTAAGAAGTATGTGCTGCCGACTCAGACTTGACCTTCGTGAGCTTCGCAAGAAGTCGGGCGGTTACTTTGGCTCGGGCGAGAGCACGGGTTCTGTCGGCGTTGTTACTATCAATATGCCGAGAATCGCGTACCTTGCAAAAGACGAGGCAGACTTCTACGCACGTCTTGACAAGCTTATGGATATAGCGGCTCGCTCGCTTAAGGTAAAGCGTACCGTTATCACGAAGCTTCTTGAAGCAGGACTCTATCCTTACACGAAGAGATACCTCGGAACGTTTAACAACCACTTCTCGACCATCGGTCTCGTTGGTATGAACGAGGTAGGTCTTAACGCTAAGTGGCTCAAGGCTGACCTTACGAATGAGAAGACACAGCAGTTTACCAAGGACGTGCTCAACCACATGCGTGAGCGCCTCTCCGACTATCAGGAGAAGTATGGCGATCTTTACAACCTCGAGGCTACACCCGCTGAGTCTACGTCATACAGACTTGCTAAGCACGACGTAAAGAAATTCCCCGAGATCATCCACGCGGCAACAGAGAATGGCGGCACACCTTATTACACCAACTCTTCACATCTTCCCGTTGGATACACCGACGATATCTTCACGGCGCCTGATATTCAGGACGAGCTTCAGACACTTTACACCTCGGGTACCGTATTCCACGCATTCCTCGGTGAGAAGCTTCCCGATTGGAAGAGTGCGGCTAATCTCGTAAAGAAGATCGCAGAAAACTACAGCCTTCCTTACTATACTCTTTCACCCACTTATTCCGTATGTAAGAATCACGGATATATTGCAGGTGAGCAGTTCACCTGTCCCGAGTGCGGCGAGAAGACTGAGGTTTACAGCCGTATCACAGGCTACTACCGCCCCGTTCAGAACTGGAATGACGGAAAGAGCCAGGAATACAAGGACAGAGCAGTTTACAACATTGCAACCTCGAAGCTTAACAAAGAGCCTGAGGTCGCAGAGGCGGAGGCATCTATTGCCGACGGTATCGTTCTTTTCACAACGGCGACCTGCCCTAACTGCAAGATAGCTTGCGCACTTCTTGATAAAGCATCAATTGCATACGATAAGAAGCTCGCAGAGGAAAACGCTGACCTTGCAAAGACTCTCGGAATAAAGCAAGCACCCACGCTTGCAGTTATTCGAGACGGTGTGATTACAAAGTACGCAGGCGTTTCCGACATTAAGAGATTTATAGGTTGCTAAATAAATGTACGATATAATTGTAATAGGCGCAGGTCCCGCAGGACTTACGGCGGCATTATATGCCTGCCGTGCGAGCAAAAGCGTGCTTGTGCTTGAAAAAGGAGCTTTCGGCGGGCAGATTACCTTCTCGCCGAGAGTTGAAAATATTCCCGGATTTTCTTCAGTTACGGGAAATGAATTCGCTGATAAGCTGGTAGAGCAGGTGCTTATGCAGGGCGCGGATATCGAGCCCTGTGAGGTGCTCTCTGTGCGTGACGAGGGCAAGGTAAAGGTCGTTGTCACAGACTCGGGAGAGTACGAGGGCAGGGCGGTTATCATAGCCGTCGGAGCAAAGCACCGCCTTCCCGGGCTCGAAGGTGAAGAAAAGTATATCGGCGAGGGAATTTCATTTTGCGCGGTGTGCGACGGAGCTTTCTATGCGGATAAGACGGTCTGCGTTCTTGGAGGCGGTAACTCTGCACTTCAAGAGGCTATACTTCTCTCTGATATAGCAAAGCAGGTGTACGTCGTGCAGAATCTTGAGACTCTAACGGGAGAGCAGAAGCTTCGCGACGTTCTCTACTCAAAGGATAACGTAAGCGTAATGCTTGACTCTGTTATCGCAGAGCTTCACGGTGAGGGAGAGCTTAGTGCCGTTACCGTTGAGAATAATACCACAAAGGAAAAGCAGAAGCTTGATATAGACGGACTTTTCGTTGCTATTGGGCTTATACCGCAAAACGAGCCTTTTGCCGAGCATATTGAACTCAATTCCTGGGGATATGCTTGCTCAGACGAGACTTGTACCACGAAAACGGCAGGAATATTCGTCGCAGGCGACTGCCGTCAGAAGCGTATAAGACAGGTGGCGACCGCCGCCGCTGACGGTGCTGTTGCGGCTCTTCGCGCGTGCGATTACGTAGAC
>JAZORU010000019.1:0-54791 GCA_045656765.1 Eubacteriales bacterium
CCTCAAACGTAATGTACGGTAAGAACACGGGCGCTACACCCGACGGCAGACCTGCGGGCGCGGCTTTCGCCCCCGGTGCTAACCCGATGCACAACCGCGAGGAAAACGGTGCTCTTGCTTCTCTCAACTCGGTCGCAAAGATAAGCTACGACGACTGCCGTGACGGTATCTCGAACACCTTCTCGATAACCCCCGAGGCTCTCGGCAGAGACGAGGGTGAGCGTGTGGATAATCTCGTCAGCATCCTTGACGGATACTTCAAGAAGAACGCCCACCACATAAATATAAACGTGCTTAACCGTGAAACGCTTATGGCGGCGTACGAAAACCCCGAAGCATACCCCAACCTCACGATAAGAGTTTCGGGATACGCAGTAAACTTCAACAAGCTCTCACGCGAGCAGCAAAAAGAGGTCATCAGCCGTACCTTCCACGAGGTAATATAAAATGAGCGAAAGGCTCGGACACATACACTCTATCCAGTCGCTCGGAACGGTAGACGGGCCGGGTGTGCGCTTCGTCGCGTTTATGCAAGGATGTCCCTTGCGCTGCGGATGCTGTCACAACCCTGACACGTGGGACGCGGGCGGCGGTACAGAGTACACACCCGAAGCTCTTTGTGAGCGAGCTATGCGATGCCGTACCTATTTCGGTGACGAGGGCGGTGTCACGCTCTCGGGCGGAGAGCCGCTGCTTCAGGCGGATTTTTGCCGCGAGTTCTTTACGCTTTGTCGCGCGCAGAAGATAAACACCTGCCTCGACACCTCGGGCTGTATTTTAACGGACGGGGTAAAGGCATTGCTTTCGGTAACCGACCGCGTACTGCTTGACATAAAGTATCACACGGACGAGCTTTATAGAGAAAACGTTGGTTGCGGAATCTCGGGCGTGCTTGAGTTTTTAGGATATCTTAACCAAGAGAAAATTCCGACAACGCTTCGCCAGGTGGTAATTCCAACACTCAACGATACGGAAGAAAACACGCGTTTTCTCAAAGAAATCATAACAGCGCACCCGTGCATTGACAAAATCGAGCTTTTGCCGTTTAAGAAAATATGCAAGGTAAAGTACGACTCTATGGGGCTTGACTTCCCGTTTGACAAGTACCCGACACCCGATATCAAAACGGTAAAAAAGCTTGAAGCCGAGCTGAACGGAATGATAATGAAATAAGAAAAAAGAGCTGTCGCGAGACAGCTCTTTTTTATCAAAATTTTAAAAACGTATAATTCGTCTTTTTGCTTGGCATAATAATTGTGCGGGGCATGCCGCATAATTTAAAAGGAGATTGTATAGTAATGCAGAACAACAATCAGAACAATAATCAGAATAACAACCAGAATCAGAACAGAAACCAGAACAACAACCAGAATCAAAACAACAATCAGAACAACCAGGGCAAAAACCAGCAGAACAAGAACAACTGCAGATAAAAGGATTGCTGTAAGCAAAAACGGGCGGAATACTCCGCCCGCTTTTGTGTTTTTAAATTTAATTGAATCAAACGGTGAACATAAGCTCGCCGTAGGTGGGAAGCGGCCAATATTCAGATGAGGTCAGCTTTTCCATTCCGTCTACGTATGCGCGAAGCTTGTCCATAATGGGAATAATGACACGGTTGTATTCCATCGCCATTTCCTTGCCCTCGTGCTTCATCGTAGCAACGCAGACCGCCTTCTCAAGCTCGCCTACCGTCTTGTAGGTATTGTCGTTGAGGGCAGAGAGCTTTGATACGACGTCGCGCTCGGCATCCGAGGACATATCGCCGAAAGCACTCTTTCTCGCGCAAACGCTCTCGGAAAGCGTTTTTATATAAGCGCTTACAGCGGGAACTATCTCGCGTCTTACCATTTCAACCATAGTAAGAGCCTCGATGTTTATCGTCTTCGAGTAATTCTCAAACATTATCTCCTCGCGGGAACGAAGCTCTGTTTCGTTCATTACCGCGTGAGCGCCAAAGAGGGCTATATTCTTCTCAGCCGTAAGAGTGCCGAAAGCATCGACACAGCTCTTGAGATTGAGAAGTCCTCTTGCCTCCGCCTCGCGCTCCCACTCGTGAGAGTAGCCGTTTCCGTCGAATATGATACGCTTATGCTCTGTGAAGGTCTCCTTGATTATCTCTGTAACCGTTGAATCAAAGAGAGAAGCATCGACCTTCTCAAGCCTGTCTGCAAACTGCTTAAAGGACTCTGCAACGGCGGTATTAAGCACCACGTTCGGCATGGCAATATTCTGGCTTGAGCCTACCATTCTGAACTCAAACTTGTTACCCGTGAAGGCAAAGGGACTCGTTCTGTTTCTGTCGGTCGCGTCCTTGCGAAGCGGGGGCACGGAAGGAATACCGAGGTCCATCGTGGTCTTGCCGTGCTCGGTGTATGCTCTGCCGTCGATTATCGAATATATAAGGTCTTCAAGGTCCTCACCCACAAACATGGAAACTATCGCGGGGGGCGCTTCGTTCGCACCGAGTCGGTGGTCGTTTCCTGCGTGCGCTACCGACATACGAAGAAGGTCCTGATAGTCGTCTGCAGCCTTAACTACAGCCGCCAAAATAAGCAGGAATTTCGCATTCTCGTGCGGTGTCTTTCCGGGGTCAAGCAGGTTCTTTCCCGTGTCGGTGGTAAGCGACCAGTTGTTGTGCTTACCGCTTCCGTTTACTCCCTCGAAGGGCTTTTCGTGAAGCAGGCATATAAGTCCGTGACGCTCGGCGACCTTCTTTGCGTATTCCATAACGAGAAGGTTCTGGTCTACCGCCATATTGGTCGTTCCGAATATCGGGGCGAGCTCGTGCTGTGCAGGGGCTGCCTCGTTATGCTTGGTCTTTGCGTTTATTCCGAGCTTCCAAAGCTCGCGGTCAAGCTCTGCCATAAATTCCGCTATTCTCGGACGAAGCGGTCCAAAATAGTGGTCTTCAAGCTCCTGACCTTTGGGCGCGGGCGAGCCGAAAAGCGTTCTTCCCGTGTATTTGAGGTCCTTGCGCTTTTCGTACATACCTTTATCTATTATAAAATACTCCTGCTCTGCTCCGACCGTAGGCGCAACTCTCGTCGTCTCGGTGTCGCCAAAAAGACGAAGTATACGCAGAGCCTGAGTGTTTATAGCTTCCATTGAGCGAAGAAGCGGTGTCTTTGTATCAAGCGCCTCTCCCGTGTATGAGCAAAACGCCGTAGGAATATAAAGCGAGCCGTCCTTTACAAAAGCGTAGGAAGCGGGGTCCCACGCGGTATATCCGCGCGCCTCAAAGGTCGCACGAAGTCCGCCCGAGGGGAAGGATGATGCATCGCTCTCACCCTTGATAAGCTCCTTGCCCGAAAACTCCATTATAACTCTGCAGTTGCCTACGGGTGAGATGAAAGCGTCGTGCTTCTCTGCCGTTACTCCCGTCAGAGGCTGGAACCAATGAGTGTAGTGGGTAGCACCCTTCTCGATTGCCCATTCCTTCATAGCAGTAGCAACGTATCCCGCAATAGACGGGTCTATATGTCTTCCTACCGCAATAGTCTTGGTAAGCGATTTATATACGTCCTTTGGCAAACGGTCGCGCATAACGTCGTCGTTAAAAACCGCACTTCCGAATATTTCCGGTATCTTCTCCATATAACATACTTCCTTTCTCAGCCGGCGCAAAAAACACTTCGCCATAATACGTATATTTTACTATCAATCATCCTGTTTGTCAATGCGTTTTTTCGTATATCCAAAATAAAACAGTAATTATTTTTGTCATATAAGTTGAATTTAGGGGATAGAAATGTTATAATTACAATTGAACAAATAAAAAGAACGGGAATCTGCAAATGAAAAAACTCGTCGATATTTTAAAAGGAATTGAATACTCAACAGAGCGCGATATAAGAGAGCTTTATATAGACACCGTCTGCAACGATTCAAGAAAGGCAGACGAAAACTCGCTTTTTGTCGCTATCGTGGGGGCAGTCCACGACAGCCACGATTTTGCTATCGGTGCGTACGAAGGCGGATGCAGGATTTTTCTCTGTGAAAGAAAGATCGACCTCCCCGATGATGCTTATATAATCATCACCCCCGACACACGAAAGGCGCTTGCCTTGGCGAGTGCCGCGATATACGGTAATCCCGCCGATAAGCTTCAGGTTATCGCACTCACGGGAACGAAGGGAAAGACCACGACCGCATACCTTATCTATTCCCTGCTTCAAGCTTCGGGAAAATCTGCCGCGTATATAGGCTCAAACGGCATAGAATACGCAGGGCTTCACTTCGACACGGCGAACACCACCCCCGAGAGCTGTGAGCTTCACAGATATTTTAGAGATATGGCGGATGCGGGTGTCGAGTACGTGTGCATGGAAATATCGAGCCAGGCTCTTTATATGAGCCGTGTGTACGGCATCACCTTCGAGACGGTCGTTTTCACAAATCTCGCAAACGATGACCACATAGGTCCGAGCGAGCACCCGAGCTACGAGCATTACAGAGACTCCAAGCGCCGTCTTTTCTTTGAGCACAATGCAAAAAATATGGTTTATAACGCCGACGATAAGGAATCGGCGTACATGGTAAACGGCGAGCTTGAGCTTTATCCCGTATCTCTTGAGGGTGCGGGCAGCTTCAACGCAGAAAACATAGAGCAGTTCAAGGACGGCGGCGTGCTCGGTATCTCATTCGACATGAATACGTCTGCCGAATCCTATAAGATAAAGACGCGCTCTCCCGGTCGTTTCAGTGCTTACAACGCAATGATAGCTTTAGTCTGCGCAAAGCTATGCGGTGTCAGCTTCAGCCAAGGCGCAGAGCTTCTCTCGGGGCTGTGCGTTCTCGGAAGATTCGAGTGCGTTGACCTCTTTGACGACCGTAGCTTTATCATAGATTACGCGCACAACGGCTTTTCTCTTTTGTCAGTGCTCTCCGCGCTAAAAGCCTACCCGCACGGCAGGCTTATCTGCCTTTTCGGCTCGGTCGGCGGCAGAACGAAGAGCCGCCGCGCCGCACTCGGCAAGGTTGCGGCAGAGCTTTGCGACTACTCGGTAATTACCTCGGACAACCCCGATTTTGAAGAGCCTATGGAAATTATCGACGAGATCGCGCGCGAGTTTGAGTGCAGAGGCAAGAATAGCTATATAAAGATAGCCGACCGCGAGGAAGCTATCCGGCACGTGCTCGAATACTCCCGCCCGGGCGACATAATTCTTCTCGCAGGAAAGGGACACGAAGCATATCAGCTCATCGAAGGCAAAAAGGTACACTTCAGCGAAAAGGAAATACTCTATAGATACGCAAAAGAAGCCGTCGGCGAGGCTTCTTTAAAATAAAAACGTGAAAAACAAAAAAGTGCGCAGAAGCGCACTCCGCAAAGTTCCAACCCCGCCGTCATTCTCGAACGGAACGCAGTGGAGTGAAGAATCTTGGCGGGAGGGGAGAGTATCGTTACTCTATGCTCGCCCTAAGATTCCGCCTTCGGCGCGGCTACGCCGTTCGATTTCGCTCCGCTTCACTCAGAATGACAGGGCGAGGGGTATCTTCGCAAAAAACTTTACGCAATTTCCTATACGACAAGTAAAAACGGCACTCGGTTGAGTGCCGTTTTTTCTCTCATTTCGTTATTTTTCAATGTCCGTCATGGTGCCGATAAAGAACGGAATGTTATTTTCGCAATCTATAAGCATATACACAAACGGGCGGTCGAGGTATACTTCCTTGGACTCGGTCGACTCAGCCGCCGCACAGTCATTCATCTCCACGACCGTAGCAGCTCCGGCTTTAGTGCCCTTCTCGGCAACCGAGATAAAGGTCTTGTGAAGCACGCGGGAAATATAGATATTTCCTGCCGTAGAAGAACCGATTCTGCCAAAATCAGCTGCATCCGCATCAAACGCAGCTGTCATACCCATGCTTTTTAGTATATCCGACATTTCCACACTATATTCCGTTTCAAACTTTGGAATCGAAGTGTGCACGGTTGCATGCTTGGGATTTGCAAGCAGAGCATTAAGGGACTCGCCGTCAAGGGTAGATACATAATCGGACACGCTCATATCTTCTCTCGGAAGCAACGCAACGAAAGCGTATTTTCCGCCCTTGTAGTATTTTATAAAGCCCGCAGCAAACTCATCCTCAAGATATTTCGACTCGCTGCTGTACATAAACTCAACGTCTTGCTTTACTCCGTCCTCGCGGGTAAACTTGCCGTCTCGCACTTGAGTTTCTTTATAAATATCATCCCACTCGGCATCAAAAGCAAGTGCGTTTACGAGATACATTACGGCATCGGGTGATATATCGTCCAATATCTCGGGAATCATTTCGTCGGTCCTTTGTTTTACCCAGCTGTTGATATCGTCGCAGGTCTGTTTATTGAAGGGTGCTCTGTAAACATCCGCACCGTAGTAGTCGGCCACCGTCTGCAAAAACTCCTGATTTACAGAAAAACGCTCGTCCTCGGTAAACCATATAGAATTTGCAAGGCTGAGCTTGTATTTTTCGTCTTGGGGCAAAGATTTGACGTAGCTGTAAAGATAGAGATTCAGCTCATCCTTCGTCATACCAAGCACGGCTTCCATCTGCGAAAGCGTTTCTTCTTCTGCACCGTTTGCCGTCATAGACAGGGCGCAGAGCACCGACAAAGGCGAGATTAGCGTATTTTTGCCATTTTCGTTGCTCGCGCGGAACAATCGCAGCGCAAAATCGGTCACCGCCGCGTTTTGTGAAATAGGCGTTTTTTCAGCCTCAACATTTCTCGGCGTGATACCTTGCATAAGGTTTTCCGATTGAATCTGTTTCGTACAGCCCGCCATATTGAACGCAAAAGCAAACAAAACGAGCAAGCTGACGATTGCTAAATATATACGGGATCTTTTCATGCTATTTCCCCCTTTTTTAGTTATTTTTCGTTATTTTTCAATATCCGTCATAGTTCCGATAAAGAACGGAATGTTATTTTCGCAATCTATGAGCATATACACAAACGGACGGTCGAGGTATACCTGCTTTGGCACCTCAGGCTCTCCCGGGGCAGCCCCAGGCGGTATCGTTACAACGGTAGCGGCTCCTGCCTTCGTTCCCTGCTCGGCAACCGAAATATAGGTTTTGTGAATTACTTGACCGATACAAATATTACCGTTTTCGGAATTTCCAAGACCGTCGAAATCTGCGTTGTTCGCGTCAAACGCATCGATCATTCCCATGCCTTTTAGTATATTTGACATTTCCACGCCGTACTCACACTCAAACTTGGGAATAGCCGCGTCAACCTCGGCGCGCTGCGGGTTAGAGAGTAACTTGTGCAAAGACTCACCGTCAAGAGTTGCTATATACTCGGAAACGCTTACGTTCTCTTTTGGAAGCAAGGCAACAAAGGCATACTTGCCACGCTTATAATATTTTATAAAACCGGTTGCATTATCGTCTTCAAGATAGGTGCTTTCACTGCTGTACATAAACTCGGCATCCTGCTTTACCCCATCCTCACGGGTAAATTTGCCGTCTTGTACCTGAAGCTCACAGTACATATCAGACCACTCGGCATCAAAGGCAAGCGCGTTTATAAGGCACATTACCGTCTCGGGCGAGATCTCATCCAAAACCTTGGGGATCATTTTGTCAGTCTTTTGTTTTACCCAGTTGTTTATATCACGAAGCGTTTGATTATTAAACGGCGCTTTGTAAATATCAGCACCGTAATAGTCAGCTACAGTCTGCAAAAAATCGCGGTTTACGCTAAATCTCTCGTCCTCGGTAAGCCAGATAGAATTTGCAAGGCTGAGCTTGTATTTTTCGTCTTGGGGCAAAGATTTGACGTAGCTGTATAGATAGAGATTAAGCTCCTCTTTCGTCATACCAAGGACTGCTTCCATCTCGCGAAGCGTTTCTTCTTCTGCACCGTTTGCAGTCATCGACAAGGCGCATAGCACCGACAGAGGCGAGATAAGCGTGTTTTCGCTGTTTTTCTCGCTTGCACGGAACAAGCGCAAAGCAAAATCGGTCACCGCCGCATTTTGCGAGCCGAGGTTGTCGAGGACGTTAACTCTGTTTGAGGTAATACTTGCCATAAGATTCGTTGCGTGCAAGTTGACAGGTCTGTCCAGCCACGGCGGAAGTGCCGAGTCGCCGTTGCTGTCGGGCGAATCCGGAAAGTCATCCGAGTCGTCACTTCCGTTTGATGCACCGTTGCCGTTGCCGTTTGTTTGATTTTCTCCCTTGTTTGAGGCGTCACCATAAATTTGGTTTCCACCATTGTTTGAGCCGTTACTGTTGCCGTAGTGCCCGCCAACCGTGGCAGTCGGAAGCTTTTGCCCGTCGAAGCTGCCGTTTGCGTTATCCGTCATAATTTGGGGCAAGGCTATAATTGAGCACACCGCAAAAACAAAGCACAACGGTATGCACACGGCTAATATACGGGCGCGCCTTGCCGCACGCTCTTTTATTCTGCTTTCACTTCGGCGGAGCACCTCCGCCTTACATTCCATAAGGTCTCTCATAATAACTGCTCACCCTCCTTCCCAAGTGTGATACGAAGCTCCTTTTTTGCGCGGTACAGAAGATTATCAACGTATTTTCGGTTGCGCTTCAATACCCTCGCGGCTTCGTCGTAGGTCATTTCTTCAAAATATATCAGATGTATAACGACACGCATATCCTCCGACAGTGAGCCGAGTGCGCGGTTTACTGCGCGCTTTCGCTCGTCGGCAAGCACGATCTCTTCCAATGATGCCCCGTCGTCACAGAGTCCCTGTGCCGCCGCAAGCTCCACAAACTCAACCGCCCTTCTGCGCTTGATATAGTCAAGTGCCCTGCTGCGTCCAAGCATATAGAGATAGGTTTTCAGCGTCACCTTGAAATTGTATCTGTGCTTATGTACGATAAGGTCAGAGAATACGTCTATCGCAATGTCCTCTGCCGCTTGCGCATCGTGCACGAAACGGTCAATAAAGAACACAAGCCCGCGAAAGAGCTCTGCCATTATCTCGTCAAAAGCCTTTTCATCACCATCAAGGAAACGGCGGTAGCTACTTGCACCGTTGTCCATAAGAGGTCCTCCCTTGTCAGTCTTTGAGGCCGCGTCCGACCCCTTCACTTATTATACGATCGAGACGGGTAAAGTTCCTTATAATAATTACAAAAAAGTAAAAATTTTTAAATAAAACTTAAAAAAACATAAAAAGCCCGTAACTTTAGTGCGTTACAGGCTTTCGTCTATTTTAGTGCATATCCTATCCGCACCTCGTTGTAATGCTTTGGCTATATTGTAGCATAAAATCAAGACAAAAGCAATAAAGAAAACAAGCGTGCAAATTAAAATAAGTTCAAACAAAAATCTTTTAAAAAACATCTTGACAATCAAATCCCTGCGTGGTATAATAGTCCCGTTGCAAAAAAGCACACCGCATTATGCGGGCCAATAGCTCAGTTGGTTAGAGCTACCGGCTCATAACCGGTCGGTCCGGGGTTCGAGTCCCTGTTGGCCCACCAAAACGAAAGCACCCAACAGGGTGCTTTTTGTTTTGATATAGATATAAAAACAGGGACTCGAACGGCGAGGTAGTTAAGTGAGACTCCAAATCTACGATTTGGCAAGTCGAACTTATGCTGTGCAGAATGAACGTCCGGGGGACGTTCAGAGCCGAGCCCGCCTGCTCCGCAGAGCAGGGCGATGTCCCTGTTGGCCCACCAAAACGAAAGCACCCAACAGGGTGCTTTTTGTTTTGATAAGAGAGAATAAAACCGGAATTAAACCCCTGCGTTAATATCTTTAATGAACTGCATATCTTCATCGGATATTCCGGCAAAATAGCTGCCATAGTAGATCAAACTGTACTCGTAACTAAAATAGTATACGAACTCACTATCCGAAAACATAAACTCACCGTCAAAATAAAATGGCAAGCGGTCAACTACAGCATCATTTGTCCATTTTTTGACCTTTTTGATAATTCTTTTTAGTTCTTTTACTTGGTCTGTTGACAATTCAAGCGAAGCAACAGAACCGGGGGCGGTACGCTCCAATGTTGGTTCGGAGTAAAATGTTATACTTCCCGTTGCATTTTCATTTGAACAACCCACCGAACTCAATATACAGACTAACACCAAAAATAATGCTACTAACTTTTTCACAGGATTACCCCCGTTAGCTTCTTAATTATTCTTCTGTGCTTTTTCTATATCGCAGATCATACCCACGCGGATAGCGTGGCGGCCGCCTTCAAACTCGGCTCCGACGAAAGCTTCCGCTACATCCTGAGCAAGACATTCGCCGATAACGCGCGCGCCCATGCAAAGCACGTTTGAGTCGTTGTGGTTGCGGGTAAGTCTTGCGCTGTATGTATCAGAGCAAACTGCCGCGCGGATTCCCGTATACTTGTTTGCGGCGATACTCATGCCGATACCCGTACCGCATATAAGAATACCGAGCGCTCCTTCTTCTGCAAGCACACCCTCGCAGACCTTGGATGCAAATTCGGGATAATGGCAGCTTTCCTCGCTGTACGAGCCTACGTCTGCTACCTCGTAGCCTTCCGCTTTAAAATGCTCGATAAGCTTGTTTTTAAGCACGTATCCTGCGCTGTCGCAGCCAAATATAAGCTTCTTTACGTTTCCGTTTTTCATTGTTTTTCTCCTAATTTTTCAAGTCTTTCGCGCTCTGCCTGAGCGAGTCTGAGATAGGTGGGGCGAAGCTCGCGGTCACTCGTGCTCTCGCCTGCGAGATACGCACGGTATCCGCAGAGTGCCACGCTATACGCATTCTGCCCTGCTCTCTGCTCGTCATATATCGGCTCTGCGCCGTTTTTTTCTTTCAGTCTTGCATAGAGAAGATGTGCTCCGTCGCCGCTGAGATACAGGGGCTCATCCCCATACTTCAGACACAGCTCGCACGCATCGTCGGTCGATACTGCCATATCCTTGCATAGACGCTCCACCTTGCCCTCTCGGACACGGAAAAGTGCAAAATACACCTGATCTCTGCGCGCATCCATGGCTGATGCGACGATTCCTTCATTATTTATATAGTTATACGCGAGAGCTTCAAGCGAGGAAACACCCACGCACGCCGTATCCCTTCCAAAGCACAGTCCTTTTACCGTTGCCGCCCCTATACGCACTCCCGTAAAAGAGCCGGGACCTGCGGAAAGCGCGAAAAGGTCGACGTCAGAGACGGTTATATTCTGCTCGCCGAGGATTCCCTCTATCATCGGAAGCAACGTTTCTGAATGAGTCATCCCTGCGTTTTCCACCTTGAGCGAGAGCAGACTTTCATTCTCGCAAAGGGCAGCCGTGCAGATCTTAGCAGTGCTGTCTATAGCAAGTATTTTCACTTTGTTTTCCCCTTCTCTATAGATACGACTCTCTTGTCGGGCGTATCGACGGATATCTTTTCAATCTTCAAAATAATTGCATCCTCGGGTATCGCATACGGGATATTTTCGCTCCATTCGCAAAGAATATATCCCTCTCGCGCGAAATACTCGTAAAAGCCCGTGGAATACAAATCTTCCTCGTCGGTAATACGGTAGGTGTCGAAGTGAAATACGCTCGTCGATTCAAAGCGGTACTCGTTTACGATGCTGAAGGTGGGGCTTTTCACCCGCGCCTGACCGAAATACGAGCAAAAGCCGCGAACAAACGCGGTCTTGCCTACACCGAGGTCTCCATACATTGCAACGAAGCCGGACGCGCTCTCACCCGCAAGAGTGCGGGCAAGAGCACGGCCTACCTGTTCTGTTTCTTCCGTACTTTCGGTAATAATACTAAACGGGAAATCTATCTTCCCTATATCAAACGACATTCACAAAAATCAGATATCCGAGGCTTAGAACAGTCCGGAAATACTGCCTTTCTCATCTATATCTATACGGTACGCCGCAGGGGACTTCGGAAGTCCGGGCATAGTCATAATAGCACCCGTCAAAACGACGATAAATCCGGCACCTGCGCTGAGCTTGACGTCTCTTACGGTGATGTTGAAATTCTTCGGACGGCCGAGCTTCGTCTGGTCGTCGGAAAGTGAGTACTGCGTTTTTGCCATACATACGGGAAGACGTGCGTACTCGGGGTTGATCGCGAGTATATCGGCAAGTGCCTTTTTCGCAGATGCTTCAAACACAACGCCGTCAGCGCCGTATATCTCGCGGGCAATAGTGCCTATCTTATCCTCTATGGACATATCGTCGGGGTAAAGAAGCTTGAAATCCGACGGCTTCTCACACGCCGCAACTACCTTCTCGGCAAGGTCGATTCCGCCGTCGCCGCCCTTTGCAAATACCTCAGAAAGTGCTATCTCAGCTCCCATCTTATGACAAAGGTCCATTACGTAGTTTATCTCTGCGTCGGTATCACAGCCGAAGCGGTTGAGAGCTACGACTATGGGAAGACCGTATTTTGAAATATTCTCGATATGTGCTTCAAGGTTGACCGCACCTGCCTTGAGCGCGTCAAGGTTTTCCTCGGTAAGACGGTCCTTCGGTACTCCGCCGTTATACTTAAGTGAACGGATGGTAGCTACGATAACGACGGCAGAGGGTGTAAGTCCTGCCTTACGGCACTTGATGTCAAGGAACTTCTCAGCTCCGAGGTCAGCTCCGAAGCCCGCCTCGGTGATAGTGTAGTCAGCAAGCTTGAGCGCAAGCTTCGTAGCTCTGACGGAATTGCATCCGTGAGCGATGTTTGCAAAAGGTCCGCCGTGTACTATTGCGGGGGTATGCTCAAGCGTCTGTACGAGGTTCGGCTTTATAGCGTCCTTCATAAGAGCCGCCATAGCGCCGTGAGCCTGAAGGTCGCGTGCAAAGACGGGTTTGTTCTGGTAGGTGTAGCCCACGAGAATGTTGCCGAATCTTTCCTTTAGGTCAGCTATATCCTCTGCAAGACAAAGTATAGCCATGACCTCGCTCGCAACGGTTATCATAAAGTGGTCCTCGCGGACGACTCCGTTTACCTTGCCGCCCATACCGACGACGATGTTTCTCAGCGCTCTGTCGTTTGTATCCGTAACGCGCGAGAAAAGTATACGGCGTGGGTCAAGTCCAAGCTCGTTACCCTGCTGAAGATGGTTGTCTATAATAGCGCAAAGCAGGTTGTTCGCCGCGGTTATAGCGTGGAAGTCTCCCGTAAAGTGAAGGTTTATATCCTCCATAGGAAGCACCTGCGCGTATCCGCCGCCCGCAGCTCCGCCCTTAACTCCGAACACGGGACCGAGCGAGGGCTCGCGAAGTGCTATTATGGCACTCTTGCCTATCTTCTCCATAGCCATTCCGAGTCCTACGGACGTGGTGGTCTTACCTTCTCCTGCAGGGGTGGGATTAATAGCGGTTACAAGAATAAGCTTGCCGTCGGGCTTGCCTTCAACTCTCTCGAGGAAGCTGTCGTTTATCTTAGCCTTGTATTTTCCGTAAAAGTCGTAGTCATCCTCCGTAAGTCCGAGAGACTCCGCAATTTTTGAAATATGGATAAGCTTAGCCTCGGATGCAATTTCGATATCGCTTTTCATCTCTGTTTTTCTCCTTAACTGTTGATATTTTTTCAAGACGAGCAGCACTCTGCTCCAAATCTCTTATATTGTACCACAAGTGCCGCCGTTTTTAAATAGAAAAATGCAAAATAATTCAAAAATATTGCGAAATATTTATATAATGGAAGAATTTTTCCGAAACTGACAAAAAATCAAAAAAAGGTATTGACAAAAAGTCAAGGGGGTGGTATACTGTTATCACCTCTGTCGAAGAGGCTTTTTTGTCGTATCAATCTGCCAAGTCGACATTGAGGGAGGTACGGCGGTATCAATACCGCTTTTGTGTAAAGCATTTATGCTTTCAAATTTATTTAGGAGGTGCCGAAATGAAAAACGATTCCAGAGTCAAAATCACACTCGCGTGCAGCGAATGCAAGCAGAGAAACTATGACACAAAGAAGAACAAGCGTAACGACCCCGACAGACTTGAGTTAAACAAGTTCTGCCCCTTCTGTCATAAGCATACTCTCCACAAGGAAACAAAGTAAGAGTATATTTATTACACCGCACCGATGACGGCGACCTCGGTGTGAGAAAAAACAGTCGTCGAGATATGGAGCTTTTACTATGGCAGAAAATAAAGAAACAACCAAAGTTGAGAAGCCCGCTAAGGCTGATAAGCCTGCAAAGAAAAACGGCAAGCCCTCTATCTTCGCAAGAATCGCAAAGTTCTTCCGCGACTACAAGAGTGAGCTCAAGAAGGTTTCCTGGACTTCATGGAAAACCACAAAGACTAACACAGCCGTCGTTGCAGTAGCCGTTATCTCAATGAGCTTGGCTATAGGCTTGCTTGACTTCGTGTTCCACAATCTTCTCCAGTTGCTCGGAAAACTTATATAAGAGGGGACTACCATGAGCGATTTTGATGAACTTAACTTAGGTCCGAGATGGTATGTAGCTCATACCTATTCGGGTTACGAAAACAAGGTTAAGGCTAACCTTGAAAAGATTATCGAAAACCGTGGGCTTGGTCATCTTATATTCGATATCCGTATTCCCGTTGAAACGATAGTTGAAACAGACGGCGACGTGGAAAAGGAAGTTGAGAACAAAATTTTCCCAAGCTACGTTTTGGTGAAAATGATAATGACAGACGAAAGCTGGCACGTAGTAAGAAACATACGCGGCGTTACAGGCTTCGTTGGTCCCGGATCCCGCCCCACGCCTCTTACAAACGAAGAGGTTGAGGCGCTTAACGTTGAAATGCGCACAGAGCAGCTCGGATACGACGTGGGCGATACTGTGTCTATTGTACGCGGACTCTTCGCTGGCTACAGCGGTAAGCTTTACGATATTTCGGAAGACAAGAAGACGGTTACCGTCCTCGTTTCTACCGCGAACAGAGAAATGCCCGTTAAGCTTGACGCTGCCGACGTCAAGGCGCAAAAAGATTAATTTCTTTTTTAAAAACATCGGCAAAATGCGGTCGGCATTATCCGACTTTACGTAGTGCGCGAAGCGCACGGTGGGAGGGAGAAAAATTCTTCTTAAATTCTCCCGAATTATAACCACATTTGGAGGTAAATAAAAATGGCAAAGAAAATCATGGGCTATATCAAGCTCCAGATTCCCGCTGGAAAAGCAACACCCCAGCCGCCTATCGGTCCGGCTCTCGGTCAGTACGGCGTATCAATTCCTAACTTCACAAAGGAATTCAACGAAAGAACGAAGAACGACATCGGTCTTATTATCCCCGTTGTTATCACGGTTTACGCTGACCGTTCCTTCTCTTTCATTACAAAGACACCCCCCGCAGCAGTTCTTATAAAGAAGGCTTGCGGAATTGAGACAGCATCCGCTACTCCCAACAAGACGAAGGTAGCTTCTCTTACAAAAGAGCAGGTACGCAAAATCGCTGAAACTAAGATGCCCGACCTCAACGCAGGTTCTATCGAAGCTGCTATGAGCATGGTTGCAGGTACTGCACGCAGCATGGGCATCACGGTTGAGGACTAATTGGGAGGTAAGTTGAGATGAATAATAAAGGTAAGAAATATCAGGACAGCGTAAAGCTTCTCGAAAAGTCAAAGCTTTATGACGCTGCAGAGGCAATCGCTCTCGTTTGCCAGACTTCTAAGGCAAAGTTCGATGAAACAATCGAGCTTCACATCCGTCTCGGTGTTGACAGCCGTCACGCAGACCAGCAGGTCAGAGGCGCAATCGTTCTTCCCAACGGTACAGGTAAGACTGTAAGAACTCTCGTTTTTGCTAAGGGTGACCGCGCAACAGCTGCTGAAGAGGCAGGCGCTGACTACGTAGGCGGCGACGATCTCGTAGCTAAGATCACAGGCGAGAACTGGTTTGAGTTCGACGTAGTTATCGCAACTCCCGATATGATGGGCGTTGTAGGACGTCTCGGTAAGGTTCTCGGTCCTAAGGGACTTATGCCTAACCCGAAGGCTGGTACTGTAACTATGGACGTTGCAAAGGCTGTTAAAGAAGCTAAGGCAGGTAAGATCGAATACCGTCTCGACAAGACGAACATCATCCACTGCCCCATCGGTAAGGCTTCCTTCGGTGCTGAAAAGCTCCAGCAGAACTTTGACGCTCTCGTAGGTGCAGTTATCAAGGCAAGACCTGCAGCAGCAAAGGGTCAGTACATCAAGTCTTGCGTTATCGCGTCCACAATGGGCCCCGGTATCAAGGTTAACTACGCAAAGCTTGGTTAATTTAGTTTAAAACCAATAAAAACGACCGGCACAGCCGAGCGTTTCTTTGTTTTATGAGTGAGTTATGCTATCAGGCTCCCTTGTGTAAAGGGAGGCTTTTTTCGCTCCGCTCTTTTTTCTTCCCCCAGTAGAACTCTGGGTTTATTTCCACGTCTAAAGACACAAAAATCAGAACACGCTCTGTGTGAGCGTGTTCTTTCCTTTTCTTTTCTCTCTTATCTTTTATCTTTTATCTTCAACGCATGCACCTTCAACACCGCCGCCTGTGTCTTTGCATCTCTTATTTTTCCTTCAAGCGTCATATCAACCAAGGTATCAAGCGGAATTTTCTCGACGTTGAGAAATTCATCCCTGTCAAGCTGCTGCTCACCGCTTTCTTCGAGGTCTGTCGCAAGATACATATAAATTACCTCGTCAACGAAGGCGGGTGTGGTGTATATCTCGCCAAGGAAGGTGTACTTACCTGCCGTAAGTCCCGTTTCTTCCTTCAGCTCGCGCTTGGCGGCTTCAAGAAAATCCTCTCCCTCGTCAAGCTTTCCTGCGGGAATCTCAAGCAGCACCTTTGAGTGAGCGTATCTGTACTGTGATACCATAGTCACGCAACCGTCCGAGTCAAGCGGGAGCACGCAAACGGCACGGCAATCGCGAAGCACCTCGCGCACACTTTCCTCACCGTTTTGAAGCCTTACGCGGTCGCGGTAAAGGTGGCAGACCACGCCTTTGTAAATTTCCTCGGAATCTATTTGAGTTTCGGTCAGGTCGTCGTATTTCTTGATTTTTATTTCTCCCATATTAAAAGAAGGTCTCCTTTTTCGATTTCTGCTTCGCATATATCATCCTTGAAGCTGTTTGAAACGCCGAGCGGCACGTCCGAGCGAAGCGTATCTGCGCAAAGTTCGTATTCAAAGCCGCGAAGCGACACACCCAAAACCTCGTCCGAGAGAGCAAAGGCTGAAAAATAGCCCTTGCAATTCGGGAAAACGAGCTTGCTCTTTCCGCTGATAACGCGGTAATAACGGCTCTTTCCTTCCATTGTGCACTCACAGCCTCGTCTCGCAAGATAAAGCATAACCGATATGTTGGCGAAAGCGTGCTCCGTCCTCTCGCCCTCGGCACAACCGCAAAGATAAAATTTCCGATAACCCATATCAAACGCCTTTTTCGCCGCATAGAATATATCGGTATCGTCCTTCACTCTCGGCAGAATCTCAACGCCTTCAAAATCGGGAATATGCCCAAGCGAATCAAAGTCGCCGATAACTGCATCGGGAACAATATCGAGGGACACAAGATGCTCATACCCTCCGTCACAGGCAATAATATACGCGCGCTCAAGCCTAAAATCTTCCTTCAGATAAAAATCGGATGCACCGACGAGTAAGCACATATCTTTTTCTGTTTTGTTAATACTCATATAACACCTGTCTGTCGTTTCTTCATATTTATTTTATCACTAAATACCGAAAAATTCAACAACAAGGCAGAAAAAGAAATTATTTCTTGCAGAAAAAATGTAAATAATACGAGATTATTGTTGAAAAACGAATTTTTTGCTGATATAATGTATTAGTAAAAATGTTTTTTAAACACAAGCTGTAAGCGAGGTCATATATATGAACAGAACCGTTACACGACCCGCGCGTACGCCGAATGAATTCAGGCGGGCTGGCGCAGGGCGTAAAAACACAAAAAAGGAAGGGATACTTTCATACCTCTCCCTATTGTTTTTGCCCGTATTTTTGTTTATATGCGAATTTATGCTGAAAATTTCTCTGTTCGGAAGCATCGGACTAAAACAGCTTTTCTATATTTTCGCATTCTCGATGTCCTTTGGACTTTTGGTAACTCTCATCATCCACCTTTTTGCGTGCGGTGTCGCATACATTTCTGAAAACAAAGAGGTAATACGCCCCATAACCGCCATTTTGGTGGGAATAGCGTCGGTTGCGGTGCTGGTGCTGTTTTTGGTGCAATTTGTGTATTTCAGATACTTCGGAGCATTCTTCGTATGGTCTACCGTTGGTATGGCAGGAGCTATAACCCAGTATTACAGAGAAATAATTCAAATTGTTTTGCGCGGCTGGTATTGGATAGTTCTCTTTATCGTTCCCGTAGTTCTTTATATCCTTTTCCCCGCAAAGAAAATGCCCTCCTCTCCCGTCAAGCCTGCAGGCCTTATCATAGTATTGGCGGCAACTCTTATCTGTCATTTCGGAGCTGAAGCCGTAATTTACGCAGACGACGAAGACTACAGAGACAAGACCTACTACACGCAGGAGTTTGACGCGCCCTACTCGGTGCGTAATTTCGGTCTTTTGACAGGCACGAAGCTTGATTTCAAGCAGCTTCTGTTCGGAAGCCTTAGCGGAAACGAGATAGAATACAAGCCGGAGCTTCCGTCAAACTTCAATCCCGTACCTAACGTAAGCGTATCGAACCCCAACACTATAATAGGTGACGGAGAGGGTAACAGCAGTCTGCCGCCCGAGGATCCGAACAAGGAATACGGCTATAATATGCTGGATATTGATTTCGAGACGCTTATAGCAAACGAGAAAAACGACACCATAAAGAGTATGCACGAGTACTACTCGCAAGAGCAGCTTGCCACGAAGCAAAACCGCTTCACAGGGTATTTTGAGGGCAAAAACCTTATCTTTATAACGCTTGAAGGCTTCTCGGGCAAGGTTATCGACCCGACACTCACCCCGACACTTTATAAGATGTCGACAAACGGCTTCGTGTTCAACAATTTCTACAACTCCCTCTGGGGCGGCTCTACCGCAACCGGCGAGTACGCTCTTATTACGGGCAACTTCTACAGCAGTGCTTCCTGTATAGAAAAGAGTGCCGACACCTATCAGCCGTTTGCTCTCGGTAATATGTTCAGCCCCTTGGGCTACAAAACTACCGCATATCACAACCACACCTACACCTATTATAAGAGAAATCTCTCTCACCCCAATTTCGGTTACGAGTGGAAGGCTATCGGAAACGGACTTGAGCTTCCGTCAAAGAAATGGCCGAACTCCGACTACGAAATGGCGCTCGTAACAGGGCCCGAGTATATAAACGGTGACACTCCGTTTATGACCTACTATATGACGGTATCCGGACACGCGCTTTATAACAGAAATAACAGTATGTCCCGCAAGCACGAGGACAGAGTAGCACACTTAAACTACTCCGAGCAGGTAAAGTGGTATATTGCGTGTCAGCTTGAGGTTGAGGATATGCTCACCGAGCTTATGGCACAGCTTGAGGCGGCAGGCAAGCTTGACGACACGGTATTCGTTATAAGCGAGGACCACTATCCTTACGCACTTGCGTGGGATGACGACTCAAAGCCGAACAACCCCCAGAGCCTTGCTGAGCTCTACGGTATTCCGAACGACGCAAACCTCTATCAGAACTTTGACCTATATAAAAACTTCCTCACGATATACTGCACGTCAATGAAGGACCCGATAATCGTAAACGAGCCCTGCTCTGCTATAGACGTTCTGCCTACGGTGCTCAATCTCTTCGGGCTTGAATACGATTCCCGCCTTATCACAGGCTCGGATATATTGGACGACAGCCCGAACCTCGTAATTCTCAACTGCGACCAGTCAGGCTCCGCTTGGAACTGGATAACGAGATACGGAAGCTATAGCACTGCGACCAAGACCTTTACAAACGCTGACGGCGTTACCTTTGACTCAGACGCCGCACTCGAAGAGTACGTTGATGCGATGAACGCTATGGTCAAGCTCAAGCGCCAGTATTCGAGACTCATACTCGAAAAGGACTATTACAGCTACTTAAAGAAGTATATAGGATAATATGTTAAACTGCAAAATTGCTCGGACGATGTCCGAGCAATTTTTGTTTTCCGCGCTTTCGCGGGAAGTCTGCAATAACCGTCTGTTTGCCGTAGCCCCTTCCCGCGTCATTCTGAACGAAACGCAGTGAAGTGAAGAATCTTGCTCTTAACTATGTTGCTTTTTATGAAATAATGTTTTCTTATAATAAGATTCTTCAGTCGCGGATAACCGCTCCTTCTACGACTCGCTGCGCTCGCATGCATAAGTTCCACCAACCAAAACAAGTTTTGGGGTGTCACTTAAGAATGACACGGCGGGAGGCTTTTTCATTCTTTTGTTGCTCTATTCTGCCGTGAGTTGACAAAAAGGACTGCCTCACAGAGACAGTCCTTTTGTTTTTTTATTTATGCAAAACGGTTAGATTGAATATTATTTTATCATACCCGAAAGGATATCAGCCGCGGCTCCGAGAGCCTCGTCTACCTTTGATATATCCTTCGCTCCGCTCATTGCACTGTCGGGACGGCCTCCGCCGTTTCCGCCGCATATCACGCTTATTTCCTTACAAAGCGTGCCTGCGTGCGCTCCTGCCGCTACCGCGTCCTTACCGCAGCTGCAAACGAAGTTGAGCTTGTCTCCGTTAATTACGGCGATAACCGCAACAGAATTTGCAAGCTCCGCCTTTATCTTATCTGTCATAGCTCTCGCTGCATTCGGGTTGTCGTTTATCTTAGCCGTGATAAGCTTAAGCGCGCCTACGTCCTTTGCTCCTGCAAGCATACCGTCAAGCTTTGAAGCCGAGAGCTTCTCGTTTGCCGCTTCAAGCTCGCGCTTGAGGGCTCTTATATCCTCTTGAAGCTGGGCAGCCTTCTTCGGAATGTCCTGAGTATTGTTGAGACGAAGCACTCTCGTGCTTTCGTCGATAAGCGCCTTTTGCTCTTCTATTACAGAGAGCACACCGTAGCCTGTCGTAGCTTCTATACGGCGCACGCCTGCGGCAACGCTCGACTCACTCATTATTTTAAAGAGTCCCGCCTTTGCGGTATTGTCAAGGTGAGTTCCCGCGCAAAGCTCGCATGAGAAGTCTCCCATCTTGACTACGCGGACAACCTTGCCGTACTTTTCACCGAACAGAGCCATAGCACCCATAGCCTTGGCGCTTTCGGGGTCGGTCTCGGTCGTTACCACGTCATGTCCGCGAAGTATCTCTGCGTTTACAAGCTTTTCAGTCTCGGCAAGCTGCTCGGGTGTAAGTGCCGCGTAGTGCGAGAAGTCAAATCTTACCTTGTTCTCGTCAACGTAAGAGCCCGCCTGCTCAACGTGATTGCCGAGCACCTTGCGCAGAGCCGCCTGAAGCATATGAGCCGCCGAGTGATTGCGGCGGATAGCGTCACGGCGAGCGCGGTCTATTTTAGCAACTACAAAATCGCCTTTTTTGATAATACCCGACTGTATACGGCAAATATGAATATACACGCCGTCGGTCTTCTTTGTATCAAGAACGTCGATCACGGCACTGTCGCTTGTAATAGTACCCGTGTCTCCTACCTGACCGCCGCCCTCTCCGTAGAAGGAGGTTCTGTCAAGCACGAGAGAAAATTCGCCCTCGCTTACAGCCTCAAGCTCAGCGTCATCCTCGATGATAGCTACTACCTTTGCCGTGCTTTCATACTCGGTATATCCCGTAAACTCTGTTTTGGGAAGGTGCTCAAGGATGCTCTTCGATGCGCTTGACCAGCCGCTTATATTGGCTCTTGCGCTTCTTGCGCGCTCTCTTTGTGCGTTCATCGAAGCGGCAAAGCCGTCCTCGTCTATACAGAAGCCCTGCTCTGCGGCTATCTCGCGGGTAAGGTCTATCGGGAAGCCATAGGTATCGTAAAGCTTGAATGCGTCCTCTCCCGAGATCTTGCTCTCACCCTTTTCCTTTGCCGAAGCCATAAGGGTAGAGAGAATGTTCAGACCTGCATCGATTGTTGCATCGAATCTTTCCTCTTCAAGAGAGAGTATCTTCTTTATATAATCCTGCTTTTCGGATAGCTCGGGGTAAGCGTCGACGTTCTGGCTTATCGCGACGTCGCAAAGCTCTGCGAGGAACGCTCTGTTGATGCCGAGAAGCTTCGAATGACGGCAAGCGCGTCTGATGATACGGCGAAGCACGTAGCCTCTGCCCTCGTTCGAGGGAATTACGCCGTCGCATATCATAAACATAGAGCTTCTGATATGGTCGGTAATTACGCGGATAGAAACGTCGTTGTCCGAGTCATCTCCGTATTTCTTGCCTGCCATATCGCAAACGGTGTCGAGAATCTTTCTTACCGTGTCAACCTCAAAGAGATTGTCGACTCCCTGAAGCACGCACGCAAGTCTCTCAAGTCCCATTCCCGTATCTATGTTCTTCTGCACAAGCTCGGTGTAGTTGCCCGCACCGTCGTTGTTGAACTGCGAGAAGACGTTGTTCCATATCTCCATGAATCTGTCGCACTCGCATCCGGGCTTGCAGTCGGGTGAGCCGCAGCCGTATTTCAGTCCGCGGTCAAAGTATATCTCCGAGCAAGGTCCGCAAGGGCCGGATCCGTGCTCCCAGAAGTTATCCGCCTTACCGAGACGAATCACCTTCTCGGGTGCTACTCCTATTTCCTTGGTCCAGATATCGAACGCTTCCTCGTCGTTTTCATATATAGAGGGATAAAGAAGCTCAGCGGGTATCTCAAGCCATTCGGTAAGGAATTCCCAAGCCCAAGCTATCGCCTCGTGCTTGAAGTAATCTCCGAAGGAGAAGTTACCGAGCATCTCAAAATAAGTACCGTGGCGCGCCGTCTTTCCGACTCTTTCAAGGTCGGGGGTACGTATACAACGCTGACAGGTTGTAACGCGGCGGCGAGGGGGCTCTTCCTCTCCCGTAAAGTATTTCTTCATCGGTGCCATGCCCGAATTTATGAGCAAAAGGCTCTTGTCGTTTATCGGAACAAGAGGAAAGCTCGGAAGTCTCAAGTGTCCTTTGCTTTCAAAGAAGGAGAGATATTTTTCTCTGACTTCGTTTAGTGACATCCATCTCATTTTTCATTTCTCCGTTTTATTAGTCCTGATTTTTATTGAACCCCCGAGCTTATCTGCGGCGGCGGCGTCTCTTCGTCGCGGCAAGCCTGCGCCAAAGCAAAGCACCGAGCACGAAAAGCGCAACCGATGCTCCGTAGCCGAGAAGCATATAAAGGGGTGAGTTTATATTGTCCGTAGCCAATGCAAAAATTAGTAAAGTGAGCACGTACATACCGCCCGAGGCAGCCGCGACTGCGGATGCGTTTTCCTTGCCCGTGACAGCAGATACGATTCCGCCTGCAAGCGACGACAGAGCAAGGCATATATACGCGGCTCCGTCAACGAACGCCGCGGGGTCAGCCGTCATATACGCGATATATGAAAAAGCGAGCAGCAAAAGCGCGGATATGCAAAGAGATACCGCGTAGCTTTTTGCCGATACGCTGAAAAGAGATGCAGCCTCGCTCTCTTTTCTTCTGTGTCGGGTGCGGGCAGTTTTGGTTTTCGTCATTTTATCTCCTCCCGAAAAACAATCTCATACAAAGACTATTCGGGGAAAATAAAAGTTATGACAAAAAACAGCTTAGCAGTCCTCTGCCTTTACGTCAACTCTTGCTATTGCCGTCTTTAAAAATCTGATCTTGGTCTTGTCCTTGCTGGTCTCGATGGTAACCGTCTCATCCTTCATCGAAACAATCTTTCCGATAATTCCGCTGTGTGTGGTTATCTCGTCACCCACCTGAAGTGACTCCATAAGATTTCTCGCTTCCTTCTCCTGCTTCTTCTGGGGTCTGTACATAAGAAAATAGAATACGGCGATGAGGGCGACTATCATAATAACGCTCGAAAGAAGACTGCCCTGTGCCGCCTGTGCTTCGTCAAGTAAAAAATTCATTTTTAAAATCCTCCCGTGCTGTGCACAATATAATAAAATAACATACTTATTTATTATATACCGAAACTTTCGTTTTTTCAATAGCTTTTCCTTCAAAAAACGGAGCTTTACCCGCTTTTTTGCACTTGGTTTATGTTTTTGCTGCCTTAAACCAACTGCTTTTGATGTTTTTTCGGGCGTTTCTATTGATTTTGTGAAAGAAAAGTTGTAAAATTGTAAAAAAGCAAGGAGATGAACAATATGTCAAACATCTGGCACGATATATCACCGAAAAGAATAACTCCCGAGGATTTTATATGCGTGGTTGAAATATCAAAGGGCTCGAAAAAGAAATACGAGCTTGACAAGGAAACGGGGCTTATAATACTTGACCGAATCCTTTATACATCTACCCACTATCCCGCAAACTACGGCTTTATCCCGCGTACCTACGGTGACGACAACGACCCGCTCGACGTACTTCTTTTGTGCGCCGAGAAGCTTGAGCCGATGTCGCTTGTTCGTGCTTACCCCATAGGCGTAATTTCGATGAAGGACTCCGGCAAATACGATGAAAAGATAATTGCTATCCCCTTCAATGACCCAAACTACAATATGTATACCTCAATAGACCAGCTTCCCAATCACATCTTTGAAGAAATGCGTCATTTCTTCACCGTCTACAAAAACCTTGAAGGCAAGGACACGGTAGTTGACGAGGTAAGCAGCAGAGAGGATGCAATCAAGATAGTATCCGCAGCTATTGATAGGTATGTAGAGTATTTTTGTAAGTAAAAAGAGCATGCAAAAAAGCAAGAAAAAAAGAGCAAAACGCTTGGGACGTTCAAGCGTTTTGTTTTTTTATATCTCTTTCTTTGCTTTGTGTTTTATATTATTGACTTTTCGGGCAAATTTAGATATAATAATTATGTTACACGCAAAGTGCAACCAAACTATAATTATAAAACGTGGATGCGGATATGAACGACAATCTTATCACATTGCTCGAAACAAAAATGACCTCCTTTTCAAAAGGGCAGAAGCTGATAGCGAATTTCCTTATTAACAACTACGACAAGGCGGCGTATATGACCGCGTCAAAGCTTGGGGCGCTCGTCGGTGTCTCCGAGTCGACCGTCGTAAGATTCGCGATAGAGCTTGGCTTTGAGGGATACCCCGAGCTCCAGCGCTCTCTGCAGGAGCTGATAAGGACTAAGCTCACCTTCAACCAACGAATCGAGGTAACGAATAAGCGTATCGGAAACGGCGACCTGCTTGAAAAGGTGCTTCTCTCGGACGTGGATAAGATACGCACCACCCTTGAAAACATCAGCCGCGCCGACTTTGAGTCTGCGGTAGAAAAGATAATCCGCGCAAAGCACATATATATTCTCGGCGCGCGCTCAAGCGCTTCGCTCGCCAATTTCCTTTTCTTTAACTTTAATCTTATTTTCGACAACGTCCGTTACGTTCAGACAACGAGCGGAAGCGAGATATTCGAGCATATCCTTCCGATAGGCGAGGATGACGTGATGATTGCCATAAGCTTTCCTCGCTATGCGACGAGAATCATAAACGCAGTTGACTACGCACGCGAGGTCGGAGCGTCGGTCGTAGCTCTCACCGACAACAAAAGCTCACCTATAGCAACGAAGGCGACCGAGGTGCTGATAGCGCAGTCGGACATGGCTTCCTTCGTTGATTCGCTCGTCGCTCCCATGAGTGTACTCAACGCCCTTATAGTTGCAATTTCAAGAAAGAAGCAGACCGAGATAAACCACCGCTTTGATAAGCTTGAGCGAATCTGGGAAGAATATGACGTGTATGCAAAGCTCAAGTAATTTTACGCAAAACAGAGTTGCCGTCATAGGCGGCGGTGCGGCAGGACTTTTGTGTGCAGCAGAGTGTGCTCTTGCAGGCGGCGAGGTTACTTTGTTCGAAAAAAACGAAAAGGTAGGCCGCAAGCTCGCCATAACGGGCAAGGGCAGGTGCAACCTCACAAACGACTGCACACCCGATGAGTTTATAGCTAACGTCGTATCAAATCCGCGTTTTCTGCTCTCGGCTCTCTACGGCTTCTCCCCGAAGGACACGATGGAGCTTTTCGAGGGTCTCGGCGTGCCTCTTAAGGTAGAGCGCGGAAGACGCGTTTTCCCCGTGTCAGACAAAGCTTACGACATAGTTGACGCCTTGTGGAAATACGCGCGCACCTATGCACGCATAAAACAGGAAAACGCAACCGATATAAAAATTGAAGACGGCAAGGTATGCGGTGTCACAACCGACAAAGCAAGCTACAGCTTTGACCGAGTCATCGTAGCTACCGGCGGAAAATCCTATCCTCTCACGGGCTCGACAGGCGACGGATACAGATTTGCTCGCAGTGCGGGACACACCGTGACCGAGCTTTCCCCTTCTCTTGTGCCGCTCACATCAAGCTCACCCGCATGCAAGGCGCTGATGGGGCTTTCGCTAAAAAACACCTCGCTTAAAATAATCGAGGACAAAACGGGCAGGTGCGTATACGAGGACTTCGGCGAGATGCTGTTCACTCACTTTGGACTCAGCGGTCCTATGATACTGAGCGCAAGCTCGCATCTGCATAAAATATCCCCCGCATCATGCACCGCGGTAATCGATATAAAGCCCGCGCTTGACGAAAAGACGCTTGATGCAAAGCTTCTCACGATATTTGCAGAAGCGAAAAACCGTGATTTTGTAAACGCGATAACACCTCTTATGCCCTCGAAGCTTGCCGCTTTTATCCCGGAATACACGGGCATCGACGGAAAAAAGAAGATAAACGAAATTACCAAAGAGGAAAGACGAAAGCTGCTTGAAGCGCTCAAAAGCTTCCGCGTGAAGCTGACGGGCACAAGACCGATAAGCGAAGCAATTATAACGCGCGGCGGTGTCAGCGTAAAGGAAATCGACCCAAAAAGTATGCAGTCAAAGCTTGTTTCGGGGCTGTACTTTATCGGCGAGGTGCTGGACCTTGACGCTTATACGGGCGGCTACAACCTGCAGATAGCGTTCTCGACCGCATACGCGGCGGCAAAGCACGCGGCCCTTTGACAAATCTGATCAAAGACGTAAATCTTTATTCCGAAAGGATACGAAAAAATGATAAAAATAGCAATAGACGGACCGAGCGGAGCAGGAAAAAGCTCACTTGCAAAAATAATAGCAAAGACGCTCGGAATAATTTATATTGACACGGGAGCACTCTACCGCACCGTCGGTCTTTGGGTATACAGAAAAGGCATACCCTACACCGACCGTGAGGGTATTATATCCTCTCTTGACGGTATAAAGGTCGAGCTCGGCTTCGACGGTGAGGGAAACCAGAGAGTTTATCTTTGCGGAGAGGACGTGTCGGGGCTTATCCGCACGCCCGAGATAGCTCAGTACGCATCAGCCGTATCGGCTGTAGGCGAGGTGCGCTCGCTTCTTTTCGGTATGCAGAGAGACATAGCCGAGAAAAACAGCGTTATAATGGACGGACGCGACATAGGCACGGTCATTCTGCCTGATGCCGACGTCAAGATATTCCTCTCGGCATCCGACGAGGCAAGAGCCGAGAGACGCTGTAAGGAGCTTCGCGAAAAGGGAGAGGAGTGTACCGTAGAGGAGATACTTCGCTCTATGCGTGAGCGCGACAGGCGCGACAGCACAAGAGACATAGCACCCGCAGTTGCGGCAGAAGACGCAATACACTTCGACAACTCCGAGCTGACGCTTGAAGAAAGTGTTGCGGCAGTTCTTGAAATTATAAAAAACAAAACCGAAAGATAAAATGATGAAAAAACTTCGTTTTTATGCGGCGGCAAAGGTCGTCCTTGCGCCTTTTATAAAATTTTTTATGCATATTCGGGTAAAGAATACCGAAAACGAATATTCGGGCGAGGGCGGACTCGTTATTTGCTCAAACCACCTTAATATGCTCGACTGCGTTACCCTGGGCGTAGCCTTCAAGCGACAGATAAGGTTTCTCGGCAAAAAGGAGCTTTTCCGTATTCCCGTTCTGAAAAACCTGCTCTCTATGCTTGGTGCATACGGGGTTGACCGAGGAGGCGCTGACGTAGGTGCCGTAAAGAAAACCATCTCTATACTTTCGGACGGCGCAACCGTTGGAATCTTCCCGCAGGGCACTCGCTGCAGAGAGGTCAACGTCGAGGATACGAAATTTAAAAGCGGTGCGGCTATGGCGGCGTATCACGCGCATGCAACCGTCCAGCCCGTCTATATAAAAACGAAAAAGAACCGCTATCAGCTATTCAGACGAAAAGAGGTTATTATCGGAGAGGCGCTTTCCTGGGAAGCACTCGGCTTTTCTGAGGGAGAGCATGCCGACTACAATAAGGCTACCGAGGTTATAAAGCAAAGCATCGTCGCTTTGTCAAAGGATATATGAAAGAAAGAGAAAAGAAGATAACCGTTGCCGAAAACGCAGGATTTTGCTTCGGCGTTAAGCGTGCAACGGGCGAGATAGAGCACTCGCTTGACGAGGCAGTCGGCGAGCGGATATATATTATAGGGGAGCTTATCCATAATCCCATATATACGCAGAGTCTAAAGGACAGAGGCGTCGTTACGATAGACGTCTCGGATGCCGAAAGAATTGCCGTCGAGTCTGACAGTGGGCGCGTTTCGAAGATCTACATACGAACACACGGCATTCCCGCCGAGGACGAGCAGTATCTGCGCTCGCTTGAGGAAAAGCACGAAAATCTGCACGTCATTGATATGACCTGCCCGTTTGTCAAGCGCATCCACAAAATAGCGGAGGAAAACACGAGCGAGGACACCCTCTTTATTTTGCTCGGCTCTCACTCTCACCCCGAGGTTGCGGGCATTCTCAGCTACGCAAAAGGGGAAAAGGTTGTCGTTTATGACTCGGCTGAGCTTGAGGATTTTTTAAATTTTCGTCAAATTGACAAAAAATCGGTTGTTTTTTCAGCCCAAACTACACAAAATTCAATAGAATTTAAAAAGTGCAAAAAAATTCTTGAAAAAGTATATACAAATCCCATTTTTTTTGATACAATATGCAGTGTGACGCAAAACAGACAAAAAGAGATCGTTTCTCTTGCCGAAAATTCCGATGCGGTAATCGTCGTCGGGGGCAAGGAAAGCTCGAACACGGGCAAGCTTTTTGACCTTGCACACGCGATATGCGACAATACGGTATGGATACAGTCGCCGGATGAGTTGTCGGAATTTAATTTCAGTTTATTTTCCCGTATAGGGATAGCCGCAGGAGCTTCAACTCCGCCCGGCATTATTGAGGAGGTAGTAAACACAATGAACAACGAAATGACACAGGAAAATTTTGAGGAGCTTCTCGAAGCCTCCCTCAAGCCATTAAATACAGGAGATATAGTTAATTGTATCGTAACTAACGTTTCCGGAACCGAGCTGGGAGTTGACCTCGGCGCAAAGGTTACCGGTGTTATAGCTAAAAACCAGATAACAGACGACCCCAACGCTAAACTTGAGGATATGTTCAAGGTAGGCGACGAGTTTGAGGCTTTCGTTATCAAGGTAAGCGATATAGAGGGTATGGCAACGCTTTCCAAGAAGCGCGTTGACCTTATCAAGAACTGGAACAACATAGTTGAGTACTACAACAACGGCGACGTAGTTGAAGGAAAAATAGTTGAAGTAGTACGCGGCGGCGTTATTATGGTTATTGACGGTGTTCGTGTTTACGTTCCCGCAAGACACACCGGTCTTCCCATGAACGCTGACCTCGCAACTCTCGTTGGCAAGGTTGAAAAGGCTAAGATCATCGAGGTAAACAGCACTCGCAGACAGGCAGTTGCTTCTATCAAGGTTATTGCACTCGAAGCTAAGAAGGCTCTCGAGGAAGCATTCTGGGCAAGCATTGAGGAAGGCAAGCACTATACCGGTAAGGTTAAGTCCATGACCAACTTCGGCGCTTTCGTAGACCTCGGCGGCGTTGACGGTATGGTTCACAACACCGAGCTTTCCTGGAAGAGAATCAAGCACCCCTCTGAAGTTGTTGCTATAGGCGACGAGATCGACGTTTGGGTCAAGGAATTCGACGCAGAGCGCAAGAGAATCTCTCTCGGCTACAAAACACCCGAGATGAACAGCTGGTACATATTCCAAAACAACTACAACGTAGGCGACGTAGTTTCTGTTAAGATAGTTAATATGATGCCCTTCGGTGCTTTCGCTGAAATAATCGACGGCACAGACGGTCTCATCCACATCAGCCAGATCGCAAACAAGAAAATAGCGAAGCCCGCTGACGTTCTCGAGATCGGTCAGGTAGTTGATGCAAAGATCATCGACATCGACACCGAAAAGCAGAAGGTTTCCCTCTCTATCAGAGCACTTCTCGCAGACGAAGAGCCCGCTGAAGAGGCAGTAGAGGAAGCAGTTGCTGAAGATGCAGTTGCTGAAGAGGCAGTTGCAGAGGAAGCAGTTACCGCTGACGCTGAATAATTAAAGAAAAAACGCGGCGGCGCGGGTGCGCCGCCGTCATACGCCGGAATGATGGAATTGGCAGACGTGCTGGACTCAAAATCCAGTGGTAGCAATACCGTGCGGGTTCGACCCCCGCTTCCGGCACCATGAAACAAGCCGTTTGCTTTTGCAAACGGCTTGTTTCAATGATATCCGTTCCTCCGGAACGGGTGATATACCCTGCGGGTATGATATCTGCTTCGCAGATGATATACGCTTCGCGTATGTAGGACTGGAACGGATATTATATCATATTTGCAAGGCAAATATATCATACGGCTCTGCCGTATATCATATCGCGTATGCGATATATCGTTGAAAAATCTAACAGCTTATGATATAATACAAAAGGAAGAAGGTGCTATTATGTCCGAAAACAAATTACTCGACTTATCTTTTGAATTTGCGGTTACAATAGTTAATCTCACAGACAGCGTAACCGTACCCAAAAGCTCTTATATGACCGACCAACTTGCAAGAGCCGGCACGTCGGTTGGAGCAAACATTCATGAGGCACAGTATGCACAAAGCAAAAAGGATTTTGTTGCAAAACTTGAAATCGCATTAAAGGAATCCAACGAAACGAGCTACTGGCTAAAATTGATGTATGAAACAAACAGAATTGATGCTCAATCATACCAAAACACCGAAAAATTGTGCGGAAATATCCGAAGGCTATTGATCGCATCTTGTAAAACGGCAAAAGAAAACGAATGATTTTCAGTCACCCATAATAATTTGATTACTATTCTCAAGAACATAGGTAAACATAACCTACAACAAATAAACGCCGTGATTTTCACGGCGTTTATTTTATTCTTTAAGCAAATCCTCGTAGCCAATATCAAAAACCTTGGAAAAAGCGATAATTTCAATGTCCGTAACAAATCTCTTTCCGCATTCAATTCGCTGTATTGCGTTTTTATCTATATCGATCCCTACCAACTGCATTTTATCCGCAAGCTCTCTTTGAGATATTTTAAGCCGTAGACGCAAATTGCTTATATTTTTGCCGCAAATATTATTTAAACCGTCGGAAGTTTTGTTAATAAACATAATTTTTCTCCTTTTTTGACATTTAGTGCTTGTCAACAAAGAAATTATATGATATAATACAATAAAATATGACATTCACAGAATGTCATCGAAGGAGGAAATTTTATGAAAAATTTAGTTTTGTTAGTTTTATGTGTGGTAGTATGCATGTCGTTTGCCGGCTGTATCTTGGAAGACAGTCCGCAAAAAGAGGCTTCCAACAAGACTCAAACCACGGCAAGCACCAAAGAAGATGTTTTCGGATTAAACGAAACCGCAGTCTTCAACACCTTAAAATTTACTGCACTTGAAATTAAAGAGTCAAGCGGAACAGAGTTTTTTGCGCCCGAAGAAGGCAAAACCTTTGTCGGAGTAAAGTTTGAAATTGAAAACATTTCAAAAGAAGATCAGGCTGTAAGCACGTTGCTTTTGTTTGAAGGCTACGTAGACGATATTAAGTGCGACTATTCGATTAGTGCTTCCGTTGCATTTGATGAGGGCACTCTTGACGGAACTGTTGCTCCGGGAAAGAAGCTGGTAGGTTGGTATGCTCTTGAGCTTCCGAAGGACTGGAAAGAGCTTGAGCTGGACGTTCAATCTAATTGGCTTTCAAACAGTGACGCAAAATTTGTTTTTGAAAACAAATAAACTTTCGCCCTATTGAACTTTGGAGGTTTTATTATGGCTTTTGGTTTGAATTCTTCGTCCTTTTCAGGCGCATCTGGTCAACAGCTTCAATACGTTGTTATGCAAGTAACATTGAAAGAAAAAATATTTGGAACCGGCTCGGGAAATCTTACTGAATTAGAAAAAGTTATTAACCAGCAGGCAAGCAAGGGATATAGGTTGCATACTATTTCTACTGCTAACGGCGGCAGCAAGGGCTTTGCCGGCGGAGATCGCATTCAGGCGACTATGGTTTTTGAAAAAATATAAAATCTGTTTCTCTCATGTTTTTTTGCAAATAATCTTAACAACAAAAGCACTGCTCTCGCAGTGCTTTTGTTTTTGGAATGAAGCGCGCTGGCGCGCATGAAAAATGAAGCAGAGCTTCGTTCTGTGAAGCGAGCCTTCGGCTCACGAAAAAGCAACTCGCGCTTCGCTTCATGGCGGCAACGCCGCCGCTTCATGCGGGCGCAAGCGAGCGCTTCGTGGCAACGAAGTTGCCGCTTCATGTTCGCGCAAGCGAAAACTTCGTTTTCCGCAAGGACACAAAACAAAACAATCTCCGCCTTGACTTTTATTTTGGGTGTGGGTATAATATTTATGGAAATAATATATTTTTCAACAAAAGAGGCAATAAAATGACACACGCAGAAAAAGCAAGAGACTTATTTTTGGAAGGATACAGCTGCTCGCAGGCGGTGCTGGGGGCTTATGCAGAAGAGCTTTCGCTTGATATAGGAACGGCTATGAGACTTGCCGCGCCCTTTGGCGGCGGGATAGGCAGACTGCGCGAGGTATGCGGAGCCTGCAGCGGTATGCTTATGGTATTCGGTATGCTCTACGGATACGACAGCCCGAGCGACCCGGGCGCTAAAGCGGCGCATTACGAGGCTACCCGCGGGCTATGCGAGCGCTTCAAGGAAAGACAAGGCTCATATATTTGCCGCGAGATTCTCGGCAACAAATCGAAGGCAGGAGGAAATCCCGAGCCGCGTACAGAGGAATACTACAAAAGCCGTCCCTGCGTTTCCTGCGTTATTGATGCGGCAGAGATCCTTGATGAATATATAGCTGCACACCCTATAGATTGAAGAATATAACTCCCCATAAATTTCCATGAAAAATTATGGGGAGTTATACAATTTAAGGTTGACTTGCCGTTCAAAATACTGTAAAATAATAATATATTGTCAAATATTGTCGAAGGGAGAGCCTAAATGAAAAAGCCGTATCGCAGACTAATTTGTGCCTTGCTGTGCGTCCTTATGTTGCTTGGCTCTTTTTCATTTGGAACTGTTCGGGGAGAGGAGAGCTATGACTGCTACACCACGCACGGTTTTCGTCCCGCGCTTCCCATAAATGCCGATACACTCGACGTAACCTCCGTCGACTATTATTTTGAAAACAAGGATGACACTCTTCCCGGGCTTCACGGCGGGATAGATATTTACGTATCAATGAACACCCCGGTGCTTTCGGTCGCCGACGGCACGGTCACGCAAGCCAAAACCAACAACGGATACGGCAACAATATAATAGTTAAGCACGAGTTCGAAGGACGTGTATTTTATTCAAGATACGCTCACCTTTCCTCTTATAAGGTCAGCGTCGGCGATAAAGTGCAAAAAGGTCAAACTATAGCCTTATCGGGAAACTCGGGCACGTACTCTCCGCACCTGCACCTTGAAATATACGAGCACGGCTCGCCGGCGGTGCTTGAGCGTGCGTATACGCTCAAATACTATTTAGGGCAAGGGGCTGACGTTCTCTCGCGCTTAAAGTTTTACGGGCACTTCATCGACGGTGAATACAACTCGCAGATGAGAGTAAACGTTTTTGGAAACGGAGCGTCCTGCTACCCGAGATGCGCGAGAACGGACTCGCACAACCATATAAGCGTTTTTGCAAATTACATAAAAAAATTCTACACCTATACAAAAAGCCGTTACGTCTACGATTCATCAGCCGAGCAATATCTTTTCAAGGACTCGAAGCTTCGCGCCTTCGTATACGAGAACTTTGACACAGACGGCGACGGTCACCTGTCGTTTACCGAAGCAATGAGCGTGGACACGCTTGACCTCAGAGACGTGAGCATCGGCTCGCTTGACGGTTGCGACATTTTTGAAAACGTCACGGGTATTCTTTCCGACCCCGTATATAATTTGAAGGTAAGCTATAAAGTTATCGGCGAATATTCTGCCGACCGAAGAAAGTGCGGCACTTGGAAGCATACGGATACGAAAGACGGACTTTTGCTCAGAGAAGCACCCACTCGAAGCAGTGCTAAGGTGGGACGAATTCCTCCCGATTCAATAATGGTCATAACCGAAACCGTCGAGAAAAGCGATTACCTTTGGGGAAAAGCTATATATGACGGAGCAGAAGGCTGGTGCGCGCTTGACCCGTCATGGTCGGTTCAGCTGTCAAGTGTTATGCCGATTTATATTGATACGGAAGGATATTTACGCGATTCAATAACCGAAAAGCTTATAGCCGATACTATATACTCAACCGACAGTACCGCTTCTCTTCTCACATCCGAAGCTCTGAGCTTCCTGCCCTCAGATAAGATGCTCGTCGGCTGGTCGGCTTGCGAGGGCGGCGAGGCGGTTCGCGTAAGCGAACAGATATCAATCCTCGAGCTATGCCCCCAGCTTTCCGAGAAGGATTCTGAGATCGTCGTATTCGCCGTGATACGCGACAGCAATATTGCGGGCGACTGCAACGGAGACGGATGCCTTGACGAAGGAGACGTACAAACGCTTATCAGGTACTCGTCGGGCTACCGTGACCTCTTCGTCAGAGAAGAATATCTCGACTATAACCACGACGGCAAGATTAACAACCGCGATATTATTAATATAAAGCGCAAAATAGCAAATCTTCCTCCCGTATCTTAATTTTAAAACACGCTTTTTGCAAACGGTTTCGGCTTGCAAAAAGTGTGTTTTTCTTTCTGTTTACATTTTGCTTCTTTTGTGGTAAAATAATATAAATAAAAACGGAGAGTGCTTGTATGGGCTACTACTGGAAAAAAGACGATATAACGCTGAGACCTACACACCCGCGCGATTGGGTATATTTTTACGAAAACTACTTTGAAAGCGAAACGCGCTTTTTATACTACACCGAGGCGGAGCTTCCGCTTGACCGAGAAAGTGCGAAAGCACGCTTTGCCCGTTTTCTTCGCACCGCCGAAAAGAAGGGACGAATAGACCTTACCGTTCTCGCTGACGGTGAGCGCGTGGTAGGCTCGCTCAATCTCTACGATATTGACAAGCGCGCAGGTACCTTTCAGATATCCAGCTTCATCTCTGAGGGAGAAAGAGGAAAGGGATACGCAAAAAAGGCGCTTCTGCTTCTGCTTGACTACGCTTTTTGCGAGCTACGGCTTCATAAATATAACGCACGCATCCTCTCGGGCAATACGGCAAGCCGCGCTCTTCACGAAAGCATCGGCTGCAAGCAGGAAGGAACGCTTCGTGATATGTTCTACCACAAGGGCGGATATATTGACGTCGAGTGGTGGGGCATGACCGAGGAAGAATATAGAAAGTTACACGGCGGAGCGCTTTGATATGGGTGATATTGATACGCAAAAAGCAGACGGCGGGCTTCTTTTTACGCCTTTAGATATAGCGGATATTTCGCGATTAAAGGAAACGCTTACAGACTGTGGCGCCGCATTATGCGACTACACGACGGGCGGGCTTCTTTTCGGTGTACACTCGCTATATAAACCTGAAATTGCAGAGGGGAAACACGCAAGCTATATATCGGTGCTCTCGGACGACGGAGATGGGCGCGAGTTTTTGATGCCCCTTCCCTTCAGTCTTGAAGCCGTAGACGAGCTATGCGACTACGCAAAGAAAGAAGGGGGTGCGCTGACACTCTCGGGACTTACAGAACCTTACGCAAAAATTATAGCGGAGCATCTTAAGACAGAATACAGCACGAGTGACAGGCTCTGCGACTACGTCTACGATGCAGACTCTCTTGCCGCGCTTGAGGGAAAGAGATATCACACGCAGCGCACAAACATCCGCAAGCTTGAGAAAACCTACAAAAGCTGGGAATACCAAAGCATAACCGCAGAGAATCTGCCGGATGCCATAGCCTGTGCCGACGCGCTGTTTGAAGGGCTTGACCTGCAAGAAAAATATGCAGAGGCGGGGCGGGATATCGTGTACGACTCGCTTTATAACCTTGACGCCCTCGGGATGTCGGGCGGAATTTTGTACGTGGACGGCGTCGCTTGCGGTGTTGCCGCAGGAACTCTGAAGCACGGGATGTTATATATACACGTGCTTCGCGCAAGACGGGATATATGGGGTGCGTGGAATCTTCTTTGCCGAGAATTTGTCCGCGCTCATAGTGGCAAAGCAAGGCTCGTTAACATGGAGGACGACTTGGACGACGCGGGAATCAGACGTATGAAAAGGTCATATTCTCCCATAGATTTTATAAAAAGATGCGTAATTAAAGCAAAATAAAGCAAAAACTCAAAAAACATATTCAAAAGAATTATAAAAAACACTTGACATTTACGCGGTTTTATGCGATAATGTTGTGTGTCAATTTATCAATACAAAATAATTACACGCTTCCATAACGTGTAAGGAGGTGCATAGAATGCTCAGAACATATCAGCCCAAGAAACGTCAGAGAAAGATGGAGCATGGCTTTAGAAAGAGAATGGCTACTGCAAACGGTAGAAAAGTTCTCAAGAGAAGACGCGCAAAAGGCAGAGCTCGTCTCACATATTAAGATTGAGTTTTGGCGGTGAGAAGGACGTACTTCTCTGCCGCCTTTTTGCCATTTAAAGAGCTCTAAAAGTTATCTCCGTCTGCACTTTTTCGGTGTTTACGGAGATTTTTTCAAGTAATTATATTTCAAATATTTATTTTTAGGAAGCGATAATTATGAAGTATAAAACGATTTGCGAGCACCATCTGTATCAAAAGGCCTACTCGAAGGGCAAGCGATGCGTCTGCCCGTCGATTACGGTATACGTACTGCGCGACCTGAAGGCTAACCTTCTCGCACGCGCCAACCCCGAAAAGAAGAAGTATAACCGAGTAGGGCTTGCCGTTCCGAAAAAAGCGGACACGGGAGCTGTCGGCAGAAACCGTGTAAAGCGAATCTTGCGTGAGGCATACAGACTCACCGAAAAAAAACACGATATAAAACAGGGATATCTTATTGTTATCTCGTCGCGCGCAGCTGCGATTGACAAAACCACGCCCGACATCGAGCGTGAGCTTGAGAAGGCTCTGCGCCGATTGGAGCTTATTATATGAAATACGTATGTATATTTTTCATTAAGCTCTACAGAAAATTTATTTCACCGCTATTTCCGAGATGTTGCAGGTTTACACCGACCTGTTCAGCCTATGCCATTGAGGCATTTACTAAGCGTGGCTTTTTCGTCGGATTTGCTTTGAGCGTATGGAGGATTCTCCGTTGCAATCCCTTTTGCCGCGGAGGCTATGACCCCGTACCCGAAAAGAAGCAAAAAAAGACGCATAAATAAACATCGGTGAAAAACACAGGAAGGACGCACCAAGGGTGCGTAGGTAAAGAAATTTGGATTTTATAAACGGACTTATAGGCTCGGTTATGGCTGCGTTCAACAGCATAACGGGCAACTACATTCTGGCTCTCTTGCTTTTTGCGGTAGTTGCAAAGCTCGTGCTTTTGCCGCTTGACATAAAGCAGCAGAAAAGCAGCATTAAGCAGGCAAAGATGCGCCCGAAGGAGCTTGCGATAAGAAACAAGTACAAGGGACGTACAGACAGAGCCACACAAATGAAAATGCAGCAAGAGATACAGGATATGTATCAAAAGGAAGGATACTCGCCCTTCAGCGGATGCCTGCCTATGCTGATACAGCTTCCTCTTATCTTGATACTTTATGCGGTAATCCGCAGTCCCTTAAGCTATATTTGCGGCGTCGGCGCAGATCTCGTTCAGACCATGGCTGACTCGCTCGGCAGTATTTTTACAGAGGTAAAATTCAACACCGCCGACCAGCTTACAATGGTATCGAAGATCCACGAGCTTATAGCGGCAGGCGGAGAGAATCTTGAAGCCTTCAAGGCGGCTATTGCTACGGCAAACGCTGATTTTGACTTCGCTGCTTTCGCAGACTCGCTCCCGAACTTCACTCTGTTCGGTCAGGATTTCGGTCGCGCACCCCAAGAGCTCGGATTTTTCAGCTGGCTGATTCTTATACCCGTGCTTAACTTCGTAGTTCAGTACTTCTCAACCAAGCTTATGAAGAAATTCCAGCCTCAGCCGATAGGTCAGGACGAAAGCGCTCAGAAGTCGCTCAAGATAATGGAACTTACCTTCCCTCTTATGACCTTCTTCTTCGCGTTTACCATGAGCGCGTCAATAGGTATATACTGGATATTCCAGAACATAATCTCGCTCGTTGAAAGATTTATTCTCTCGAAGGCAATGCCTCTTCCCACCTACACGGAAGCCGAGATAAAGGAAATGGAAAAGGCAGCTAAGGCTCAGGCGAAGGCAAGCAGGGCAAGCGGACAGAGCTCAGCAAGAGCCGACGGAGAGCGCCCGCGCTCGCTTCACCGCATAGACGAGGATGACGATGACGAGCCTGCACCCGCACCGAAGAAAAAGGCGCAGGAGACGGCTGTCGCAGAGATTAAAGCAGAAGAGCCGAAGGAGCTTACCGAGAAAGAGAAGAAAAACGCGGCAACCGCCGAGAGACTTATAGGCGAAGCACCCGCGCTCAAGGACGAGAGCGACAAGTACAACAAAAAGAAAAAGAAATAAAAAGGACATTTTAAAATGGAAAAAAGATCGTTTACTGCTACCGGTAAAACGGTAGAGGAGGCCCTTGAAAACGCGAAAAAGGGGCTTGGTATAGATACAATCGACGACGGCTTCGGATTTGAAGTTATAGAATACGACAAAAAAGGCTTTCTCGGCATGGGCTCAAAGCCCGCAAAGGTAAAGGTTTTCGAGGTGGCTGAGGAAGAGCCGATAATCGAAGCACCGAAAAAAGACGAGGCAAAGCCTGCACCCAAAAAGGAAAAGGCAAAGATTGAAAATAAGGAAGCGGCAAAGAAGGAAGCTGCTCCCGCACCTGCGAAGGCAGAGGTCAAGGGTACACCCGTACCCGACACGAATGCGGCTCTCGTATTCGTTCGCACTACCCTCAAGAACCTTGAGCTTTCGGCTACGGCTGAGGGCTATATCGACGAGGAAGGCATTACGAGAATAGTTGTAACGGGCGCCGATGCGACGATGCTCATAGGACATCACGGCGACACGCTTGATTCCTTCCAGTACCTTGCTAACCTCGCGGCAAACAGAGAGTACAAGTCGGGCGACAAGAACCACAACAGAGTTACGGTCGACATCGACGGCTACCGTTCAAAGAGAGAGCAGACGCTTCGCGCTCTTGCTCGCAGAATGGCAAACAAGGCGCTTAAGTACAACAGAAGCGTAATGCTCGAGCCCATGAACCCCTACGAGCGCCGTATCATCCACAGCGAGATACAGAATATCGAAGGCGTTTCCACCAATTCTATCGGAAGCGAGAACAACCGCAAGGTCGTAATCTACCTTACCGATAAAAAGAAGGCTCAAAAATGATAACGCAAAACAAAACAGTTGCGGCAATTTCTACCCCACCCGGCAAGGGTGGGGTTGCTCTTATCCGCATATCAGGCAACGACGCGCTGAAAATTGCAAGCAAGGTCTTCCGCACGGCTTCGGGAAAAGAGACAGACTCGCTTCCCTCCCGTTTTTGTGCCTACGGACAGATCCTCTTGGACGGCAAGGCGATAGACGACGGAATCATCACGCTTTACCGCGCGCCCGCTTCCTTTACGGGAGAGGACACGGCGGAGATATGCTGTCACGGCGGCTCGCTTGTAACGCGCAGGGTGCTTGAAGCTTGCTTTCTTGCAGGGGCGTATCCCGCACCCGCAGGAGAGTTTACCCGCAGAGCATATATAAACGGCAAGCTCACCCTATCGGAGAGCGAGGCTATAGGCGATCTGCTTGATGCAAAGACAGACTCTCAGCTCACTCTCGCAAGAAACGGTCTCTCAGGCAAGCTTTCGTCTGAAATTAAGAGAATATACGCTGAGATGACACGGCTGGTTTCCTCGGTATACGTGCTCGTAGACTACCCCGAGGAAGATTTAGCACCGCTAAGTGAGAAAGAGCTGTCCGACTCACTCGACGCTCTTTCGGGCGACATAGCACGGCTCTGCTCGGGATACCGCACTGCAGAGGTGATACGCGACGGTATTCGCACCGTAATATGCGGCGCGGCAAACACGGGCAAAAGCTCGCTTTACAACGCACTTTGCGGCGCCGAGAGAGCAATTGTAACGGATATAGAAGGAACTACTCGCGATACACTTACAAGCGAGGTGTCGCTTGACGGCGTGCTTCTTTGTCTGAGTGACACGGCGGGACTACGCGAAAGCGATGACACGGTAGAGAAAATAGGCATCGAGCGCTCACGAAAGGCGATAGAGGATGCAGAGCTTGTGCTTTGCGTGTTTGATACGTCGCGCCCTCTCTCTGATGAGGACAGAGCGGTGCTTGATATTCTGTCAGCATATCCCGAAAAATGCAAAATAGCTCTGCTCAATAAAAGCGACCTTGAACAGAGATGTGACACCAAGCTTATCACAAAGGCTTTTGAGCGCACCGTATCTATAAGCGCAAAGCACGGCAAAGGCATGGACAAGCTCTCCGCACTTGTACGCGAGCTGTTTATAAATGATAAAATAGACGTAGAAAACGACGCTATACTTCAAAACGCAAGACAGTACACAAACGCGAAGACGGCACTTGACGCAATAGAGGATGCCCGCAGGGCAATCGCGGGGGGACTTCCTGCCGATATGGCGGCGTGCGACATCGAGCGTGCAATGCAAGCCATCGGCGAGATAGACGGACAAAGCGTCAGTGAGGACGTCGTGGCGGAGATATTCTCAAAATTCTGCGTGGGAAAATAAAAAATCGGCTGACGAGGAATCGTCAGCCGGCTAAAAAATATTAGCTTTTGTATTTTTCAGTCTCTTTTCTTTAAAACTATAACGAGAACTATTACGGCTATAGCTATAATAACGCAGATGATAATTGCGGCGGCAATACTGCCCCCGTTATCAGCGCCATCGGCAGCAGAGCCGCTGCCCGTCGTGCTTGCCTGCGTGCCGGTCGAGCTGTCCGAGACGTTTCCCTGACCGTTCATACCGCCCATCATATCGGATGCCGCGTCACTTACACCTTGGCTGAAATCACCGATAGCGTCGGACGCATCTCCTATGATACCGTCGCCCGTACCGTCAGCCACCGTTCCTGCGTCGGGATCAAGAGGCTGGTTGTTGCCGTTGTCGGTAATCTTGCCGTCATCGGCATTGATTATAGGCATAACATCATCTTCGGCAAGTATTGATAGACACATACAAAGGCTCAAAGAGATGATACAAAGCACGCTCAATATTATTTTTTTGGTTCTGTTCATTTTCATTTTTGTTTTTTGACCTTTCATTGTGATACACATTGATTGCATACACATTTTCCCCCTAATCAAATTTTTTATACATAGGTACTATATGGAACAAAAAAGATTTGCGAAAAACGACAGCGGTTTTATTTGCGAAAACTGCAAGAAAGAGGTTTCCCCTCTCGGCTACACCTCGCGCAACCACTGCCCGTACTGCTTACACTCAAAGCACCTCGACATAAATCCGGGCGACCGCGCAAGCGACTGCGGCGGGCTTCTTTTGCCCGTTCATGCCGAGATAAGCGCAAAGAAAGGCTACGTTATAGTTCACAAGTGTGCCAAATGCGGCGAGATACACAAAAACAAGGCGGCTGATGACGATAATATTTCGCTTATAATCAAGCTGACCGCAACAGAATTTTAAAGTGAGGTTTAAGACTATGATAGGTATTATAGGAGCGATGACGGTTGAGACTGCGGCTATCGTCGATATGCTTGAAAATAAAAAAACCGAGATAATAAGCGGCAGAGAGTACCACTCGGGAAAGCTTTTCGGTCGGGATGCAGTTGTTTGCACCTGCGGAATAGGAAAGGTGTTTGCCGCAATATGCGCTGAAGCAATGATACTCAACTACCGTCCGGATATACTGATAAACACGGGCGTTGCGGGGGCTTTATCCGACACTCTTTCCGTAACCGACGTCGTTGTGTCGAGTGCCGTCGTTCAGCACGATATGGACACATCCCCCATAGGCGACCCCGTCGGGCTTATCAGCGGAATAAACAAAATCTACTTTGAAGCAGATGCGGCGGCGGCTGACAAAATTGAATCTATAGTGCGTGGACTTGGTATTCGCGCAGAGCGCGGTGTCGTAGCCTCGGGAGACCAATTTATAGCAGGAAAAGAAGCAAAGGACAAAATAAAATCCCTTTTCCCCGATGCCGCTTGCTGTGAAATGGAGGGAGGTGCGATAGGCCATTGCGCTTACGTAAACGGTGTGCCCTTCGTGGTAGTCCGCGCTATATCCGACAAGGCTGACGGCACAGGCAATATGGATTATCTTGAATTTTGCGACGTCGCCGCAAAGAACTCTATCAAGGTTATCTCGGAATTTGTAAAATCGTATTAATTGTAAGGCAGGGCGATTTCGCTCTGCCTTATGTATATATTGCGAAATTTGTGAAAACACTACTTTTGATTAAACTTATATCAAAAGGAAAATTTATGAAAGACAACGATTATAAAAACGAACAAAAGGACGAAAACGAGAAGCCGAAGGACAACGCCGCCCCCGATAAAAACGATATAGAAAAGATAATCAAAACGGGCACTGTCGCCGCATCTGACGGCGACAGTATCATTCACTGCATCAGCATAGTAGGACAGATAGAAGGTCATTATATTTTAGAGCAGACGCAAAAAGCCACCAAATACGAGCAGCTTTTGCCGATGCTCTTTTCTATTGAGGAATCCCCCGATATTGCGGGGCTTCTCGTGCTTCTGAATACCATGGGCGGTGACGTTGAGGCGGGGCTTGCGATAGCCGAGCTTATCGCTTCTATGACAAAGCCCACCGTGTCAGTCGTGCTTGGCGGCGGGCACAGTATCGGAGTGCCTCTTGCCGTGTGCTGTGACCGTTCCTTTATCGTTCCGAGCGCCACTATGACAATTCATCCCGTCCGCACAAACGGCTTCGTTATAGGCGTTCCGCAGTCCTTTTATTACTTTGATAAAATGCAGGAGCGTATCCTTGACTTTATTTGCGCTCACTCAAACGCGGACAAGGAAACGCTTCGCTCGCTTATGATGGACACAGACGAGCTTGCAAACGACGTCGGCAGTATCGTTGACGGAAAAAAGGCGGTCGAGATAGGTCTTATCGACCGTCTCGGCGGTCTCGGTGCCGCCGTAGAAGAGCTGAACCGAATGATAAAAGAAGGAAAATAAAAAGGGGATAGAAAAAAGGACTGCCGCGCGGCAGTCCTTTTTTACTTATCTTATTTGATTTCAGCTTCTTCGGTTTTTTCAGTTTCTTCTGCTTCTTCTGCTTTTTCTTCTTCGGGAGCAGCTTCTTCTGTGGTCTCTGCTGCTTCTTCGGGGGCAGGTGCTTCCTCTGCGGGCTCGTCAGCGGTCTCTGCTGCCTCTGCCGCTTCGGTCGTTGCCTCGGCTGCAGGTGCTTCGACAGCTACTGCTTCAGCAGCTGCTGCGGCAAGCGCGAGCTTCTTCTGCTTTGAGCGGCGAAGAACGCACAGTGCTATAAAGCCGCCAATGAAAAGCACGCCGATAATTGCGTATGCAATAGCGAAGGGCAAGAATATTCCTTCAAACGTAGACATGAAGGGTGCGATCGCGTCAGCTATGCCGCCGCCAATGCTTCCTTCGATAGATTCAATAATTCCTTTCATTCCAAAGGCAATTACAAACGTCAAAATCGAACAGCCCGTGAATATAATTCCGTCCCAGAGCAAGCCGTTGAACTTATGTATTCTAAAGAGGAATATAAGAAGTGCGAGCCCTGCGATAACACCGTAAACTGCGGGCATAAGCGATTTTTGTATAAATCTGACCGTGCCGCCGATATTTGATGCACCCGGGATATCTCTTGCAAGCTCCTGCATATCCTCTGCCTTCGGAAGCATTCCTACAATCTCTTCTCCGCTTTCGTCGATGGCTTTGAGTATATCGTCTTCGATCTCCTTGTCGGTCATATCCTTGACCGCATCAACGTTTCCTTTTACAGCACTGACTATCTCGTCCATGTTGTCAGAGATAATTTCCTTAAGAGCCTCGGTATTAAACTCGCTTTCGTCACGGTTACCCGCCAAAACTTCGGTAAGGTCCTCTGTATAACACTCCAATACGTCGCCGAATGCTTCCGACTTAACGATAGCCTCGATCTGCTCGGGATCAACGTCTGCTTTCTCGAAGCTTTCCTTCAGCTCTTCATTTGTGTTTACCATTTCTTTTACGTCGATATTTGATACAAGCTTAGCTACAAAGTCTCCCGTAAATACCGATGACACGGTGTTAGCCACGGGGGCGAGCATCAATGCCGCAACAAGAAGCGGGGTTATAAGAGATGCGAGGAAAGCGCCCAAAACCTTAAGAATTTTCAAAAAAACCTTCATTGTAAAATCTCCTTTAAATGACATTTTTTCAAGGTTATTTGCACGGCAAAGAAAAGCTTTACCTTACAAGGAAAATTATAGCACTCTTTTACCTAAAACGCAAGAGGATTTTTGTTTTTGCGCGCAGGGTGTTGAAAGAGGGCGCGGAAAATGCTATAATCTATATATAAAATATAAAGGTGAAAGCTCTGCGAGGTGATATATATGAACATCGAGCCTATTGCTACAATACGTAACGGCTACTGCGACCGCTTCGGTATACCGAGGCAAAGCAACATAGCAAAAAACGTCGTCTCTTATATAGTTATGAACGAAAAATACCGCTCGCCCGAAGCGTTTCGCGGAATAGAGCAGTTCTCTTACCTATGGCTTCTCTGGCATTTCTCGGAAGCTAAAGGAGAGCGCGAGTTTTCGCCTACCGTGCGCCCGCCGCGCCTTGGCGGAAACACGAGAGTGGGTGTTTTTGCTACGCGCTCGCCAAACCGCCCGAACGGTATAGGGCTGTCCTCGGTAAAACTCGGCAGAGTGATAAAAACGAAGGAGCACGGCATAGTGCTTGAGGTTTTCGGTGCGGATATTAAAAACGGCACGGATATCTTCGATATCAAGCCCTATATCCCATACACCGACTCGCACCCTGAAGCTGTCGGCGGATTTGCCGACGAATTTCGTGACTACTCGCTTGAGGTCATCTTTGAAAGCGAGTGCAAAAAAGCCGTAGACGAAGCTGACCTTGACGCCGTTTGCGAGATACTTGCTTCCGACCCGCGCCCGTCATATCAGGACGATTCCGAGCGCATATACTGCATGGACTACGCAAAATACAATATCAGCTTCAGAGTTGAGCGCGGTACACTTTACGTATGCGATGTTAAGATAAGGCAGGATACAGAAAATGACAGTATGCTTTTGTATTGACGACGGCATGGGAATTTCCTTCAATTCCCGCAGACAAAGCAAGGATAAAGAGCTCATAGCACGGCTCTGCTCGCAGGCAGACGGCAGGCGTATTCTTATAAAGGAATACTCTGCCCGCCTTTTTGAAGGCACGGGGGCAGACGCTTGCGTATGCGACAGCTTTGAGAGTGCGGGTGAACGAGACCTTGTTTTTATTGAGTGCGAAGAGCCGACAAAATATATGAAAGCAGCCGAGCGCGTAATAGTATACCGCTGGAACAGACTCTATCCGTCGGATACAGTGCTCGCGGACACCCCCGACAAGCTTGGCTTTGCGCTATGCGGCACTTGCGATTTTGAAGGCAGCTCACACGAAAGAATCACCGAGGAGATATGGAAAAAATGAAAAGAAAGATAAAAAATAACCTATCGCGCATCCTTTTATGCCTTGCAGCATCCCTTTTGATACTTTGCTCGGTTGCAGGGTGTATCGACGCGCCAAGCTACGACACCGAGGAAACAAAAAAGCCGCAGGTAACGCAAGGTACGCTTGAAAACGACACCGACTCTTCCCCCGCTGACACGTCAGGGGCGGCAGATACGAAAAAGCCTTCGGATACACAAGCACCCTCGGGCAACACCTCAAGTGCCAAGCCGACCGAAATATCGAAAGCACCGAAGCTTGATCTCTCATCCGTTCCCGAATACTCGGGCAAGCCTTATGTTGCTATAAACGGCAACACACCCTTTTTCACCGAGGCAGACTATACGACCGCTTCCTTTGAGATGTACAGTCCCCTTGACTCGCTCGGTCGCTGCGGTACGGTTTGGGCAAATGTATCGACCGAAACGATGCCCACCGAGGAGCGAGGCTCGATAGGTTCGGTCAAGCCGAGCGGCTGGCAAACGGTCAAGTACGATATAGTTGACGGAAAATACCTATATAACCGCTGTCACCTTATCGGCTGGCAGTTGACGGCGGAAAACGCAAACCGCCAAAATCTCATCACAGGCACGCGATATATGAACGTCTCGGGTATGCTTCCCTTTGAGAACATGATAGCCGACTACGCAAAGGAAGAACGCACCAACCACGTGCTCTACAGGGTAACGCCCATATTCGTAGGCAACGAGCTTGTCGCACGCGGAGTGCTTATGGAAGCCTACTCGATAGAGGACTCGGGCGAGGGTATTTGCTTTTGCGTGTACTGCTATAACGTACAGCCGGGTATCATAATAAACTACGCGGACGGAACCTCCCGTCTTGCAGACGGCACGGAAGAAAACACCGAAAACAATGAAAACACCACCGGAAGCGTAACCTTTACGCTCAACACGAGCACAAAAAAATTCCACTACCCCGACTGCTCGTCGGCAAAGAAGATAGCCGACGAGAACCGCGCAAGCTACACGGGCACGCGCGACGGCATTATAAGCCAAGGCTATTCACCCTGCGGCAACTGCAAGCCGTAAGAAAAATATAGAAACAAAAATCCCGACGGATTTACCGTCGGGATTTTTTCTGAACTACATGCCAAAACAACCGATTATTTTACGAAATTTTCAACCTCGTACTTGATAAGCGAAGCAAACTCGTCTACGGTCATAACCTTGTTTTCCGCTTCCTTACGGCTGCGGACTGAGATGTTGCCGTTTTCTTCTTCGTTTGCACCGACGATTATCATATAAGGAACCTTCGAGAGCTGAGCCTCGCGGATACGGTATCCTATCTTTTCGTTTCTGTTATCTATCTCGGCACGGATACCTGCCGCCTTTAACTTACCGAGCACCTCGTACGCGTAATCCTCAAAGAGATTCGATACGGGAAGCACCTTTACCTGCTCGGGCGCAAGCCATGTGGGAAGCGCACCTGCGTACTTTTCAAGTATAAGCGCAAGAGTTCTCTCGTAGCAGCCGATGCTCGTTCTGTGAATGATATAGGGGTTCTTCTTCTGTCCGTCGCGGTCTACGTATTCCATACCGAACTTCTCAGCAAGCATCTGGTCTATCTGTATGGTGATAAGCGTATCCTCCTTGCCGAACACGTTTCTTATCTGGATATCGAGCTTCGGGCCGTAGAAGGCAGCCTCGCCCACACCTATCTTATATGGGATCTCAAGGCGGTCGAGAATATTCTTCATCACGCCCTGTGCTTCATCCCACTGCTCAGGGGTGCCGATATACTTTTCTTTATCTTCGGGATCCCACTGCGAGAAGCGGTAGGAAACGTCCTCGTAGAGTCCTACGCACTTAAGCATATAGATAGCAAGCTCAAGACAGCCCTTGAATTCCTCTTCAAGCTGCTCGGGAAGACAAATAAGGTGTCCTTCGGATATTGTGAACTGACGAACGCGGATAAGGCCGTGCATCTCGCCCGAGTCCTCGTTTCTGAAAAGCGTAGAGGTCTCGTTATAGCGAAGCGGGAGGTCTCTGTAAGAGCGTGCGCGGTTAAGGTACGCTTGATACTGGAAGGGGCAGGTCATAGGACGAAGTGCAAAGCATTCCTTCGTTTCGTCGGCAGGGTCACCCAGAACGAACATACCGTCAAGATAGTGGTCCCAGTGTCCCGAGAGCTTATAAAGCTCGCGCTTTGCCATATACGGCGTCTTTGTCAGAAGCCAGCCACGGCGCGCTTCCTCGTCCTCAACGAATCTCTGAAGTATCTGGATCACCTTCGCGCCCTTCGGAAGAAGGATAGGAAGTCCCTGACCGATAACGTCAACCGTCGTAAAATATTCAAGCTCGCGGCCTATCTTGTTGTGGTCGCGCTTCTTTGCTTCTTCAAGAGCCTCAAGGTGAGCGTTTAGCTCGTCCTTGGTCGGAAAAGCAGTGCCGTAGATACGCTGAAGCATCTTGTTTTTTGAGTCGCCTCTCCAATAAGCACCCGTGCAGGATGTGAGCTTGAAAGCCTTAACAGCACCCGTAAAGGAAAGGTGAGGGCCGGCACAAAGGTCGGTAAACTCGCCCTGCGTGTAGAAGGAAATTTCAGCATCTGCATCAAGGTCTTCTATAAGCTCTACCTTGTAGCTCTCGCCGCGCTCACGCATATAAGCTATCGCTTCCTCGCGTGACTTTGTGCTGCGCTCAAGGCGAAGGTTTTCCTTGACTATCTTTTTCATCTCGCCCTCGATCTTCGAAAGTATCTCGGGGGTGAAGGATATCTCCGAATCAAAATCGTAATAGAAGCCCGAGTCAACGCTCGGTCCTATCGTGAGCTTCGTTTCGGGGTAAAGGCGCTTTACCGCCTGAGCGAGAATATGGCTTGCAGTGTGTCTGAAAGCCCCTCTTCCCTCTGCATCGGCGAAGGTGTGAAGCGTGACCTCAGAGTCGCTGTCAATCACGTGGGAAAGGTCGCAAACCTTACCGTTGACAGATGCGCAAAGCACCTCTCTCGACATAAGCTCTGCCGCCTTAGCCGCCTCGTATACCGAATTCGGAGCTTCAAGAGCTATTTCCGCACCGTTTGAAAATTTTACGTTGATCATTTGGTTTCTCCTTATATATCTTATATCTTTTTATTATCCTAAAAAAAAGAAAGCTCCGCACCCAAACGCATTCTCTGCATTCGGGGTGTGGAGCTGATTTTCAGTTTCCGCACGGTTCCACCCGTATCTTTAACTTTTTAGTCTTATATTTGTATCGGATTTTCACCGAGCGCACAAGGTGGTATCACATTCGGTTTTGGTAAAGAGCCTCGCACCAACCGGCCCCCTCTCTGCATTCCCTCTGCCAAAGGACGTGTCCTTCGCTTACCGTTATTTCTTTATTTCTTTATTTCTTTATTTCTTACTTGCGGTCTTGGGGTTTACGTATTCTCTCCAGTCAAGGTCTCCGCGCTCTATCGCCATAATAAGAACCTCCGCCATAGCTATGTTCGTGGCAACAGGCACGTTGTTGACGTCGCAAAGGCGCAGAAGATTGTATTCCGCCTCTTTAAAATTATCTCTCGGCTCGGTTCCTCTGAAATAAAGAACCGCATCTATCTCGTTGAAGGATACTCTTGACGCTATCTGCTGCTCTCCGCCCTGAGAGCCTGCAAGAAGCGTTTCTATTTCAAGTCCGGTTGCTTCGGAAATATAATTTCCCGTAACCGACGTAGCGCAAAGATGATGCTTTGAAAGTACTCCGCAGTATGCTATGCAAAACTGTGCCATAAGCTCTTTTTTATTGTCACCTGCAATTATTGCAATTTCCATATCCGTTCCCTCCAAAAATATATTGTTTGCCGCTTGGCCCTATCTCTCACCGCCAAGTATACGACGTCTTTGTCTTTCTCTGAGTCCTCGCACACCGAAAAGAAGCTTCACGTGCTTTCCTTCAAGTCTGCGCGCCGTGTTTTCAAATGCCTCTTTTGCGACTGCACGCTTGCCTTCAGTGCAAAGCTTTCCCTTTTCCTGCAAGACCTCGGTTTTTTTGTCTCTCGGAATTATTCCGACAAGTGAAAGCCCCGTTGCGTCTATCATTTCAAGCACGCCCACGCGGTCGCGGTACTCGTCGCGGTCAAGCTCAAGGCAGTTTATAATAAGCTTCTGCTCCTTTACTCCGAACGAATCGAGAAGCGCCGCAGATTTGCCCGCCGCACGAATCGAAGACGGGTTTCGCGAGGTGACGATAAGAGCTAACTCCGACATCTTTGCCGAAAGCTCAACCGAAATATCCGCCCCTCCCGACGTATCAAGGATAGTGTAGTCGGGCGAAAGCTCTGCTTCAAGCTCCGAGAGAGCCTGTGCAAGAGACTCCTCTGTGATGTTTCCCTCGTACATAAAGGGGGCAGGAACGAAAAACAGCCCATCTCGCGACGAGTCGGTTATCACAGCATCACGTGCATTAACGGTACCCGTGCACACGTCGGCGATATCGTATACCACCTTGTCCTCATACCCAAGCACCAGGTCAAGCGAGCGGTTGCCGAGGTCCATATCAAGTAAAAGCACACGTCTGCCGAGCCGCGTTATCGCGTACGCAAGGTTGGCTGCAACGGTTGACTTGCCGACGCCTCCTTTGCAGGAAGTAACCAATAATCTTTTGCTCACAAAAGCGTACCTCCTACTACCCCATTTTCCATGATATATTTATCTTATCACAAATAAAAGGGATAGTCAAGCAATCGCGAGAAAAAATATACGAAATCCGGCTAATAATTATTACCCTTTTTCAGCTTTTTTTAAAATATATTTCGAATTTTTTTGCAAAAACTATATACAAATGAGAAAAAAAGTGATAAAATATTTCTGTTTTAAAAGCTAAATAATTTTTTGATATACAAGGAGTAGGTAAAATGAAAAAGGTTTACGAGGGAAAGACAAAAGACGTTTACGCTCTTGACAACGGCAACGTAATGCTTAAATTCAAAGACGACTGCACGGGCAAGGACGGCGTTTTCGATCCGGGCGAGAACTCTGTAGGTCTTACTATCGAAGGTATAGGCAAGGCAAACCTTCAGACGTCCGTTTATTACTTTGAGATGCTCAAGGCAGCAGGAATCAAGACTCACTACGTAAGCGCTGACATCGACAACGCTACTATGGAGGTTCTTGACGCTGAGTGCTTCGGCAAGGAGCTTGGCGGCGGCGGTCTTGAGGTTATCTGCAGACTCGTTGCTACGGGCAGCTTTATCCGCAGATACGGCGAGTACAGCAAGGACGGCACACCTCTTGAGGGAGGCTACGTTGAGTGCACCTTCAAAAACGATGCAAAGGGCGACCCGCTCGTAACGGGCGAGGGCCTCGTTGCTCTTAAGGTTATGACCCGCGAGATGTTCGAGAGCCTCAAGGACCAGACTCTCAAGATCACGAAGATAGTTGCAGACGACCTTAAGACCATCGGTCTTGACCTCTGGGACATCAAGTTCGAGTTTGGCTACAACAACGGCGAGGTAGTTCTTATAGACGAGATCGCAAGCGGAAATATGCGCGTTTACAAGAACGGAAAGATCGTTGATCCTATCGAGCTTACCAAGCTTATCAACAACAGATAATAATACCTTATACAAGAAAAAAAGAGGCTGTCTGCGACAGTCTCTTTTTGCTTCTTATTCTTTTTCAGCCTCTTTGTCAAGTCGGTAGTTTCTTACGTACAGACATAAGTCCACTCCTACCATAACCAAATTCAGCACATAGAAGAAAAGCACGTACCACTTAGAAGCAAACGCCGCCATATACGCTTCGTTTGAGAGCTTTGATGCAATTCCCGCTATGTAACCGAAAAATATCAAAAGCAAAAACGGCAGGCTCTTGCCCTTCGTGGTTCTTGCCTTGTAGGATTTCATGACGTTAAGCGGCCATGAAGCTCCGAAGCTGAGTATCATCGTTATTTCAAGTATTTCAGACATGTTAACTTCTTCCTTTTTCAGTTTTCTTGATAGTCAAAGCAGGTGCGCTCTGCCGTGAAGGGACGCACCTTCTCGTCAGCCGCCTTTACGTGCTCGGGATGAACCGCGTAGCCCTTAAGTGCCGCCTCATCCTCAAATACAGAATACAGCATAACGTCGGCGTTTGACGACGGCAAAGGCTTGCACTCGACCTTTATTTCAAGAAGCCCCTCTATCTTGCCGTGCAAAGCCTCAAGGCTTTCTTTTATTCCCTCTTTTACCGCATCCGTGTTGCAGTCCTCTTTAAGCTTCCATAAAATAATATGCTTTACCATGGTGATTTTCCTTTTCATTGATGTAAATACTATTGATGAAAAAATTTTTCGCCTGTCAGATTCACTGCCAAGCAAACGCAGACCGCGCTCTGTTTGGGGGTGAACTATTTTGTAATTCTCATAAAATACGGACCGCAAAGGCCGTTTTCGTGGGTTTTGATATAAGTCCAGGAAAAGTCCTTTGATACAACGTACAGCTCGGTAACAGAATCGATACGCTCTGCCGTTTTGTATTCATCTGTCACAACGTCGCTCACACCCCGCATACCGAACATGTCGCAAAAGATGCAGCTTGATTTGTCTATGCTGTCGTATGCGGCACGGGCGTCTTCCCCTTCAAGAAAAGAGCCGGGGCTTAGCAGGCCGCAGGAAAAAATATGCCATATATATCGGTCAATAGAATATTTTTGCAAGTCGCTTTGGCTAACACCTCGTGCGAAGTGCCGCAGCCACTGATTGATAAACCTTTGCTTTGTCATAACAGCTTTAGGCATACTTTACCGCCTTTCCGAATTTGTTGCAACATAGTTTTAGATAAAAATTATACGTATTTTGAGAATATCTCAACGTATCGAGAGCCAAACGTAACCGACGTTATTTGTGAAAAAGGAATTTCAAGCAATCCGTCTTGCCATACGCCGTCTGCATCAAAGTATTTAAATAAAACCTTGTTTTTCTGCACCTTTTCAATTCTGCCTATTGCAAACTCGCACTCCTTTTCGTCAAGGCTTTCTTTTTCAATAATGATATTTTTATGAAACACTTGCAAAGACAAAAACACGCTTTGCCAATTGGTCAAATCAATCTCGGGTATGGACACGCAATCAAAAACATTCTCGCTTTTTACTATCTCGGCATACTTATCCCGTCTTAGACTGATCTTCTTCAAATCAGAGAAACTTCGAACAGAAAAGCCGTCAATGCTAAAGTCGTTTTCATTTGCGGAAAGAAAAAGACGGCAGCTTGCCAGAAGCGGAAAACAGTAGCGGTAGTTTGTATCATACTTAAAAAACGCACGGCACAGATCTTTAGTCGCAATCGCCGAGCACACAAGTTCCTTCATTTCGTTTTTCTTCATACCTACACCGCCTTTCCGAACTTATTTTAACACAGCCATGACGGGTATTCAAGTAGTTGGGGCAAAGTTGTAGCTTTGCAAACACAAAAAATCCGTTCTCTTGCGAGGACGGATTTTTGTGATTTTATTTAAAAACAAGCGGGCACACCGTTTATAATTGCAGTCTTTCCTGTCAGGTGTCCCATATTATTTTTCTTTTGTTTTTTTCAAAAAATATATGTTGTTCTTAAAAACATATCATACACAACGGACCTGTATCAACACGGTATTTGGCTTCAGTCCAAATGGAATACTTCGTTGATAGGACGGCAGACGGGACTGTTGTCCGCATTCGTTTCCATAATGTCCGCCATATAATCCCACCACCTCTGAATATGGGCATCAGCGCCGCGCTCTGCCCAAACGTCCGGGTCCTCAATTTCGATATACTCAAAAAGAAGGTCTGTTTCGGGATCGTGGAAAATAGTGTAGTTTTTGCCTCCATCGCGGCGGATCGACTCAATGATCTCGGGCCACAGCTCGTCGTGGCGTCTCTTGTATTCTTCCTCTTTTCCTGCGTATAGCTTCATAACCGAACCCTTGCGTACCATATTAATTCTCCTTTTTTCAACAAAACGTTATTAGTCACTTTAATTATATCACGCAATTTTGACCTCGTCAACACCGCAGTAACCTATTATTACGAAAATGAAAAAAAGCAAAACACTTATAAAATAAAAGCTGTAAAAATCCCGACGGTCAAAAGCATCACAGCAGAATAAAAGCAAGTAAAGCCGATGGACACGCTCTTTATCTTTTTACTCTCGGCAATTTTTATATTTATAAGTGAAAAGATCCAGCCGGTAGAAGAAAGTGCAAATCCAAAAAGCAAAAACCCGCCCCGCACGGACAGCTCGGATAAAAATACCGCCAAAACAGACGCGCCGGGAAAGTTTCCTGCTGATGCATCAATAGGTGCGTTTTTCAAGGCGCAAAGTGTAATGCCCATATAAATACAAAGCGCAACGACAAGCAAAAGTATAACCGCCGACGCACACAAAAGAATCATTGACCACGTTTTCTTTGTCATATCATCACCGCCTTGAGTGTATTATAGCATAAAAATAGCGATAAATCAATGCGGAGCATTGAATATCCCTTCGGGGAATAACGGGCTTTGCCCTTATTGCATCAATTCCGCAGGAATTGCATATCATCAAAACGAAGTTTTGTATATCATCAACGGTGTAACCGTTGCATATCATCATTGCGAAAGGGGTTTTATGCACACCTAAAGGTGTGATGAGATACAAAGGCGGTTTGCCGCCTTTGATGATATACACGCTGACGCGTGATGATATGCCATTGCTTTCGCAATGGATAAAAAATTCCAAGTCTTTCGACTTGGAATTTTTTGGCTCCCCCTGCTGGGCTCGAACCAGCGACATCATGATTAACAGTCATGCGCTCTACCGACTGAGCTAAGGAGGAATATGGTGCACC
>JAZORU010000020.1:0-30026 GCA_045656765.1 Eubacteriales bacterium
ATACGCTTGATACGCTTTAAAATTGATACAAGAAAAAGGTGTTATCCCGAAAAAACGGGATAACACCTTTTTTGAGGTAAAAGGGTAAGGCGCGCTTTTCGCTTGGGTGAGAGGCGTGCTTCTTTTTTTAACTTAAAAGCAAAGATTTCCCCTGCCTGTCATATATGAATATCTTTTTTAATAAAATAGAACAGGATAAATAACGAAAAAAGGAGAGGTTACAGGATGAAAGATATAAACATCTCGCAGGAGGGCGTAATTTCGCTTATTGGCGAGTATGCGGATGCGGCGGGTCAGACGGTTTGGAGCGAGTGCTCGGGGGATTTTACGCTGCCGGAGTATATGCCTGAAATATCAAAAATGATAAAGGCGGACGGCAGGGTGATACCGACGGGGCGCTACATAGGAGCTGAGCGGGCGGAGTTTTCGGGAAGTGTCGTGTACAGTATTCTTTACGCGGGTGAGGACGGACTTCCGTACTTCACGACGCTTGAGTGCGAATACGAGTATGCAGTACCGCTTGGAGAGGCGCTCGGATGCGGTGAAATTGATATTTACGACGAAAGCTCGATAGAGAGCACTACGGTGCGCCCGAGCGGGCCGAGGAAGCTTTCGGTAAAGAGCAAAATAAAGGGAGTTCCGCACGTCATATACAAAAAAGAGGCGGATGCCGAGCGTCTCTCGTCATTGAGTGCGCCCGAGTATCAAAGACTCTGCAAGATCGAGCGCACTATGAGCTGTAATCATTTTGAGTGCGGTGAGTTTGAGCTTGAGGAAGCCTTCAGAATAGACGGCGCATCCCCCGAATGTGAGATAATCGGCTGTGAGGGCGAGGTTTATATAAACGAGGCAAGGGCAACGGCTGACGGAATTCTTTGCCGCGGCGAGTGCGAGTGCAGTATCTATTACTATGATATACAGGCGGGCAGGCGAGCTTTTTCCAGCACAAAAAAGAAAATACGCTTTGAAAAGGATATTTTGTCTTACCACCCGTTTGACGTTCAGAACGTGCGCGCATACGGCAAGGTCATAAGCGCGGATATAAGCTCGCAGGAGGACACGGGCGAGCTTTTGATGTCGCTGACTCTCAATATATGGGGAGAGTATACCTGCGAGCAGGAAAAGGAATACGTGACCGATATATACGCTTGCGGATGTGAGTGCGAGGTAGAATACAAAAACGAGCAGATAAAGCGCGGCGTGCTTTGCAAAAACGCGAACTTCTCATGCCACGGGCAAAAGAAGCTTGAAGGAGAGTGTACGGCTGACGTTTGCTCAAGCGTAGCCACAGCTCGCGTTGAGAGTGTGAGTGTTGACGGGGATACGGCAAACGTATCGGGGGAGATAAACGTCGACGTTCTGCTTTGTAAGGCAGAGGATGGTATTTTCGAGTATACTACCGAGAACGTTGCGATTCCGTTTAAGTGTGCTCTTCCCGTGCTTTGCACGGCACAAAAGTACGACTCGCGCATAGCTGCAGACGTAGCGGGTGTACGCGTAAGGTGTGAAAAGGACAGCATTTTTGCAGATGCGGAGCTTTATCTCTCTGCGTTTATAGAAGGGGCTGACAGTATACGCACGGTCAAGAGTGCCGAGACGCTTGAAGATATAAAGGACACCGAGGGAGACTGCGTTCGCATATACTATCCCGACAAAAACGAAAGTCTCTGGAGCGTAGGCAAAAAATACGGCCGCCGTATAGACTCTCTTTCCCGTATCAATTCGCTTGACGCACGCGAGCCTGACTCTGCCGACAGCTTGCTTGGTGTTCGCTCGTTAGTAATTAAATAATATAAAAAGCAATAATAAAAGAGACTGCCGTGACCTTCAAGGTCGCTGCAGTCTCTTTTTTTGCGGTGCTTTGCTTTTTCTTGTAATGAGGCATATATTATACCTCATTACATTATATGATGCACCTTTATTCTTGACCTTTTAAGACTTGCGCTATCCTTCCTTGCATGCCTTTTTCTTTTTGCGCTTCATGCAGAAAAGAGAGCATAAAAGCATAACTGCGATAAGTAGCAGAAGAAGCTTGAGAAGATTGCAGTTGATATCGAATTTTAATAGGGATTCGGCACAGGGATGTCGGCTGCATTTGTGTGAGTAGTATTGCGTTTTTACGGTTATCTCTTTTCTCATTCTCGGCGAGAGACGGGATGCTTTTTTGTACATTTTTTTCGTGCTTTCGGCAGCCTTCGACATATCCTCACCAATCTCGTTTAAATCTATCTTTGACATATTGTATACCTCGTGTTTATAAAATTGCTCTGTAATTATTATTTGCTGAAAGTGCAACGGCACACAAGGGAAAATATGCTTTGAATTGAGAAAATTTCATTTTTCTCTTTATTTTGTTTTTGATATGTTGTATAATATAAAGTAAAGAATCTCAAAAGAAACGGGGGAAGGATATGCTTACGCTTAATTCAAGGCTGACCGAGCTTAAGGGCGTCGGTAAGGTGCGTGCCGAGGCTTTCTCAAGACTTGGGCTATTTACCTTGCGCGACGTTCTCTATCATTTTCCCCGCGCCTACCAGAACAGAGGAGACATAAAAAACATCACGGAGGTAAGGCACGGCGAGACGGCGGCGTTTCTTTTGACCGTAGGTACCGTGCCGCGCAACGCACAGATAAGGCGGGGCATGACGCTGACGAAATTCAGGGCATTTGACTCGAGCGATTCTCTTGAGGTGGTGTTTTTTAATCAGCCGTATCTCAAGGACTTTTTCGTTGTGGGCGAGCAATACCGCTTTTACGGCAAGATAGTTGCGGGCAAGCGTAATATTGTGATGCTTTCATCCCCCGCATACGAAAAATACGACGAGAATAAGCCGCTTGCGGATTTTGTGCCTATATATTCTATATCCGAGGGGTTAACGAGGAAGGGTATGGGGGAGGCTGTCGGTGAAGCACTCAGATGCGCTTCGTCCGAGATGTTTGACACGCTTCCCGAGGACATACGGCGCAAAAGAGGGCTCTGCACGCTTTCCTATGCGCTTTCAAATATACATCATCCGACCGATATGCAGTCGCTTCGCACGGCGGGCAGACGCCTTTCCTATGATGAGATGTTTTACTATGCGCTATGCGCGTGCTCTTTTTCAAAATCGAACAGATCACCTCGCCGTTTTTATATGAAGGATACGGATATATCACGTTTTCTTGCTTGCTTTCCGTTTTCGCTGACCGAGGCTCAGTCACGGGCAATAGAGGATATAAAGGCAGACCTTTGTTGTTCTGATATGGCGACACCCGCGATGTCGAGAATACTCGTCGGGGACGTAGGAAGCGGAAAGACGGTTTGTGCCGCTGCCGCCTTGTACATATCGGCAAAAAACGGTATGCAGTCGGCTCTTATGGCGCCGACCGAAATTCTTGCAACTCAGCATTATAAGGACCTTTTGCCCGTGTTCAGCGCGCTTGGTATCAGGTGTGAGCTTCTTCTCGGCGCGACGAAGAAAAGCGAAAAGGACAGAATCAAAAAGGCGCTTTTATCCTCGGGAGAGGACAGGTGCGATATAGTGATAGGAACTCACGCGATACTCACCGAGGGTGTGGATTTCTCTTGTCTCGGGCTTGTCGTAACCGATGAGCAGCACCGCTTCGGCGTACGGCAGAGAAGTGCTCTCTCGGAAAAGGGAGAGGGTGCGCACGTGCTCGTGATGAGCGCAACCCCGATACCGCGCACGATGTCGCTTGTGCTTTACAGAGATATTGACGTAAGCGTGATAGACCAAATGCCCGAGGGGCGACAGAGGGTAGATACATTCTGCGTTGACGACAGCTACAGAACGAGGCTTAACGGCTTTATTCGCAAACAAATAGATGAAGGCGGGCAGGTGTATATTGTTTGCCCGACGGTTGAGACGCATGACGATGAGCAAGAGGAATCGGGAGTTGATGCAAAGGATCTCTTTGAGATGGCGGCAGGGGAGGACAGACCACCACTTAAAGCGGCGGTGGATTTCGCACGTAAGCTGTCCGAGCACGTTTTCCCCGATATACCGATAGGCTTTTTGCATGGACGAATGAAGTCGCGCGAAAAGGACGAGACCATGGCAAGATTCGTTTCGGGCGAGATAAAAATACTCGTTTCGACTACCGTTATCGAGGTAGGTGTGAACGTGCCCTCGGCTACTCTTATGATAGTCGAGAACGCCGAGAGATTCGGTCTTTCTCAGCTGCATCAGCTAAGAGGACGCGTTGGCAGAGGAATCAAAAAATCCTACTGCGTGCTCGTCTCTGACAGTACGGGCGATGCTTCACTCGAGAGGCTAAAGACAATGAAGACCACCTACGACGGATTTGCCATCGCTCAGCGGGACCTTGAGATGCGAGGCCCGGGTGACTTTTTTGCGGCGGGCGGAGACGGCTCGCGAATAAGGCAGAGCGGTGACAGTGCCTTTAAAATGGCAGGTATGTGCGCCGACGGCGGACTTATGCAGGCGGCTTTCGCTGATGCGTCCGACGTATACGCAAAAAGAGATGTTGACACATCCAGCGCCCGCGCCGTTGCTTTTGCAAAAGAGACCTACCGCCCCGAGAGTGCGGCACTTAATTAGAAAATACAACAACACGGAGAAGAAGATGGATACTAGACCCTTGGCTGACAAGATAAGGCCCCAAACGCTTGATGAAATAGCGGGGCAGGAGCATCTTGTGGGAAAAAACGGAATACTCAGACGCCTGACCGAAGCGGGACGTCTCGGAAGCATGATATTCTACGGCCCGCCGGGTACGGGAAAGACCACGACTGCCGAGATTATAGCAAAGCAGTCGGGTATGCGTCTCGTAAAGCTTAACGCAACGAATGCGAGCATTTCAGACGTCAAGGACGCGATAGCGCAGACGGAGGGCTTTTTGGGTGAAGCGGGCGGAATTTTGCTTTATCTTGACGAGATACAGTATTTCAACCGCAAGCAGCAGCAGTCGCTTCTCGAATGTGTTGAGGACGGGCGTGTTACGCTGATTGCTTCAACCACGGAAAATCCGTATTTTTACATATATAACGCACTGCTTTCGCGCTCTTCGGTTTTTGAGTTCAAGCCCGTTGAGCCGGAGGATACGGTAAGGGTTCTTGTGCGCGCGTGGGACAAGCTGAACGAAACCTACGGAACGAAAAAAACCGCAGACAAAGAAACTCTTTTATATATTGCAAAGAAATGCGGCGGTGACGTGCGTATGTCGGTAGGACTTACCGAAAACGCATTTTTCGTAACCGAGAGCAAGCTCGACTCGGCAGTAGCAGACTCGCTATGTGCAAATTCGCGCATGAATTACGACAAGTCGGGAGACAGTCACTACGACCTTCTTTCCTGCCTTCAGAAATCTATACGCGGCTCTGATGCGGATGCGGCTATATTCTATCTTGCTTCGCTTCTTGAAGCGGGTGAGCTTATCTCGGCTGTAAGGCGACTTCAGGTAATCGCAAGCGAGGATATAGGCGCGGCTTATCCTATGGCGGCGGCGGTAACCTACGCTTGCTGTCGCTCGGCAATAGAGCTTGGTATGCCCGAAGCGTCAATACCGCTTTCAAACGCGGTTATCATGCTTGCTACGGCACCGAAATCAAACTCGGCGCATATCGCGTACGAGAGGGCGGCCTCTGACGTGCGAGCGGGACTCGGTCAGGATATACCTACGTGCCTTCGCTCTCCGCTTTTTGAAGGATATAAATATCCGCATGACTACGAAAACCACTACGTCAGTCAGAGATATATGCCAAACGGGCTTGAGCGCACCTATTACGAGTGGGGCGAGAATAAGACCGAGCAGGCGGCAAAGAGCTATTGGGACGCAATAAAGAATAAAAAGTAAGCTTTTGAATAAAATTTCTTTTGAGGGAGAAAATTACATATAAAGTGTAATTTCGGAGCAAGAGAAATGAAAGATTTTTGGAAAATATTCTGGGCATCCTTTTTGATATGTGTTCTGCTGTGCTTGCCCGTGGCGGTTGCATTGATAATATTTACGGTTTAAGAATAGGTAGAGCGACGAAATGAGACTTGACAGATTTTTGTCGGACATGGGAGTGTCCAGCCGCACGGAGACAAAGCGTGCGGTAAGAGCAGGCGGGGTGCTTGTAAACGGTACGGCGGCCAAAAAAAGCGACGTTCAGATAGACCCCGCGGCCGATAAGATAATATATTTCGGCGAGGAGATAGAATATAAGCGGTTCGTTTACGTAATGTTAAATAAGCCGAAGGGCTACATAAGCGCCACTGATGATAAAAGCAAAAAAACGGTGCTTGATCTGCTCTCTCCAAGACTTGCTGCAAGAGATCTTTTTCCTTGTGGACGGCTTGATATAGACACGGTCGGACTGCTTATTTTGACGGATGACGGAAAGCTTGCACACGACCTTCTATCCCCGAAGCATCACGCAGATAAGGTTTACCGCTTCGAGACGGATATAAGACTTCCCGATAACGCGCCGGATATAGCAGAGCGCGGGGTAGTGCTTGAGGACGGGTATGAATGTATGCCTGCAAAGCTTGTGCTTGATGCACAAGGCACGGGGGGATACATCACACTCAGAGAAGGGAAATTTCATCAGATAAAGAGAATGACGCATGCATTGGGTGCTGAGACGGTTGAGCTTGAAAGGGTGGAGTTTGCCGGAGTAAAGCTTGACGGCTCCCTTGGGCGCGGAGAGTGGCGCGAGCTTACGGATGATGAAATATCACTTCTTGAAAGGTATAGAACGGAATAGAGCAATTTGCACAAAACGCCCGAAATAAATGGAAAAAAATGGCAATATACGGACAAAAACGCTCTATTTTTGTGCAACTTTCACAAAGAGCCTCGTGAATATTTGGTTGAATAAACACTTTTATTTTTTGAAAAAAAATGATATAATGTATATCGTCAATAAGTATTGCTTGAAGTATGACTATTATTGATTTTATCCCAAAAAGGATAAAAGATTTAAGGTATTTATTTTTAGGAGGAATTTTTAAATGGCAAGTCTTTCACTTAAGCACATTTACAAAAAGTATCCGGGCGGTGTTACAGCCGTATCCGATTTCTGCCTTGAGATCAAGGATAAAGAATTTCTTATCTTTGTTGGACCTTCAGGATGCGGAAAATCCACAACACTCAGAATGATTGCCGGACTTGAGGAAATAACAGAGGGAGAACTTTATATCGGAGATAAGCTTGTCAATGATATAGCTCCTAAGGACAGAGATATAGCGATGGTGTTCCAGAACTACGCTCTTTATCCTCATATGTCTGTTTTTGAGAATATGGCATTCGGTCTTAAGCTCAGAAAAACACCTAAGGAAGAGATCAAGCGCCGTGTTGAAGAGGCAGCTCGTATCCTTGATATCCAGCACCTTCTCGACAGAAAGCCGAAGGCTCTTTCGGGTGGTCAGAAGCAGCGTGTTGCGCTCGGCCGTGCTATCGTTCGTTATCCTAAGGTATTCTTGCTTGACGAACCTCTTTCAAACCTTGACGCTAAGCTTCGTGCATCCATGAGAACCGAGCTTACAAAGCTTCATAAGAGCGTTGGAACTACGTTTATCTACGTAACGCACGACCAGACTGAGGCTATGACCATGGCAACGAGAATCGTTGTTATGAAGGACGGTCTTATTCAGCAGGTTGATACTCCTCAAAACCTTTACGACAAGCCTTGCAACCTCTTCGTTGCAGGATTTATCGGTACTCCTCAGATGAACTTCATCAACGCTAAGGTTGAGAAGAAGAACAGTGAGTACTACGTAGCTTTCTCCGGAAATACCATAAAGATTCCTAATAGCAAGTATCTCAACGAAAAAGAAGAGAACATAATTGAGGAATACGTAGGTAAGGAAATAGTTGTAGGTATCCGTCCCGAGTGCTTGCACGATGATGCAATGTATCTTGAGAAATTTGCTGACAGCGTAATCGAGGCTGACGTTGAGGTTACCGAGCTTATGGGTGCAGAGATCTATCTCTACCTCGCACTTGGTGAAGATGAGTTCTCTGACGACAAGCAGAAGAACGTTATTGCACGTGTTGCTTCAAGCTCACAGGCAAGAGCGGGCGACAAGATCAAGATCGCTATCGATACCGATAAGATCCATCTCTTCGATAAGGATACAGAGAGATTTATTACTCACTAATTGCATCTGCATCTGATCTGCAACAAATATAATAGCAATAAAAAGCAGGTATTTGCATAAAGCAAATACCTGCTTTGTAATTAATCGGGAAGGGAGGTGCTTTACCCGTGAAAAATAAAAAAAGAAATACGAATATCAAGAGTGTTTCTTTGAACGCGAGTCAGAAGATGAGCAAGAAAAAGAGGTTGTTTATTATAGGGGCGATAGCTTTGCCGATAATATCGGTGCTTCTTTTGGCTTCGTCTTTGTTGCGCAACCCATTTATAGAGAGCTTTGATGCTTTGTTCTTTGATTCGGGAAAGGCACTTGCGCTCGCAGAGAATTTGTCAAGTGACGGTCTTTCGATTGAATATGATATGACGCTGCCGGCAAAGTCACTTAGTATGTCGGCAAAAGGTATTGCGAGAGGTACGGGTGAGTACAGAGGGCAGAATGCAATAGGTGCTTTCGAGATAGAACTGGGACGCCACGGTAAAGACAACCCTTTAACCGTTGCGTATAACAGAGACAATATTTTTATTCGTCTGAGTGTCTCGGGAGATTCGCAGACTATAACCATACCCCGTCATAATACAGAGCAAGGACTGTCAAAGTCGATTTTTCATCCGGACAGCAACTCAAGATATGCGCTTGACGAGAAGGATTATAACACGCTTCTCAAAATTCTTTCAGCTATAGAAACTGAAGAGCAGGACAGAGAAAGTGTATCACTTAAAAAAATTCTTCTCAGAATTGCAAAGAGAGTTATAAAAAATATAGATTTTAAGCACAGCTATTCCTATGAGGGATTAAGTCTCAGCAAAACTACGACCGCTTCGCTTGACGGCGAGGATATTTGCGGTATAGCAGACGTGCTTTTGGAGGAAACCGAAGCCAATCCCGTTCTTGTTCGAGAAATAATATCCCCCGAGCTTGTCTATAAGATTTTCGGCAGGGAATATAAGAGCGACGTCACGGATACGCAAGAGATACTGAACGCAATAAAGAAAATGGCATCCGAGCGAGACCTTGAGCTTTCGTTTTCTTTTACGGAATGCAAAGGGAAGATAAGTGCGGTCAAGCTTGACACGTCCTTTGAGCGCAACGGCGGGATATGCCACGTAGGTTTTGACGTCAAGCTCCAATACACTGAAGATTCGGCTTCGTTTTCACTTGTAATAAACCGCACTAATGCCGGCGTGACGGAGATAGCAAAGCTTGAATACGCAAAACAAACGAACGAAAAAGAAAAAACCTCTCGCGTAACGGCAGGACTTTCTTTTGGTAAAAACACCTACGCGCTCGGGCTTGACTATAACGGGCAAACGGGTGAATACGGGATAGAGATGACTCTTGACGATAATAGTGTGAAGATAGGTGGAGAGTGCAGTGCCGATGTCAAAAAAGGAACTGTTTGCTTTGCTGTCAACGAGGCAGAGCTTAAAGGTATAAAGATAAAGGCGGAATCACTTATAAGTCTTTCTCTTTGTTCAACTGAGCAAATGCCCGCCCTTTCCTTTGAGGGCGTATCTGTATTTGAGATAAATGAGTCGGATTTCAGACGTTTCTATGAAGGTATCAAGCGTCTGCTCTAACTTTTCTATTGATTTTTTTATCGCTTTATTGTATTATTATTGTAGTATATAACTTCTTAACGGAGGCTCTATGAAAGCTAAGAATACGAAAAGAGCAGTCATAATAGCCATACTGATGCTTTGCCAGCTTGCTGTAAGCTCGCTTGCTGCATTCGTATCCCCGCTTTTTGACGGATATATTAAGGTGCTCGCGGTAAAGCTCATATATGCGGTGTCCTTTTTGATTCCGTGCTTTTTGTGGAATCGTGCTTTTAAGCCTGTGGGAGACGACTGCTCAAATCCCTCGTGGTGCGAATATAGGCTGCCTGCTTTCTTTATAGCTTTTGCGGCAATAGTTGCTTGCTTACAGGTAAACGTAGTGCTTCTTGAGCTGTTTCCTTACGAAAAAGCCGCATCGGGCGGATTTATGCCGGATGGCTTTTGGGGATTTGTGTTCTCGCTTTTGATGTACGCAGTAATTCCCGCAATTACGGAAGAACTCTTTTTCAGAGGTGTTATTCTTCGCGTAGCTGGCAGCGGATTTTGGGCGGTGGCACTTTCGGGCGCACTTTTCGGACTGTGTCATTTCAATCCCTCACAGCTCGTGTATTCTGTAGGCTCCGGAATCGTGCTTGCGCTTCTTTGCTTGTATACAAGCAATATTAAGCTTCCCGTTTTGCTTCATCTGTGCGTAAACGTGACCGTGCTTGTTCTTTCCTACGCATCAAGAGCGCTGGAGGTTGGTGTATACGTTGCGGTAGAGTGTATTCTTTGGCTTTTGATTTTGGGTGTAGGTATATATTTCTGCTACGTAATCTTGCGTGATTATCAGATACAGATAAACGAGCGTACCAAGGATATAAAGAATATAAAGGCTGATATAAGCCGTGCGGAGCTGATTTCGCCGGCAATGTTAATTGTTTACGTTGCGATAATACTTGCAACGGTGTTGCGGTTGATATGACAGAAAAAGATATTGAATTTATGACGCTTGCTCTCGCAAAAGCCAAAGAGGCGGCAGAGGCAGGCGAGGTGCCCGTAGGGGCGGTTATAGTAAGATACGGTACGGATATTATAAGTGCAGAGGGAAACCTTCGCGAAGGCGGCAAGAACGCCCTTTATCACGCAGAGGTGCGGGCGATCGATGCGGCTTGCAAGGCGCTCGGCGGATGGCGCCTTCCCGAATGTACGATGTACGTCACCCTTGAGCCGTGCCCGATGTGTGCAGGGGCAATAATAAACTCGCGTATCGACCGCGTGGTGTTCGGCGCATACGACCGTCGTGCAGGCGCTATGGGAAGCGTGTTTGACATAAACGCCTTTGGACTAAACCACAAGTGCGAGGTCGAGGGCGGCGTTATGGAGACGGAATCTGTAGAGCTCTTGCAAAGCTTTTTTAAAAAGAAAAGATAAAAAGTGGATGTAAAAAAAGCCCAGACCACGAAAAAAGAGAGATATAATTAAAAGCATTTAAAAAGAGATGCTTTTGCTTTTTCTTATTATCTTGAACCGTTGCAAAAGCATAGCTTTTGCAACGGTTTTATTAATACAAAAATGACCGCCTGCTTGGACAGGCGGTCATTAGTTATGTTAGAAATTATTCTGCAGCCTCTTCGGTGATCTCTACCTCAACGTCTCCGTCCTCGCAGCAGCAAAGGCACTCGTCGTTGATATCGTCTTCACAAAGCTCGCAGCAGCAATCGTCATCGAAGCAGCAATCGTCTTCGAGGTAAGCCATGTTCTTCTTCTTGAGAAGCTTGAGAACTACCAAAACGACACCTACAACTGCAAGAGCAGCCGCAACAGCGATAAGGACTATTTTTACAACATCATTCTTCTTTTCCATTGTGTTTTCTCCTTTAATATATTTTCGAAAGATTGAAATCGGTCTTTACATATATAGTTTACCATTTGTTTTTCAATAATGCAATAATTTTTTTGCATTATTTTTTCTTATATTGTAAATTTTTTGTTATAGAGTAGTCTCGCATCAGAAATACGTAGGTTTAATGCAGTTCTTAAATGCTTCTTCACCAACGTTCTGTTTAGCCGCAGAGTTTATTTTAAGAGAGGTCAGCATTGAGCAGTTTTCAAATGCACGGTAGACGATTTGAGTTTCGCCAGTAATAGTAACAGAGCGAAGCTGTGCAGGAACATGATAGGTTTTGCTTGTGTAGTAATTATAGTAGTGCTGTTCTACTCCCGTAGAGCCTGTGTAAGAATCCGTACCGAAAACAGCTCCGAAGGGCGCATTTATTCCTTCTGCCGTAAGCGACGTACCTATAAACGGAAGGGTAATGCTCTTGATGTTTATGCAACCGTTAAACGTTCCAAAGCCAAGCTGTTTAACTGTATCTGGTATAATAAACGTGCCTTCTTCTTCCGAATTTATACGCTTCAGAGCTATACAACCCATAAAGGCTCTGTCGCCTATGGTAGTAACCGATTCCTCTATAGTGAAGCTTTCAAGCGAAGCACAGCTCAGAAAAGCATCTTCGGGGATAACCGTAACATTTGGCAGGGAAATAGATTTTATGCCCTTGCAGTTTTTAAAGCAGGAGCCATTTATAGCAATTATACTGTCACACAGGTCGATTTCTGTTAGCATTGAGCAGTTTTCAAATGCATAGGAGCAAATCTGTGTAGCCTTTGTAATAGTAACAGATCGAAGTTGTGCAGGAATATGATAGGTTTTGCTTGTGTAGTAATTATAGTAGTGCTGTTCTACTCCCGTAGAGCCTGTGTAAGAATCGGTGCCGAAAATAGCTCCGAAGGGAGCGTTTTCTCCTTCCGCTGTAAGTGACGTACCTACAAACGGTACAGAAATGCTTTTCAGAGAAATACAGTTATAAAATGCACCCCAGCCTATTTGCGTAACCGTATCGGGAACTACAATCGAGCTTATCGCAGTGCAGCCTGCAAAAGCTTTCTCGGGTATAGTCTTTACTTCCTGTCCTTTGTAGGTTGCGGGAATTACGACGTCTCCCGTGATTTTATCCGCAGAGTCGGATTTGGCTCTAACAGCCCAGCCGCCGTCGGCGGATACAAATTCAAGGTTAGAGTAGAGATTGTAGTAATCGTCGATGTTATCGAGCTTCGACCAGTTATGTACGTATGCCTGATATTCTTCGGACAGAGAGTTATACTTAACTTTAAGGTCGGAGAGCTTGTCGTAGTTTGCGACGACGTCGTCAAGAAGCGTGTTGATGCCCGAGATAATATCGTAGACACAGCTTGCGGTCTCAAGCTTTCCAAACTCGTCAGAGGTAAGCATTCCCGACTGAGTGGAGTTGAGCTGCTTATAATATTTTGAGAGAAGCTCAAAAAGCGCGTCCTTGTCGCCCGAGTATTCGGGAGTAAGCTCGGCAAGCGTGCTCTTTATTTTGTCTACTCTGTAGTTGTTGAAGCCTTCCATGTTTTTGTCAAGATGCTCCGTGTTGACAAATACTTGGTAGATGCCCCACATATCGTTGTATGCGGTGTAGGCTTCCATAATCTCGTTTTCAAAGCGCGAGTAGTCGTGTATAGTTTCGGGAATCTTTTCGACGAGCTTGTTTACCTTGTTTACCTGAATACCGCCGATTATGCCGAATACCGTGAGCACTATGGCTAGAATGCCTGATGCTATAAGAATTGCAGGTCTTGCACGTCTGAGCCTTGCGGCGCGCTCTCTCTTTTTCTGCTCGCGCGCTCTTCTTGATTCCTCGCTGTTATATTCTTTCTTGCGAAGCACCTCTTCGCGCACCTTGGCAAGCGTAATAGACTCGGTTTTTGAAAGAAGGCACTTGTCGTTGTGGCATCTGTCGTGCTGGTTTTTAGCACCGCACTCTGCACATACCCACAGCTTCTTTTTGTAATCTTCCTCAGAAGAGATATAGTCTATCGTGTTGTTGATATTTCCTTGGTGAATAACGAGTACCTGAATGGCTTCCTTTTCCTCGCAGTCAAGCTCGTCAACTACACGCTTTACTTTGTCGGGCGTAGCGTATCTTTCGGTAAGGCTCTTTGCCTCGTTTGAGGGACGGCTTGCTTTTGCCGCTGCCACTTTTTTATCAATAATGGCAGTAACGTCCTCGAAGAAGGTATAGGATAAAACGTCCAGTGCTTGACCTTCAAACTCGCTCGGTAAATCATAAGGATCCATGTTCAATAAGCAAGGGATAATTGTCTTTTGCTCGCCTTGAGATGCAAGGCTGAAAAATCTCTTCCACTCGTTTCTTACCCACGTAGAGACTATGTTCTCTCGGCTGCTGCCTATAAGCACCATTACGGGTGCTGATGAAAGTGCGGCAAAAATATACGGCTCGTATTTGTCTCCGCCTATTTCAACGAGCGAGATTTCGGCAAAAAATACTTTATAACCCTTGTCTTTGAGATAATAGTATAACTTACGGGCGTGAACGCTGTCTTCCGTAAAACCGCCTGCGCCGTCGGTACGCTTATAGCATATAAAGACGTCGTACGGCTCTTCCTTGTCTACGATTTTAAGGAAATTATTAGTTATTTTATCAATAGCTTCTCCCGTTTTTTTGTAGCTTTCCTTTGTTTCGCCGACGGCGTATTTAAGTGCGAGCTTAAAGTCCTTGTCTTCTGATATGGAAGTACGGTTGAAACGGTTACAGGTGGGTACCTTTCTGCCGTTTCCGGGATCTGTTACGTAGGTGATACCGTAGCGGCAAAGTGCGGCTGAAAAGTGGGCTTTTGCTTGAGTATCGTCCTCACGAAGTATTCGGTTGTATAGTCCGAGTGCTTCATCAAAATCCTGATGCTCCCATGCATTATCGGCACGGGTGTAAAGATTCAAGAGGGCTTCTCTTGTTTCATTTTGAGGTATATTAAAAGGGTTTGAGCAGTATTCGCAAATTGCACTTGATTCGTTTGAGTCAAGTATAATTTCGTTTCCGCAGGTCTCGCATTTGAGCTTAATATTTGCCATTTTGTATATTCTCCTAATGCAGTCTTATTTTATCAATATTGAGAAAGCTTAAGCGCACGTGCCATCTGGCTGCGCTCTGTAAGCTTGAATCCGAGCTCCTTGCAGGAAGCCTTGGCACCCTCTGTATCAGCGCCCTTTACCTGCGACTCAAGCAGATCTACCAAAGCAGATATCTCCGCTTCAAGCTCTCCGAGCTCCTCGTGCGACATGGGGTCGCTGTGGCGAAGAGTCTCAGAAGCCTCCGTAAGTGCCGCTTTAAGAGTAGCATCCTCTGCTCTTGCTGAGAGGGATGTTACCTTCGCGAGAAGCGTGCGTGTGAACGCTACCTTCACCTTGGTTTCTTCTCTGACCTTTTCAACGTAGTCGCGCTGGAACATAGAAGGGAATACCAAGCCCGAGAAAGCGACGAGCAATAAAAGCTGTGTGATAAAGGTAAGCTTCCAGCCGAGAGGCAGTATCATAAATATGAAGGAAAGCGCAAGCTCACATCCAAGATAAATAATACACCAGCGAATTACGGGAAGGCTGAATATCCAGTCCTTGAGCGAGCGTATCTTGTTTGATATAAGAAGTCCCATACCGCCTACGCATACGAACGCAACAATCATAAAGGCAAAGGAAAGCCAAAATTCAACGCCCCCCTGACCTTCGGAGATTATAAGGGTGATTATTATGTAAAGTGCTGTTGCAAGCGCCGTGCCGAAGGCGAATTTCTTACCGAAGCTGTTCATTCTTTAGTTCCCCCTTCCTGCTCCGCACTCGGAGCAGAACTTACCCGTGTTTGTGTGTCCGCAGGAGCATTTCCAAGGCTCGTTTGGATTGCGGGCTCCGCACTCCGTGCAGAACTTGCCCGTGTTCTCGGTTCCGCAGGAGCAGGTCCATGCGTTTGCGCTTGCACTTACATGCTCGCATCCGCACTCGGAGCAGAATTTGCCCGTGTTCTTCGCTCCGCAAGAGCATGACCACTCGGCAGATGCGGGGGCTGCGTTTGGATTCATTGCGTCCATAACGGGCTTGATGACCTCTTTTGTAGCGCCTATAACTCCGCTCATAACGCCTATCGAAACACCGAGACTTGCCATGTCGCCTATAGCGCTGTTTCCGCCACCGGCACCGCCCGTGCCGACCAAGCCGTTTTTCATAGCCTCAGTGCCGACCATGCGTGCAGTTTCCATCTGGTAGTACTGACCTTTTGCCTTGATGCTTTCAGCTTCAGCCATGCCTTTTGCCTTTTCAACGTCAGCTTCAGCCATTCCTTTGGCTCTCGTAACGTCAGCCTCAGCCGTGCCCGTAACGCGAGCCGCCTCAGCATCACCCTGCGAGTCGATTACCTTGAGGTTAGCCTTCGCCGACGCTTCGGTGTATGCAAGCTGTGCCTCTGCTTCAAGAACTTCCTTTTCGCTTGCCTTGAGTATCTTTGCATCGTGAAGCTTTTGCATCTTTATGTATTCGGGATTGTCTGTGGGAAGGTCTACGTTTGCTATAACGAAGCCGGTGATAATAAGTCCGTATTCGCAAAGCTCCTCGTTTATCGCATTCTGTATGCCTGCGGCGAGCTCTTCCAGACGCTCGTCTATTTCCATAAGGTCGATGTTTTGCTGTTTTATTGTCTGCGCGAGGCAGGAGCGTACCTTTGTAAAGGTAAGGTCGCGCATAAATGCGGAAACGTAGCTTGACTCAAGGTCAGCTCTTCCAAGCGCGCTCTCTGTTCCGACAAGCTTCGTGAGAAGCTTTCTCGGCTCGTTTACACGGAAATTCATGCTTCCGCGAGCACCTATGTCGATGTTCATGCCGCTTATGGGGTCTTTTAAGCGGATGCGGTTCGGCGTTCCCCACTTAAAGCCCATTTGCGTCGTCATATTAATAAAGTAGACTTCCGAATGGAAAACCGATACGTCGCTCGTCAGCTTGAAGGTCGAGCTGAATATCGGGAGCTTCTGTGCTTCAAGAGTATAAGCGCCCGAAGGGAAGGAGTCAAGTGCAATACCGTCACGGAAAAGCACTGCTTCCTGGCTTTCGTGTACTATAAGCTGAGAGCCTGCGTTGAAGTCCTCTATCGGATGCTTCCAAACGAAAGTGGAATTATCACCCTCATATTTTATTACGCTTATTTTGTTGTCGCTTACAAGCTTGCTCTTTACGATTTCCTTTTGAACGTCGATGTTCGTACTGCACACGGGGCAGGTAAAGGAAACGGCACTTTTGTCAACGAAGTGCTTGCAGGAGCAGGTAGGGCATATTATGTCTGTGCCGCGGATCTTGTCCTCTGCCGTGTTTACCGGCTTCTTACATACGGGACAGATCGCACGGTCGCCTTTTCTCAGGTCTACAACTACCGTGTTTTTACAGTGGGGGCACTGCTTTGACGTAAAAGCCTCGCGCTTTATGTCGATCTCTCTTCCGCATTGGCAGCGGATGGTTTTCTTCAGTCCGAACAGACCTGTCGTTGCTTCGTTTATTGCACCGCAGGCAGGACATTCCAAAATAAAAGATGCCATGTTTTCAACCTCGCTTTTTAAATATTTGTTTAATTAGACAGTCTCCGTATAATTATTCAGTATAATTATACTATATAATATATTATATTTCAATAGTTTGTTAACAATTTGTGAAAATTCAACAGTTTTTCGTTTTTTGTATTGACAAGGAATAAGATAAATGATATCATTTTGATATCAAGATAAAATCATTTAAAGGAGATAAACTATGCAGGAAAAAATCATTGGTAAAAAAGGCAACGGAATGGCGGCGATGCTTCTTTGGGGATTGCTTTATCTTTGCGGTATCGGAGCTGTGGTGTTCGGCGGAATAACGATGGACTCGGGTAAGGATTTGGCACTGGGCATTACCGTTTTCGTTATCGGTATTATATGGGTGAGTATCGGATGGATCCCCTTTCTCGGGCTCAAGGTGCTAAAGCCCCAAGAGGCGCTTGTGCTCACGCTTTTCGGTAAGTACGTGGGCACGCTCAAGGGAGACGGCTTTTACTACGTAAATCCTTTCTGTATAGCAGTAAATCCCGCGGCAAAGACCAAGCTTTCGCAAAGCGGTGACGTTGACGGCGGAAAGTCTGCTCCGGTTATTTTTTCTTCCGCTGTGCAGGGTGCAAACGTAAATATTCAAACGGTAGACAAAAGGGTTTCGCTTAAGATAATGACGCTCAATAACAGCCGTCAGAAGATAAACGACTGTCTCGGCAATCCCGTAGAGATAGGAATTGCTGTAATGTGGCGCGTGGTAGACACCGCAAAGGCGGTATTCTGCGTAGACAACTACAAGGAATACCTCTCGCTTCAGTGCGACAGTGCCCTGCGTAATATAGTCCGTATATACCCTTACGACGTAGCTCCGGGTGTTGATACGACAGGTGACGGTGTAGCCGATGAGGGAAGCCTCAGAGGCTCAAGCGAGGTAGTAGCCGACAGAATAAAGAACGAGATTCAGAAAAAGGTGTCAGAGGCGGGACTTGAGATAATAGAGGCTCGTATAACATACCTTGCATACGCTCCCGAGATTGCGGCTGTTATGCTTCAAAGACAGCAGGCATCAGCTATTATAGATGCAAGAAGAATGATAGTCGACGGGGCTGTCGGAATGGTTGAGATGGCGCTTGAAAGATTGAACGAAAAGGAGCTTGTACAGCTTGACGAGGAGCGCAAGGCGGCTATGGTTTCAAACCTTCTCGTCGTGCTTTGCGGTAACCGCGACGCTCAGCCGGTAGTAAATTCGGGAAGCCTGTATTGATATGTCGGAAAATAATAAAAAGCAGATCCCTCTCCGTCTTTCCGAAAAGCTCTACAGCGCCATTGCCGCATGGGCTGAGGACGATTTTCGCTCGGTAAACGGGCAGATAGAGTACCTGCTTACCGAATGTGTAAAGCAACGCAAGAAAAACGGAAAATACGTATCGGACAAAATAGACGAGCCGATAGAACTTGATATTGAATAACAAAAAACAAAGCTCTTTGCGACCGCAAAGAGCTTTGTTTTTGTTTCGTTTATTTTGTTTCGTCTTTTTTGTTCTTTTTGCTTGTGGAAGCGTTGAGAATTGCCGTGGCAATTACGATTATTCCGATTATGATAAATATTCCTATCATTCCTGCAAGAAGGTATGAGAGATTGGTGACGAAGTTCATAGGTTCAAAGCTTATATTCATTGTGATCTACCCCCGTTATGCAAAGAAATTAAGTATCAGACCGCCTGCAATAACGCTTGCTATCTGTCCCGAGACGTTAACGCCGATAGCGGGCATGAGAAGGAAGTTCTGGTTATCCTCTTCAAGTCCGAGCTTGTTGACTATACGGCCTGACATTGGGAATGCGGATATGCCCGCAGCACCTATCATCGGGTTTATCTTCTTCTTTGAGAATACGTTGAGAAGCTTTGCAAAAAGCACTCCGCCCGCGGTATCGAATATGAAAGCGAAAAGACCGAGGCCGAGGATAAGCAGGGTAGTAAGGTCAAGGAATTTATCTGCTACCATCTGCGTTCCTATCGTGATTCCGAGGAATATCGTGACGAGATTTGCAAGCACGTTTTGTGCCGTATTCGAGAGGGAATCAAGCACTCCGCACTCGCGGATAAGATTACCGAACATAAGGAAGCCTACGAGTGAAACAGAGGAGGGAGCGGCTATTCCCGCAACTACCGTAATGATTATGGGGAAAAGGATTCTCGTGAGCTTGGACACCTGATTCTGCGTTGAGTCCATGCGGATGAGTCTTTCCTTTTTAGTTGTAAGAAGCTTGATTATAGGCGGCTGAATTATCGGGACGAGAGCCATGTACGAGTATGCCGCAACCATGATAGCGCCCGTGAACTGTGAGCCGAGCTTCTGTGATACGACGATTGCCGTAGGACCGTCTGCCGCACCTATAATACCGATTGATGCCGCGTCGTTTAGAGGGAAGAACATGGATGCAAGACAGAAGGTAAAGAATATACCGAACTGTGCAGCAGCACCGAATATCATAAGCTTGGGGTTTGAGAGAATAGGACCGAAGTCTATCATTGCGCCTATTCCTATGAAAAGTATGAGAGGGAACAGCTCATTTGCGATACCCGCATTGAAAAGCACCGAAAGCGCTCCGTGCTCAACCTCTCCGTTTATAATCTGGTCGATTGCGCCCGATAAGGGAATGTTTACGAGAATAGTTCCGAATCCCATCGGTAGCAAGAGTGTCGGCTCCATCTTCTTCGCTATTGCAAGATAGATAAGAAGCCCTCCTATTGCCCACATAACGATATAACGCCAATCCATACGGAACAGGTTATCGCTGAGGGACGAAAGGTTAGTGAGCATTTCGTTTAAAAATTCCATCTTTTTCTCCTTGTCTATTAGATGTATTTGTACTAATCAAGTATTATAGCATATACGCTCGGATAAATCAAACGTTTTTGTAAAAAATTTTTATTTAGTGTAAATTATATAATAAATATATAAATAATTTTATGTTATTTACTAAAATACACTATTGACCTTAATACTGTTCTTGTAGTATAATATTACTTGTGAAAATATTTGCTAAAGGAGCTTTATATGAAAAAGGTTGCAGTTATTATGGGAAGTGCGTCGGACTCACCCGTAGTTGAAAAAGCTATAAGCACGCTTGCAGAGTTTGACGTACCGCACGAGGTACACGTATACTCGGCGCACAGAACGCCTACGGAGGCGAGAGAGTTTGCGCTCTCTGCAAGAGAAAAGGGCTTTGGCGTTATTATATGTGCGGCAGGTATGGCAGCACACCTTGCCGGAGCTTTTGCTGCAGGATGTACTCTGCCCGTAATAGGAATCCCCGTAAAGAGCAAATATCTTGACGGAATAGACGCGCTTCTTTCAACCGTTCAGATGCCCACGGGTATCCCCGTAGCTACAGTTGCTATCGATGGTGCGGCAAACGCGGCGCTTCTTGCGATTCAGATGCTTGCAATAGAGGACAAGGAGCTTGCTGACAAGCTTGATGCTCACAGAGCAAAGGGTACTGCAGCAGTTCTCGAGAAGGATGCAGAGCTCACAGCAAAATACAACAAATAGGATTTGATTTCAGCAAAACAAGATGAAGATGCCGTTTTGGCATTGACCGGGAGGTAAATTAATGGGCGGTTTTTTCGGTGCGGTTCGCCGTGACGACGCCATATCAGACGTGTTCTTCGGTGTAGATTACCATTCTCACTTGGGTACGCGCCGTGCAGGTATGGCTGCCTTTGACGATGAAATAGGATTTCAGAGAGAGATACATAATATCCAAAACTCCCCCTTCAGAACGAAGTTTGAGGATGTTTTTGACGAAATGAGAGGAAAAGCGGCAATAGGCTGTATAAGCGACTATGACCCTCAGCCGCTTCTTATACGCTCTAAGTTCGGCGCGTACGCTATATGTATCATAGGAATGATAAACAATTCAAAGGAGCTTATTGACGAATATCTTGCCGAGTACGGCGGACACTTCAACGCTATGACAAGCGGCGGTGTTAATATGACCGAGCTTGTCGCTTCTTTGATAAACAACAAGGGGGATTTCGCAGAGGGCATACGCTTTGCCCAAAGCAAAATAGACGGAACCGTGTCGATGCTTATTCTGACACAGAAGGGAACTATAATCGCCGCACGCGATCCGCTTGGACGAATACCGATTGTAATAGGCAAGAGCGAGGACGGCTTCTGTGCCGCGTTTGAATCCTTTGCTTATCAGAAGCTTGGATACGAAGACTACAAGGAGCTCGGCCCCGGTGAGATAGTAAAGCTTACCGCCGACAGCTGCAAGGTCATAGGAGAGCCCGGGAAGGATATGCGTATATGCTCGTTTTTGTGGAGCTACTACGGCTATCCCACCTCTTCTTACGAGGGGGTAAACGTCGAGCTTGCCCGTTGCAGAAACGGCGAGATAATGGCGCAGAACGACCGTGAGAACGGTTTTGAGTTTGATATTGATTACGTAGGGGGCGTGCCTGATTCGGGAATACCTCATGCGATAGGATACGCAAACGAAAGCAAGGTGCCCTATGCCCGTGCGTTTATCAAATATACGCCTACCTGGTCACGCTCATTCACTCCTACAAACCAAAAGGAGAGAAGCCGCGTAGCGAAGATGAAGCAGATTCCCGTCCCCGACCTTATAAAAGACAAGAAGCTTCTTTTCGTTGACGATTCGATAGTAAGGGGTACACAGCTTAAGGAAACGGTAGATTTTCTGTACAACAACGGGGCAAAGGAAGTGCACATGAGAAGTGCCTGCCCGCCTATCATGTACAGCTGCAAATATCTGAACTTTTCCCGTGCCAACTCAGACATGGAGCTTATTGCACGAAGAACCATAATGGAGCTTGAGGGGGAAGAGGGAATGAAGCATATCGACGAGTACAGCGACACGAATACCGAAAGAGGCAAGGCGCTGAGAGAAGCGATATGCAAAAAATTCAATTTTACGTCTCTTGAATTTCAGTCACTTGAAGGAATAATTAAAGCAATAGGAATAGAGCCGTGCAAGCTCTGCACGTATTGCTGGAACGGAAAGGAATAAAAAATGAACACAAAATCCAGATCAGACAGTTACGCAGCAGCCGGAGTTGATATAACTGCAGGCTACAAGGCAGTTGAGCTTATGAAGACTCATATTGCCCGCACAATGACCGAGGGAGCTTTGACCGATATCGGTGGCTTTGGCGGACTTTTCGAGCTTGACGTTACGGGTATAGAGAAGCCTGTTCTCGTCAGCGGTACGGACGGAGTAGGAACGAAGCTGAAGATTGCGTTTTTGATGGACAAGCACGACACGATAGGTATTGACTGCGTTGCTATGTGCGTAAACGACGTTATATGCTGCGGTGCGAAGCCCTTGTTCTTCCTTGACTATATTGCTTGCGGAAAGAACTATCCCGAGAAGATAGCCAAGATAGTTTCGGGTGTAGCCGAGGGATGCGTTCAGTCGGGTGCAGCTCTTATCGGCGGCGAGACTGCCGAGATGCCCGGTTTTTATCCCATAGATGAGTACGACCTTGCAGGCTTTGCCGTAGGTGTCGTTGATAAGGCAAAGATACTTGATAACAAGAAGGTCTCTGAAGGTGACGTTATCATAGCTCTCCCCTCAAGCGGCGTTCATTCAAACGGCTTTAGCCTTGTGCGCCGTGTATTCAACGTAGACCACGCTGATATTACGACTCCCATCGAGTCGCTCGGCAACAAGAGCATCGGCGAGGTGCTTCTTGCTCCCACGAAGATATACGTTAAGCCCATGCTTGCTCTCTTTGACGAGATTACCGTTAAGGCGGTATCTCATATCACGGGCGGCGGTTTTTACGAGAATATTCCGAGAAGCCTGCCTCACGGATACAGCGCAAAGATAGACAAGAGTGCCCTTCGTATTCTTCCTATATTCGATCTTATCCAGAAGACAGGCAACATCAGCGAGCACGATATGTTCAACACATTCAATATGGGTGTGGGTATGGCTGTAACCGTCGCACGCGAGGATGCAGACAGAGCCCTTGAGATACTTCGCGCAAACGGCGAGGATGCTTACGTGATAGGCGAGGTAGTTGAGTCTGACGAGGGTGTTATAATATGCTGACGAAAATAGCGGTTTTCGTTTCCGGCGGCGGCACTAATCTTCAAGCTTTGATAGACGCGCAGAATAAAGGAATTATCAAAAGCGGAAAAATAGAGCTGGTGCTTGCATCAAATCCGGGTGCATACGCGCTTACCCGTGCAAAGAATGCGGGGATAGATACGGCGGTCGTTTCGAGAAAGGAATGTGCCGATCTCTGTGAGTTTGAAGAAAAGATAATAGCGAAGCTTGACGAGTACGGTATTGATATGATAGTTCTTGCGGGCTTTATGAGTATTCTTTCCGAGAATTTTACCAAGAGATACCCGAAGCGTATTATCAACGTTCATCCGTCTCTTATTCCGTCTTTTTGCGGAAAGGACTATTACGGGCTTCGCGTACACGAGGCGGCGCTCGCTAAAGGCGTTAAGGTAACGGGTGCTACCGTGCATTTTGTAAACGAAATCCCCGACGGCGGCGAGATAATACTGCAAAAGGCTGTCAATATAAGAGCAAAGGATACGCCCGAGAGCTTGCAGAAGCGTGTTATGCAAGAGGCGGAGTGGAAGATACTTCCGCGTGCGTGCGAGCTTGTGGCGAAGACGTTAAAAAACAAATAAGGAGAATAACAATGAGCGTAAAGAGTATGAGTGAGCTTATAGGCTCGAACAAATATCCCGGCAGAGGTATAGTCGTAGGTACGAGCGAGGACGGCAAGAGCGCCGTATGCGCTTACTTTATAATGGGAAGAAGCGAGAACAGCCGTAACCGTGTTTTCAAAGAGCGTGAAAACGGTGAGATATACACAGAAGCTTTTGATCCTTCAAAGTGCGAGGATCCGCTTCTCATAATCTACAATGCAACGAGAAACTGCCCGAATGCTCTGGCGGTAACGAACGGCGACCAGACGGATACCATATACGAGCATATAGCGGCGGGCGGCAGCTTTGAAAGTGCACTTCGCACGAGAGAGTTTGAGCCCGATGCCCCCAACTACACCCCCCGTATCAGCGCGATACTCAATTTTGAGGGCGGATACAGCTACAAGATGAGTATTCTTAAATGCGGCGACGGCAAGGGCGGCGTTTGCAACAGATATTTCTACGAATACGACAAGGTTGCAGGCAAGGGACACTTCATTCACACCTACGAGCATGACGGAAATCCTCTTCCGAGCTTCGCGGGAGAGCCAAGAGAAGCGAAGATAGGAAATGATATCGACGCTTTCGCTGACGAGATATGGAACGCTCTTGACGCTGACAACAAGATTTCTCTTTACGTTCGTTATACCGATATTGAAAGCGGTAAGTACGTATCGAAGATAATAAACAAAAATTCCTAAAAATGCAAGGAGATTTTGAAAATGAAAGAATTTGAACTTAAATACGGCTGTAACCCCAACCAGAAGCCCGCAAAAATATATATGGCAGACGGAAGCGAGCTTCCCGTTGAGATACTTTGCGGCAGACCCGGATATATAAATTTCCTTGACGCATTTAACGCATACCAGCTCGTGCGCGAGTTGAAGGAAGCGACGGGACTTCCTGCTGCTACTTCCTTTAAGCACGTCAGCCCCGCAGGTGCGGCTGTAGGTATAAAGCTTTCCGACAAGCAGAAGAAGGCTTGCTTCGTTGACGATATCGACGGACTTGACGACTCTCTTCTCGCTTGTGCTTACGCAAGAGCGAGAGGAAGCGACAGAATGTCAAGCTTTGGTGACTTTATCGCCCTTTCTGATAAGTGCGACGTTACGACCGCTATGATAATCAAGCGCGAGGTTTCCGACGGCGTTATCGCCCCCGATTATGACCCCGAGGCTCTTGAGATATTGAAGAGCAAGAGAAAAGGAAACTACAATATTATAAAAATTGATGAAAACTACAAGCCCGAGCACAAGGAGACCAAGCAGGTTTACGGAATAACCTTTGAGCAGGGAAGAAACGATTACAAGGTAGACGAAAGTCAGCTTTCAAACATCGTTACCGAAAACAAGGATATGCCCGAATCTGCAAAGCGTGACCTTATGGTTGCTCTTATTACTCTTAAGTACACGCAGTCAAATTCTGTTTGCTATGCCTTCGACGGTCAGGCAATAGGTGTTGGAGCAGGACAGCAGTCGCGTATCCATTGCACGAGACTTGCAGGAAACAAGGCGGATATCTTCAATCTCCGTATGCACGAAAAGGTGCTTAATCTTCCTTTCAAGGATACCTTGGGCAGACCCGACAGAGATAACTGCATTGACGTATATATTTCGGATGACTGTGAGGACGTACTTGGTGATGACGTATGGCAGAACTACTTTACCACACGCCCCGAGCCTCTTACCCGCGAGGAGAAAAAGGCATACCTTTCGTCTATTAACGGTATTGCTCTTGCATCTGATGCTTTCTTCCCGTTTGGAGATAATATAGAGAGAGCACGCAGAAGCGGTGTTTCCTACATCTGCGAGCCCGGCGGCTCTATCCGTGACGACCAGGTAATCGAGACCTGCAACAAGTACGGTATCGCTATGGCGTTTACGGGAATGAGACTTTTCCATCACTAATTAAAATAAATATTCGGAGGAACGTGGAATGTTTTTTGAAAAGCTTGCTCAGTATGACAGCGAGGTGTACTCCTGGTGCGAGGCTGAGCTTAACAGACAGAGACAGAATATCGAGCTTATCGCAAGCGAGAATATAGTAAGCGAGGCGGTGCTTCTTGCCGCAGGTACGGTGCTTACAAATAAGTACGCAGAGGGATATCCTTCAAAGAGATACTACGGCGGATGCGTTTACGTAGACGAGGTAGAGGAGATTGCAAGAGAGAGAGCAAAGAAGCTTTTTGGCGCTGAGCACGCAAACGTTCAGCCACATAGCGGAGCTAACGCGAATCTTGCGGTTTTCTTCGCGCTTCTTGAGCCGGGTGATACCGTGCTTTCTATGTCTCTTGCACACGGCGGACACCTTTCTCACGGCTCTCCCGTTAATATTTCCGGAAAATATTTCAACATCGTTCCTTACGGAGTTTCTGATGAAACTCAGATGATAGATTACGACGAGGTAAGACGTCTTGCTCTTGAATGTAAGCCTAAGCTTATATTGGCAGGTGCAAGTGCGTACCCGAGAATAATCGACTTCAAGCGCTTCCGCGAGATAGCAGACGAGGTTGGCGCATATCTTATGGTAGATATGGCTCACATCGCAGGACTTGTTGCGGCAGGGCTTCACCCTAATCCTTGCGAGTATGCAGACGTCGTTACCACGACCACGCATAAGACTCTCAGAGGTCCTCGCGGCGGACTTATCCTTTGCCGTGAGAAGTATGCAAAGCAGATAGATAAGGCAATATTCCCCGGTGTTCAGGGCGGACCTCTTATGCACATAATTGCCGCAAAGGCAGTTGCTTTCGGTGAGGCTCTGACAGAGGAGTTTAAGGAATATCAGAGAAAGGTCGCTTCAAACGCGAAGGTTCTCTCAGAGGCACTTATGGCAGAGGGCTTCAATCTCGTGTCGGGCGGTACTGACAACCACCTTATGCTGCTTGACCTGCAGAATTTCGGCGTTACGGGCAAGGAGCTTGAGAGGAGACTTGACGAGGTGCATATCACCCTTAATAAGAACGCAGTTCCCAACGATCCCCAGAGTCCCTTTATTACAAGCGGTGTCCGCATAGGTACACCTGCTGTAACGAGCAGAGGCTTTGGTGAAGCTGAGATGAAGCAGATAGCTAAGTTTATAAAGGCGGTTACCTGTGACTTTGAAGCATCAAAGGACGAGGTTACTAAGTCTGTTATAGAGCTTTGCGAAAAATATCCTATTTACAAATAAGGTGCAACGATGGAAAATAAGAATTATACCGTTATGGTGGTTGGCGGCGGCGGCCGTGAGCACGCCATAATAAAGACACTAAAGAAAAGCAAAGAAATATCAAAGATATACGCGCTTCCCGGAAACGGCGGAATTGCCGCTGACGCTGAGTGCGTAAATATCGGTGCGAAGGATATTTCGGCTATCGTTGAGTTTGCAAAAACTCACGGTATAGATTACGCAGTAGTAGCACCGGACGATCCGCTTGTGCTTGGCTGCGTTGACGCGCTGAATGAAATTAATATCCCTTGTTTTGGTCCTCGCGCAAATGCGGCAATAATCGAGGGAAGCAAGGTCTTTTCAAAGAACCTTATGAAAAAGTACAACATCCCGACCGCCGCTTTCGAGGTGTTCACCGAAAAGGATGCGGCTCTTGAATACCTTGAGAGCGCCCCTATCCCGACGGTTATCAAGGCAGACGGTCTTGCACTCGGTAAGGGTGTAATTATTGCAATGACGCGAGACGAGGCAAAGGATGCCGTTATCTCTATGATGGAAGACAAGGTGTTCGGCGAGTCGGGATCACGCGTAGTTATTGAGGAATTCCTTGAAGGTCCCGAGGTATCCGTTCTTGCATTTACAGACGGCAAATGTGTAAAGCCGATGGTATCGAGCATGGACCATAAGAGAGCTCTTGACAATGATCGCGGACTTAACACGGGCGGTATGGGAACGATAGCACCTAATCCCTACTATACCGAGGCTATTGCTGAGGAGTGTATGAAGACTATATTCCTGCCGACCATTGACGCTATGAACAGCGAGGACAGAACCTTCCGCGGATGTCTTTACTTCGGCTTGATGCTTACTGCAAAGGGTCCTAAGGTAATAGAGTACAATTGCCGATTTGGTGACCCCGAGACACAGGTAGTGCTTCCGCTTCTTGAGTCGGATCTATTTGAGATTATGCGTGCCTGCACTAACGGTACGCTTGAGGATTGCGAGGTTAAATTCTCGTCAGGCTCTGCTTGTTGCGTGGTTAGCGCATCAGAAGGATATCCGCAGGCATACAAGAGCGGTTACGAGATAACCGTTGATGCGGATTTTGAGGGTGAGCTTTACGTTGCAGGCGCTAAGCTTGACGGCGAGAAGGTGCTTACTGCAGGCGGACGCGTGCTTGGTGTTACCGCTTGTGCGGACAACCTAAAGGACGCAGTAGCAAAAGCTTACAAGGAAAGCGACAAGGTACATTTTGAGAACGCATACAGACGCTCTGATATAGGCGCTAAAGCCTTGAGCGTGCTTGCATAACGGAGGATATCATGGTTTTTAGAGTTTATTCTGAAAAGAAGGCGGAGTTTGCACACGAGGCAGGCAAGCTTCTTGACGATGCAAAGACGCTTCTTTGCGTAGATGGAATTGAGAGCGTTCGCATCATAAACAGATACGACGTTGAGAATATAAGCGAGGAGCTTTTTGAGTATTCGAAGAATACGGTTTTCTCAGAGCCCGCAACCGATATAGTTACAAGCGAGATCGAGTGCGCTGACACAGATACCGTTTTCGCCGTAGAATATCTTCCCGGTCAGTTTGATATGCGCGCAGACTCTGCGGCTCAGTGTATTCAGATAATTTCACAGGGCGACAGACCTATAGTCCGCAGTGCACGTATTTACATAATCAGCGGCAAGGTTACGCCTGAGGGAATTGCGGCAATAAAGAAGCACGTAATCAATCCCGTAGAGAGCAGAGAGGCAACGCTTGAGAAGCCCGAGACTCTCGTTATGAAATACGATATGCCCGAGAGCGTAGCTACGCTTGACGGATTTATAGAAATGACGGAGGAAGATCTTCCTAAGTTTATAGCAAAGTACGGACTTGCTATGGACTCAGATGACCTTCGCTTCTGCCGTGACTACTTTATCTCGGAGAAGAGAAACCCCACTATTACCGAGATCAGAATGATAGACACCTACTGGTCAGACCATTGCCGTCATACTACCTTCCTTACAACGATCGACAGCGTTAAGTTTGAGGATGCCGAGATTCAGGGAGCGTATGACAGATATATCAAGACAAGAGAAGAGCTCGGCAGAACGAAGCCGCAGAATCTTATGGATATAGCAACTCTTGCTACGAGATACCTTAAGGTAAACGGTAAGCTTCCGAAGCTCGACGAGTCGGAGGAGATAAATGCTTGTACCGTTAAGATAAAGGTAAATATCGACGGTCGCGACGAGGATTGGCTCTTGCTCTTTAAGAACGAGACTCACAACCACCCGACCGAGATAGAGCCCTTTGGCGGTGCGGCTACCTGTATCGGCGGAGCTATACGCGACCCACTTTCAGGCAGAAGCTACGTATATGCCGCAATGAGAGTTACGGGCGCGGCTGACCCCACGGTTCCGCTTTCCGAAACTATGGAAGGAAAGCTTCCCCAGAGAACTATCGTAACGACGGCGGCGGCAGGCTACAGCTCCTACGGAAATCAGATAGGACTTGCAACCGGCATCGTTGACGAGATATACGACCCCGGTTATGCGGCAAAGAGAATGGAGATAGGCGCGGTTATCGCGGCTGCTCCGGCAGAAAACGTAAGACGTGAGGTACCCTGTCCCTCTGACGTAGTTATTCTTCTCGGCGGAAGAACCGGACGTGACGGTTGCGGCGGTGCTACGGGGTCTTCAAAGTCGCACACACTTGACTCTCTTGAGTCTTGCGGTGCTGAGGTACAGAAGGGTAACGCTCCCGAAGAGAGAAAGCTTCAGAGACTTTTCAGATGCCCCGAGGCTTCAAAGCTTATAAAGAGATGTAACGACTTTGGCGCCGGCGGTGTTTCGGTTGCTGTCGGCGAGCTTGCAGACGGACTTGATATAAACCTCGATGCAGTACCGAAAAAATATGAGGGACTTGACGGCACCGAGCTTGCAATAAGCGAGAGCCAGGAAAGAATGGCAGTAGTTGTTGAAGCGGCAGACGTTGAAGCCTTCAAGGCACTTGCGGAAAGTGAAAACCTTGAGGCGACAATAGTTGCAAAGGTTACTGCTGAGCCCAGACTCCGCATGCACTGGAACGGCAAATACATAGTTGATAT
>JAZORU010000021.1:0-24448 GCA_045656765.1 Eubacteriales bacterium
GAGCGCGAGCCTTTTCCATTTTGCAAGAGAGTGAACGACCTGTCCCGACTCGCCAACGGCGGGAATATCAAAGCTGACGGGGCGCTCTGTACCGAAGTCGGAGGCCAAGCGGTCTTAGGAAGACAAGTTAAGGTGACAACCCCTTGGCCCACAGAACGACATGGCTACGATCCGACTTCCCCTTGAGCGCGAGCCTTTTCCATTTTGCAAGAGAGTGAACGACCTGTCCCGACTCGCCAACGGCGGGAATATCAAAGCTGACGGGGCGCTCTGTACCGTTGAGGTTGTCGTTGAGTCCCGATGCCTCGGTAACGAAGAGCGGCGCGCTTACTCTCTTTAAGTTGAGCGCCGATGCCAGTCTGTCCTCAAAGGTACGCTTGATAAAGGATATTGCCTTTTGAGTTCTGTAAACGTCGAGGACCTGACGATAGCCCTCGGGAATGAAAAGACTGTTCATAGTCTTCTCCTTTTATTGTATTATTTTACGGGGTTTGTGGTACGGAGCATAACGTCGTGGTAGCCGCCCTCAACGATACTCGTAGCTGATACGAGCGTCATCTTCGCGTTCTTGCGGAGATCCTCAAGGTTTATAACGCCGACGTTGCACATGGTGCTCTTTACTTTATAAAGGCTCTTCTCTACGTTGTCATGGAGAGGTCCTGCGTAGGTTACGTAAGAGTCAACGCCTTCCTCGAAGGAAAGCTTGGTCTTTCCGCCAAGGTCATATCTCTGCCAGTTGCGCGCTCTGTTAGAGCCCTCGCCCCAATATTCCTTCATAAACTGACCGTTTATGTTTACCTTGTTCGTGGGGGATTCGTCAAAGCGTGCGAAGTATCTTCCGAGCATTATAAAGTCAGCGCCCATAGCAAGAGCGAGAGTCATGTGGTAGTCGTGAACTATACCGCCGTCAGAGCATATCGGAATGTAGATACCCGTCTTTTCAAAATATTCGTCTCTTGCAGCAGCGACCTCGATAAGAGCGGTTGCCTGACCTCTGCCGATACCCTTGGTCTCACGGGTAATGCAGATAGAGCCTCCGCCGATACCTACCTTAATAAAGTCTGCGCCTGCTTCAGCGAGGAACATAAAGCCCTCTCTGTCAACTACGTTTCCTGCGCCTATCTTTACGCTGTCGCCGTACTTCTCGCGAACGAAATCAAGCGTCTTTTTCTGCCAGCAGGTGTAACCCTCGCTTGAGTCTATGCAAAGAACGTCAGCACCTGCCTCAACGAGAGCGGGAACGCGCTTTTCGTAGTCGAGGGTGTTGATACCTGCGCCTACTATATATCTCTTGTTGGAGTCGATTACTTCCTGGGGATTGGACTTATGCCACGAATAGTCCTTACGGAATACCATATACATAAGATTTCCCTGCTTGTCCACGATGGGAAGGGAGTTTAGCTTGTGCTCCCAGATGATATCGTTTGCTTCCTTGAGCGTTGTGCTCTCGGGAGCTACTATAAGCTTATCAAGGCCTGTCATAAACTCGGAAACCTTCAGGTCCTCGCTCATTCTTGAAACGCGGTAGTCTCTGCCTGTAACGATACCGAGAAGCTTGCCGTTAGGTGTTCCGTCATCGGTAATAGCTATCGTGTTATGACCTGTTGCGGAAACGAGGGCAACAACGTCAGCGAGAGTATGATCGGGTGTAAGGTTGGAGTCGCTTACAACGAAGCCTGCCTTGTAGTTCTTTACTCTTGCAACCATAGCCGCCTCGTCCTCGATAGACTGCGAGCCGTAGATAAAGGAAATACCGCCCTCTTTTGCAAGTGCTATAGCCATAGTGTCGTTTGATACCGACTGCATGATAGCGCTGACAAGCGGAATGTTAAGCTCTATCGCAGACTTCTCTCCGCGCTTATATTTAACGAGTGAGGTTTTAAGAGATACGTTTGCGGGGATGCACTCCTCGCTTGTGTATCCGGGCACGAGCAAATATTCGCTGAACGTGTGTGCAGGTTCCTTGTAGTAATAAGCCATAGTATCCTCCAAATATATATGTTTTGCGTATGAAATAACTATATTGTATCTATTATACACTCATTGTCTCGTTTTGTAAATATCTTTTTTCAAATTGGTTAAAGTAGATTTTATTGTAATTTATTTGCGTTTTTTTGTTTATTTTGACATTTCAAAAAAACTGTTGATTTTCATATTGTCTTATGTTAAAATAATTGAGAGGGCAAATGCAATGCATATCGCCCGAATAATGCTTACATATAAAGGAGAAAACATACAATGAAAAAGTGGAGATGTACCATTTGCGGTGAGATAGTTATGAGCGACGTTCGTCCTGATAAGTGCCCCACCTGCAAGCAGCCCGGCGAGAAGTTCGAGGAGGTTGTCGAGGATAAGATGTCCTGGGCAGCAGAGCATATAATCGGTGTAGCTAAGGATGCTCCCGAGGATATTATCGAGGGACTCCGCGCAAACTTCATGGGTGAGTGCACCGAGGTAGGTATGTATCTTGCTATGGCAAGAGCAGCTCACAGAGAGGGCTATCCCGAGATCGGTCTTTACTGGGAAAAGGCAGCGTGGGAAGAGGCAGAGCACGCAGCTAAGTTCGCTGAGCTTCTCGGCGAGTGCGTATCCCCCTCAACGAAGGAAAACCTCACCGTCCGCGTAGCAGCAGAGAACGGCGCTACCGAGGGCAAGTTTGAGCTTGCAAAGAAGGCAAAGGCTCTTAACCTTGACGCTATTCATGACACAGTTCACGAAATGGCGCGCGACGAGGCCCGTCACGGCAAGGCTTTCGCAGGTCTTCTTGAGAGATACTTCGGCAAATAAGAGAAAAACGCAAAACGGTATGCAGTTCTTTCTGCATACCGTTTTTTGTATTGAAAATTCCTGCGCAATATGTTAAAATAGCTTTAGAAAGCACAAAAAAGGAGACGGCGGGTATGAAACGCATGATAACACACACTAATATAACGGGCTTAAAGAAAATAGCGGCGCTTGCTTTGGTATTTCTTTGTCTATGCTCGTTTGCCGGGTGCAGCAACACAAGGACAACCATAAAAGCCCCTGCCGACTACGATGCCCTATGGACACTCGGCGAGCGCAGAGTTTCCTTTTCATCATTCCTTTTCCCCACGAGCATCGACACAAGCGACGTAATTTCCTTCGGCTGCGAGCACGAAACGTCATTTCTATTAGGTGCAAGATGGCAGGCGGTGCTTGAGCTTCAATACGACTCCGAGAGCTTCGCTTTTGAAAAAGACAAGATAAAGGCTCTGTGCGCGGGCTCTGTCATCTACGGCGAGAGCGAGTATTTTGACCGTGAGGCCTACGCATCTGTGTGGAACACGGACGGCTGCTACGAGTATGCTATATTTGATTCTGATAAAAACACGGTCAGCTACGTTTATCTCCAGCACAAAGAGAAAAATGACATAACGCTCGACTCGTCACTTATCCCGAATGGGTACGAGCATCAGATGAAGGGTGCCGAGTTTAGCATTTATTGATTTGAAACACAGTTATCGTGCAAATACTATAAAAAAACAAGGAGAGAAATAAAATGGCAGTTATTGAAATTACAAAGGATAATTTTGACACGGAGGTGCTCTCGTCAGATAAGCCAGTGCTTCTTGTCTTCTGGGCTTCATGGTGCGGCCCTTGCCGTATGCTTTCCCCGATAGTTGACGCTATCGCAGAGGAAAGAGCAGATATCAAGGTAGGCAAGGTCAACGTAGACGAACAAGAGGAGCTTGCCGCACAGTTTGAGGTAATGAGCATACCCACGCTTTTCGTGATAAAGAACGGCGAAATCACGGCACAAGCAAGCGGTGTGCGTCCCAAGGGTGCAATACTTGAGATGCTGGACAAGTAAGACATGACAAGAGTTGATTTTGATAAAATATACGACACGGTTATAATCGGCGGCGGCCCTGCAGGATATACGGCGGCGCTATACGCCGTGCGCGCGGGACTTGACACGCTTCTGATAGAAAAATACTCGGCAGGCGGTCAGATGACGCAGACCGCAACAATAGAAAACTACCCCGGATTTGACGAGGTAGACGGCTTTACCCTCGGTGAGAAGATGAAGCAGGGGGCTGAGCGCTTTGGTGCTTTGACTCTGCAAGGCGAGGTCGTCTCAGCTGCCCTCTCTCAAAGCATAAAAACGGTAGTGACCGATGCGGGAAGCGTGCGTGCGAAAACGGTTATTATAGCAACGGGTGCCGAGCACAGACACCTCGGCATCGAGCACGAGGATGCGCTTATCGGGCGCGGGGTAGGATACTGTGCCGCGTGCGACGGCATGCTCTACCGAGGAAAAACCGTAGCCGTCGTCGGAGGCGGAAATTCGGCTGTAGCTGACGCTCTGTACCTTTCAAACATCTGCAAGCAGGTATACCTGATACACCGCAGAGACAAGCTGCGTGCATCAAAAATATACCTTTCCCCTCTCGAAAAAGCGGAAAATATAACTTTGGTATATAACTCTCGGGTAACAGAGCTTCTCTTTGAGCGAAAGCTAAGCGGGGCAGTACTCACTGACAAAGACGGAAAGAACAGTACGCTTGAACTTGACGGGCTCTTTATAAGCATAGGCAGACGGCCCGAGACGGATATGTTTGCTTCAGAGCTTTCTCTTGACGAGCAAGGCTATATCATAGCAGACGAGACGACAAAAACCAATATTGACGGTGTTTTTGCCGCGGGCGACGTGAGAACGAAGGCGCTTCGGCAGATAGTTACCGCCGCTTCAGACGGAGCTGTTGCAGCTCACTTTGCAGAAGAATACCTTAACGGGTAAAAAAAGGGAATTCGCGTTTTGCGAATTCCCTTTTTTCTTGTTGTGAAAATTACTCGCCGTCAGCTTCCATTCTTGCTTTTTCGGCTGCCTGAATTTCGGGGTCTGCGTTGAGCATAGGCTCGATATCCTCACCGCGCTTGACTCTTCTGAGGTAGTTCTTCGTGATCTTTACAACTATCGGAGAAAGAACGAGAACGCCTATAAGGTTGGGGATCATCATAAGGCCGTTGAAGGTGTCAGAGATATCCCAAGCAAGTGAAGAGGTAAGGACTGCACCGAAGATAACTGTGATAACGTGAATGATACGGAAGACGAACGTAGTCTTAGCACCAAAGAGGTACTCCCACGCCTTTGAGCCGTAGTGAGACCAGCCGAGCACCGTAGTAAACGCAAAGAGGAACATAGCGATAGCTATGAACTTCTCACCGATGTCTCCCCAAGAGAATACGGAGTTGAACGCACCGCCAACGAGGGTAGCGTCTGTATAGCCCTGTGCTATCTCACCTGTTACGGCGTTGAATACGCCGCCGTTAAGACCGCCTGCAGTAAGAATAACGAGAGCGGTCATAGTGCAGACTACCATAGTATCTGCAAACACCTCAAAGATACCCCACATACCCTGCTTAACAGGCTCTTTGATGTTTGAGTTTGAGTGTACCATAACCGATGAGCCGAGACCTGCCTCGTTTGAGAACACGCCGCGCTTGAAGCCCTGCGTTACGACCTTGCCGATAACGGCACCGATACCGCCGCCGACGAATGCCTCAGGAGAAAATGCATTTACGAATATTGCCTTAAATGCGGGGAGAATGTTTGCGTAGTTTACGCCGATTATAACAAGGCTTCCGCCAACGAAAAGAAGTACCATGAAGGGAACTACCTTCTCCGCTACGTTAGCGATTCTCTTAAGACCGCCGAGGGTAATAAGAGCGGTGAGAGCCATAATAATAGCACCGAGAATTATGTTGTAGAGAGAAACACCCGAGAATACCTCGATAGAAGAAAGTGCGGATACGTCAAAAGCACTTGCTACGTTCGTAACTATCTTGTTTACCTGTCCCATGCTTCCGATACCGAAGGATGCAAGCATAGCAAAGATACAGAAAAGAACTGCGAGTATCTTTCCGACGTGCTTCATACCCTTCTTTTTGCCGAGACCGTCAGCAAGGTAGTACATAGCACCGCCCGACCACTCGCCGTATGCGTTCTTGCGGCGGTAGTAGATACCGAGCACGTTTTCTGCGTAGTTTGTCATCATGCCGAAGAATGCGGCTACCCACATCCAGAACACAGCACCCGCGCCGCCGATGCAGATAGCTGCGGCAACACCTGCTATGTTACCTGTTCCTACCGTTGCGGCAAGAGCGGTACAAAGTGCCTGGAAGGGTGATATTGAGCCCTTTTCCTTGCTGTGCTTTATAACGTCTTTATTGAAAAGACTGCCGAGGGTATGCTTAAACCAAAGTCCGATGTGCGATACCTGAAAGAACTTGGTAAGCACGGTAACGATAATACCCGTGCCGACGAGAAGAAGAAGACCGAATGCTCCCCAAACAACGCCGTTGATCTTACCGTTTACGCTTTCAATAGCTTGTAAAATTGCGTCCACTTTAAATGAACCTCCTATAAAAATATACTGTCAACCGAACAAAACAAAAAAATCACCGCGTTCCTTTCGGACAGCGATGAACAAGAGAAATTACAAAACATACGCATAGCGTACGTAATATATATCTGTCCTTTTGCCTGAGAGATTGGAATACTCTTGCCCCTTCGGCATTCGTGCATAGACGAACTTCTCCAGATTGCCATCCGCGCACAGTCGATTACTCTTCTGCACGTTTCACATAGCTTTATTCGGTTTTACTCATATATAATACTACGCTTTTTTACAAAAATCAAGAGGAAAAACGATATTTTTTCATATTTTATTAAAAATTGCAAAAAAGAGCAGAAGCCCGCTTGGACTTTTGCACTTTTTCGTGGTTCGGTCTTTTTTACATCCCGAGGGATAGGAAAAAATGATTCAGAATGAACAAACGCACCCCGAAGGCGTACAAAGGTACGTCGAGAGGGGGCGGCTTGTTCATAACGAAAAAGGAATAATAAATCAGGGAAAATACGCGAATCGCGTATTTTCCCTACAATAATCTTTCCTGAATGAAAAAACAAAAGACTGTTTTTGTTTGGATTTTTGATTTTTCTATTCAATATTTTTTCTTTTTTCGTGGTCTGGGCTTTTTTTACATCCCTCGCTCAACGTTAAATTGGCTGTTATAAAGCTCACTGTAAAAACCGCCGCCGTCAAGAAGCGAGTCGTGAGTTCCCTGCTCGACTATGTTTCCGTCGCGCATAACGAGTATAAGGTCTGCTTCCTTTATAGTGGAAAGTCTGTGTGCAACAATAAAGGACGTCCTTCCCTGCATCATCTTCTCAAAGGCTCTTTGCACTCTTTGCTCGGTCATAGTGTCGATTGACGAGGTCGCCTCGTCAAGTATGAGCATAGATGGCTTTGTAAGCATAACGCGGGCGATACACAAAAGCTGCTTCTGCCCGGCAGAAAGATTGCCGCCGCCCTCGTCAACGTGACTGTTATATCCGTCGGGCATACGGCGGATAAAGCTGTGCGCGTGCGCTTCCTTCGCCGCCGCAATTATCTCCTCATCGGTTGCATCGGGGCATCCGTACGCGATATTGTCGCGCACGCTTCCTTCGATAAGCCAGGTGTCCTGAAGCACCATTCCGATATTAGAGCGAAGCTCCTCACGCGATATTTTCGAAATATCGACACCGTCCACCTTTATCTTTCCGCGGTTCACGTCGTAAAAGCGCATGATAAGGTTGATAAGCGTAGTCTTTCCGCAGCCCGTAGGACCTACGATAGCCACGCGCATACCCGGCTCAACCTTTAGGTTCAGGTTGCGGATAAGCTTTCTGTCGGGCGTGTATGAGAAATGTACGTTTTTAAACTCGACCTCGCCCTTTGCTCGTCCGATCGACTTTTTCGCGTTTTCCTCGCCAAGCTCCTCTGCGTCAAGCAGCTCGAACACTCGCTCAGCTGATGCAAGCGAGCTCTGAAACTCGGTTATTACGCTCGTAATTTCATTAAAGGGCTTGGTGTATTGGTTGGTAAACGACAAAAAGGATGAAAACATGCCGACAGTCAACGCCGCAGGATTAGTTGCCGCAACGATACCTCCCGCAATTGCCACCCCTGCGTAAATTGAGCTATACATCAGTCTCGTTGAAGGATTCACGGTTGATGAATAGAAGGTCGCCTTCATAGACGAGCCCGCGAGTTCTTCGTTTATACGCTCGAAGCCCTCGACAGACTTCTCGCCGTATCCGAGTGCCTTCACAACCTTCAGTCCGTCAAGCATTTCCTCTGTATACGCGGTAAGAGTGCCTCTGGTTTTCGACTGACGGCCGAAGAAAACGAAGGTTTTCTTCGATATAAAGCTCGCTATAAGGAAGGAAGCGGGCGAAAGAACCACCACGACGAGCGTGATCCACACGTTTATCATAAGCATAAACGCGATAGTTCCGATTATAGTGACCGCCCCCACAAAAAGCTGCGTAAAGCCGACGAGCAGTCCGTCGCTTATATGCTCGGTGTCGGTAATTACACGGCTGAGCGTGTCTCCCGTGGGATGTGTATCAAGGTAGGACAGCGGCAAGCGGTGTATCTTTGAAAACGCGCGTGCGCGGAGATTTTTCACCACGCTGTAGGTTACGGTATTGCTTATATGAGAGAGTATCCATTGGGTGATTGCCGCCGTCCCTATGCAAACGGCGATTTTTATTACCACCGCGTATACGCCCTCGAAGCCAACGTTTCCCTCGCCTATGATATAGTCGACCGCACGGCCGGTGAGTATCGGTATATAAAGTGAAAGAAGTGTCGTCGCAAGCGCAAGCACAAGAACTGCGGCTATGTGGAATTTATAAGGGGACACAAGAGAGAGTATTCGGCGAAGCGTACCCTTGTTTCTTTTTTCGGAGACAGGTTTATTTTTCATCACGCTCTATCTCCTCTCTCTTCATTTGTGTATTGCATATCTCGCGGTAGACCTCGCACCCCGAAAGAAGCTCACGGTGAGTGCCAAAGCCTGCAAGACGTCCGTCGTCAAGCACGGCAATCTTATCGGCATAGCGCACGGTAGCCACCCTCTGAGATACTATAAACACGGTCATATCGCGGCTGTATTCCTTCAGCGCCAGCCTGAGACGCGCATCGGTTGCATAGTCAAGGGCTGATGCGGAATCGTCAAGGATAAGCACACTCGGATTTTTGACTAAAGCGCGGGCTATCGTGAGTCTTTGCTTCTGCCCGCCCGAGAGGTTCCGTCCCCCCTGCTCTATCATAAAGTCAAGACCTTCGCCCTTATCTTCCACGAAATCAAGCGCCTGAGCTACCTCAAGGGCCGTATACATCTGCCAGTCGTCAGCCTCGGGGTTTGCCATTTTAAGATTATGACGGATGCTTCCCGCAAAAAGCTGAGCCTTCTGCGGCACTGTGGCAATTCGCTCGCGAAGCGAGAGCACGCTTATATCGCTTGCCTTTTTGCCGTCTATCAATATCTCCCCCTCGCTTGCCTCGTAAAAGCGGGGTATAAGATTAACGAGCGTGCTCTTGCCCGAGCCCGTTGCACCTATAATACCGATAGTCTCACCCGCCTCTGCCTTAAAGCTGACCGAGTCGACCGCCTCGCTTGAATCATCGGGATATCTGAAGCTTACGTCTCTGAATTCTACCGACACTCCACTTGAGGCTTCAAGCTTTTCGCCCAAGCACTCGTCGGTCGATGGCACGGTGTCAAAAACTGCATTTACTCTCGAAAGAGACGCCGATGCCTTCGATATAAGAATAATCGTGTTCACGAGCTTAATTAGCTCGACGAGTATCTGCGACATAAGGTTTATAAGGGCAATTATCTCGCCCTGCGTAAGAGTTCCGCCGTCAACCTTCCACGCACCCGTCAAAAGCAGTAAAATTATCGCACCGTTGACCACGACGAGCGTTACGGGATTAAGCAACGCGGAAATCTTGCCTACGAATATCTGCGCGCGCAAAAGTACCGAATTCTCCGCATCATATCCGTCAGCTTCGCTTTTCTGTCTGTTAAAAGCACGAACCACTCTCACGCCCGAGAGATTTTCTCTCGTTGAGAGCATTACGCGGTCGAGCTTCGCCTGCACCTTTTTATATAGTGGCATTGTTACAAATGCCACAAAGCAAACAGCAAAAAGCAAAAGAACGATTGTGATAAGGAATATCCACGCAGTCGAGGCATCAATGAAAAATGCCATAACCATAGCACCGAAAACGACGAAGGGTGAGCGCATAAAAAGGCGCAGAAACATATTAACACCGTTTTGCACCTGATTTACGTCGCTTGTCATACGGGTAACGAGCGATGATATGCCAGCCTCATCTATCTCGCGCCATGTAAACGAATTTATATGAGAGAAAAGATCGCGCCGCATGGCAGTACCGACAGCTACGGCACTCTTTGCCGCAAAGTACTGTGCGGTTATGGCACTCACAAAGCCTACGACACCAAGTAATATCAAAAAGAGCCCCACCTTTACGATAAAGGACACGTCTCCCCGACCGATACCGTCGTCAACGAGCTTCGCGACGAGGATAGGCACAAAAAGCTCAAAGAGCGCCTCAAGCATCTTAAAAAGAGGCGCAAGTATACTCTCTGCGAGCCTTATTTTCATATATTTTATAAGTCGCTTCATATCTTTCTCCGTTAGAGCATTGTGATAAAAAACGAGCGCAACGGCGGGTCAACCGTTGCGCTTGTTTTTTTACGCCATAGCGTTAAGCTTCTTTGTAAACTGGCTCTTCTTGTGAGCTGCACAGTTCTTGTGAATAATTCCGCGAACAACGGCTTTATCAAGCATCTTAATTGCTGCTACGCATGCTGTACTTGCAACTGCCTTGTCGCCTGCCTCAACAGCTGCGGTGAACTTCTTGATAGAAGTCTTGAGCTGTGACTTGAAAATCTGGTTCTGAAGTGTCTTTGCACTTATAACCTTAACGCGCTTCTTTGCGCTCTTGATGTTCGGCATTCTCTGCACCTCCTTACAATTTTATGGAAAGCGAACGCCGCCTGAGAGGATGCGGCAATTTCGCAACAAACTATCACAGTTATTTATAATACCACAACTCTTTTAATATTTCAAGAGTTTTTTCAAAAAAAGTTTACTTTTGCGGTAATTTATTTTACCTTCTTATATCCTACGAGCGTCGAAGCGCCTTTTCTGAGCACCTCAACGAAGGCTTTCGCTTCCTCCTGAGTGTTATACCTTGAAAGGCTCACGCGGATAGTTCTGTCCGCCGCATCAGCCGAAAGCCCAAAGGCTGAAAGCACGGGGCTTGGGTCCTTCGAATGAGACGAGCAGGCAGAGCCGCTTGACACGTATATTCCCTCTCCCGAGAGGAAATGAAGCATCGTTTCGCTTTTTATATTAGGTGTGGTTATACTGATTATATAGGGAACGTGACGCGCGGGGCGGTTTATGCAAAAGCCCGAGAGCGCCTCGTCGTTTTCTATACTTTCACTTATATACGAGTATATTTCACTCGCAGTGCGGGAAAACTCCGCCATCAGTGCTCTTGCTTCAGCTGCCGCCTCGGCAAAGCCCGCGATATACGCCACGTTCTCCGTGCCCGCGCGAAGTCCCGTTTCCTGACCGCCGCCGTATATTACAGGGGTAAGCAGTCTGCGTTTTATTATTTCGGGTGAAATTACAAGCGCACCGACACCCTTCGGGCCGTGTATCTTGTGAGCGCTTATGCTGATAAGATCAGCTCCCGAGTTCCCTGCGTTTATCATAACCTTCATATAAGCCTGAACGCAGTCTGTATGGCAAACGGCATCAGGGGCCTTCGCCTTTACGAGTGAGAACGCACGCTTTACGTCGTAGAGTGCGCCCGTTTCGTTGTTTACAGTCATAAAGGAGCAAAGCACCACGCGCTTGTCCGCTTCCGCTTCGATGCGCTCCATATCAAGCGCACCCGACTTAGTCGGTATATAAACCACCTCGACACCCTCTCGCGAGAGCTGCTCGGCGCATTTTGTAACCGACGGGTGCTCCCCTTCGCCTACGAGTATCTTCGGTGTAAAGTGCCACTTTTTCGATCTGACTACTCCGAGAATCGCGAGGTTGTTTGCCTCGCTTCCCGAGCCGCAGAAAACAAGCTTGTGCCTTTGAGTGTCCGTTCCGAGCGTTGACAGTATCTTCTTTCTCGCGTCCTCGACTATCAAGCGTGACTCGTAGCCCTTGGTGTGCAAAGAGGACGGATTTGCATATACGTTTTTCAGCGTATCGCACACGCGCTCTGCGCAAGAGGGCGAGAGCGGCGTGGTCGCGGAATTGTCAAAATATATTTCTTTCATTTGCTTTAAACTTATACTTTAAACTTAAAGAAATTGAGAATATCGGTCATATACTCGGCATAGAAGTCATAAAACTCCTCAGTAGAGGTGTAGGTAACAACGTAAATTCTGCCCTTGTAAGCGCAAACTACCATCATATACTTGTAGTCCTCACCGTACATATCAAGGGTATATACGTATTTCTTTGCCGCCTGCTCGCCCATCTTCACGTCAACGTCGCGCTCAATGATATTAAGCTCGTGTCCCTCACCGAAGGGCTCGGTAACTGCGTGCTCAAAGTACTGTTCGGGCGTCTGGATTTCCTCAAGCATACCGAACGAGGTTGCCGAAATATTTGAAAGGTCTCCCCCGTAGCCCTGAGACTTTGCGCTTGCAAAGCCGTTCTGGCTTGTGATTATCCAGTCGGCAGGTGCTTCTATAATGAAATCGTTTATATCTCCCGACATTATCTGAAAGCCCGTGTGAGCATCCGTTTTCGAGCAGGAAGCAAGAGGCAGACATACCGTGATACATATAAGCGAAAGACACAAAAGTGAAACTATCTTTTTCATTTTTCTCTTTTCCTTTATTTTATATTTTCGTTAATTACTGTCCTAAGCACCTCTTCGGCGGCAGACAGAACGCCTATTTTTCCGCTTTCAAAGGTAAGTCCGCCCTGGAAAAACGCGGTATAGGGAGGACGAAGCGGCCCATCAGCCGACAGCTCTATCGATGCGCCCATACAGAAGGTGCCCGCCGCCATGATTACTTGGTCTGCATACCCGGGCATCTCCCACGGCTCAGGTGTGACAAAGGCATCTATCGGAGAGCCGTACTGTATTCCCCGACAGAAAGCGCATAGCCCCTCGGGCGTGCCGAACTTAATCGCCTGTATGATATCAGAACGGCGAGCGTCGAAACGGGGCTCGGTAACAAAACCTAATTTTTCAAATATATAAGCCGCAAAGTGCGCAGTCATAATAGCCTGAGATACGGTGTGCGGTGCATAGAAAAGTCCTTTGTATATAGCCTTGCTCTGTCCAAGAGAAGCACCTACCTCAAGACCTACTCCGGGGGTAGTCAAGCGGTAGGAGGCAAGCTCCACAGCCCTTTTGCTTCCGCAGATATATCCGCCAGAGTCAGCCATACCGCCGCCGGGATTTTTTATAAGCGAGCCTATGATAAGGTCGCACTCGTACGGCTCGATAGTTTCTGTAAACTCGCCGTAGCAGTTGTCGCACACGAAGTACGCATCCGAGCACTCGTGAACGAGCCTTGCCGCTTCGTTTAGCTCCTCGCTCGTAAGCGTGGGACGGTCAAGATATCCCTTTGAGCGTTGCGCGTATACAACTTTTATTCTCTTTCCCTCGTCCGAGATAAGCGCCGCCTTCATCGCTTCAAGGTCTATTTTACCGTCCTCAAGCTCCTGCTCCCTGTACTCAACTCCAAAGTCGTAAAGCGAGCCGTCTCCCGTATTTCCGTTTATAACCTCGTGCAAGGTGTCGTAGGGCGCGCCCGTCACCGAAAGCATAATATCGCCCGGGCGGAGAAGACCGTAGAGACCTATCGCAAGCGCGTGCGTTCCGTTTGCAATACTGTGACGCACGAAAGCCGCCTCAACTCCGAAAACCTCGGCGTAGATCTTATCAAGCGTATCCCTTCCCTTATCGTCGTAGCCGTAACCGTCGGTTGCCATAAAATGCGAGCTTGACACTCTGTTTTCTCGGAAAGCCTTAAGTATTTTTTTCGTATTTACGTCCGAGACCTGACGCAGTTCCTTGAATATCGGCTCAAGCACCGTCTCTGCCTCACACGCAAGCTTGTCTAAATCTATCTGACTCATTTCGTTTTTTCCTTATAATGAATTTACTATTTCCTTAAAGCGACGTCCGCGCTCCTCGAAGTTCTTGAACATATCAAAGGACGCGCAGGCGGGAGAAAGCACCACTCTGTCCCCTTCCTCTGCGGCATCTCTTGCCGCGGCTACAGCCTCGCCGAAATCCGAGACGACCTTGTAGCTCATAGAGCACTCCCTGTAAGCTTCGCATTTCTCTATCGCATCAGCTATAGCGTGGGCAGTAGCACCGCAAAGCACCGTGAACTTCGCACGCTCGCAAAGCACCTCGGCAAGCGGCTCAAACGGGATGTGCTTGTCGTATCCGCCGCATATAACGATGCTCTTGTCCTCGAAGGAACGAAGCGCCGCCGCAGTACGCGTGGGAGAAGAGTCTATCGAAGAATTGTAGTAATCAACACCGTCGAGAGCACGAACGAACTCAAGCCTGTGCTCAACACCGCCGAAGGTCTCGGCTGTATCGCGAAGCACGCAAACAAACAGTCCTTCGTCAAATCCAAGTCCGTACACAGCCGCCGCTGCCGCCATATAGTTTTCTATATTGTGTCTGCCGGGCAGCTTTATCTTTGAAGCGTCAAGCAGTACCGTTTCGAAAATTCCCTCTCGAAGTATCACGTTGCCGTCCGCCATATAAACCATACCGTCGGAATACTCGCATTTCGTCTCGCTTGAGGAGAAGGCTATCTTTTTCATGCCCTCTTTTTCGGTATTCTTCAAAATATCAAGCGTTATATCGTTTGATGCGTTGGTAACAAGTCTCGTGCATCCGTCCTGCTCGTATATATTTTTCTTTGCCTCTGTATATTCCTGCATATCGATATGCCAATTGAGGTGATTCGGAGTAATATTCGTAATTACCGCAATCGACGGAGCATATCCCATACCTTGAAGCTGGAAGGAAGAAAGCTCAACCACCGCAATATCGCGCTCGGTCATCTCGTACAAGCTCGGCAAAAGCGGAGCGCCTATGTTTCCGCCAACGTAAGCCTTGCCGTCCGAGCCTGAACGGGAAAGCAATTCTTTTACCATAAGATAGGTAAGCGTCGTAGTGGTTGTCTTTCCGTCGCTTCCCGTAATTGCCACAATCTTTGCGGGCGTAAGAGCGAAAAACAGCTCCATCTCGCTTGTAAGCACAGCACCGCGCTCAACGGCGGCCGCTATCTTCTCTACGTCGGGACGAAGTCCCGGGCTTCTGAAGATTATCTCCTCGTCAAGCGCGTCAAGATATCCCTCTCCGCAGATAACGCTGAGTCCCTGCTTCTCGCAAAGCTCCTGCACCTCGGGGGAGAGCTCTTCTATCGGCTTGATATCGCGGGCGGTTATCCTTGCTCCCGCATCAAGCAAAAAGCGTATTAGGGGGAGATTGGATATGCCTATACCGATCACCGCAACTCTTTTATTTTCAAACAGTGCTCTTACCTTTTCTCTCAAATTCATAATAATACCCTAACAAAAATATATTTTGACTTGGCAAAACTTCTCATAATACTATTATATATAAAACTGCCGCCGCTTTCAATGTATAAAGTGTAAAAAATTAAAATATTTTTTCATCTTTGTTTGTTTTGCGCGCAATATATTGCTTTATTTATTAAAATATGCTATAATACTTTCATAAAATACCGTTTGGAGAAAGAATATGAAAAAATATATTGCACTCGTTTTGCTTTCTTTGTGCTTAATTTTTATATACTCTTGCAAGAATACCGTCCCCGACGTAACGGCACCTGCCGACACGTCACCCGACGCAACGGGCGAGAGTGCAGGCGACCCGTTTGACGAATACAAAAAGCACTTGTACGGTGATTGGATAAGCTCTGGCGGCGAGCGCGAGCCGATAGACGAGAAAACCGTCAACGGCACCCCGTATACTATAAAGGATATTACCCGCGACTCAAAGGGAAATCTCATATACACCCTTACGGTAGGTGAGAGCGAGGTCGTGTACACGGTGTACCGCTACAAAACGGGTTATGCCGAGTATTCCTATATGGAAGCTAATTTCGGGGCAAAGGACGTTGTGTTCAAATTCCATAAATAATCAAAGGATGTAAAATTGACACCGCAAGGCTTTCGCCTTGCGGTGATTTTCGCGTTTTTATAAATATTGCCCAAATATACTCTGCAATTTATTGACAATTTATGAATAGTATGCTAAAATATACGCATTAAGGGCGCATATATGCGACCTTTGCGAATTTTATACTTTCCACAAAGGAGAAACAACAATGAAAAAAGGCATGATTGCAAAGCTTATTGCCATTGTGATCGCTCTTGCCGTTGTGGTTGTACTTGGTGTCACTATCAAGAGCAACGCAAACGTCACCTGCGGCGACTGCGAAGGTGTAGGCTACATACTCACTTCATGCGAGGATTGCTCAGGTCTCGGATTTACCGTTGCTGACGGTGAGAAGACCGACTGTGCGACCTGCACTGCAACAGGCAACAACGCTGCAGCTGAATGCGAAGGCTGCGCAGGAACAGGTGAGGTTGCGGCAGACAGCCGTTACTACTCCACCTTCATGGCGCTCGTTCCCCCGCTTATCGCTATAGCGCTCGCGCTTATAACCAAAGAGGTTTATTCCTCGCTCTTTATCGGTATTCTTGCAGGCGGACTTTTCGCTTGTAACTTCGCACCGCTCTCTACTATGGACGCGATAATCAACGACGGCCTTATAGGAGCTGTAAGCGGCACGGCGGGAATTTTCATATTCCTCGTGCTTCTCGGTGTTATGGTTGCACTCGTCAACCAGGCAGGCGGCTCTGCTGCCTTCGGTAGATGGGCACAAAAGCATATCAAGGGACGTGTGGGTGCTCATATAGCTACGTTTATTTTGGGCGTGCTTATATTTATCGACGACTATTTCAACTGTCTGACTGTAGGCTCTGTTATGATGCCCGTTACAGACTCGCACAAGATAAGCCGTGCTAAGCTCGCATACCTTATAGATGCAACGGCGGCTCCCATTTGTATGATAGCTCCTATCTCCTCTTGGGCTGCGGCAGTTTCCTCATACGCTCCCGAGGGCGAGGGCATCGCACTTTTCGTGCGCGCTATCCCCTACAACCTCTACTCGCTTCTCACGCTCGGATTTGTAATTCTTATCTCGGTTATGAGATTCGACTACGGTCCTATGGCTAAGTTTGAAAAGAACGCTCTTGCAGGTGATCTTTTCACCGTTGCTCCTTCAAGCACGGAATCAGACTCCACCGAAGGCAACCCGAAGGGCAAGGTTATCGACCTCATTCTCCCGATAATCCTTCTTATCGGCGTTTGTGTATTCGCACTTCTCTACGTCGGCGGAATATTCGACGGTGCTGACTTCATTACCGCATTCTCAGATACCGATGCAACCGTAGGTCTTCCTTGGGGTGCTTTGATAGTTCTCGTGCTCACGATAGCGTTCCTCGTATGCCGCCGTGTTATTACGGTAAAGGATGCAATGGCAGCAATTCCGAAGGGCTTTATCGCAATGGTTCCCGCAATACTTATCCTTACCTTTGCAACAGCACTTAAGAATATGACAGGACTTCTCGGAGCTGACGCATACGTTGACACTCTTATGAGAGGTGCGGCTGAAGGCCTTGCGAACTTCCTGCCCGCTATCATATTCCTCGTAGCTTGCGGTCTTGCTTTTGCTACCGGAACGTCGTGGGGTACTTTCGGAATACTCATTCCGATAGTTACGGCTATATTCGATCCGACCTCTACTCTTTACATAATCGGTATGTCTGCGTGCCTTGCAGGTGCAGTTTGCGGCGACCACTGCTCGCCTATCTCTGACACGACCATTATGTCGAGCGCAGGTGCTCAGTGCGACCACGTAAGCCACGTATCCACTCAGCTTCCCTACGCTATTACGGTTGCCGCTATCTCGTTTGTCGGCTACATAATAGCAGGATTCGTTCAGAACGTGTATATCACGCTTGCGGCAAGCTTCGCTATAATGATAGCTACCCTCGTGATACTTAAAGCAATATACAAGAAAAAGAACGTATAAACCAAATAGAAACGCAAATCGGCGGGTGCTAAAAAGCAACCGCCGATTTTTTGTGTCAATACAGAATATTATAACCGTAGGGGCGACGTCATTCTTTCGCAGGATAGGGGAAGTAGCTGCCTATGAACAGAATAACCCCCCCGCCGTCATTCTCGAACGGAACGCAGTGGAGTGAAGAATCTTGGCGGGAGATGTGAGTGCCGTTTTTTTCTTCTCGCCCCAAGATCCTTCGCTTCGCTCAAGGATGACGGGGCGAAAAGGTGCCTTGTAAAAAACTTTTGAGTAAAATCTACAAAAAAAGCAGACAGCTTTCGCTGTCTGCTTTTCGTTGCTTTTTGTAAATTACTCAGCCTTTGCTTCTTCTGCAGTCTCAACGGGAGCCTCAACGGGAGCCTCAACCTTCTTTGCTGCTTTCTTGGGAGCTTTCTTTGCAGGCTCAGCCTTAACCTCTGCGGGAATAAGGCGAACTATTGCCATTTCAGCTGCGTCACCGCGACGGGGTCCGAGCTTGAATATCTGAGTATATCCACCGTTTCTGCCTTCATACTGAGGAGCTATTGTGTCAAAGAGCTTCTTTGCAACAGCTTCCTTGGTAATGAAAGCAAGTGCGCTACGGTAGGAAGCAAGAGTATTTTTCTTACCGAGAGTGATCATCTTCTCTGCGAGAGGAGCGATCTCTTTTGCTCTTGTAAGAGTTGTTTCAATCTGTCCATTCTCAAGCAGATACGTTACCATACCCCTAAGCATTGCTTTTCTGTGGGCGGTAGTTCTGCCGAGCTTTCTTGTTCCGGGCATTGTTTTTCCCTCCTTATCGAATTTTTACGATCAGTCCTCTTCTTTTTTGAGGGCCAAACCGAGTGAGTGTAACTTCTGAATTACTTCGTCAAGCGACTTCTTTCCAAGGTTTCTTACCTTTATCATATCCTCTTCGGTACGGTTGGTAAGATCTTCAACAGTATCGATGCCGGCACGCTTCAGACAGTTGAAGCTTCTGACCGACATGTCAAGTTCCTCAATGGTCATCTCAAGAACTTTTTCCTTCTTGGTCTCTTCTCTTTCGACCATTATTTCAACCTTCTTTGCCTCATCAGACATATCGACAAACAAGTTGAGATGCTCGTTGAGAATCTTGGCGCCAAGTGAAATCGCTTCTTTTGCAGATATAGTACCGTTTGTAAGAACGTCAAGTGTAAGCTTGTCGTAGTCTGTGATATTTCCGACACGGGTATTATCAACCTTGTAGCATACGCTGTATACGGGGGTGAATATCGAGTCGGTGAATATAAGACCTATCGGCATACCGTTCTGGCCGAGTGTCTGAGCGTACAGCTGCTTGTTCTTTTCCGAGGAAACGTATCCGCGGCCGTGGTCAAAGGTAAGCTCCATGTAGAAGTGTGCCTTGTCGCATACGGTTGCGATATGGTGCTCGGGATTGAGTATTTCTATATCAGCATCGCCTATGATGTCAGCTGCCGTGACGTCATGGGCTCCGTTTACGTCGATAACAACAGTCTTGCTTCCCTGGCAGTGAAGCTTCGAAACGATGCCCTTTACGTTGAGCACTATTTCAGCTACGTCTTCCTTTACGCCGGGTACTGTTGAAATTTCGTGAAGAACTCCGTCTATCTTTATGCTGGTTACAGCATATCCGGGAAGCGAAGAGAGAAGCACTCTGCGAAGAGAGTTTCCGAGAGTCGTGCCGTAGCCTCTTTCAAGGGGCTCAACCACAAATCTGCCGCTTCTGCTGTTTTCGTCTTCATTTTCAACGGTTATATTGGGTTTCTCTATTTCTATCATGATAATCCTCCTATTTAAATCAATTTTTCTGCTTCAAAAAATTGGCGTTTGCTTGTGGAGCGTGCAAAACCGCACAATAATATATGGTGCAGTCCGCGTTCTCTGTCCCGAAGCCAATATACGCGCACAAATATGCCGTATAACACATCGGGTCAGGAGGCATATCTTATTTTGAATAGAACTCGACGATAAGCTGCTCTGCGAACGGGAAGTCAATGTCTTCTCTTGCAGGAAGAGCGTTAATCTTTGCGCTCATCTTGTCAGCATCAATATCAAGCCACTTCGGAGCTGTCTTTGTAGCCATTGCGTCTGCAAGCTCTTTTATCTTTGCACTGTCGCGGCTACCCTCAGCTACTGCAATCACGTCGCCTACGCTAACGAGAATCGAAGGAACGTTTGCCTTCTTACCGTTGAGTGTAAAGTGTCCGTGAAGAACAAGCTGACGAGCTTCCTTACGGCTGTTTGCCATACCCATTCTGAATACTACGTTATCAAATCTGGTCTCAAGGATAGTAAGAAGGTTCTCACCTGTCATACCTGCCTTCTTCTCAGCCATTACATAGTAGTTCTTGAACTGCTTCTCAAGAACACCGTAGTATCTTCTTGCCTTCTGCTTCTCACGGAAGTGTGTACCGTAATCGGTTACTTTCTTGCGGGCAGCACCGTGCTGACCGGGAGCAGTGGGTCTGTGGTCGAATGAGCATTTATCGGATGTGCAACGGTCGCCCTTGAGATAAAGCTTCATGCCTTCTCTACGGCACTGTTTGCACGAAGGTCCTGTATATCTTGCCATTTCTTTCTACCTCCTATAAAATTATACGCGACGTCTCTTAGGCGGACGGCAACCGTTGTGAGGAATAGGAGTCACATCTTTAATAAGAGTAATCTGAAGTCCTACAGTTTCAAGAGCGCGGATTGCAGACTCACGTCCGGATCCGGGTCCCTTTACATAAACTTCAACGGTTTTCATACCATGCTCTGTTGCGAGCTTTCCTGCAGTCTCTGCTGCTGTCTGAGCAGCGAAGGGAGTCGACTTTCTCGAGCCCTTGAATCCGAGCTCGCCGGCACTTGCCCATGATACTGCATTACCTGCAAGGTCTGTGATCGTAACTATGGTGTTGTTAAAGGTTGCCTGAATATGAGCACAGCCTTTTTCAACGTTCTTACGCTCACGACGCTTCTTAACAACTTTCTTTGCTGTTGCTTTTGCCATTTTGTCGTGTCACTCCTTTACTTCTTCTTGTTTGCGATAGTCTTCGCAGGGCCTTTTCTTGTACGAGCGTTAGTCTTTGTTCTCTGACCTCTTACAGGAAGTCCCTTTCTATGACGGATTCCGCGGTAGCAGTTGATCTCAACCATTCTCTTGATGTTAAGAGCAACATCACGGCGAAGGTCACCTTCAACTACGTAGGATGCTTCTATCTCGTCACGGAGCTTTGCTACATCGGTTTCGCTCAAGTCTTTTGCGCGTGTGTTAGGATCGATTCCCGTCTTTGCAAGAATGTCCTTCGCACTCTTAAGTCCGATACCGTAAATATAAGTGAGAGCTATTTCAACTCGCTTATTGTTCGGAATATCAACACCGGCTATACGAGCCATATTGTTATTTCACCCTTTCCTTTGGTATTTGTCGTTTTTCGGTTTGTTCTATGCAAAATTAACCCTGTCTCTGCTTATGCTTGGGGTTTTCGCATATTACCATAATTTTACCTTTTCTCTTGATGATTTTGCACTTTTCGCAAATCTTCTTTACGGAAGGCTTAACTTTCATTTCCTAAATCTTCCTTTCGAGTTATTTCTTACGCCAAGTGATTCGTCCTTTCGTGAGGTCGTATACCGATACCTCAACGGTAACCTGGTCACCGGGCAAAATACGGATATAATTCATTCTTAACTTCCCTGATATGTGTGCGGTCACTATGTGGCCGTTGGGAAGCTTTACTTTGAAGGTGGCGCTCGGAAGAGCTTCTGTTACTACACCCTCAAATTCAATAACATCATCCTTTGGCAAGAATAATCACTCCTTATCGGTTTCTCTGACATTCATACTCATACTAGCGTTGTGAGAATGTTTCCGTCGGCAGTTATTACCACCGTATTCTCGTAGTGTGCCGAAAGTGAGCCGTCGGCCGTTTTCACGGTCCAGCCGTCAGACAGCTCTTTAACCTCGTACTTACCTATATTTATCATAGGCTCTATGGCTATTGCCATACCTGCTACAAGTCTCTGTCCTCTGCCTGCCGTTCCGTAGTTCGGAACGTCGGGAGATTCGTGAAGCTCAGCGCCTATTCCGTGACCTATATATCTGCGAACAACGCCGTAACCGCGTCCTTCCGCATAGGCTTGAATCGCACTGCCAACGTCACCGAGTCTGCCTTCCGGCTTTACCTTGGAAACCCCTTCAAAGAAACACTGTTTAGTTACTTCTATCAGGTCAGCCGCTTCCTTGGATATTCTGCCTACGGCAAAGGTTCTTGCAGCGTCTCCGTGAAATCCGTTCTTAAACGCTCCGACGTCGACCTTCACTATATCCCCCTCCGAGAGAAATCTCTTTGATGAGGGGATTCCGTGGATGACCTCGTCGTTTATGCTTATGCAAGCGGACCCCGGAAAACCGCCGTATCCGAGAAACGAGGGCTTAGCCCCGCATTTCTCGATATACTCACGGATCTTCGTGTCAATTTCTTTCGTGCTGATGCCCTCTCTGATGCACTCCTGTGCAACGAGAAGAGCCTCACCGGTAATTCTACCGGACTCTTTCATAAGTGCTATTTGAGCTGAATTTTTCAGTCGTATCATTTTTCTTATTAGTTTACCCCAATTGCGCTGAAGGTAAGGGCAGTTGTGTCCTCAACCTTTTCCTGTCCCTCTACAACCTTTAGTATGCCTTTTCTCTCATAGTAATCCTTGAGAGGCTCGGTAAGCTCGTGATAGATCTTAAGTCTGTCAAGAACGACCTCGGGCATATCGTCGGGACGAATCGTAAGAAGCGTCCCGCACTTGTCGCACTGCTCTCCTCTTGAGGAAGGCAGATACTCTGTGTGGAAGGTTGCTCCGCATGTGGCACATACGCGTCTTCCGCTCATACGGGAAACGATCTTCTCGTCGTCAACGTGGATCTCAATCACGAGATCTATGCTGACACCCATCGAGTCAAGCGCCTCTGCCTGCGGTACGGTTCTCGGAAATCCGTCAAGAATGAAACCGTTTTTGCAGTCATCCTCGCACAGTCTTTCCTTGATGATGCCTATTACGACCTCGTCCGGAACAAGCTCGCCCTTTTCGGTAAAAGCCTTTGCCGCAAGTCCCATCTCCGTACCGTTTTTGATAGCGGAACGGATAATAGCGCCTGTAGAGATCGCAGGAATGTCAAGCTTCTTTGAAACAAGCTCAGCTTGAGTGCCCTTTCCGGCACCGGGTGCTCCTAAGAAAATAATTTTCATCTTTTTCCTCCGACTATGTCGATTATTCAAGGAAGCCCTTATAATGACGCATAGTCATCTGAGCCTCAATCTCACGAGCCGTCTCAAGAGCAACTCCGACAACGATGAGAAGCGACGAGCCGCTGAATGCTATGCCTGCAAGAGCGTTTCCGCTGATTGCGTTAGCGATAAGCGGAAGAACCGCAATAACGCTGAGGAACATAGCTCCCATAAGAGTTACCTTTGAAAGAACCTTGGTGATATACTCAGCCGTAGGTCTTCCGGGACGGATACCGGGGATAAATCCACCGTTCTTCTGGAGATTGTTCGATACTTCCTGAGGATTGAATGATATTGCAATATAGAAATATGAAAAGGCAATGATCAATACAAAGAAGAGTATGATGTAAACAGGAGAGCTCGTGCCGAACAGCTTGAACCAGAAGTTGTCCTGACTTACTCCGCAGAACTGCATAATAGTAACGGGCAGCGAGATAATCGACGAAGCGAAGATTATCGGCATAACACCTGACATATTAAGCTTTATCGGGAGATTTGAGCTCTGGCCGCCATACATTTTTCTGCCGACCACGCGCTTTGCATACTGAACGGGGAGCTTACGCTCACTGTCATTGATAAATACAACGAATATAACGATTGCGATAACAGCCGCGATAACGAGCAGCGTTACGAAGCACCAGAGAAGTCCCATCCAGTTACCGCTGATGATAAGCTCGATGTTGCTCTTGAAGGTGTTGTATACGCTGAGTACAAGCGACCAGCCGCCCGATACGATATTTGCAAAGAGTATCATTGAGATACCGTTGCCGATACCGTGCTCGTTGATCTTTTCACCAAGCCACATAATAATCGAAGCACCTGCGCAGTAGCAAGCGATGATTATTATAGCACCGTACCACGTTTTTCCGGGAGCGGTCAAACAGTTGTACTGGTTCTTCATAAGGAAGTAGTATCCTACGCTGGTGAGAAGAGCAAGTGCTATTGTTATATATCTTGTATAAGAGTTGATCTTCTTCTTGCCTTCCTCGCCCTCTTTTGAGAGTCTCTCAAGAGCAGGAATAGCAACACAAAGAAGCTGAATAACGATAGATGCTGTGATATAAGGTGATATAGACAAAGCAAACAACGTTGCCTTCTGAAATGCATCACCGGAGAGAATGTTGAGATACTGGAATATCGATCCCTCAAAGTCGGAGGCC
>JAZORU010000022.1:0-54915 GCA_045656765.1 Eubacteriales bacterium
TCGGTGAGAAGCATAACGAGGCGGTCGATACCGAAGCCAAGTCCGCCCGTGGGAGCGAGGCCGTATTCAAGTGCGGTTACGTAGTCGTAGTCTACCTGAGCCTTGGTGTCCGGCTCTTCTGCTTTCTTTCTTGCTACCTGATACTCGAAGCGTTCCTTCTGGTCGATGGGGTCGTTGAGCTCGCTGAAAGCGTTACCGTACTCGGTGCAGTTAATGAAGTACTCGAATCTCTCGGTGAACGCGGGCTCTGTGGGCTTACGCTTTGCGAGGGGGCTATTTTCAACGGGGTAGTCGTAGATAAAGGTAGGCTGGATGAGCTTGTCCTCAACGTATGCGTCAAAGAGCTCGATAAGAACTGTGCCCTTCGTTGCATCTGCGGGAACCTCGACGTGCTTTTCCTTGGCTACAGCTCTTGCCTGCTCGTCACTTTCCCAATCGTAGTAGTCAACACCTGCGTACTTTTTGACAGCTTCTGCCATCGTAAGTCTCTCCCAGTGTCCCATATCTATCTCGATTCCCTGATAGGTAATCTTTTCCGAGCCGCAGATCTTCTTTGCGAGCATCTTATAAAGCTCCTCAACGAGATCCATCATGCCCTTATAGTCGGTATATGCCTGATAAAGCTCAATCGACGTAAACTCGGGGTTGTGCTTTGTGTCCATACCCTCGTTTCTGAAGATACGGCCAACCTCGTAAACCTTGTTCATTCCGCCGACGATAAGTCTCTTAAGATAAAGCTCCGTCTCAATACGAAGATACATATCCATATCAAGCGTATTGTGGTGTGTAACGAACGGTCTTGCGGTAGCACCTATCTCAAAGGGTGTAAGGATAGGAGTATCAACCTCCAAAAAGCCCTTTGAATCAAGGAACGCACGTATTTCCTTTAAGATATTGCTGCGCTTTACAAAGGTATCCTTTACCTCGGGGTTAACGATAAGGTCAACGTATCTCTGACGGTATCTGGTATCCGTGTCCTTAAGTCCGTGGAACTTCTCGGGCAGGGGAAGCAGTGACTTTGCAAGCAGGATAACGCTCGTTGCGTGAATAGAAATCTCGCCTGTCTGGGTTTTGAAAACCTTACCCTTAACGCCTATAATATCGCCTACGTCCCATTTCTTGAAATCTGCGTAAGGCTCCTCACCAACGTCGTCGCGGCGCACGTAGAGCTGTATTCTTCCCTCGCCGTCCTCAAGACCTGCAAAGGAAGCCTTACCCATAACTCTGCGGCTCATTATTCTTCCTGCAAGAGAGACCTCTTTGTCCTCGAAAGAATCAAAGTCGCCCTTTATCTCTTTGCTCGTTGCGTCAACGTCGTACTTGGTTATCTCAAAAGGATTCTTGCCCGCCTCAACTAAATTCTTCAGCTTCTCACGGCGTACGGCAAGCTCGCTCGTTGCGTTTTGCTGTGCGTTGTTGTTCTGTTCGTTGCTCATTTTAATGTCCTCTGTTCTTACGTTTTATGTTACGGGTGCTTATGCCTTGCGGGAAACGTCAAGAATCTTTATCTTTCTTATGCCGTTTGCAGTCTCAACGTCTATCTCATCACCCTTGTGGCGTCCCATAAGAGCCGCACCGATGGGGGATACGTCGGATATCTTGTGCTCGATTGCGTTTACCTCGTTTGAGCCTACGATGCTATAGGTGATCTCCTTGTTTTTGGTCGAATCAAGAACCTTAACGACAGAGCCCATGCCTACCTTTGAAGAATCAAGCTCGGACTCGTCGATAACCGTAGTATGAAGAATGATATATTCAAGCTCGGAAATTCTTGCCTCTACCTTTGCCTGCTCGTTCTTTGCCTCGTCATACTCAGAGTTCTCGGAAAGGTCTCCGAACGAACGCGCAAGAGCAAGCTCCTGCTTTACTTCCTGACGTCTGGTGTTTTTAAGAAACTCAAGCTCCTCATTGAGTGCCTTAAAGCCCTCTTCGGTATTGAAAAACTGTTTAGCTGCCATTTTCTTTTCTCCTTAATATATGTTAATTAAATGATTATCCAAAACTATTGAAGCTTTCCCGCAAGCTCGGCCACAGCCGCCTGCAGTTGATTATCGTTCTCATCGGTAAGCGCACCCTCGATATCCTCGGAAAGTGAAAGCTCTATATCCGGGGCAACCCCGATACCGTGATAATTTTCCGAGAACGGCGGCAGATAATATGCAATAGTTATTGCAAGCCCTCCGCCGTCTGTGAGAGGTACGTACGACTGCATGGTTCCCTTGCCGTAGGTCTTCTCGCCTATAACGGTTGCCGCCTTGTAGTCCTTAAGTGCCGCCGTGAAAAGCTCTCCCGCGCTTGCGGTAGAACCGTTACACAGGACAGTCATGGGTGCGTCAAGGAACTGTGCATCTGAGTTAATCTGCGAGTTTTTCTGTTCATCCTTATACTCTATTCGGATGATAGGCCCTTCGGGAAGAAGCATATCAAGTATCTTTGTGACTGTTTTAAGCTCGCCGCCGGGATTTGAGCGAACGTCGAAAACGTAAGCCTCAGCTCCCTGCTCCTTGGCTTTAGCAAGGGCATCTTCAAACTGGGCCACCGTAGTCTTTTCAAACTTGGATATACGGATAACAGCAACCCGAGTGTCAAGCGAGTACATACGAAAATCAACCGTTTGGTTGATTATGTCGTCGCGCATGACCGACAAATCAAAGCTCTCGTCGCCTCGAGTTACCGTAAGAGTTACGTAGCTTCCCTTTTCGCCCTTTATAAGAGAAACCGCATTTTCATACCCAACGTCTGCGACAGCCACCCTGCTCTCTCCCTCGCCGATATGCGTTATCATATCGCCCGAAAGTATTCCCGCTTGCTCGGCAGGTGAGCCGGCTATAACAGAGCTTACGTTTATATATCCATGCTCCGCGTTATAGGTAGCTGTAATACCGATTCCCTTATACGTTCCCTCGATACCCTCGAGAGTCGCAGAAAAAGCATCCTTGTCAAAATACGCGCCGTGGCCGTCTCCAATACCATCGATAAGAGCGCTTATAAGATACTTTTCAACCGTATCCGCATCTATCTCCCCTGGATAATAAGCGGCGTAGTACGCAGCTATCTCTTTAATTTTATTCAAGGTGTCCTTGGAAATTACACTCTCCGCGGGAGATTGCGTTTCCGTCGCGTTGTCCGGCTTATATCCTTCAACTGCCAAAAAGGTTATCTGGAAGGTAAGCACGATAGCGAGCGCTACGAGCAGCACCGTGAGATATACGGGATTTTTCTTCGTCATTTTCTTTCCGTGCGGCTTATGCCGAATATAAATTTTGTTTGTGCGTTATCCGATCATCCGTAGGGGTAATAGAGATTGTTCGGATACGAAATATAAGGAAGCCCGTGCTTATCCTTGGTTTTTAGCGGATCCTTGTAGGCTCCGTTCAAGCGAAGCTCAAGGTGAAGGTGAGGTCCGCTGCTCCAGCCGGTGTTACCCGACACGCCAATGGGCTTCGTTTTAAGATCGTCTAACTTTATAACGTCACCCTGCTTAACGTTAAGCTTTGAAAGGTGTGCATAAAGCGTAGACACCCCGCCGCCGTGGTCGATTATTATGTAGTTTCCGTAGGAAGAGGAATATTTACTCGTTATAACTGTACCGGGACCACAGGCGTATACGTCAACGTATCTTACGCCGATATCTATTCCCTTGTGGTTTGATACGTCGTTTCCGTCAACCTCAAGGTCTCTGTATCCAAACGTACTCGTTATCCTGTTATATCCCGTAGCAGTGGTTTTAACAGGCCACTGAAGCTGTCCCACTACCATATAGTCCTTGTTTTGCTCCGCCTGAAGCTTCTTTATATAAGCCTCAAGCTCTGCCTCAAGCTTCTTTTCCTCCGCCTTTACCGCAGCGAGCTCCTGCTGATACTTCTCTTGATTGTTTTTTATATCATCCAACAGGTTCTCAGCCTCGCGAAGCTGAAGCGAAAGGTTAGCCTCCGTCTTTGAAAGCTCCTCTTGATACTTCTTTTGCTTTTCAAGCTGAGCGTCAAGCTCTGCCTTCTTAGCCTCAAGGACGTTTTTCTTGTCGCTGTAGCTGTCCATGAGCTTCTTATCATAGTCAAGAAGCGCGCCTACTCTTTCGATATTATTGAAAAAGTCGGAAAGCCCGTTTGCATCAAAAAGCATTGCTATATAGCTGACGTCGCTCTCCTCATAAGCAAGACGAAGTCTCTCGATAAACACTTCCTTCTGGTGAGCGAGATCGGCATTTGTATCGGATACGCTCTTGCTTGTCGCGTCTATCTGCGAGTTTAACTCTGCAACGAGTGCATTTGCCGCATCTATCTTCTGATAGGTGACGCTTAGCTGCTCGTCGAGTCTTTTTCTCAGTTCAACAGCCTTTGAGCTGTCCTTTTTGAGTGCGTTTATTTCATTTTGAAGGTCTTTTTCTTTGTCTTCGAGGTCCTTTATCTGATCCTCGTAGCCTGAAATCGTCGCGTTACTGCTTGCGGCATCAAGCTTCAGCGTGCCCGTGAAAGCGAAGAACGCACACACGCACACAAAAACCGAAAGCACCGCAAGAGCACCGCATAAAATGACGGTTTTCTTATTATTTACCATTATAAACCTTACCTATTATCTTTTTTAAAAAGTTTTAAGCCTCAATACGTCGGCGAAGCGAAAGCAAGCTTCCTATAATACCGGTGCATACGCCGACCGACAAAAATCCTATCAATACAAGGCTTGACAGCTCCTCGTAGGGTATCAGCTTTATAAGTCCGAGTCCCGAGCCCATCATCGAAGCAACGTAGAGATATATCTGCGCTTCAATAACGAAAGCTATAAGTCCCGACACAACGCCGATGATTATACCCTCGAGCACGAAAGGCAGGGCTATAAACCAACGGGTAGCTCCGACGTATCTCATAACTATTATTTCGTTTCTTCTCGCGTAAACCGCAAGGTTGACCGTGTTGATAATTACGAACATACATACAAAGAACAGTATCGCAAGGAAAAATCCGAAGGCGTAGGTTATATTTTTCTTTGCATTCTGGAACTGCTGAGCCAGATCCATGCGGTTGTTTACCTTTCGCACGGTATCGTCTATTCCCTCAAGCTGAATCTGAATATCGGTTCCCTTCGTTACGTCCGAAACGGTTATCTCAAACGAATACGGAAGGGGATTCTCTCCCTCAAGCGAATCAAAAAGAGCCGCGTGCTCCTCACCGTACTCTCCGCGCATTGACTCAAGGGCATCCTCCTTGGATATAAACTTCACCTCGTCAATGCCGACGTCAAGTGCGTTTATCTTCTCTTCAACGCGCTTTGCATCCGCCTCCGTAGCTTCGTAATCAAGGAACACTACTATCTCGTTTGCAAGCTGAAGGTTGTCAAGGTTTTCGTTAAGGTTAGCTACGAGCACCGCAAAGATACCCATAACTATAAGGCAGCACACGAGCACTACCACCGAAGCAATGCTCATAACGCTGTTACGCCAAAGCCCCTTGAACGCCTGACCGAAAAAGTAGCCCATACTGTAGTGGTGCTTCATATAAGATCACCCCCTGCGGCAGTATCAGACGCTATCCTTCCGTCTTTCAGTCTTACGACACGCTTGTGGAACATGTCAACAAGCTCGGTCTCGTGCGTAACGACGAGCACGGTCTTGCCGAGCTGATTTACGTGCACGAGCATATTCATTATTTCACGGCTGAGCTCGGGGTCGATGTTACCCGTAGGCTCGTCCGCTATTATTATCTCGGGATTGTTTACAAGAGCTCTTGCAAGTGCAACTCTCTGCTGCTCACCGCCCGACAGCTCTCTCGGGAATCTCTTTGCCTTATCTTCAAGATTTACTATCTGCAAAACGTGAGGCACCTTGCGATTTATAACCTTTCTGTGCGTACCTATAACGCGCATAGCAAAGGCTACGTTCTCAAAAACGGTCATGTTGGGGAAAAGTCTGAAATCCTGAAAGACAACTCCGAGCTTTCTTCTGTACTTCGGAACCTGAAATTTCGTGATACGGTTAAGGTCAACGTCCCCCACGGTGAGAGAGCCGCGATCCGCCTTTTCCTCGCGCAAAAGCAGCTTCATCATAGTCGTTTTACCCGCACCCGAATTTCCGACGATAAACACAAACTCGCCGTCCTCTATCCTCAGGTTCAGTCCGTCAAGCACACGCTGTCCCTTCTGATAGGACTTTACTACGTTCTTAAACTCTATCATAATCAGTGTCCACCTTAAAATCTGGCGGGCTTGCTTGCTAAATACTTCTTTACCATAAGCGCGACCTTGAATGTAATTGCATGGTCGAACTCACGAAGGTCAAGTCCGGTTATCTTGCGGATCTTTTCCAGTCTGTATACGAGCGTGTTTCTGTGAACGAAGAGCTTTCTCGATGTCTCGGATACGTTGAGGTTATTCTCAAAGAAGCACTGAACGGTCATAAGCGTCTCACGGTCAAGAGACTCAAGCGAGCCCTTCTTGAATACTTCCTGCAAGAACATCTCGCAAAGAGTAGTAGGAAGCTGGTATATAAGTCTTCCTATGCCGAGATTCTCGTAGCTGATAATATTCTTCTCATTATCGAATACCTTGCCGACCTCAAGGGCAACCTGTGCTTCCTTATAAGCCTTTGCAAGCTCTCTGATGTTTTCAACCGGCGTTGAAATACCGACCGATACCTTGGTATAAAACTCACCCGAAAGAGTCTCTGCAATATTTGAAGCGACCTTCTCGACATCCTTCATATCGTAGTCGCGGTTAAGCTCACGAATAAGAACTATGTCCGACTCGCTCGTGCTGATAACGTAGTCGCGGTTCTTATCGGGGAACATATTCTCAACCATTTCATACGGCATCATATCGGTTCTGCCGTGGAATTTTACAAGATAAACGACTCTCGCAACGTCAGTACTGAAGCGAAGCTCCTTCGACCTCATATAAATATCCGAAGGAAGAATGTTGTCAAGAATTACGTTCTTGATAAACGAGCACTTGTCATATCTCTCGTCGTAGAGGTTTTTTATGTTTGCAAGAGAGATCGCAAGAACTGCACTCATCTTCTCTGCGAGTTTGTCCTCTCCCTCGACGAATACGGTATGCTCAGGCTTTGCCTGATTTCCTATCTGACGATATGTATATCCACCGCAAACGATAGTGTCAGCGGTATAGTAAAGCTCTTCCTTTACGTCTTGCTTTACCTCACCTATCATAACGAGCTCACTGCAAGCAACTATCTGACCGTCATCGTCAATTACACCGATAACTCTGTCAACCGTATCCTTCATCTGATGGATAACACCCTGGAACAATCTGCTGGACATAATGCGACTCCTTTCGGTTTCTTATAATGATAATTTTTTATTTTTGTTGACATTTTGAACAATTAAACTTTTAGTCAATTCTTCCTATATTCTACATTACTTTTTGTTATTTTTCAATAGTTTATTAAACATTTTTAACAAAATTAATAAGTTTTTTTGGTTAAATCGTGCTTTTGTTTAATATTTTTCATGTTTTTCGTCTAAAAACCGCACAAATTTATTGTGTTTTTGACCAAATTGATTTGGGATATTGCTTTTTATCTCTCGTGTATGGTAAAATGATTTCAATATTTATTTAACGGCAACGACAATCGTCATTTTCAACAAAACACAGATCCTGCAACATTGAAGGGAGTTTTTATGCACGTTCCAAGCTCAAGTACACTCGAAATAGAAATAGAGCCGTTTGAAAGAGCACTTATGCTATCCGAGCAGCCTCAGGACAGATACGATGCAAGCCGTTGGCTCTACGTTCCGAGCACCTACTCGGAATACAGATATATTCTCGGCACAAAGGGAGAGCACCCTCTTATCTGCATAGGAATAAACCCGTCGACCGCTGAGCCGGATAATCTCGACAATACGCTCAAAAGCGTGGAGCGCATAGCTCTTCGCTCGGGCTACGACAGCTTTATAATGTTCAACGTATACGCGCAAAGAGCAACAAAGCCAAACGATATGGAAAAAACGCTCAATGCTTATATGCACAAAGAAAACATGCGCGCGTTTGAGTACATACTTTCTCTTTCAAAGCACTCGTCTCCTGATATATGGGCAGCGTGGGGTACGATCATCGAAACGAGAGAGTACCTTGCCGATTGCGTGCGCGACATGATAGAGATAGGAAAAAAATACTCTGCCAACTGGTACACGGCGGGAGCACGCTCAAAAAAGGCGGGGCACCCTCATCACCCATTGTATCTATCAAAGGACAGCCGGCTTGATCCGTTTGACGTTTCGGGGTATCTCGATGCTCTTGCTTCTATGAAATAACGGACAAAATTCCCTCTCGCTCGGAATTGTTCACAAATTATCTATTGTTTTTTTGTAAACATTATACTAAAATTATTTAATACGAGACAGAGATCGGAGGATACTATGTTCGGATACGTCAGAACCTGCAAGGGTGAGATGCGAGTAAAAGAATACGAGCTTTACTCTGCCTCATACTGTGGGCTTTGTCGGGCTATGGGGAAATGCACGGGACAGCTCTCGCGCTTTACTCTCAGCTACGACTTCGTTTTTCTATATCTGGTCCGCTGTGCTCTTGCCTGCGAGAAGCCTTCGGTTTCTTTTCACAGATGTCCTGCACATCCTTTAAAAAAACGCCCCATGACCGATTTTTCCGAATCTGCGGCATACGCCGCACGGGCAAGCGCAGGACTGTGCGCCTTTAAGCTTGAGGATGATATATCCGACAGTAAGCGAGGCAAAAGGCTTGCGTTCAAGGCTCTTTCGCCCTTCTTTTCGCATTTTAAGAAAAAGGCTTGTCTGCCCGAGCTTGAGATAACGGTAAAGAAAAAGCTCGAGTCGCTTTCCCTCCTCGAAGACGAGAGATGTGCGTCACTTGACAAAACGGCCGAGGTATTCGGAGAGCTTCTCGGTGAAGTGTTTTGCTACGGTCTTGACGGAGACAAAAGAACGCTTGCGTACGAGGTCGGATTTCACACGGGCAAATTTATATACGCGGCAGATGCGGCAGACGACTACCTCTCGGATATAAAAAGCGGCTCGTATAATCCGCTTATAGAAATATACGGAGACAGTCTCGAAGACTCGCAAAAGGAAAGCATTAAAACCGCGCTTCTGTGCGAGCTCGGACGGCTTGAAGCTGCCGTCAATCTTATTGATTTTTCCTCTTGCCCCGACATACGCGAAATAATTTATAACGTAATATACCTCGGTATGCCCGAGGTAATGCACAAAGCGCTTTATAACTGTAACGACAAAAAATCCGAAAGGAAAAGCAGAAAGAAATGAACGACCCTTACAAGACCCTCGGGGTGTCGCGAGATGCCTCGGAAGACGAAATAAAAAAAGCATACAGGGAGCTGGCTAAGAAATACCATCCCGACAATTATCAGGATACGGCGCTATCCGAGCTTGCCGCCGAAAAAATGAAGGAGATAAACGAGGCTTATGACACGATTCTCCGTCAAAGGCAGGAAGGCACGTCGGGAGGCGGCAGCTACAACAGCTCAACCTACAGCTTCCCGCAGATACGCGTAATGATAAATCAAGGAAGATATTCGGATGCAGAGCTTACCCTTGACTCTATCGGTGCAGCGTCGCGAAATGCAGAATGGCACTATCTCAAGAGCGTAGTGCTTCTCAGACGCGGCTGGATGTACGACTCACTCAACCATATAGACATTGCCTGCAACATGGACCCCTCAAACGAGGAATACAGACAGTTCAAGTATAACCTCTCAAGGAACGCAAACGCATACGGCGGCGGATACCGCACGTCTCAAGCTGACAGCTGCAGCGGTTGTGACGTGTGCTCCTCCCTTCTTTGCGCAGACTGCCTTTGCGAGTGCTGCGGCGGCGACCTTATCCGTTGCTGTTAAGTATATTTTAATAATTATACTCATTGTAAAAAACGATTTACCAAACTTGATTTCAGAGGTTTGAGAATGAAAAAAAGCACGAAAAAACTGACCGCAGCCTCTATGCTCTGTGCATTGAGCGTGGTATTGTTGCTCGTCGGCTCATTTATCGACGTCATGGACTTAAGTGCTGCTGCACTTGCCTCATTTATCGTCATTTTTGCAGTAATAGAGCTTGGTGGAGCGTACCCTTGGCTTATATGGGCGGTTTCCTCCGCACTATCAGTATTCCTTTTGCCGAACAAGCTTCCCGCCATATATTTCTCTTTGTTTTTTGGCTGGTATCCGATTGTAAAAAACGTCTATGAAAGACTGCGCACGGCACTTGCTTGGTTTTTGAAGATTCTCTCCTTTTCGGCTTCCTTCGGGCTTATAACCTATATCAGCGTTTCTATCGTCGGGGCAGAAGAATTGACCGACACGCTTACCCCTTTGCTTATTGCACTCGGTGCCGTAGTGTTCGTTGTTTACGATATCGCGCTGACGAGAATAATCTCCGCTTATATCAGAGTCTGGCGGCATAAAATTAAATTTAAGCTTTAAAACAAAACTGAAATTTCATAAAAATCACGGAATTACCGCTTTCTTTGGCTGTAATTCCGCTTTTTTATGCGGTTTTTTCTTGACTTATTCTTTTTTATGGTATATAATATTATAATCTATAATTATGTTTATCTAACAGACATATACGGTAATAGGAGCTTTATTATGATTAAAAGTATGACCGCTTACGGCAGGGCGAAATATTCGACCGAGCAACGTGACTTTACAGTTGAAATCAAAAGCGTAAATTCCAAATTTCTCGATCTAACCATCAAGCTGCCGAGACAGTACACCTTCCTTGAGGATAAAATACGTACTCATATAGGAGAGCGCGGAATCGTAAGAGGAAAGGTTGAGGTTTACCTCGGCATCGACGTCTTTTCCTCGGATATTGAAGAAATTGCGATAGACGACGCATACGCAAAGGCGTATATCGCGGCACTTCGCCATCTTTGTGAGACTCACGGGCTTACCGACGACATCACTACGATGAAGGTTGCCGAGAACAGAGAGCTTTTCAACATCAAGAAAAGCGAATGCGATGCAGACGGCACGTGGGAGCTTGTAAAGATACCGCTTGACGAGGCAATAGACGCGTTCCTTCTTGCAAGAGCAAACGAAGGTGCAAGGATTGAGGGGGATATCAGAGCCAAAATCCAAAACATAAAGGAGCTTACAAGCGGCATTGACGCTCTTTCCCTTGCTGATACCAATGCAAAATACGATAAGCTCTGCGAGAGAATAAGAAAAATCGTCTCTGACAACAATATCACGGTAGACGAGCAGAGACTTCTTACCGAATGTGCGATATTTGCCGACAAGATAGCCGTTGACGAGGAGCTTGTGCGCCTTCGCTCACACTTTGAGACCTTTGAAGAGATACTTTCAAAGAATACTGCTGTCGGCAGAAACATTGATTTTCTTTTGCAGGAGATCAACCGCGAGATAAACACGATAGGCTCAAAGTGCAACAACGCAGAGACGGCGCGCATCGTGGTTGACGTCAAGTGCGAGATAGAAAAGGTACGCGAGCAGATACAGAACATAGAATAAGGCACAGACACAAAGGAGATTCCGTTATGAAATTTATTAACGCAGGCTACGGTAATATGATAGCTTCGGAGAGAGTAGTGTGTATAGTCAGTCCCGACTCTGCACCGATAAAGAGACTTATACAGGATGCAAAGGACAGCGGACGTGTGATAGACGTTTCCTGCGGCAGACGCACGAGAGCCGTTATAATCACCGATTCCGACCACGTTATTCTTTCGTCCGTACAGTCTGAAACTATCTCTAACAGACTCGACGACACGCTCGACTTTGACGGTGAGGAGGACGAAGACTGATGGCTGATAAAAAACGCGGAAAGCTGTTCGTCATAAGCGGTCCTGCCGGAAGCGGCAAGGGCACGGTCATGAATCTTCTGACCGAAAAAAGCGGAGATTACGCCCTCTCGGTATCGCTTACTTCCCGCCCCATGCTTGCGGGAGAGGCTGAGGGAGTAAATTACTACTATGTAACGCGCGAGCAGTTTGAAGAAAAGATAGCGGCAGGCGAGGTGCTTGAATACACCGAATACTGCGGCAACTACTACGGCACGCCCAAAGCCCCCGCGCTCAAAATACTTGAAAGCGGCAAGCACCTTTTGCTTGAGATAGAGGTTGACGGCGCTATGCAGATAAAGCAGGCGTATCCCGAGGCTGTACTCGTAATGATACTTCCCCCGTCGGCAAAGATACAGGAATACCGCCTGAGAACAAGGGGGCGCGACAGTGAGGAATCTATACAAAAGAGACTGACCCGTACGCGCGAGGAGCTTAAGTTTGCAAACAAATACGACTACGTTCTTTTAAACGAGGATGGGGCGGCTGACAAGGTTGCAGAGGCGTTTGAATATATCGCCGCTGACCGCACCGACAGCGTAGAGGACAGACACAGCACGGTTGACGTGTACTTTGAATAAGCAAAAAAGAAAAATAATAAAATTTACTAACATAAAAAGAGGAGAAAAACCATGATTAAACCTTCAATCGAAGAGCTTACAAGCAACGGACTTAACAGATACGAGGTAGTTTTAGCTACCGCAAAATGCGCAAGAATTCTCACAGACGAATACTGTGAAAAGCGTGCTATCGCAGAAAAGCTTATCGCAAACAAGGAAACCGACAAGAGCCTCGCAGCGCTTCTCAAGGACGAGCTTTCCGACGAGCGCGCGGTAACGAGCGCTGTACGCCGTATTTACGACGGTGAATTTGTAATCATGAAAGAAGCTGAGGCTGAAGCTGAAGAAGCAGAAGCCGCAGAATAATGCCGCGCTATATATCGGCATACGTTCTCTCTGCCCCCTACCATATAGACCACCCATACGACTACTACGTTCCGGAGCAGTTTGAGGGTGAAGTTGAGATAGGAAGCATTGTCAGCGTTCCGTTCGGGATGTCGAACAAGCGCACCTTCGCTCTCGTTACCGAAATAAAGGACGAGTGCAGTTACTCAAGAGTTAAACCCGTGATGAGCGTATGCGACAGACGTTTTTCTCTCTCGGAGGAGCTGATAGAGCTGTGCTTTTTCATGAAAGAGCACACTCTCTGCACGATAGGGGAGGCGGTGCGGTGTATGATTCCGTCGGCGGTGCTTACAAAAAGCGAGCAGACGCTTTCCGTCCTTGAGGGCTTTGACGAAAGTACCCTTTCCGAGACTGAGGCTGCAGTTTTTGAATACGTATCAGGGCACCCCTGTGTCAGCACAAAAAAGCTCTACTCAGAGCTTGGAGAGGACGCAGAGGGCGCGCTCACGAAGCTTTTGCGCAAGGGTGCTGTAAAGCGTGAGTATACGGTAAAGGAAAATACAAACACCGTATACAAGAGCTATTTTTCTCTTTGCATAGGCAAGGATGCGGCACGGGATATTGCCGAGGGAGACCCGACGGCACCCGTCAGACTGCGCTCGCAAAAGCAACGCGAGATACTTTCATACATAATAGCGCACGGAAGATGCGGACTTGACGAAATATGCAACGCAACAGAAGCAAGTCAGGCTCAGGTAAAGTCTCTTGCTGAAAAAGGTCTTCTTACTCTTGAAAAGGAAGAGGAGCTTCGCAATCCCTATAAGGACATAAAAGTAGACAGCGAAAAGAAAAACATACTCAGTGATGAGCAAAGAGAGGCGTTTTTGTCGCTTTCCGAGCTTTATCACAAAAAGGGCGCTCACGCGGCGCTTCTCTTTGGAGTAACGGGCTCGGGCAAGACACGCGTTATGAAATCTATGATAGACGAGGTAACGCGCGACGGGCGAAGCGTTATAGTACTCGTTCCGGAAATATCGCTCACACCTCAGACGGTCGGGCTTTTCTGCTCGTTTTACGGAGAGCGTGTAGCGGTGCTTCACTCTGCCCTCTCGGCAGGAGAGAAGATAGATGCATACAAAAGGATAAAGGACGGCACGGTTGACGTTGTCATAGGCACGAGAAGCGCCGTTTTTGCCCCGCTTTCGAACCTCGGCATGATAATCATAGACGAGGAGCAGGAGCATACCTACAAGTCTGACGCTGACCCGAAATACCACGCGCGTGACATTGCGCGTTTCAGATGCGCGCACACGGACTCGCTTATGCTTCTTTGCTCGGCAACGCCGTCGGTAGAATCCTTCTACAAAGCAAAGAGCGGAGTATACTCGCTTGTGTGTCTGCGCCACAGATACGGTCACGCAACCTTGCCCGAGGTCAAGCTCTGCGATATGCGCCGAGAGCTTAAAGCATCTCATATATCCCCGCTTTCCCGCGAGCTTATCTCGGAGATAAATACAGCACGCGGGCGCGGCGAGCAGTCGATAATATTTTTAAACCGACGCGGATACAATAACTTTATAAACTGCCGCGAGTGCGGAGAGGTCATAGAATGTCCGCATTGCAGTGTTTCTCTTACCGCGCACAGAAACTCAAACGGTGAGGATACCCTTCGCTGTCATTGGTGCGGATATACCGCCCCAGTTCCGAAACTATGCCCTTACTGCAATTCCGAGAAGCTTATGCGAATGGGCGTGGGAACACAAAAGGCGGCAGAGGAGATATCGCTTTTTGTACCTGATGCAAAAATAATGCGCATGGATGCGGATACGGCAAGCACGAAATCTGCATACAGTGAGATGCTCTCGTCATTCAGAGACAAGCGCGCAGACGTGCTTATCGGAACTCAGATGGTAGCAAAGGGACACGACTTCCCCGACGTAACCCTCGTCGGAGTTATGTGTGCCGACGCATCTCTTTCAAGCGACGATTACCGTGCGAGTGAACGCACCTTCTCGCTTATAACACAGGTCGTTGGCAGAGCAGGCAGAGCATCTAAAAAGGGCATGAGTCTGATTCAGACCTTCAAGCCCGACAGCGAGATAATAGAGCTATGCAGACAGGGAGATTATGAGGCGTTCTATGAAAAGGAAATAGAGATACGCCGCAGCTTTATCTGGCCGCCGTTTTGCGATATCGTTCTTATGACGCTTACCGCAGACACCGAAGCCGATGCACAAAGGCTGGCGCTCACTCTGTCAGAGAGCTTCAAATCACACGCAGATAAGCTCTCACGCGACATACCTATGATAGCGTATGGCCCGTTTGAAGCACCCGTATACAAGCTAAACGAAAAATACCGTATGCGCATGGTGATAAAAACTAAGCTTCAAAGAAGCACGAGAGCCTTGTTCTCAAGTCTTCTCATGGAATTTACGGGAGGAAGCGGAGTTTCTCTGTCAATAGACTTTAACCCCAATTCCGTATAAAAACGAACGATCAGTTACATATAAATTCAGGAGAAAAATATGGCAAAGCTAAACATAGTAAAGGACGGCGACCCACTTCTTCACAAAAAGAGCCGCCCGGTCGAGCAAATAACACCGAAGATCATAACCCTGCTTGACGATATGACAGAGACAATGCGTGCGGCAAACGGATGCGGTCTCGCGGCTGTTCAGGTAGGAATACTGCGCCGTATAGTCGTAATTGAAGTGGAGGAAGGCACGGTATACGAGCTTATAAATCCGCAGATAATAAAAAGAGAAGGCAACCAGCAGGAAATTGAGGGATGCCTTTCAGTTCCCGGAAAATACGGTATCACCGACAGACCCGAGAAGGTCACGGTCAGAGCTGTTGACCGACACGGAAAGAGCTTTGAGCTTACGGGCACCGACCTTCTTGCCCGCGCTATATGTCACGAAACAGACCACCTCGACGGAATTCTCTTTACCGACCACGCGCTTCGTATGCTCTCACCCGAGGAGCTTGAAGAAGCATAGAGACAGAACACCTCACAGATTATTGGAGTTTGACAGATGAAAATACTTTTTATGGGCTCACCCGATTTTGCGGTGGTATCCTTTGAGGCGCTTTGTCGCGCGGGACACGAGATTCTCGGTGTAGTATCCGTACCCGACAAGCCCAAGGGCAGAGGAAAAAAGCTCACCCCGACACCCGTGAAGGTTGCGGCGGAGGAAAAAGGCATACCCGTGTATACCCCCGTCACCTTGCGCGACGGCGCATTCCTCCGTGTGCTTGAAGAACTAAAGCCGGAGGCCATCGTCGTCGTAGCTTACGGTAAAATACTGCCTAAATACGTGCTTGACTATCCAAAGCACGGATGCTTTAACGTTCACGGCTCTCTGCTTCCCGAATACAGAGGAGCAGCACCTATGCAAAGAGCAATAATTGACGGAAAAGACAAAACGGGCGTTACCGTTCAGTATATGGCAGAAGGAATAGACACGGGCGACATGCTTCTGAAAAAGGAGTACGACATCGCCTCGGACGATGATTTCGAAGCAGTTCACGATGCACTTGCCGCACTCGGCGGTGATGCGATATGCGAGGTGCTCGAAATGGCGGCAGAGGGTACGCTCGTGCGCGAAGCACAGGACGACTCACTCTCAAGCTACGCCGAGAAGATAACGAAAGAGGAATGCTTGCTTGATTTCTCGGAGGGCACGCTTGCTCTTCACAACAAAATACGCGGAATGTCCCCCTTCCCCCTTGCGTTCACTCACATGCCCGACGGCACACTTTTGAAGATAGTGAAGGCAAAAGCATCGGACAAATCAAAGGGCGCACACGCAAACGGCGAGGTAATATCGCTTGACGGCGGTGTAATATCGGTCGCGTGCGGCGACGGTGCGATTGATATTATATCCGTTCTGCCCGAAGGAAAGGGCAGGATGTCTTCGGCTGATTTTATCCGAGGCAGAAGGATAAAAGAGGGAGACGTGCTCGCGTAAAAGTTTTATAAAATCAAGGCAGCTGACTGCCTTGGGAGGTTACTTTATGTTTTTCTATTACGGAATAGACTGGACGTATCTCGTCCTTGTGATGCCGGCTATAATATTTGCGCTTATAGCCTCGACAAAGGTCAACTCGACATTTAATAAATATGCAAAGGAAAGAACTCGCTCGAACATCTCGGGCTATGACAGTGCCCGGATGATACTTGACAGAAACGGGCTCAGCGACGTCAGAATAGAGAGAATCTCGGGAAATCTTACAGACCACTACGACCCGAGAAGCAAGGTAATTCGTCTTTCAGACTCAACCTACGCTTCCACCTCGCCTGCAGCAGTCGGAGTAGCGGCGCACGAGGCAGGACACGCAGTACAGCACGCACGCGCCTACGCACCGATAAAGATACGCTCGGCGATAATCCCGATAACGAACATCGGCTCTATGCTGACTATGCCACTTATTCTTATAGGCTTTCTCGTGTCTTTTCAGCCGCTCGTGAATCTCGGAATTGCGTTTTTCGCACTTTCCACCCTGTTTCAGTTAGTAACGCTTCCCGTTGAGTTTGACGCAAGCAAAAGAGCTATGGCGGCACTCAGAGAAAGCGGAAGAATGTACGACGACGAGCTTACGGCTTCCCGCAAGGTGCTAACGGCGGCGGCAATGACATACGTAGCCTCGCTTGCCGTTTCTCTTATGCAGCTGCTTCGACTGATAATCATTTTCGGAAGAAGAAGCGACAGATAATTATGAAAGAAAAAACGACTAACCCCCGTCTGCTCGCGCTCAAGACCTTGATGAGCGCGGAGCGGCAGGGAAAATACATAAATCTTGCATCCGATATAAGCATAAAAAGTACAGATATGTCAGAAGCTGACACCGCACTTTTTACCTCGCTCGTATACGGAGTAACCGAGCGCAAAATTACGCTCGACCACATTATTTCCTGTATGGCTACCAAAGGAACGAAGCATATAGAGCCGCGCGTGCTTTGTATACTCAGGCTCGGGCTGTACCAGCTTATCTATCTTGATAAGATACCCTCGCACGCCGCCGTAAATGAAACGGTCGGAATGTGCCAAAGCAAAGGGGAGCGTTCATTCGTAAATGCTATATTGCGCAATTACCTTCGAGAAGGGGCAAGCCGCGTAATCTTCCCCAACAAAGAAAAAGAACCTATAAGCTATCTCTCGATTACCTATTCGGTTCCCGAGTGGATATGCGATTCTCTTGTGTCCGACTACGGTTTTGAGAATGCAGAGGGTATACTGTCTGCTTTCTCTTCGGAAGCACCGTCGGCAACTCTTCGCGTAAACACTCTGAAAACCACAAAAGAAGCTTTTTGCAATGCTCTTGCAAAAGCGGGCACGATTAGCAAAGAAACAAGCTACAGCTCTGCAGGCTTAAAGCTCTCAGGGGGAGCGAAGATAACCGAGCTGCCGGGCTTTGATAGCGGCGAGTTTTTCGTACAGGACGAGGCTTCGCAGATATGTATCGAGGTCCTCTCTCCCAAGCCCGACGAAACTGTTATCGACACCTGCTCATGCCCGGGTTCAAAGAGCTTCGGCGCGGCAATAGAAATGCAAAACAAAGGAAAGGTATCTTCCTTCGACCTGCACGAAAACAAGCTCTCGCTTGTTAAGAAAAGTGCCGACAGGCTCGGCATCACGATAATTGAGTGCGAGGCGCGAGACGGCAGAAATCCAAACGAAAAGCTATTTGGCACAGCCGACCGCGTTATATGCGACGTGCCTTGCTCGGGCTTCGGAGTTATGGCGAAAAAGCCTGACATAAGATACAAACGCAAGGAGGACGTTGAGGCTCTCGCACCGCTGGGACTCGAAATTCTCAACCAAAGCGCAAAATATCTGAAGGACGGCGGAGTGCTCGTATATTCTACATGCACCCTGCGCCGTGAGGAAAACGAGGAGGTGGTTGAAGCTTTTCTCAAATCCCACCCCGATTTTTCCCTCGTACCGTTTGAGATAATAAGCAAAAGCGAACACACGCCCGACGTAAAAAGCGAAGGAATGCTTACGCTTATGCCCCATATACATAAAACGGACGGATTTTTTATAGCAAAGCTGCAAAAAAGCAAAGGATAAAAAATGTCAAACTTAAAAGAACAAAAAACCGACCTTCTCTCGTGTACCCCCGAAGAAACGTCAGACTTTGTAGCGGAGTTTGGACTTCCCGCATACCGAGCAAAGCAGATATTTTCGGGAATACACAACGGAAAAAGGCTATTTGAGATAACCACCCTTCCGCTAAAGCTCAGAGAACAGCTCTCGGAATGCACGGTGGACAGGTTGCCCACGGTCGAGCGAAAGCAAGTGTCGGCAAAGGACGGCACGGTGAAATTCCTCTTTCGTCTTTACGACGGAGAATTTATTGAGTCGGTATTTATGAAATACAAGCACGGAAACACCCTGTGCATATCCTCTCAGGTAGGATGCCTTATGGGCTGCCGTTTCTGTGCATCAACCATTGACGGAAAGGTGAGAGACCTCTACCCGTCCGAGATGCTCGGTCAGATTCTTGCCGCGCAAAATGACCTTCGCGAGAGGATTTCAAACGTCGTTATGATGGGAATTGGAGAGCCGCTTGATAACTACGACAACGTAGTGAAATTTCTGCATCTTTTGCGCGAAGAGGATGGAGTTAACATCGGAATGAGACACGTATCTCTTTCGACGTGCGGTATCGTTCCGAATATATATAAATTTGCAGAGGAAAAGCTCCCCGTAACGCTTTCGATATCGCTTCACGCTTCAAACGACGAAATGCGAAGCTCTCTTATGCCTGTAAACCGCAAATACAATATCGACAGTCTTATGCGTGCGTGCGTACATTATTTCAAGGTAAGCGGAAGGCGAGTCAGCTTTGAGTATACGCTCATCGCAGGAGAAAACGACAACAGAGAAACGGCACTTGAGCTTGCTTCACTTATAAAAAGGTATTTCGGGGACTCAAACGAGCCCGTTCACGTAAACCTGATACTAGTAAATCCCGTAACCGAAAGAGGCTACGGTGCGCCATCCGCAAAGGGTGCTGAGCTTTTTAAAGAAACGCTTATCAAAGAGAAAATAAACGCAACGATAAGAAGAAGGCTCGGCACGGACATAGACGCTGCCTGCGGTCAGCTCAGACGCAGTCACGGAAAAGAGGTATAACTTATGGATTTTTTCGGCAATACTGATATTGGAAAGAAAAGGCAGACGAATCAAGACAGCTATTGCGTACACAAGCTGGGTGAGGATGCAGTCCTGCTTGCCGTATTCGACGGTATGGGCGGACACGCAGGCGGCGAGACTGCAAGCAGTCTTGCACGTGAGAAGTTTTCCCAGATAGTTTGTGACACGTTTATATCTAAGGTCAACTCGGATACAGGCCTTGTCGATGCTACGAGAACGCAAATATATAATATCCTCTCAAAAGGAGCGCAGCTGGCAAACACCGCCATCTTTGACACGGCAAAGCAAGCCCCCGAGCTTCTCGGCATGGGAACTACACTTGCAGCCGTGCTGATAAACGGAGACAACGTGTACGCTGTAAACGTAGGTGACAGCCGAATCTACCTCGTATGGAAGGATAAGATAAAGCAGATATCCCACGACCATTCCTACGTTCAGTACCTCGTTGATATCGGAGAGATAACCGAGGAAGAGGCAAAGGACAACGTGAACAAAAACATAATTACAAGAGCGGTCGGCACGTCAGAGAATCTTGAGGTGGACACCTTCGTTCAAGCGCTCGACTCGGCAGGAGTGCTTCTGTGCTCTGACGGTCTTTCAAACCTCGTTGGCAACGAAGAGATACGGGCGATATTCTCTGAGTCTGCATCCGCTTCCGACTGTGTAGAGAAGCTTATATCTGCCGCAAACGGTCGCGGCGGCACGGATAACATTACAGCCGTTGTAGCAGGCAATTTCCCGCAAACTGTGTAAAGTATCGGAGGAAATATGGAAACTTATAAGAAATATATAGGACAGATATTTGACAACAGATACCGCATAGAAGACGTAGTCGGACTTGGCGGAATGGCAGTAGTATTCAAGGCAACCGACACGGTCTACGGAAGAACAGTTGCGGTAAAAATGCTCAGAGAGGATATGGCAAAGGATCCGACCAACGTCAAGCGCTTTGAAAACGAATCGAAGGCGGTCGTCCTGCTTGAGCACGACAATATAGTAAACATATACGACGTAAGCGTTGACGGAGCACTTAAGTATTTCGTTATGGAATTCCTTGACGGAATCACACTCAAGGAATACATGAAGAAAAAAGAAAAGCTCGACACAATGGAGATAATCAGCTGTGCCGAGCAGATACTGCGCGCGCTTGAGCACGCCCACTCTAAAGGTGTAATTCACAGAGATATAAAGCCTCAGAATATTATGCTTATGCGAAACGGTCAGATAAAGGTGACCGACTTCGGTATAGCAAAGCTTCCGAGTGCAGAGACCGTCACTATGGAAGACAAGGCCATAGGTACGGTATACTATATCAGCCCTGAGCAAGCGTCGGGTAAGAAAGTAGACAGCCGTACGGATATTTACTCTCTCGGAGCTCTTCTCTACGAAATGACGACGGGTACCCTTCCCTATGACGGAGACAATTCCGTTTCGATAGCTCTTATGCACATAAAGGAAGACCCCATCCCCCCGCGTGAGATAGACCGCACGATTCCCGAAGGACTTGAGCAGCTTATAGTTAAAGCTATGAAACGCTCCCCCTCCGAAAGATTCCAGACCGCAGGCGAGATGCTCTCGCTCGTTCTCAAGCTTAAGAGAAATCCCGTGCGTACTCTCCGCATTAAGCAAAGCAAGCCAAAAACCAAGGAGCACGGCGGAACTGCCATGTTCCCCGTAATTTTGGGGGCGGCTTCTGCGTTTGCCATAGCTATCATAGTTGCCGCTATCTATATGATAAACGTATTTTTCGTCAATCCCCAGAAGGATAAAAACGAGTTTGAGGTAGACAACTACGTCTCGGCTTACTACACCGAGGAAATCGAAGCAAAGCTGAAGGAGCTGTTCTCTAAAGTAAATATTGAATATAAGCACTCAGAGGAATACGACAGCGGCTTTATTCTTGAACAGTCTGTCGACCCCGGAATCATAAAGAAAATAGGCGCTTCACAAATCACTCTTACAATTTCGCTCGGTCAGGAGCAGACACCTATGATAGACCTTCGTTACCACACTCTTAACGAGGCAATAACGAAAATAACGAATATGAACTTTGAGCTTAAGATAAAGCAGATCAAACGCTATGACGACGTGGTAGATCTAGGCTATATAATAACCACCGACCCCGCCCCGAATACTATTATTAACAAGGGCGACACCGTGACGCTCATAGTCTCTGACGGACCGCAAATAAGCTACGTGACTATGCCTAACCTCGTATATGATTCACAGCACAAAAACCGTACCGAAGAGGAAGCATACAGAATGCTCACCGATGCTAATCTTACTCTTGGTAAAGTAACCTACGTTCAGTCTATCGAAATAGAAAAGGGACTCGTTATCGAGCAGTCCATACAGGTAGGCGAGAAGGTAGCGGCAGGAATTACGCCGATAGATCTCGTCATAAGCGGCGGTATTGAAGGACCGGTTACAGGTGACGAGATGTATATGATAGACGTATCCAATCTTGCCGTAGAAGCGGCAAAGGCTAAGCTTGAGTCTTACAATCTTGACCTTGATATAGTAGAGGAATATATAAGCGACGATGAGATTCCCGCAGGAATCGTGTGCTATACGGATCCTGAGCCGAAATCGAAGATAAAGAAAGGCGCAACAGTCACCCTCTACGTAAGCTCAGGCCCTGCGGCAGACGAACCTGATACTCCCACAGACACACCTACCGATACGCCTACCGATACGCCCGAAGATAATACTTAAAGGTAAATGATGAGTCAGACTAAACACGGAAGAATTATAAAAGGGCTCGGGGGACTCTACGATATACGCACAGATAGCGGAGACATAATACAGTGCCGCGCGCGAGGTGTTTTCAGACACAAGGATATGACGCCTACCGTCGGAGATTTCGTATCCGTGCGCTCGGAGAATGAAGGCGAGTTTATTGAGAGCATAGACGAGCGCAAAAACTGTCTTATACGCCCGCCGCTCTCTAATATAGACGTTATGTTTATAACCTTTGCGGCAACGAAGCCCGAGCCGTCACTTCTTAATATAGACAAAATGTGCGCGATATGCGAGCACAACTCAATTATACCCGTTATAGTGGTAACGAAAAACGATATAGACCGCGAGAAAGCTGACGCATACAGAGATATTTACAAAAAAGCGGGGTATGCCGCATTTTCGCTCAGCTCTGTCAGCGGCGAGGGTGCAGAGGAATTCGTTGAGTACGCAACGAAGCTGCTACCGGGCAAATGCGCCGCATTTGCGGGTGCTTCGGGCGTAGGAAAGTCTACCTGTATCAACCTTCTCTTCCCCGACCTGCTGCTGAAAACGAGCGACATCAGCCGTAAAATAGAGCGGGGCAGGCACACGACGCGACACGTTGAGCTTTTCTCTGTAAAGGCAGGAGAAGGCACGGCGCTTCTTGCAGACACGCCGGGCTTTGGGCTTATTGATTTCGTTCACTTCGACTTTTTTGAGCTTGAGAATTTAGCCGCCTGCTTCTCTGAGTTTTACGACTACATAGGCGAGTGCAAATACACAAAATGCACGCACAAAAAAGAAGAAGGCTGCAAAATAGTCGAAGCGGTCGAGCGAGGCGAGATATCCCGCTCGCGCCACGAGAGCTACTGTGCAATTTATGACGAATTCAAGTCGAAGCCTCGAAAAAAATGATATAAAAAAAGCAGAGAGCCTCAGCTCTCTGCTTCTTTTTATTAAAACTCAATTATTCCTCGTCGCAGGGGCAGTCTTCGCAATCTTCCTCGCAGCAGCAGTCGCAAGTGCAGTCGAACTCTTCGCCGCAGGCGGGGCATACTACCTCTGAAGGATCCGTGTCAGCGTCAATGAGAACGTTTCTTCCGCATGCGGGGCACTCGATCTCAAAGCAATCGTCATCATCGCAATCGCAGCAGTCGCAGTCGCAGTCGCAGTCGCAGTCGTCCTCGTCGTAAAGGTCAGCCTCAACAAGACCGAGGTCCTCGTCAAGCTCCTCGCAGTACTCGTAGGTCTCTTCAACCTGTGCGGCAACGTCCTCAAGGTCGTTTGCCATATCTTCAAGAAGGTCAATGATCTTTAAGAGAACCTTGCCCTCAGCCTTAGACTCATCAATGTCAAGTCCCTCGCAAAGTCCCTTAATATAAGCAACCTTTTCACAAACAGTCATTGTTATTCTCCTTTCAGTTATACACATTACGCACGGCCGATGTATTCGCCGGTTCTTGTGTCTATCTTAAGTACCTCGCCCTCTTCGATAAAGAGCGGAACCTTTATCTCTGCACCCGTCTCAAGAGTAGCGGGCTTAAGAGTATTGGTTGCAGTATTTCCTGCAAAACCGGGGTCGGTCTTCTCAACCTTGAGCTCAACGAAGTTGGGAGGCTCAACTGCAAATACGTTGCCCTTGTAGGAAACGAGCTTGCACATCATCTCTTCCTTTACGAACTTGAAGCTGTCGGGAAGCTTGTCTGCGTTAAGCGGAACCTGCTCGTAGGACTCCATATCCATAAAGTAGTAAAGCTCGCCGTCATTGTAGAGATACTGCATTTCCTTTCTCTCTACGTAAGCGTTCTCGAACTTGTCTGTAGGGCTGTAAGTTCTTTCTATTACAGCGCCCGTGATTACGTTTCTGAGCTTGGTTCTGACGAAAGCAGCACCTTTACCGGGCTTAACGTGCTGGAACTCGATAACCTGAAGGACGTTTCCCTCCTGCTCAAAAGTTATACCGTTTTTGAAATCTCCGGCTACTACCATAATTGCACCTATTTTCTCAGCGGCTCGATTTTTTGTCCTTGGAGCCGTACAGCCGCCGTTGTACAGCTTTGCATAATAAACATTAAGATTATTTTACAATATTTTCGCGCATATTTCAAGATGTTTTTCAAAGATATTTTGATTTTTTGCGCTAAATTATACTTTTTTCTATATTTCTATCAGCTCTTTAGGGCTATTAGTGATATCAAGTGCATATCCGTCGCGTATAACGAGCATATCCTCTATTCTGCATCCGCACTCGCCCTCTATATAAATTCCGGGCTCTACGGTCACGACGTTCCCGCAAGCGAGCCTCGTGCCGACAGCTTTCGGAGAAAGTCTCGGACTTTCGTGAATACGTCTGCCAACTCCGTGTCCAAGAGAATGAGAGAACAGTCCCGCATACTCGCGCTCGGTAATATCTCTTGCCGCCTTATCGGCATCACTGCAAAGAACACCCTCGGTTATATAAGATATAGCCGCGCGCTGTGCCTCGAGCACCGTGTTATAGATGTGCCTCTGGCGCTCGTCTGCCTTGCCAACTACAATAGTTCTCGTCATATCCGAGCAATATCCGCCATACACGCATCCGAAATCAAGCGTAAGTAAGCCCCGCTGAACAGGAACGTTCCTTGGCTCTGCGTGAGGCATGGAGGATGCCGTGCCGCTTGCTACGATAAAGTCAAAGGAACGTGCGCTTGCCCCCATTCTACGCATAAAAAACTCAAGCTCTATTGCAATATCTATCTCGGTAACGCCTTCTTTGATATACCCGAGAATATGTGAAAAAGCGAGGTCGGTCAGCCTCTGCGCCTCTATGATTTTTTCTATCTCATCGTCGTCCTTTTGCGCACGAAGATCGTCAAAGGTGTCGCCAAGCCCTACCACCTTCACTCCAGAAACCGCCCCCTTAAGAGTCTCCGCATCATAAAGGGATAGCTCCTTATCCTCTATTCCGAGTACTTTTGCGGAGTTGTCCGAAAGATAAGAGCTTAGCATTTCCGAAAGATTGTGCGTGCCGCATACACACTCAAAATCCCCGTCGGTCTCTTTTTTTGCCGCCTCTATATATCGCGGGTCGGTTATAAGATACGCTCGCTCGGGGCATACGAGAATATAGCCGTCGGTAAAATCAAAATTGCTTACCCAGCTCTGATTTACCTCACAGCTGACGAGCACCGCGTCAATTCCCCGCTCTGTCATAGCCGAGCGAAGTCTGTTTAATCTGTTCGCCATTTTATTTACCTCTCACCGAGAGCCTTTCAAGATAGTAATTCTTCATTTCAAGCGAATCCTCGCTCTGCGTGCCTGCGGATTCGGATATAATGCTCGGACAGTATCCGTATTTTGCGATAACCTCCATAAGCGGTCTGTAATCAGGACCGAAGGGTGCGGAGTCAGAGAAACACAAATGCTTCTTCTCGCCCGATTTCGTATGCTCGATTCTCGAAAAATGGCAGTGCAGATACTTTGCCCTGTCCTCTCCGAGCTCCTCACCTATGCGCTCGAACACGTATCTGTATGCATCCTCGCCCGTAAAGCGCTCACCAAGCTCTCTTGCGTGCATGTGCCCGAAATCCACAACGGGAACGAACCTGTCCGACAGCTTGCAAAGTGTTATCACCTCTTCAAGCGTGCCGAGCTGATTTATCTTACCCATAGTCTCAAGCCCAAGCTTTACTGGAGTGTCCCATATCTCGTCAAGGGTGTGAAGAAGCGTGTCGGATGCCAGCGCCATTGCTTCCTCGCGTGTAATTTTAGCGGCGCTTCCCGTATGTATAACGATAGTATGCGCCCCGAGCAGCTCCGCCGCCGCCAAGCTTTCTTTTATATAAACTATGCTTTTAAGACGTTTTTCCGTCTCAACACCCGAGAGCGAGATAAAATACGGTGTGTGAAAGGACATGGATATCCCTGCCTCACGAGCCGCTCTGCCTATCTCTGCAAGAGTGTCGGGAGAGCTTCGAAGCCCGTTTCCCGCCTCGTATTCGTACGCATCAAGACCTATGCGAGCCACCCACGCGGGTGCCTGGAGTGTGCTTTTGTTTTTATCGGCATAAAACTGCTCGCTGTTTCCGCCAGGACCAAAAATCGCCGTTTTTCTTTCCATAAATATTTTTTCCTTTGAAAGCAATAATATTAGTGCAGAAGATAACTAAAATCGCAAATAGCTATACACCGTATATCTGTTTTTTATTTTATCACAATTCAATAAAAATTTCAACCTTGTAAATTATATTATCAAAGCGGCGCTAATAAAAATAGCACACTATTATATAATTGATGTCATTATTTGCACTTTTTTACAAATTCTATTGAAAAATTAAAAACGATAATATATAATATATAATGGGTTTATTTGAGCCGACAAATCAGTTCGGCTGACGGAAGTATCAGGAGTGTCAAAAAATGAATCAAAGCGAAAACAACATTACAGCCACCGTCCGCCTTTTTGGTGCGGACATTGATAAAGTAAAAAAAGAAATAGCGGAGCTTGAGCTGCCCGAGAAAACCGGAATAACTCTTCGCCGTGAATCGCATATCGTATATCTCGATATCACAGTTCTCGACAAAGAAGCACTCGACAAAACGCTTGACGCTATTATGAAAAGCTCACTGTCTGTGCACATAGCCGATGATAGCATACAAACGCTTGAAGACGCTGCAATCTACTTTTTGAAGGAAAAAGGTCTTACCCTGGCGCTTGCCGAATCCTGCACGGGCGGTCTTTGCGCCGCACGGCTGGTTGACGTAAGCGGCGCTTCCCAGGTCTTTTTAGGATCTGTGGTAAGCTATGCAAATTCAGCAAAGCACAATATTCTCGGAGTACACGCAAGCACCCTTGAAAAAAACGGTGCCGTAAGCGGTCAGACCGTAGTTGAGATGGCACGCGGGGCACGCTACGAGTTCGGCGCGGATATTGCAGTATCGGTGTCGGGCATAGCCGGCCCTACGGGCGGAACCGACGAAAAACCCGTCGGCACGGTTTACGTCGGATATTCATCCAAAAACGGCTCTTTAGCAATCAAGGCGAGCTTTGGAAACATAGGACGGTCCGAGATAAGAGAGAAAAGTGTAAATCTGATGCTTCATACCATAATAGAGCATACTATATCACGCAAGGGCAGATCATACACACTTTAATAAAGCAGTAAATAATTTAACTAAACATAAAGAGGAAAATAAAATGGCAAAAAAATTCAGACGCATCGGTGTTCTTACCTCGGGCGGTGACGCTCCTGGAATGAATGCCGCAATAAGAAGCGTAACGAGAACGGCAATAAACCACGGTGTTGAGGTGGTTGGAATCTACAAGGGATACCGCGGACTTATCGACGGAGAGCTGAAGGTCTTCTCGATGCGCGACGTATCAAACATTGTAAACGAAGGCGGAACTATGCTTTACAGTGACAGATGCCTTGAGTTTAAAACTCCCGAAGGTATGGCTAAAGCTCTCGAAACCTGCAAAAAATACGAAATAGACGGTATCGTTTGTATCGGCGGCGACGGCACGTTCAGAGGTGCTATAGATCTTACCCGTCACGGAATACCTACGGTTGCTATTCCCGGCACTATAGACAACGACGTAACGTCTACCGACTACACGATAGGCTTTGACACAGCTGTTAATACCACCGTTGAGATGGTTGATAGGCTTCGTGACACCTGCGAATCTCACGCAAGATGCAACGTGGTCGAGGTTATGGGACGTGACTGCGGTGATATTGCGCTTTATGCAGGTATCGCCACCGGAGCAACCGAAATACTCATTCCCGAAATTCCCTTTGAAGAAGATAAGATAATAGAGCGAATGATCCGTCACAGAGCTGCGGGCAGACGTAACTTTATTGTTTTGGCAAGCGAAGGTGTCGGCTCAGATTATTGCGAAAATCTTACAAAGAGAATTGAAGAGGCAACCGGCATTGAATCAAGATTTGCCCGTCTTGCTCACGTAGTACGCGGCGGAACGCCCACCTTCCGCGACAGATTCCTCGGCGCCCGTATGGGAGTGCGCGCAGTTGAAGAGCTTCTTGCAGGAAACTCTAACCTCGTTATCTGCGAAATAAACGACAGAGTAACCAGCCTCGACATAGAATTCGCCCTTTCACTTGACCATATGTACAAGGGCAAGCTCAAGGAAGGAGAGCTTGACAAGTTCTCGCCCGAGGAGATAGAGCTTATGAAGGGAAAGTGCGAGAGAGTAAGAACCAAGGTAGAGACACTTTGCCACATGGCAGAGTCGATATCAAGGTAAGAAGTAAGAAGTAATAGGTAATAGGTAATGAAAAAAGCAGTCGGCACAAAGATTTGTGCCGACTGCTTTTGTTTTTGAAATTCACGTTAATTTAATTTATATTTCAGTCTCAGGTTATCCGCTATCATTGCAATAAACTCGGAGTTGGTGGGCTTTCCTCTATTATTTTGGATCGTATAACCGAAATAGGAATTGAGCGTGTCTATATCCCCTCTGTCCCACGCGACCTCGATAGCGTGTCTTATTGCTCTTTCCACACGCGAGGTGGTTGTCTGGTATTTCTTTGCAACAGACGGATATAGCACTTTCGTCACGGAGTTGATTATATCACTGTCACGCACGGTCATCAAAATAGCCGTGCGAAGATACTGGTATCCCTTTATATGCGCGGGCACGCCTATCTGATGTATTATCTTCGTAACGTGGCTCTCAATGTCGGCGGGAAGCGTATCGTCAGAGCTTGACGAGGCTCCTTGCTCAGAGCTTCTCTTTTTAGCAATCATCGTTATATGACCGAGAAGATTATCAAAGTCATACGGCTTCATAAGACACACCTCAGCACCTGCGTTTGAGGCTTCCACGAACAGTGCAGGGTTAGATATCATAGAAAGAACAATAAACGAAGGAGGAAGGTCAGGCAGATAGGAGAGCTTCTTCGACTGACTAAGTACACCGATTCCGTCAAGCTTGGATAGCCAAATATCAGTGATAACGATATCAGGGTGAGTATCGCTTATCTTTTGAAGCGCTTCCTCACCGTTTGAAGCCTCAGTTACGTTTTTAAAGCCTACCATATGTAATTTGTCGATAAGAGTGTGTCTTTGCATTGCGTTTTCGTCGCAAACCAGTATTTTTTGATTGTTATCCATTTTTCGTCTCCGTGCTTTTATATTTTTTATTTTTTTGACATTATTATACTACCATATTTTCCCAGATTTTGCAATAGTTAACAGAAATAAATGTTATACAAATATTTGTCATTAAATTTGTTATATTTTACCAAATTTGCAGACAAGCCGTTGTCAACAGAGAAATATTTTTGGCTTTTTTTATCGAACGAGGCATTTTACAATCGTTTGCATCATAAAAATACCTTGTATATTCGTATGTTGTATATTTGTTATATGAGGTTACCTATGAAAAAAACCGTATACTTCTCAAACTCGCGTGCAGGAGCCCAAAAAACCAACCAAGCGCACAAAAACACACAAAAAAGCACACCTGATGCTTCCCCCAACGTAAAAGATGCCGTACACTCTTCTTCGGCAGAAAGACAAGGCGGCATCTATGATCAGTGGCTCTGGCTTTTCGGCGGACTTTGCCTGTGCTTTATTTTGCTTATCACCTCAGGCGACAGAATAAGAAGCTTTTCCAGCTCTGACGGTGTTGCAATGGTAAGTGAGTATATAAAGGAAAAGATAGACAACGACGAAAGCATCGCCGTATTCTTCGGGTTTGAGCAAAACGAGAACAAAAACGAAAACGCAGGCGCGCCCTCCCCCGAGTACAGTGAGGAAGAGATTCCCGTTTTCAGCTACGGAGAGGGACTGGGGGTTTTAGAGTATATCGAAAAATACAACGGCATCAATTATGAAAAATCGGGCGTTGTTCCCGTAATCGGCACAGTAAGCTCGGAATACTCCTTCAGAAAAAACCCGTTTTGGCAGGTGTACAATGATGAGAGTGAATATGAATTTCACTCGGGCATTGATATTGCCGCAGACGAGGGAAAGGATATCCTTTGCTACCTTGATGGAGTAGTAGAAAAGGCATCCCTTTCTGCAAGCTACGGCTACTACGTATGCGTTGACCACGGAAACGGCATGAAAACTCTCTACGCACACGCAAGCGAGCTTCTTTGCGAAGTGGGTGACGAGGTATCAAAGGGCGAGGCAATAGCGAAGGTCGGAAGCACGGGAAGAGCGACGGGACCGCATTTGCATTTCGAGGTAATAAAGGACGGCCGCCGTGTAAATCCAAAGGAATATCTTGGGGTTCTTTATGCATAAAACAAACAAAAAAAGCAAACGCGGGTGTGCTCGGCATACAAGAGTGCTTTTGTATGCCGCACTCTTTTTTTGCCTCTCTCTTTATATTATAAGCTCACCCCCTCGGATAATGCTTTTAACGCTTTTGTTCGCATTTCTTCACGAGGCGGGACATCTTATTTGTGCAAAGCTTCTCGGCAGAAGGATTAAAATACTTGACTTTTCTTTTTCGGGGCTTCGCCCGAGCGTTTCATCGGGCGGCGCGTCCTCCTGCCTTCTTATATATCTTTCGGGCGTATGGGTAAACCTTCTTTTTGCCGTCTGCGCGTGGCTTGTTATCAGAGGGTGGCAAAGCGATATTATATTTGACGTTTTCATAATAAACGCGCTTTTGTTTTTATATAACGTGATGCCCGTTCCCTTTTCCGACGGCGACGGAATTATGAGATGCGCTCTCTCGCTCGTCTTTTGTGAAGGAATAGTAAACTTTATTTGCACGGCTCTCAATATTATCTTTTCTTTTATATTTTTTCTCTTTTTTTCTTTCAGATTTTTTATGCTCGGCGAGGGTGTTTTTTCCTTTTTCTGCTCTGCCGTTTTTTTGCTTGCTTCTATAGAGCGAATACGCGAGATTAAACGAGATTAAACGAGATTACGAGAGATTATGCGAGAATTTTGCATTTTATTCGCAAAAAAATGCGGATAAACAAGGTTTTTTTCAATTTTTCGCGAAATTTAAAGTTTTTTTCAAAAAAATATTGCATTTTGTAAAACTATTATATATAATAGTCTGCGTAACATATTATAAGGTCAAAAAATCGGCTTTTTTGACAAAAAAATCTGTTTATCTGTGAAAGGAAATACCGCACAGGCGGTGCTTTTGTGTAATGGACAAGCTTATTGAACTAAAAAACATTTCAAAAGAATACGACGGAGAAAAGGTGCTTGACAATATTTCCATGGTCATTCACGACAAGGAATTCGTCACTCTGCTCGGCCCTTCAGGCTGCGGAAAGACCACAACTCTTCGAATAATCGGCGGATTTGTAATGCCTGACGAGGGAGAGCTTCTCTTTGATTCAAAAAGCGTCAAGGATACCCCTGCGTACAAGCGTCCCGTTAATACCGTTTTCCAGCGTTACGCGCTTTTCCCGCATCTTAACGTATATGAAAATATCGCTTTTGCCCTTCGCCTTAAAAAGCTTCCTGAAGCTGAAATAAAGGCTCGCGTAGGTGAGATGCTCAAGATGGTACACCTTGAGGGCTTCCAGAAGAGAAAGGTAACCCTTCTCTCCGGCGGTCAGCAGCAGCGCGTTGCTATTGCAAGAGCCTTGATAAATCGCCCGAAGGTCCTTCTTCTTGACGAGCCTCTCGGTGCTCTCGACCTTAAGCTCCGCAAGGACATGCAAAACGAACTTAAGGCTATTCAGAAGGAAACGGGCATCACCTTTATATACGTAACGCACGACCAGGAAGAAGCTCTTTCGATGTCGGACACAGTCGTCGTTATGGCTGAAGGACATATACAGCAGATAGGCACACCGCAGGACATCTACAACGAGCCCGTCAACGCTTTCGTTGCAGACTTTATCGGTGAGTCAAACATAGTAGACGGCGTAATGCTCGAGGACTACCGCGTCAAGCTCAATGGACATATCTTCGAGTGTCTTGACTCGGGCTTTGAGAAAAACGAGGCAGTAGATATAGTAATTCGTCCCGAGGACGTAGACGTAGTTCCCGCCGAGCGCGGAATGCTGCGCGGTGTCGTAAGCTCGGTTACCTTCAAGGGTGTTCACTACGAAATAATAGTCGATATCGGCGGTTTTAAGTGGATGATACAGACGACAGACTTTGTCGGCGAGGGTGAGAATATCGGTCTTTACATCGAGCCCGACGCTATACATATAATGAAGAAATCGAAATTCTCGGGAATGTTCGGCGACTACAGCTCCTTCTCGGACGAGATGGACACCATCTCCGACCCCGATATAGCCGAGGAAGCGGAAGAAGAAGCGGACGAGGCGGACGAAGCAGACGAGACAGACAGATAACCTTCATTTTTATTTATTATCCAAGAGGTAAAATAAATGAACAAAAGATCAAATACACTGAGAAAGCTTGCGGCAGCTCCGCATATCGTATGGGCGGTGCTGTTCATCCTTGCTCCCTTAGTGTTTGTAATTTATTACGCATTCACCGACACTTCGGGTGCGTTTACCTTATCCAATATAACTCAGCTTGCAAATCCGAACTACGTAAGCATATTTCTTCGCTCGGTCAGCTTTGCGATAATAGCTACGTTTATATGCTTTTTAATAGCCTATCCGCTTGCTTACTTCATCTCGCAGATGAAGGTAAACACGCAGGCGATGCTTATAATGCTCGTAATGCTTCCTATGTGGATGAACCTTCTTATCCGCACGTATTCATGGATGACGATACTTGAGGACACGGGCGTTATAAATTCGGTTCTCGGATACCTCGGAATCGATCCCGTCAAAATGATAAACACCGAGGCGGCTGTTATTCTCGGTATGGTATATAACTACCTTCCGTATATGGTCGTTCCGCTTTATTCCTCGATGTCGAAGATAGACCGCTCCTATCTTGAGGCGGCGCGAGACCTCGGATGCAACAACGCAAGAGTTATGACAAAGGTCATATTCCCGCTTTCCGTTTCGGGTATCATCTCGGGTATCACTATGGTATTCGTTCCGTCTATCAGTACCTTCTATATTTCACAGAAACTCGGCGGCGGTAACTTCGACCTTGTCGGAGACACGATAGAGAGACAGTTCCAGATAGCTAACAACTATAATCTCGGAGCTTCAATGTCGCTCGTGCTTATGGTGCTTATACTTATATGCATGGCGGTAATGAACAAATTCGGCGATGACGAAGACGAGGTGATAGTATGAAAACGGTATCGAAAATATATACTGCCCTCGTGTTTGTGTTCCTTTACGCGCCTATCGCAGTGCTTATCCTCTTTTCGTTCAACTCAACGAACAGCACGGGCGTATTTACAGGATTTTCGCTTTATTGGTACAAGGAGCTGTTTTCAAATTCAGGCGCACTTGAAGCACTCAAGAACACTCTTATATTAGCGACATCCTCTGCTGCTATCGCAACGGTTATCGGAACGGCGGCGGCAACGGGAATATCTAAGTTCAGACACAAGGCAACGAAAAGCGTTGTAAGCTCTGTCACGAATATTCCGATGATGAACCCCGATATCGTAACGGGTATCTCAATGATGCTTCTTTTCGTGTTTATCGGACGCTCTCTCGGTCTTTCAAGCAATCTCAGCTTCTGGACGCTTCTTATTTCCCACGTTACGTTTAATATTCCTTACGTAATACTGAACGTCATGCCGAAATTCTCGCAGATGGACGTGCATCTTCCCGAGGCGGCAATGGACCTCGGCTGCACGCCGCTTAAGTCCTTTTTCAAGGTTGAGCTTCCCGCTATACTTCCGGGAATTTTCAGCGGATTTATAATGGCGTTTACCCTCTCGCTCGACGATTTTATAATCAGCCACTTTACGACAAGCGGCTTTGAGACGCTTCCGATATTTATCTATTCTATGACAAAGAAAAAGGTAAAGCCGGATATGTACGCACTCTCAACGCTTATCTTCGTAGCGATACTCGTGCTGCTTATACTTTCGAACCTTATTTCTTCAAAAAGCGAGAAGAAAAACAAAAAATCGAAATAATTCTTATTCACCTAAGGAGAGCAAGTAAAGAAATTGAAAAAAATCGGTTGCTTTATTCTTGTTTTTATAACCCTTATATCAAGCCTGCCCGTCGCGGCATCCGCGGAGGATATCAGCAGCTTCGATATGGACTACTCAAAATTTGAGGGCACTACGCTCAACGTCTACAACTGGGGCGAGTACATCTCTGACGGAAGCGAGGACTCGTATGACGTTATCGCCGAGTTTGAGGCACTCACGGGTATCCGCGTAAACTACGAGACCTTCGACTCAAACGAGTCTATGTACTCGAAGCTCAAGTCGGGTGCCGCTAACTACGACGTAGTTATCCCGTCCGACTATATGATAGAGAGACTCAAGGACGAGGGAATGCTCGAGGAGCTTGACTTCTCTAATATCCCGAACATCAAGTACGTCGACGACAAATACCGCTCCCTCTTTTTTGACCCCGACAACAAGTACGCAGTTCCCTACACCGCGGGCTACGTAGGGCTTATCTACAATACCGAGGTGGTAGAGGGCACGCCTGACAGCTGGAGCATAATGTGGGACGACGCTTATCTTGACAAGATACTTATGATGAACAACCCCCGCGACGCTTTCGGCGTGGCACAGTATCTGCTCGGGCACGACGTAAACAACGAGTCGGACGAGCTTTGGTATGCGGCGCTTCAAAAGCTGAAGGAGCAAAAGCCGATAGTCAAGGGCTACGTTATGGACGAGATATTCAACAAGATGGAGTCGGGCGACGCGGCAATTGCCGCATACTACGCAGGCGACTTTCTTACGATGTACGCAGAGAACGACTCGCTTGCCTTCGTGTACCCCAAGGAAGGCACCAACGTCTTCGTTGATGCGATGTGCATACCCAAAGGCGCAAAGCACAAGGAAGCGGCTGAGCTGTTTATCAACTTTATGCTTGAGCCCGAGGTCGCTATTGCAAACGCAGAGTATATCTGCTACGCATCCCCCTGCTCTTGCGTGTATACAAACGAGGACTATATTGCCACGATGACCGAGATCCACGAGGATGCTATGGAAATACTCTACGGCACCGACGGAGTAAAGGCACAGTACTTTGAAAACCTCTCCCCCGAAATGCTCGCTAAAATGAACAATCTCTGGGAAGAGCTGAAGGTCGACAGCACCGCGTCAAACGGCGTGTATATTATAAGCGCCGTTATAGTCGCAGGTCTTGTCGCCGCAATTGTTGTAAACGCATACATTAAAAAGAAACGCGCAAGGTATTATGATTAAAAGTATAACACAGGCAGGTTTTACTAATCTGCCTGTGTTTTTATCTTTACAATTACCGATAATAATGCTATAATAAATATGCAATCTTTAATAAAAACGAAGGAACTGAAATGGTTAAATACAACGTCAGCGGCATGAGCTGTGCCGCTTGCTCGGCAAGGGTTGAAAAAGCCGTATCGGCGGTCGATGGGGTGCGTGAGTGCAACGTAAACCTGCTCACAGGCTCGATGGCGGTAGAGGGGGACGTCGCACCTGAAGCTGTAATTTCAGCCGTCACTATGGCGGGATATTCGGCGGAGCTTGATTCGAGTGATAAAAGCGGCTCACGGACGGACGAGTCCGAGCGCGAAATCGCTCTTGAAACGAAGCGCATGATCTCGCGGCTCTGTATCTCCATCGTATTTCTCGCGGTGCTTATGTATATCTCAATGGGGCATATTATGTGGGGCGCGCCCCTGCCGCACGTGCTCGCGGGCAGTCCTGTTGCAATAGCTCTCATCGAGCTTTTGCTATGCAGTGCGGTGCTTATAATAAACCGCCGCTTCTTTATATCCGGCACGAAAGCCCTGCTTTCCCACGCGCCCAATATGGACACGCTCGTGTCGCTCGGCTCGGGTGTATCCTTTATATACAGCGTACTGTCGGTATATATAATGCTCTATTCGGACAAAGAGACGGCGCACGTGCTTTTGCACGGGCTGTACTTTGAGTCAGCGGCAATGATACTGACCTTGATAACCGTAGGCAAAATGCTTGAGGCTTATTCAAAGGGAAAGACGACGAATGCGCTCAAATCCTTGATAAAGCTCGCACCCCGCCGTGCCGTGCTGCTGCGTGACGGCAAAGAGGTAGCAGTTTCAATAGACGAGCTCAAAGCGGGAGATATATTCGTCACAAAGGCAGGCGAGAGCATCGCCGCCGACGGAATTATTATAGAAGGCTCGGCAGCTATTGACGAGTCCTCGCTTACGGGGGAGAGCATCCCTGCTGACAAGAGCACGGGAGCGCAGGTATACGCATCAAGCATAAACCTTGACGGCTATCTCGTATGCAAGGCGACGGGTGTCGGGGAAGACTCGACGCTTTCAAAAATCATAAGGATGGTAAGCGATGCTTCAGCTACGAAAGCTCCTATTGCGAAGCTCGCAGACAAGGTGTCGGGAGTTTTCGTGCCTGTCGTAATTGCTATAGCTTTAGCGGTAGTTTGCGTTTGGTTAGCTGTAGGTGAGAGCGTCGGATTTGCACTCGCGAGAGGAATATCGGTGCTCGTGATAAGCTGCCCGTGTGCGCTCGGTCTTGCTACACCCGTAGCTATTATGGTAGGTAGCGGCAAGGGTGCGCGCGAGGGAATATTGTTCAAAAACGCGACCGCGCTCGAAGAGGCGGGCAAGGTAAGGATAGTTGCGCTTGACAAAACGGGCACGCTCACGCTCGGCTCGCCCGAGGTTACGGATATAATCGCGCACGGGGAAACTGACAAGGACAAGCTTCTCCGACTTGCTTACGCTATAGAGAGAAAAAGCGAGCATCCGCTTGCGCGTGCGGTAGTGAAATATGCAGAAGAAAGAAACGTCAAATCCGAGGAATGCTCGGATATTCAGATAAGTGCAGGAAACGGAATCTCGGCAACTGTCGGTGGGATAAAAGTATACGGCGGAAGCTACAAATATATAAAAAGCATTATTTCTCTTCCCGAGGAAGCGGAAAAGCTAAAAGATTCCCTGGCGTGCGAGGGCAAAACGCCTCTGTTCTTCTCTACGGAGGATAATTTCCTCGGAATAATAGCCGTGTCCGACAGAATAAAAGAGGACAGCCGAGAGGCTGTAGCCGAGCTTAAACGAATGGGGATGCGCGTCGTCATGCTATCGGGTGACAATGAGCTTACCGCACGCGCCGTAGCCGACAAAATAGGCATCGAGCGCGTTATTGCACCAATACTGCCAAACGAAAAAACAGAAGCCATCCTTTCCCTGAAAAAAGAAGGCAGAGTCCTTATGGTAGGCGACGGAATAAACGATGCCCCCGCCCTTGCCACAGCTGACGTCGGCATGGCAATAGGTGCAGGTACGGAGATCGCACGCGAAAGCGCTGACGTCGTACTCGTAAAAAGCTCACCCTCGGATATAGCGGCGGCAATTAAGCTCTCAAGAGCAACGCTCGGTAACATAAGACAAAATCTTTTCTGGGCGTTTTTCTATAACGGAATCGGAATACCGCTTGCCGCAGGTGCTTTCATTTCTCTCTTCGGATGGGAGCTTGACCCGATGTTTGCGGCGGCGGCAATGAGCCTGTCGAGCTTTTTCGTCGTCACAAATGCACTAAGGCTCAATTTCGTAAAGCTGAAAAAAAGAAAAGGCTCAAATATGCCTGTAAATACTATTGCAGAAAAAGAAGAAAGGAAAGAAGAAAATATGACAGTTACACTTTATATCGAAGGAATGATGTGCCCCCATTGCGAAAACGCAGTAAAGACCGCACTTGAAGCAATCGAAGGCGTAGAAAGCGCCGTAGCCGACCACAAGGCAGGCACCGCCGTCGTTTCGCTTACCGGCGAGACAGACAAGAAGGTACTGATAGATACAGTTACCGCAAAGGGCTACAAGGTTACGGATTGTAAATAAAATAAAAATAAGGCTTGCCGCACGGCAAGCCTTATTTTTATTTTATCCTTCTTTTTCAGAGTTTATTTTCTCAAAGTATGCCTGCGGGTGCGAGCACACGGGGCAGATCTGGGGGGCTGTCTTTCCGATATGAATATGACCGCAATTCATACATCTCCATATACACTCTCCGTCAGAGGAAAACACAACACCACCCTCAACGTCAGAGAGAAGTGACGCGAATCTTTCCTCGTGAGTTTTCTCGATAGCGGCAACCTTCTCGAAGAGCAGAGCGATCTGCTCAAACCCCTCTTCCCTTGCCTCGCGTGCAAAGCCTGCGTACATATCCGTCCACTCGTAACGCTCACCGCGTGCCGCATCGTCAAGGTTGGGTGCGGTCGGCGGCATATCTCCGCCGTGAATAAACTTAAACCATATCTTTGCGTGTGCCTGCTCGTTTTTTGCCGTCAGCTCAAAGACCTCTGCGATATTTTCGTATCCGTCACGCCTTGCTTTTGCTGCGTAATATCTGTATTTGTTCGTTGCCTGCGACTCGCCTGCGTACGCCGCGTATAAATTTGCTTCCGTGCGAGTGCCTTTCAGCTCTGATATATCCTTCATATATACCTCCCAAAATGTTTTTCACTTTCATTATTGCCCAAATGAAGCAAAAAAATACAAAAAAGTAATTGTACGTTTTTTGACACATTTCCCCTGCTATAATGATGACAGTAAAGAAAATAAATTAATTGTTGGGGGATAAAAATATGATAATACTTGCTCTTTCAATATGCTCGCTATTTAAATTTGAATTGCTCACAAGCGTTATATTTACAATAGTTTTTTCTCTGTGCGGATATGCCGCAGTAATCTATTTCAAACTGAAATTTGCCTTCTACGAGGACGAGTGCGAATACATAAGAGGTGTGATATCAAAGCTATCCGGCATAAAAAACAGATTAAAGGCACGCTTTTCAAAGACAAAGCGATTTAACCCATATCGGCTCGGCACACAGAGATAATAACCCCCCCCGCATTGAAAAAGCGTTGCTTTTTTAATGCGGGGGACTTTTACCAAGTGGGTACTATTCCTATATTTATCAAAACTATCACAGTTATCAGCGCAACGATTGTATACAGAATCATTGGAATAAAATTCGTTTTGAGTATTTTCCCTTCCGAGCCCGTCGTGCCGACGGTAGCACATGCGGCGACGACGTTGTTGATACAGGTTATATTACCTATAGCTCCGCCGACTGTCTGAAGCGCAACTATTGCCACGGTTGAAAGCCCAAGGTTTGACGCGATATTGTACTGCAGATTTGTAAAGAGGATGTTCGATACGGTATTCGAGCCCGAGATAAACGCGCCGAGAACTCCGATAAAGGGGGCAATTACTATATACGCGCTACCAGCGATACCTGCAAGGAAATCCGCCATCAGCGTCATCATGCTCCTTCCACCCATAGCATCCGTGGCAGAATTTTTCATTATCTGAACGAGAGCAACGCCGAAGGCTATCGCTATGGCTGCGCCCGCTATTTGTTTAAACGAATCCGCCCACGCTTCCTTTACTGCGCTTTTGTTCATTTTATGAAGCGGAACTGTCAACAGAGCCACGAGAATGAACGGAACTATCCCGGGAAGCCACAGAGGCTTAAAGGAATAAGAGGCACCCGAAATACCGAGGATATCACCCGTGTTAAGCGAAAAGCCCGAAAATATACGCTTTAATCCCAGCGTGTCTATTCTCGTTACCACGAGAATAAGCCCTATAATGACGTAGGGCATCCATGCGCGGATAAGCGGCATAGTCTTTTCTCCCGAGCCGCTCTCTTTTACGGTATTTGACCTGTCAAAGACGTTAGCAAAGCTCCATACCTTGCGCGGAACGAGAAATCCCTTCTTTGCGGCGAGAACTGTCAGCACAAGGCCTATGATAGATGCGAACATCGACGGGAACTCGGGACCGAGAAAGGCGGCTATAAGAACGTAAGGAACCGAGAAGCAAATCCCTGCGAAAATTGCAAACGGAAGCACCTCAAAGGCGGGCTTGAAGCTCTTTTCCTTGCCGTAGAATTTCGTCATAACGGCAATCGCAACGAAAGGAAGGAACACGGCAAAAGCCGTGTGCGGTACGGCAGACCAAAATGAAAGCTCGCTTTGGTATGCACTGTAGTCAATACCCTCCCCCGAGAGAGTATCCGAGAGCTGACTCATTGATGTCGTAACGGGAGTGCCGACAGCACCGAAGGAAACGGCAGCCGAGTCGAATATAAGCGCAACAGTAGCTGCGGCAACAGGCGGAAAGCCGAGACTTACGAGAAGCGGCCCTGCAAGCGCCGCAGGCGTGCCGTAGCCCGCCGCGCCCTCGATAAACGAGCCGAACATAAATCCGATAATTATAGCCTGAATTCTGCTGTCTCTTGAAACCGAGCCGAAGCCTCGATTGATAGATGCCATACCGCCCGATTTTTTAAGCGTATTCATAACGAGAATTGCACCGAATATAACCAAGGTTGCATCAAACGAGTTCAAAAAGCCAGCGACAGTCTGCGCCGCAACAGAGCGCAGGTCCATTCTCCATACGAGCGCCCCCGTCAAAGCACACAAAAGCCAAGCAATCGGCAGTGCCTTTTTCGCGGGCATATTCAGTGCCGTCATTAAAATTATAGTTACCAAAATAGGCAAAAACGCAAGCAAAGCGTATACTACGTCCATATTTTTTCTGCTCCTGTAGGTTAATGATAATATTATGTCCAAAAAACAATATAATTAAAGATAAAAGCACGGTGTGTATGCGTTTTCGCATACACACCGTGCTTTTATCTGCCTAATTGCGCAATATATGCCCAAGTCGCTGCCCCTACTACACCGTTTGGCTCAAATCCTGCGAGTCTTTGCGCCGCTGTTACCGCTTCAAAGGTAGCAGGCCCGTACTCGCCGTCGACCGTGACCGTAGGGATAGGCGCTCCTGCCGCAGCCGCACGGTTTATCAGATTTTGCAGGTCCTCGACCTCGCGGCCGACACTTCCCACAAACACGGCTCTTCCGGGGTATATCTCAATCGCATCAATACCGAAGCTTGCAGGAATATTTGAGATGGCATCGGCATAAAGTCCCTCAAGGACTGTCCACGTAGTCCTGCCCACAACTCCGTCTGCGGTAAGTCCGTTTGCACCTTGCAGATACTCGACCGCAGCTCTCGTCTCGGGTCCGAACATTCCGTCAACAGCAACGCTCGGGTAAGAGTTATCGAAAAACGCTATCGTAGCAAGATATACTTGAAGCGTACGCACGTCGATACCGCCGTCACCTTCCTCAAGCGTTGTGTCAAACGCGCGCTCTGCTTCCTCGGGTGTTACACCCTCGCTTGAAAGCTCGGCAAGTCTCTTGACGGCGTTATATATCGCCTTTATCTTATACCAGGTGGACTTGCCCACTATTCCGTCGGGGGTGAGATTAAACACAGACTGAAAAGCACGCACCGCCGCCTCGGTCTGTGTGCCAAACACTCCGTTTACGTCGGGAATCTTCGGAATAGACGGGTAGTTATCGGAAATTCTGTTTAGCTCATACTGAATTATCCGCGTTTCCTCGTTTATATCACCAAGCCGCAAGGGTACTCCCGGATACGAGCCTGTCACTGCTTCCACGGGAGCGTTGTAGATTATGTCTATATCGTCTCCGTAATAGCGCTGAAGTATCTCGTAGGGTAAAAGGCCTTGATTTGCGAGCGTCACGCTTCCCCATTGAGAGAGTCCGTTGCACTGCACCTCACGCCCGTCGCAGTACGCGGCAAAAAGAGGCTCGACACTTCCCTGCCTTACTATAAAATCGTTGAAGGTCTCGTCAACTATCTCGGAGATATTCTCAAAAATATCCCTTCCTCGCACGAAGCTCTGGTCGGTAGCGGTGGAATTGGTTATGTCAAAGTCATACCCACGCGCCCTGTAAAACTCGGTATAAACTCGGTTCAGGGCAAAGGATATCTGTGCTAAAATATTTGCCCTTATCGCCGTCTCGGGCCAGGTCGGATATATTTCGCTTGAAGCTACGTTTTTGATGTACTCGGCAAAGGGCACGCGCACGTTCTCGGCAGGCGAGTCGGGCGGGCCGAGATGAACCGTGATATATTCGGGAATAACAGGCAAAGCCACCGCTTACACCTCCCCCGCACTTGACATGGTTATCGGCTGTATTGACTTTACTCCGCTGAATATCGGCACGTTTTCCACAGTTTCGTCAACAAGCCCCTCTCTTGTGGCAAGAACAGTGTAGCTTGCATAAGGGGGCGCGCCGTTTCCTTCCTCCGAATTTATCCTCGGGGGTGCGGGAAGCACTATATCGTTTACCATGCCGTCGGAATTCGTAACACCCGAGAAAAAGGTATGCCTTCCGTCTTCAAAGTCCTTGTAAACGAGAATATTTACGTTAACGAACGGAATACTTGAATTTCCAGAAGACGCCTGAATTTTAAGTATACCCTCGTCGGTGTTTTCAGCCGTAAATTCGGCAAACGTCTCCCCCATTGAGTCCTCCATATCCGTACCCCCCAGGTCCTGCGGATTTTGCGGAACGAGAATCTCGCCCGCGGACTCATTTTGCTCGATCGGTGCTTTGTTTTCCAAAACGTCTTGTATATCCGCGCTCTCCTGTGTAAATTCGGGCTCGGGCTGTACCGTTACGTTTTCGCGCATGGGTATGGGCTCGGGTGTTTTTTGCACGTGTGTCGGTATGTTTTCTGTCGGTTCAGTATAAATATGCTTTTTCTTTGAAATATACATATAGCTACCCTCCAATTCTCATTACAGTCTATTCGATAATAGAGAAAAAGGTTACTTTATACAGCGCAAGGCCTCTATATTTTTTTGAAAAAAGCGCCGTGCCTATTGATTTGATTGGATTTTTGTGTTATCATAATTTTGACAGCTTGACATTATAAGCCCCGCATTTTTCAGCATTATTTTGATTTTCAGAGGCAAGACAAATATGAAAAACACACTTATAGAGCTTACTCCCGTAAAATACGAGCCCACCGCAATCAAGGTTTTGAGCTTTTGCGTATTGAAAAAGCAAAAATGCTTCCCCCTCCACTTTCACAACCGCATAGAGATATTAAGAGTGAAAAGGGGCAGGATGACGGTAGAATACGGCAAAAGCTCCGCCGAGCTCTCTGAAGGCGAGCTTATGATAATAACACCGAAAATGCTCCATCACGGGTATACAGAGGACAGCCCTGTGGAATACGACGTTCTCATGTTTGACGTGCGCTCCTTTTATAACGATACCGAAATATGCAAAAAGCTCCTGCCTGCAATTTACGACGGGCGCGCCGTTTTCAAAAATATAACCAAAGACGAGAAAACGGTATCATGCTTTGATAAGATATGCCAAAACCATAAGCAAGATTCACTCGAGATAACCTCTGAAATTTACAGATTTATTCATCTGCTTTACCAAAACAACCTTGTAGAGCTGAGAGAACACGCAAAAAACGACTCCATAAAGAAGCTGACGGATTATCTTGAAGAAAACTTTGCACAAAACGTATCAAACGAGGTGCTCTGTAAGCGGTTCGGCTACACACCCGAACATCTTTGCAGAAAATTCAAGGAGCGCACGGGACTCACCCCCCTCACCTACCTGAAAATATACCGTCTTGACCTTGCGCGAAAAATGCTGCAGGACACGAATGCCTCGGTAAGCGAGATAGCCGCCGCTTGTGGATTTGACGATGCAAATTATTTTGCAAGGTGCTTTAAGGCGCACTTTGAGTGCTCGCCTACGAAATACAGAAAGAAATAGTAATATACTGAATAAAACAAACGCATTCACTAATTAGTGAAAGCGTTTGTTTTATTCTACCGTAACCGATTTTGCAAGATTTCTCGGCTTATCTACGTCGCATCCGCGTCCAACGGCTACGTAGTAAGAAAAGAGCTGAAGAACCGTCGCGGCAGGCAGGATACGGAACAGCTCTTGCGTGTCGGGGAGGGCGAAGACGTCCGCGCTCTCATCGTCAAAACCAACGGCACCCAACGAGCACACCGAATACACAACCGCCCCTCTTGCCTTGACCTCTTTGACGTTTGAGAGCATTTTCCCCATAAGTCTGTCTACCGTCGAAAGCGCGATAACGGGCGTGCCCTCTTCTATCAGCGAGATAGTTCCGTGCTTTAGCTCACCCGCGGCATACGCTTCCGAATGAATATAGGATATTTCCTTTAGCTTAAGCGAGCCCTCGGTTGCAAGGGCAAAGTCAGCTCCGCGCCCGATAAAGAAAACGTCGGATGCTTCGGTAAATCTCTGTGCGGTCTTCTTTATTTTGTCCGACTGTGAAACTACCGCTTCTATCGCCTCGGGCACTCTCTCGTAAAGCTCACGTGTAAGCTCTTTTGCCCGCTTCTCTGTAATATCACCTCTCGCACGCGCCGCACCGACCGCAAGAAGCGCCGTCAATGCCACCTGCACCGAATACGCCTTCGTGCTTGCAACAGCTATCTCGGGACCGGCTAAGGTATATATCACCGAGTCTGCCTCTCTTGCGATAGACGAGCCTATGACGTTTACTATCGCAAGCGTTCTTGCACCCTTCTCTTTTGCAAGTCTGAGTGCCGCCAGAGTATCCGCCGTCTCTCCCGATTGGGATATAAAGACGATAAGCTCACCCTCCTCAATCAGCGCTTTTTTGTATCTGAACTCGCTTGCTATCTCGACGTCTGTGCGTATCGAACAAAGTTCCTCGAAAAAGGTCTTTGCCGCAAGCCCTGCGTGCATGGCAGTTCCGCAGGCAACGAACGTAATTCTGCAGGTGCTTTTGAAAATGTCAATATTAACGTTTTCCGCCGAAAAATCGGGCAAGCCGTCTTTTATTCTCGGCCCAAGTGTTTTTCTGATAGCATCAGGCTCCTCGTTTATTTCCTTTATCATAAAGTGGGGATAACCCGCACGCTCGGCTTCGCTCACCTCCCAATCAGCTCTGCACAGCGGTTTTTCTTTTTCTTTTCCGTCTTCTCCGTAAACGGTTATGCAGTCAGCCGTTATCTCGGCAATCTCTCCGTCATCTATGCGGTAATAGCTTCTTGTATGGCGCAGAATTGCCGTAATATCCGAGGCTGCGTAGTTTTCTCCATCGCCCTTGCCTATTATGAGAGGGGAATCCTTTTTGAGCGCCCATATTCTCTCGCTGTCATCCGCAAACAACACGGCGAAGGCGTACGAGCCGCGCAGCCTTTTTTGCGTTTTTGCGATAGCTTCCAGGCGGTCATAGCACTCGCGGTAGTATTTATCAAGCAAAAGCGCCGCCACCTCGGTGTCAGTTTCGCTTCGAAAGTCATACCCCGCCTCCGTCAGCTCTTTTTTCAGTTCAACGTAGTTCTCGATAATACCGTTATGTACTATCATGAGAGCCTTTGTTCCGTGTGGATGTGAGTTTTTCTCGGACGGCGCGCCGTGCGTTGCCCATCTCGTGTGACCTATACCGCATCTTGAGCCCGAAAGCTCCTTATGCTCCGAGAGCTTTTTTTCTACGTTAGAAAGTCTGCCCTCTGCCTTTACCGTCACAAGCTCCCCGTCCCGCGTAAAAGCACAAATGCCCGCCGAGTCGTATCCTCTGTATTCAAGGGCACTCAGTCCCTCAACGAGCCTTTTCGTTGACTCGTCTTTACCTATATAACCGATTATTCCGCACATAATTATTACCCACTTTTCTTTTTAAAAGGCGGCACGCCGAAAAATACGTCCCGCCTTTATTATGCTCTGTCAAAGAAAAAAGCATACGCACAAAAGCAATATATCAATAGCTCTTTAGTATCTCTTCGAGTGCCGCCGCCGTTTCCTCTACGAGAGCACGGGTGCTGTCGTAGTCAACTCCCTCCGCCATAACGCGTATAGCGGGCTCGGTACCCGACGGACGAACGAGAAGCCTTCCCGACTCGCCTATCTTCTTCTCGGCGGCGCGGATGAGCTTCTTTGCAGATGCGTCCGTATAGAAAGCAAACTTCGCCTCGTTTGACACCGCTATATTCACCATAGCCTGCGGGTATCTTGTCATAACGCCCTTAAGCTCCGAGAGCTTCCTTTCACAGCGCCGCATATAAGAAAGAAGCTGAATAGAGGTAAGCTGTCCGTCACCCGTTGTTGCGTAATCTCTGAATATGATATGCCCCGACTGCTCGCCGCCGAGATTGTAGCCGTCCTCAAGCATCCTCTCAAGCACGTATCTGTCACCGACCTTCGTTGCTTCAAATCTTATGCCGTTTTCCTCGCAAAACTTACCAAAGCCGAAATTCGTCATAACCGTTCCGACAACGGCATTACCCGATAGCTTACCTCGCTCTTTCATATCCTTTGCAAGTATCGCCATTATCATGTCACCGTCAATCAACTCCCCCGTCTCGTCAATACACAAAAATCTGTCAGCGTCTCCGTCGTACGCTATCCCCGCGTCAAGCTCGTGCGTCTTTACGTACTCACAAAGAGCTTCCATGTGGGTAGAACCGCAACCGTCGTTTATATTATATCCGTCAGGCTCGTCAAACATAACGTGAGCCTCAGCCCCAAGAGAAGCAAAAAGCTTTTTTGCCGTAGCGGATGCCGCGCCGTTAGCGCAGTCTACCGCAATTTTCAGTCCCTCAAGCGAATGCGACGTGGTTGATACGAGATGCTCTACGTAGTCATCAACCGCACGCGCGGCGTAGCTGATATTCCCTATCTCCGCCGCACTTGCAATACTGACCTCGGGCATACCGTCGAGCACTATCGTCTCTATGCGCTCTTCAAGAGCATCAGGCAATTTATACCCCTCGTCCGAGAACACCTTGATGCCGTTATATTCGCTTGGATTGTGCGATGCGCTTATCATAATACCTGCGTTTGCCTTGTATTTACCAACAAGAAAAGCAACTGCGGGTGTCGGAACTACCCCCAGGTGAATTACGTCCGCTCCCACCGAGCAAAGCCCTGCTTCAATCGCGCACGCAAGCATATTTGAAGAAAGCCGTGTGTCCATACCAACGACTACTACGGGGTGCGAGCGTCTGCCCCCTGACAGTACGCTTGCAACCGCACGCCCTATACCGAGTGCTCTCTCACAGGTCAAAGCCTCGTTTGCTATACCTCTGACTCCGTCAGTTCCAAAAAGCCTACCCATATATATACCTCTCTTACTGCATTATCTCTTTTTTACTATGCTATCTCCCTTGTGTATAGAGCTCTCACCGAGAAAGCCCCTCACTCTCACCAAAGGATATACGGTACAGTTTCTGCCGATAACCGTCCCCGGACAAAGCACACTGTTACAGCCTATCTCAACCCCGTCACCGATAAGCGCCCCGAATTTCAAAAGTCCCGTCTCTACCCTCTCGCCGTCGCACGAAACGCATATCCTCGACCTGTCGCTTTTAACGTTACTCGTCACTGCCCCCGCCCCCATGTGAGAGCGGTACCCAAGTACAGAGTCGCCGACGTAGTTGTAGTGAGGAATCTGTACGCTATCGAAAATTATCGAGTTTTTCACCTCGCAGGAATTACCTACAACGCTCCCGCGACCGACAAGCACCCCGCCTCGAATGAAAGCTCCGTGCCGTATCTGTGCTCCCTCGCATATTACAGTCGGTCCTATAATACAGGCACTGTCCGCAACCTTCGCACCTTTGGCTATCCACACCCTCTCATCTCTCTCTATATATTCGTCACTCGGCAAGCTGTTGCCGAGAGAGAGTATAAAATCCTTTATCTTCGGCAACACCTCCCACGCGTATTCATACTCCGAAAGCAAAGGTGAAGCCAAGGTTTTTGTCAGGTCAAAAAGCTCGGCGGTTTTCGCTATCTCTCTCATAACACCATCCTATCGTTTTTTTAATATCATTTTATAACTATTATGCGCTTTTGTGCACAGATAAATCCGCAGGGCAAAAAAGAAATAAGCACAGGCTGATTTGCCTGTGCTTATTTTCGTTATTTTTATTTTCTCTTTTTGTTTGCGTTTTTGTTCTTTTTCTTTTTTGCAGCGGAAAAGCCAAACTTGCCGAGCTTTTTGCCGAGTGCGAAATACTCACCGTGAGCGTATGCCGCAAGCTCTGCGCGCTCGATACACAGCTTGCCGTTTTTATCAAGCAGACTCTCGTCAACACGCACACCTACTATATCAGCCTCGAACATATCGTGAGTTCCGAGCTCTCTCACCGAGCTTACCTTACATTCAAGCGACAGGGGCGACTCCGCGATAGAGGGGCACTGAACGTGCTCCGAATCCTCTGCGGTCAGGTTACACTCACGGAATTTATCCTTTTTAGCTCCCGTATACATACCGCAATAGTCGGCGGCGCGCACAAGCGATGCCGGGGTGAGATTTATTACAAACTCACCGCTCTCGCGTATCAGGTTATAGGAATGGCGGCTTTTTCTCACCGAAATATACGTTTTCGGGGGTATCGTATTCGTTATACCCGTCCACGCGACCGTGATAATATTTTTCTTCTCGCCCTCACCGCATGACACCATAACGGGCGGCAGAGGTGCTATGAGCGCTCCGCCCTTCCATGATACTTTAGCCATTTTTTCCGTCCTTTTTGCTCTTGGATGGGTCTCTTGTGAGCTTTTCTTTTTCTCCGTTTTCGCGCTGGATATAGGTATTGTCAAGTATTCCCGTCATAGAAGCACGAAACTCCGCAATATACTCTGCTCTGAGAGCAGCCTGCTCCGCTTTTTCCGCCTCGTCAAGTCCAGACTCGCGCGATTTTCTCGCAAGGTAATTTATTCTGTCGATCTTTTCTTTTTCCATTTTAGTTCTCCTGATATATAAAGCAATTTTTGCACTTGCGGTAACCTTCCGCTATAAGACGGGTGATATCCGCACTTGAGTATGATACATTATCTTCGTTTATATTCTTTGCGTATCTGCAATCGGGATTATGCACCGTATGCGTCTTCGTATTAAGAATCCAACTCCGCTCAGCCGTAAAACCGTCGTCCGTGCGCTCGCTTACGTCTTCCCTGTTTTTCGTCTTCAGCTCAAGCGACTCGCCGTCACTTCTGAACACTATATCCGCACACTCGTCGGTACAAAGCACAGCAGCTCCGCTCTTTTCCCATCTGTTCACCGCATAGGGCGAGGGATGTGAATACTCGTTATCCTCCGAGCAGGATATGACCGCGTACTTTGCCCCGACCGCTGATATAAATCTCTCCGAGGAAGAGCCGTCAGAGCCGTGATGCCCTACCTTTATAACGTCGGCGCTCAAATCATAACCGCTATCGACCAGGTCTGCTTCTGCCACCTTCGTGCAGTCTCCCATAAACAAAAACGACCGCTCCCCGTAGCTTAGCTTCATTACGGCACTGCTGTCGTTTTCATCCTCGTAAGAGCTCCCGCCCGACAAGAACTGCACGTCTGCCGTACCTAACTTAAATCCGTCTCCATATCCGATCTCGATTATCTCGACACCCTGCCGCTCTGCTTCGGACAGTGCCGATCGTTGCTCGGGAGTAGTATAATCCGCCTTCGGTATTAATATTCTGCCGACCTCAAGCTGACCGAGCACCGAGAGCGCACCGCCTGCGTGGTCGTCGTGGGGATGTGTCAAAAGAAGCGTGTCTATCCGAGTGTGCCCGAGTGACTTTATATAACGGCATACCCTCTCGCCGTGCTCTGCATCCGCCGTATCTACGAGCATACACGGCCCGCCTCCAAGCTCAATAAAAGAAGCGTCTCCCTGCCCCACGTCAAGAAAATGCACGGAAAGCTCCCCTTCGGCATTTCTTTTATAGGCATTGCAAGAGATAAGCTGCGGCAGCAAAAGAGCTAACATCAAAAGCAAAGAAACGCCACGCAGTTTATTATGTTTTAAAGCGTTATTTTTTATATTCAAAAGCATTGATTCTGTTTTTTAAAAGTACAGAGCCATTCTCATGGCTCTGCGTTATCTCTTTTCGCGGTACAGGCGTTTATTTTTCGTAGTCCCATACCTGCATCAAAGTAGCGTTTGAAAATCTGTAATAAAGGCGCTTATACGAATACGACTGCTCAAAAAGCACGTTATCCGCCGCCTCTCCCGTAACTGCCACGGGGTCGCTTACAAGGAACTTGTAGTCGCGCCAGTTCTCAGCGTCGGGATTTATACACTTATTGAATGTAATATAGTGGCTTCCGTATGAAGCGTTATCAAAGCGTACCACAACGCCCCAAGGGCATTTGTCGAGCGCTTCTTTAATTGTTTTCTTCGTAACCGTATACTTTACGCTGACGGTAACCGGCGCTCCGTTATAATTAAAGCGTGCCGCTATTGCATTATGACGCGTAAAAACGGGGTCTCCCCACAACGTCTCGGAAAACGAGGTTGCTCCGTGGTTATCGGTATTCGCAAGAGCAACGGTGTAAGGATCGGCCATAAGGTTCCCTTCAAGCCCCGAGCGCACGTCATAGCCCTCGGTAAGTCTCGCTCCCATGTTGTTTAACACCTGCGCAATACTGCAAAGTGCACAGCCCTCGCTTAACCAGTCGTTGTTCTTCGTGCTTCCGTTAAAACCGAAGCGCTTACGGTATCCGCCTCCTCTGAAGTATATGTTATAAAGCGACTTCCCGTTCCAGCCGCCCGTTTCCACGTTATTCTGGCTGAACCACGCAAACTCGTTGTCATACGCTACGTTTATCTTGCATTTTACGCTGTACGCGCCAATCTTCGCTACAACCGTAGCATCTCCCTCGGCAAGCGAGCAGAATTTGCCCGTGTCGTCAACTATAACTATCTTTCTGTCGCTCGAATCCCACTCCACGTACTCTGAAAGATAAGCGGGTGAAATAACTACGCGCAGGTCGTTATAGGATATGTACGGCTTTACCTCTATCTCGGTATGAGATATCGACATGCTCTCGGGCTTATATTCGGATATCGTCCATCGCTCTCCATCACCCGCCTCAAGCGAAGGCGCAAAGACTCCGTCGCGGCATCCGAGCCACGCGCTCCCCTCACCCGAAAGAGATATTGTATAGTCTCCACCGTCAAGCTTTACCCAAAAGCTTGCCGCCCCCTCAGCCTGTCCGAGTGAGCTAAGGTCTGCCTTTATGTATCCGTCCGACTTCTTTGATATAAAGCGCAGAGTATACGCTCCGTTTTTCGCTTCGCTTATCTCAATGATGCTCTCAGCACCATCGCCCTCTCCGAAGGAAATGCCGCCGTCCGTAACCGTCAGATATCCTTTTGCTGTTTTGTTGTAAATCCTGTAAAATCCGCCGCTTGTGATATTGCTCTCAGCCACACCTTCCTCTGCCGATATACCTATCGCACAAGAAACGCACGTCAAAAAAGCAATGCACAAAAACGCAAGCGTTTTTAATGAGGTTTTTAACATCTTTTAAATTCCTTTTGTTTATATTTATCGGAAAAATTAACCTTCGTTTACCTTATCAATAAATCTCATAAACGCACGGCGTCCTTCGTCCGTACACTTATAAACGCCCGCACACTCAAGAACGCGCGAGAACACCTGCCCTATCTCGTCCTTTAATATGTCAAGTGCGTTTTCTTCGTTAAACTCGGGGTGTCGGTTAAGCACTGCATCGGCAAAATCCGCGTGCTTTGAGAGTGTCTCGTCTTCTCTGTAATTCTCTCCCCTTGCCATCATTCTGCCGAGCGCACTCATCTCATCCTTCAGTCTTGACGGAAGCACCGCAAGGCCCATTACCTCAATAAGTCCGATGTTCTCCTTCTTTATATGGTGAAGCTCCTCGTGCGGATGATAAAGTCCCATAGGATGCTCGGGTGTAGTTATGTTGTTTCGAAGCACGAGGTCAAGCTCATAGTCCCCGCCGTTTCGTCTTGCTATCGGTGTTATCGTGTTATGCGGCTCTCCGTCAGTCTCTGAATAGATATACGCATCAGCATCCGTATATCCTCTCCACGCAAGCAGTATCTTGTCTGCAAGCTCGACGAGCGTCTCTCTGTCAGCCGCGCGCAGTCTTATTGCCGAAAGAGGCCATTTTACAATGCCTGCTTTAACACTCTCAAAGCCTCGGAAGCTTACCTCGCGCTCGATAGGCGCTCTTTCCATAGGAAACGTATAGCAGCCGCCTTGATAGTGGTCGTGCGTAAGAATGGAGCCGCCGACTATCGGAAGATCGGCATTCGAGCCTATAAAATAATGTGGGAATTGCGACACAAACTCAAGAAGCTTCGCGAAGGTCTCGCGGTTTATCTTCATAGGCGTGTGCTTACCGTTTAGCAATATGCAATGCTCGTTGTAGTAAACGTAAGGGGAATACTGAAGATACCACCTCTCACCCGAAAGCTCAAGCGGAATAATTCTGTGGTTCTGTCTTGCCGCCGCGTTTATTCTGCCTGCATAGCCCTCGTTTTCACGGCAAAGAGCACAGCTCGGGTATGATGCCGCCGCCATATTTCTTGCCGCCGCAATAGCCTTCGGATCCTTCTCGGGCTTTGACAGGTTTATCGTTATATCCATATCGCCGAACTTAGTCTCGCTTACCCAACGCATATCGCGTGCTACTCTGTAGGTACGGATATAGTCGGTATCTCGGCTAAGCTTGTAAAAATAGTCTGTCGCTTCCTTGGGGGATGACTTATAATGCTCAAAAAATCTCGATATTACCTCGCTCGGTCTCGGGGTGAGAGTGCCCATCAGCTTCGTATCGAAAAGGTCGCGCGCAACAACGCTCTCTCCGTCGATCAGCCCTGCTTCTGCTGCATAACCGAGTATTTCTCCGAGCACTTCTTCAATATCAATCTCGCCCCACACCTTGCCCGTGCTCTTGTATGTATCAAGTCCTAAAACAGAAATCAAGGAATTTATTGCCCAGACCCTGTCCTCTTCCTTTATAAGCTCGCGGTCAAGCGCGTATTTTACAAGTTTTTCAATATATTCGTTTATCATACTGTGTTCCTTTGGTCCTCTCTGTGCCTGTGTCTGTCAAAACTATATAAATCTGTATACGGTAGAGTGTCTGTACTCCTCGCCCGCCCGAAGTACGTGCTCTTCTCTTGAAGGACAATCCGGCTCGTACTGCGTCTCAAGCGCAAGCGCCATACGCGGAAATTTAACCGTATTGCCTTTAAAATTATTACCGTCGTCCTCTATAAAAGCTCCCGTATAAAGCTGTATGCACGGCTTTGTTGTATATACCTTCATACGAAGACCTCCCGAGGATAGCTCTGCCGCATCGTTATATTCACATCCCTCGTAGGTTACCTTCTTCGAGCTGTCAAGTATAAAATTATGGTCATAGCCGTATAGCTCATCGTCGCGAGTCTTACCCGTAAGGTCACGCCCTATAATCTTTGCCTCTCTGAAATCGTAGGGAGACGAGTCAAGGCATGGATGCTCTCCCGTGGGTATCAGCTCCGAGTCAACCTCTGTGTAGGTCGTGTGATTTACCTGCAATATATGCCCTGTAACGTCGGAAGCACCGACTCCGTCAAGATTAAAATACGCATGGTTTGTAAGATTGCAATAGGTGTCCTTGTCGGATACCGCTGTATAATCAATACGAAGCGCATCGGCGTAAAGTGTGTACTTAACGAAAACCTCAAGCTTTCCGGGATACCCTTCCTCGCCATCCTCGGATACGTATTTTAAAAGAAGAAAATCAGAGTCAAACGAAACAACTTCCCAAACCTTGCGGTTAAAGCCTTCCTTACCGCCGTGAAGGTGGTTGTTGCCGTGATTTTTATAAAGCTCATAGGTAGTGCCGTTAAGAATAAAGCTCGCTCCTTTTATACGGTTGCCTACTCTTCCTATCAAAGCTCCCTGATAGGTAGTATCCGCCAGGATTCCTTCAAGCGTATCAAAGCCGCCGACAACGTCTCTGCCTTCACACTCAAGAACACGGATAATTCCGCCTAAATTAAGTATTTCAGCCTTCATTTTAGCGTTTTGAAGGGTAAATGCGTATATCTCTTTTCCGTCGGCAAGCTTGCCGAATGATCTTTTTATCATAGCACGACCTCAATTAAAGGAAAAATTTATAAATATATAGTAGTAAAAATCTTATTAAGTATATCATAAATATAAAAATCTGTCAATAAAATACGCAAAAACTGCAATCTTGTTTGAAAAAGTCTTAAAAACGAGTGAAAAAATCCAAATAAAAAAGTAGACAAAAGGTTGCATAGTTAGATGCATTTCTAATTATTTATACCTTTTTAACCCATTTTTGTCACTTTTTCCTATATTTGTTAATTTTGTACATCTAATTAGATAATTGTAAAAGCATTAATTTTCACTAACGTTATGTTATATGGTCGTCTTATTCTAAAGCTATTTTACATAGACAAACGTAAAACTTTGAATTTTGATGCGAAAAGCAATTGTTTTTTACAATAGTTTTTGCACATTTTAACCATTACCTCCCCCTAAAAAGCAAAAAGAGACGTTGCACAATAAGCATGTCTGAGTAGACGTCCCAAGCAGATTTTCGCCTATATTGATAAGAAGGTAAAAAAATCTTATTTTTCCTGTATTTGAGCTGTTTTTTTAAACAATTTAAGGATAAAGTTCTT
>JAZORU010000023.1:0-30556 GCA_045656765.1 Eubacteriales bacterium
AAGGCGAAGGGTTGCTTTGTGAAAAATATTCATCAACAAAAAACGAGCCGAACGGTTATCCGTTCGGGCAGTTTTTTCTTTTGGTATGTTATTTAATCGTCTATATCTTTAAAATAGTCGCTGTCAAAAAAATCAGACAAAGTAATTTCAGCACCCTCACAAAAGCGCTGAACCGTTACCACTTTAGAGCATTTTGTTCTTCCTTTGGCAAGGTCATATATAGCAGACGGAGATTTTCCGCCCTTAAGCGCTGCCTCACATACCGAGATGCCTTTTTGCTCGCATATTTCATTTATTCGTTTTGTTATAGCTTCGTTTAATTTCATAATCGTGGACTTCCTTTATGTTGTTTCACGATTATTATAGACATATAAAAAACATTTCTCTCGTGGAGTTCCACGATATTGGCATTTTTATCTGCCGGAGTTAAAATACTTTCGTGGAATACCACGAAAGGAGAAGAAAAAATGACCATAACTTTTGCCGGTCACGGACAAATGAGTATATCCTCTGAATTAGAGGCAAAAATCAGACAAACGATAGAAGAAAATATAAATGCAAATGAAGAAACGATGTTTTTGTGTGGTGGGTACGGAGACTTTGATATCGCTGTAGCAAGCATAATAAAAGAATTAAAGAATGAATATCCTCAAATTTTATCTATATACGTTACACCTTATATTAACGGACACCGAGTGGAAGATGCGAAAGAAAGCCGTTTATATGACGATATAATTTATCCGAGCTTAGAGAATACGTTGCCTCGCTTTGCTATCTCAAAACGAAATGAATATATGGTAAAAAGCTCTGATATAGTTATTGCCTATGTTAAACATGACTGGGGTGGTGCTTATAAGACATTGTCATACGCAAAGCGGTTGAAAAAGAAAATCATAAACCTTGCTGAAAGCAGTAAATAAAAATTGTCTTGAAATCTTTGTTAAAAACAACAAAAAACGACCCGAACGGTTATCCGTCGGTATTGTGTTTTTTCTATCATTGTGCAAATTTTCTTAAAAAAATATTGAAAGCAACGAAAGAAAGGTGTATAATTATTCTTGTTTTAAACGTATCAAAGGCAGGAGAGAATATATGAGCATCAGGATAGGAATATTAGGCTACGGAAATCTCGGGCGCGGAGTTGAGAGTGCTATCAGGCAGAACGGCGACATGGAGCTTGTGTGCGTTTTCACGCGCAGAGCGCCGGAGAGCTTGAAAATAGCGACTGCGGGCGTGCCCGTATGCCATATTGACGATATAGAAGCTTGGAAGGACAAAATCGACGTGCTTGTGCTGTGCGGCGGCTCGGCAACAGACCTGCCCGAGCAGTCGAAGAGGTATGCAAAGCTATTTAACATAGTCGACAGCTTCGACACTCACGCAAAGATCCCGGAGCATTTCGCAGGAGTTGACGCGGCGGCACGCGAGGGCGGCAAGGTTGGCATTATTTCTGTCGGCTGGGACCCCGGTATGTTCTCGCTTATGAGAATGATAGGAAACGCAGTTCTTCCCGAGGGTGCTGACTACACCTTCTGGGGCAAGGGTGTCAGCCAAGGTCACTCGGATGCGGTGCGCCGTATCCAAGGCGTGCTTGACGCGAGACAGTATACCGTTCCGTCGGAGACGGCTATTGAAGCTGCAAGAAGCGGCAATAACCCTGCGCTTACAACGAGAGAGAAGCACACACGCGAGTGCTACGTTGTGGCAGAGGATGGGGCAGACCTTGCACGAATCGAGCGCGAGATAGTCACAATGCCGAATTACTTTGCAGATTACGACACGACGGTGCATTTTATTTCTGCAGAGGAAATGAAGGAAAAGCACAGCGGAATTCCGCACGGCGGAGTAGTAATTCGCACGGGCAAGACGGGGCTTGACAAAGGAAACAATCAGCTTGTCGAATTCTCACTCAAGCTTGATTCAAATCCCGAGTTTACATCAAGCGTTATAGTCGCATACGCACGCGCGGCGCACAGGCTTGCAAGCGAAGGTGCGTGCGGTGCGAAGACCGTGTTTGATATTCCCCCCGCATACCTTATAAACAAAAGTGGGGATGAGATAAGAGCGACGATGCTTTAATAAAACAAAAAACAGATGCAAGATATTGCATCTGTTTTTTTGTTTTTACTTAATTATTTCCTTTGGATTTCAGCCATATCAGAAGCACCGAGATGTCGGCGGGGCTTACACCGCTGATACGGGAAGCCTGCCCGATATTGAGAGGGCGGAGCTTAGAGAGCTTCTGTGCCGCTTCTATTCTGAGTCCCTTAATCTTTGAGTAGTCGATATTCTCGTCGAGAAGCTTTTCTTCAAGCTTGTGTGCGCGCTCAACCTCGTCGAGCTGCTTTTTTATATACCCCTCGTATTTGATGTTTATCTGCGCCGAGAGGGTTATCTCTCGGTCAAGCTCGGGGCGCGTCAGGTCAAGAGGTGCGAGCTTTTCGGTGTCAAGCTCGGGACGGCGCAATAGCTCCGAGAGCCGTACACCGCTTTTTATCGGTGTGCTTTCGTATGACACAAGCAATGCGTTTACTGCCTCTGACGGCGCAATAATAACCTGCTCGATTCGCTCCTGTTCCGCCTTTATTGCGGCTTGCTTTTCGAGGTATCTCTTGTATTTTTCGTCCGAGAGAAGTCCTACTCTGTGCCCTATCTCACACAGACGCGCATCTGCATTGTCCTGACGGAGCAGGAGTCTGTATTCCGAGCGGCTGGTCATAATTCTGTAAGGCTCGTTTGTGCCCTTGGTCACGAGGTCGTCTATGAGCGTTCCTATATACGAGGACGAGCGCTCAAGCACCATGCTCGGCTCGCCTCTCAGCTTCAGGCTTGCGTTTATTCCCGCGACAAGCCCCTGGCACGCGGCTTCCTCGTAGCCTGAGGTGCCGTTAAACTGTCCCGCGCCGTAAAGGTAAGGGAAGTCCTTGAATTCAAGCGTTGCGTACATTTGCGTAGGGTCAGCGCAGTCGTATTCTATCGCGTATGCGTATCTCATTATCTCAGCGTTCTCGAAGCCGTCGAGAGTGCGGAGCATTTCATACTGCACGTCTGTCGGAAGTGATGTAGAAAAGCCCTGTATGTACATCTCCTCTGTCATCTCCCCCATAGGCTCAACGAAAAGCTGATGTCTGGGCTTGTCGGCAAAACGGACGAGCTTGTCCTCGATAGAAGGGCAATATCGCGGTCCCGTGCCGTGAATCTTGCCCGAGTACATAGCACTGCGGTGCAGGTTTTCCTTTATAACAGAGTGTGTTTTTTCGTTTGTGTAAACTATATGGCAGGGCGTCTGCTCGCCTGCGAGGTAGTCTTTTTTGTCCGTGTCCGAGCTAAAGGGCAGGGGATGCTCCTCCCCGTCCTGCCTCTCAAGCGTGCTGAAATCTATACTTGCCCTCTTTACTCTTGCGGGTGTGCCCGTTTTAAAGCGCACGAGCCGCATACCTTCGCTTGCAAGGGAAGCCGAGAGCGAGCGTGCGGGCATAAGTCCGTCGGGACCTGCCTCGTAGCTGACACCGCCGACGAATATTTCGCTTGAAAGGTAAGTGCCGGCGCATATTATCGCCGCCTTACATTCCCACGTGTCACCGAGTGCCGTTTTGACTGCGCGGACTCGCTTTTTGCCGTCCTCGCACGTATCAAAGCAAACGCCGGTTATCTCCGCTTGAACGAGACGAAGATTTTTCGTTTCTTCAAGCGTTTTTTTCATTATTTCCTTGTATTTTGTACGGTCTGCCTGAACACGCTTTGAATGGACTGCCGCCCCTTTTCCTGTGTTGAGCGTTCTTGACTGTATGCTTGCGCGGTCTGCCGCACGGCCCATCTCGCCGCCGAGCGCATCTATTTCATAAACCAAGTGCCCCTTGCCCGTGCCGCCTATTGAGGGATTGCACGGCATATTTGCAACAGAGTCGAGGTTTATTGTGAAAAGCACCGTGTCGTGCCCGAGCCTTGCCGTCGCAAGCGCCGCCTCTATTCCTGCGTGTCCCGCACCTATTACTGCTACTTCTGTTTTAAGCTTCATATATCCGTCCTGTTATTTTTCGAGCTTTGCGATAAGCTTCCAACCGTCTTCTCCGTGTAGCGCCATAACTCCGCTTGATACCTGCGAGATATAGTCGTATTTAAACGGGATAACGAGATTCCCTTCGGTGTCGATAACACCCTTTGCCGAATCGGAAAAACCTATTACACCAAGCCCCTCTGCGAAAGGGCGTGCGTAGGTGTAGATGGGCTGTGCTATCCACTTGCCCGCCGTGCTGTAATAGCCGTAGTATCCGTCTCTTTCAAGTAAAAGAACGCCATCGGAGTATGCCTTAATATTATATCCCGACGGAACGTTGAATTTTGTTCCTTTCGTGTCCACAAGGAAAATATAGTCGCCCGAGAATTTATCGGTAAATTCTGAGTCTATATCAACCTGACGTATAAGCACGTACCCGCGGTCAAAATAGAGAGAGCCGAGCGAGTCGATTCCTCGAAGAAGCGGCTCGGCGTAGCTTGAGAGAAGCTTTCTGCCGTTTTGTCCGTAATACTCACGGTCGCGCTCTATTATGCTGTTGCCGTTTGTATCTCTGAATATAAGGGTGCCGTCGCGCTCTACCGTTGCACAAAGACCTCCTTGGAAGTTATACAAGCGGTAATACTTAAAATACTCGGCGAGTTTTTTATCGTCGGGGTTGTTTTTGTATTCCTCGGAGTCCATGTAGCTTTGAATATCAAAAGCGTATCGGCGCTCCATTGTCTCAACGTATACCGTTTTTCCGTCCTCGGATATAGTGTAGTTAGTGTATTTCGTCGTGCTTGAGCCGTATCTTACGTTTGCGGGAGGCTCACCCGTCGAGGAGACAGTAGTTTCTTCATCGGCCGTCTCTCCGCCTGTTTCCTCGGGTGACGTCGTTTCGGATTCTGTCTCTTCGGGAGGGAGCTCGGTCGGGAAATCAACGTATTCAAACGCTTCCTCGGGGGTCATCTCAACTATGCAGGTAACTATTGCACTGTAGCGGTTGTATTTGTTGTCGCTTGTTCCGAAGTCTGCCGTATAGTCAAAATACAGCCCCCTGTTATCAAGCTCGTCGTTATATACCGCTTCCTGAAAGGATCTTGTGTCCTCGTCATAACGGTAGAATTTGTCAAAGCCCTCCGAGTTTAAATAAAACAGGGGATTTGACTCTGCGTCTCTCGTGTATGCAGGAGTGAAGCTCATGCGCGCGAAGCTGCCGAGCTTGGTTCCTTTGCTTGAGAAAAGCGAGAGGGAGCTTCCGTTGTCTATTATGATATATCCCATGTAAAGCTCAACTGCCATCGCAGTGTCCGAGGCAAACTCGCGCTTCGAATAGGGAATGCCGTCGTCAGTGTCTTTTGCTGAGGTGAACTCAACCGTTATCTTAGAGCCGCCGTAAAGGGTAGAGGGAAGGGTACTGTCCTTGAGGCTTATCTCGGCAAGCACGCTTGAATCCGAATAGTCCTTGTAGGAAATACTGTATCCCGAAAAGTCGCCTATAGGCAAAAAGGATTCGTATTTTGCGCCTTGCGTGTCCCCTGACGGTGCGTTCGTATCGGTCGACGTATCTGCGCTTCCGCCTGTAATATTTGAGATATTGTTCGAGCTGTTAAGCGAGTCAATTATAGAGTCCGATGTGGTTGAGTTAGGGGAATTTAAAGCACCGTCCGAAAACGAAGGGGTGTTGGGTGTTTGCGTGCCGCCCTCTGCATCTTGCGAGAGATCTGTTTCCGAACGCTCGATAAACGGCAACTCAAAAGCACCCGACTGATACAGTATTGCCGCTATAAGAACGAAGCACAGCGCGGCTATGGGAACGGCTCTGCTTTTTAAGTGTGAATAGAAATTTTTCATATAATATCACTCTATCCTGCTTATTTGTGGTATTTAAGCCCGCGGTTTATCGAAAGCGAGCGGTATATCGCTTCTGTAAGCATAACTCTTGCAAGTCTGTGCGGAAAGGTCATCTTCGACATGGAAAGGCGCATATCGCAAGCGCTTTTTACCTTGCTTGACAGTCCGTGGCTTGAGCCGATTATAAAGACGCACTCGCCCGCCTCTCTGCCTATATCCTCGAAGATTTCGGCGAGCTGTTCGCTTGAGTATTGCTTTCCTTCTATGCAAAGCGCTATTTTGTATGCACCCTTCGGAATATGGCAGAGAATTCTCTCACCTTCCTCTTCAAGTGCCGCCGACACTGCCGCCTCGCCCGCCTTTTCGTCAAAGGGGGCTTCCTTTAGGTTGACGTCGGTTATCCTTGCGTAAGCCGATATTCTTTTTTCATACTCTGCGACAGCCTCTCTGTAGTATGATTCCTTCAGCTGTCCGACTGTTATCACGGTTATTTTAAGCATATTACTCCGTTTCGTACAGACACACGGGAGAGTCTTGGCTCGCACATACGAGATGCGCCTCGCCGCCTATACTTTCCCTGACCGTGCGAAGTGCAAGGTCGGGAGTGTTGTTTTCTTTTGATATATGAGCAAGCGTGAAATACCTTGCCCCGTGCTCATACAGATAGGAGCACAGACGCGCACACGCTTCGTTTGAAAGGTGTCCCCCTGCCGAGAAAATACGCTCCTTCAGGCTTGCGGGATAAGGCCCTGTGCGAAGCATGTCTGGGTCGTGGTTTGCCTCAATTATTACGAACTCACAACCGCACAGCCCCTCTGCTATATCAGAGGTAAGGTTGCCTATGTCGGTGGCGATTCCTATGCTTCGGGAATCCTCTCCTTCACCGAAATCTATTCGGTATCCAAGACAAGCCGATGAGTCGTGCGGCACGCGGAAGGCACGCACTCTCACACAGCCCTCGCTCGTGCTCTCGCCGCCGTATATGTATCTTGCCCCCGTCATATCCGTGCCGCCGCGCTCAATAGCTTCACTGCAAAGGGGGTGGCATACGACAGACAGGTGCGGATTTTTCTTTTTAAGCACCCGCAAGGCTGACGTGTGGTCGCAGTGCTCGTGGGTGATATATATGCTTTGTATATCCGAGATATCAGCACCTATCGACGAAAGGGCACAGGTAACTGCTTTTGCATTTTTACCCGTATCAAAGAGCAGGTGCGTGTCGGCGCACTTTATATAGTGGCAGTTTCCGCCCGAGCCTGAGAAAAGGGTATATATTCTTATATCATTCATTTTACAAAAGTCCGTAAATATAATTTAAATTACAATAAGTATCTATATTATAGCAATCTTTGCTTTATAAATCAATGGGAAGCGATAAAAAAATAAAAAGGATAAAAAAGCCGTTTCAATGCTTTTCGCATTTAAAACGGCTTTTTCTTGTCGAAATTTCAAATTAATACTCTGCGTTTCCTACGGTTCTGGGGTAGGGGATTACGTCGCGGATGTTGGATACGCCCGTGAGATACATAATAATTCTCTCAAAGCCGAGACCGTAGCCTGCGTGCTTCGTTCCACCGTAGCGGCGAAGGTTGACGTACCACCAATAATCCTCCTCTTTAAGTCCGCACTCTTCCATTCGGGAAAGAAGGATATCTATACGCTCTTCTCTCTGGCTTCCGCCGATAATCTCGCCGACACCGGGAACGAGAAGGTCCATTGCGGCAACAGTCTTGCCATCGTCGTTGAGACGCATATAGAAGGATTTTATCTCCTTCGGATAGTCTATTACGAACACGGGCTTTTTGTATATCTGCTCCGTGATGTATCTTTCGTGCTCTGTCTGGAGATCCATGCCCCATTCAACAGGGTACTTGAAGTCAGCACCCGATTTTTTGAGCAATTCCACAGCCTCGGTGTAGGTGACCTTTGCATAGTCGGAGTTTGCGATAGTGTTGAGTCTCTCAAGAAGCCCCTTGTCAACGAAATTGTTGAAGAATTCAAGCTCCTGCGGACACTTTTCGAGAACGTGGCGGATAATGTAGGTTATCATATCCCATGCAAGCTGCATATTGTCCTCGAGGTCTGCAAACGCGATCTCCGGCTCTATCATCCAGAACTCAGCCGCGTGGCGTGCGGTGTTCGAGTTTTCTGCACGGAAGGTAGGACCGAAGGTGTAAATATTACCGAAAGCCATAGCGTACGTTTCGCCTTCAAGCTGTCCCGAAACTGTAAGATTTGCACTCTTTCCGAAGAAGTCCTGAGACCAGTCTATCTCGCCCGACTCGGTGAGAGGGGGATTTTTCATATCAAGCGTAGTCACGCGGAACATCTCGCCCGCACCCTCGCAGTCGCTTCCCGTGATAAGCGGTGTGTGAACGTACACAAAGCCTCTCTGATTGAAGAAGCTGTGAATAGCAAAAGCGACCTCGCTTCTTACTCTGAAAACTGCAGAGAACAGGTTGGTTCTCGGTCTGAGATACGCCTGCTCGCGCAAATATTCTACCGTGTGTCTCTTTTTTTGAAGCGGATAGTCGGGGGTAGACGTACCTTCTACCGTAACGCTCTGTGCCTTTACCTCAAACGGCTGTTTTGCCTCGGGCGTAAGCACGAAAGTTCCGACTACGACGACGGCAGAGCCTACGTTGAGCTTTGCTATCTCGTCGTAATTATCTATGAATTCACGCTCAAAAACTATCTGGACGCCGCGGTGGCAGCTTCCGTCGTTGAGGTCGATAAACCCGAACGCCTTTGAGTCTCTGATGCTTCTCGCCCAGCCGCCGAGCGTTACGGTCTTGCCGTCGTACGCCGCCATATCGGCATAAAGGCTCTTTATAAGATCTCTTTTCATTTATGCTTCCTCTCGGTGAGTAATTTTACTTTCTTTTCATTATACATTACGCTTGCCGTGTTTGTCAACAAATTATACGCAAATAAATGCAATCTTATTTGAGTTATTTTGCCCACTATATTATATATCTAAATATATCTAATAAAATAAGCGCTTACCACTTGATTTTTTGTTTTGAAAATTGTATAATAAATTAAATAAGGATTTTGTCAGAAAATGAGATGACGGAGACGCTAAAATGAACAGAAGAATACTTGTTGTAGGCAGTATTTTCACGAAATTTATTATGCATATCGAAGGAGTACCCTTGGCAAACGAGGTGTCGCGTGAGTACGGACACCGCGAGACTGTGGCAGGTGGTGCGGGCTTTGACGTGGCGGCAGCTTTCTCGCGGCTTGGCGCTGATACCGTGCTTTGTGCGAAGATAGGCTCTGACCCGCAGGGAGAGGCTCTTTTGCGCTCTCTTTCGAATTTTAAAATAGACGGCCGCTTCGTTACCGAGGACAAGCGCGGCAAGAGCGGCTTTGATGCGGTTTTGGCTGAGTCAAACGGCGTTGTGCGCACGGTATCCTACCCGGGTGCCGCATACGATATAAGCGAAGAGGACGTGGAGCAGGCTCTTACCTGCTATCCCGACGCTCTTTATATGAGCCTTGAGCTTCCTGCGAAAACCGTTATAGCGGCGGCGGATATCGCCGAGCAGAACGGTGTGCCGATATTCCTCTCGACATCGGGCGGGGACGTTAGATTTCCTTTTTCACGCTTGCCCCATCTTGAAGCGTTCATCTGCAATATGGAAGAGTGCGCGGCTTATACGAAAATAACCCCCGATACTCTTGAGAACTGTCTGCGCGCGGCGCTTAAGCTCTCGGGCATGGTTGATGCAAAGCATTATATTATTAAGCTTGGCGACAGAGGATGCTATTCTTACGACGGAACCTACCAGCACATCTGTCCGACCGATCCCGTAGCTGTTATCGATAAGCGCGGAGCAGGGGAAGTGTTCTCTGCTGCTTTGACTCTCGGATATCTTGAGAGTGATGATATCGAGGGCGCTATGAAGTATGCAAACCTTGCGTGCGCCGTTACGATAGGGAAGCTTGGAAAATGCTCGTCATATCCTACCAACGACGAGATAGAGAAGTATTACAAGGCTCATGAGTTTGACCTGTAAGCTTAAAGAGGCGGGTTATAGCGCCGCGGCAATAGCGGGTCCTACCGCTTCGGGAAAGACGGGACTGTCGCTCTTTGTTGCGGACAAGCTCGGGGCAGAGATAATATCCTGTGATTCCATGCAGATATATAAGGGTATGGATATAGGCACGGCAAAAGCGACTCAGAACGAGAGGGAACGCGTTCCACACCACATGATAGACGTGTGCGGTATAGGCGAGAGCTACAGTGCGGCAGATTACGCAAGAGACGCAACGCTCTGCGCCGACGACATAATAAAAAGGGGCAGATTTCCGCTTTTTTGCGGTGGTACGGGACTTTATCTTGACGCGGTTATGCGAGGAGGATATTCGGCATCACCGGGAGCGAGTGAGGAGCTGCGCGCACAGCTTCTGGAGTATTATAATACTCACGGAGCGGACGCGCTTTACGCTATGCTTTGCGAGACAGATCCCGACTCAGCTGAGAAGATTCACAAAAATAACGTAAAGAGAGTAATCCGTGCTCTTGAAATTGCAAAGAGTACGGGTATAACGAAAGCAGAATATGACAAAGAAAATTCCGAGTACAGAGGACTTTCGGTGTTTGTCGTATGTCTTAACTTTCACAACAGAGAGACGCTTTATTCGAGAATTGAGCGCCGCGTTGACGAAATGATAGAAGCAGGGCTTGCCGACGAGGTAAGGCTTCTTTCTCAAAACAAGGATTTTATGGAAAATCAGACTGCGGTGCAGGCGATAGGCTATAAGGAGCTTTTTCCTTATATCAGGGGAGAGGCAAGCCTTGAGGAATGTGCGGATGCGCTGAAGGCTGCTACCCGTCGTTATGCAAAGCGTCAGCTGACGTGGTTTATGCATCGCGAGTATACCCACGTTTTGTGGGCAGACCGCGAGGACGGTACGCTTAAAGGACAGGACGAGCTTGCAGAGGAATTTTTCAGCCTTATAAAATAGCTCGTTTTATATCACAGAGGTGTTTATGGATATAAAGTATTTAAAGCAGACGGCGCTTGGTTTTTTGTCGGTGCTGCTCGTGCTGAGCGTGTTTTCATACGTAATATACCATATAACCAACGGCTTTTCGGCAGGACTCGTTACTACCCCCGCTCTTATGGGAGAGTATTACGAGGAGGAGCAGGCGCGCGGATATATCTTCAGGGAGGAAAATCCAATTTCCTCGAATTATTCGGGAACCGTCAGCTACAACGTCAGCAACGGCGAGCGCGTTGCGGCAGGGACTGAGGTTGCCCGTGTTTTTGACAGAACCGGTGACGAGAGCCTTACTGCCGAGATGGTTGAAATAGATAAAAAAATACAGCTGCTTGAAGCATCCGGCATATCCGACAACGTGTCGGTTTCCGGTACGAATACGTCGGACAAAGAGATAGCTGATTGCGTAAATCAGATATTTTCGGGCAGGCGCGGCGGCAACTATTCCTCGGCATCGGCTGTGTCGGACAGGCTTCTTGTTTCGATGAACCGCCGTGAGCTTATCTTAAGCGGTAAGGGAAGCTATGACGGAGTGATAGAGAAGCTCAATGCTCGCAAGCGAGAGCTTTCATCAAAGCTCTCGGGTGCAAACGAGCGGCTTGTGCTTGACGAAAGCGGATATTTTTATTATGCTTGCGACGGATACGAGAATATATTCGATCCCGAGCTTTTGGGTGAGCTTACGCCGTCGGGGCTTGATTCTCTTGCGGGTGCTTTGGCAGATGCGGGAAGATATGCGGGAAAATGCGTGACGAGCCCGAGATGGTATCTTGCGCTGACGCTTGACCGCACCGAGATATCGAAATATACCGAGGGTAAGGAATACAAGATATCCTTTGAGGATTACGGCGAGCTTCATATAAGCATGACGCTTGACAGAATAAACACGGAAGCTGACAGAGGACTGCTCGTTTTCTCGGCGACCGAGATGCCTGCTGGTTTTGCCTTTGAGCGAGTACAAAGCGTCAGCATTATTACGGCAGAGCACGAGGGGCTTCGTTTTCCTATGTCTGCGGTAAGACTCAACGAGGGTGTTGAGGGCGTATTCGTTCTTTACGGGAACACGGTGTTCTTCCGCCGTGCAAGCGTAATAGGACGGGAAAACGGTTATGCGGTGGTTGCCATAGAAGAAGCGACGGAGGGGGATACTTGGAGCCCACTGTCACTTTACGATGAGGTAATTATTTCGGGAACGGGACTGTATCACACGATGATAGTGAACTGACGGAGCGCTTATGCAGGATTATTCGTATATAAAGAGAAATATAGAAGCGGTAAAAAACAACATAAAAGAGGCGCAGAAATCATCACCCTACCAAGATGAAGTATGCTTGCTTGCAGCGACCAAGTACGCAACCGCCGAGGAGATAAACGCGGCGGCAGAGTACGGGATAACCGATATAGGCGAGAACAGAGTACAGCAGCTTCTTGAAAAATATGATAAGCTTGACCGCGACAGGCTGAATATCCACTTTATAGGGTCGCTTCAAAAAAACAAGGTCAAGTATATAGCTGACAAGGTATGTATGATACACTCTCTTGACAGTATCTCTCTTGCGCTTGAGATAGAGCGCCAATGTGCAAAAATCGACAAGGTAATGGACGTGCTCGTTGAGATAAACATCGGAGAGGAAGAAGCAAAGGGCGGAATTTTGCCCGGCGAAGCCCAAGGCTTCATAGATGAAATATCGGGTTTGCCCCATTTTTGTGTCAGGGGAATTATGACAATGGCGCCAAAATGTGAGAAAAAAGAGGACTTTATAAAATATTTTAAAGAAACTTATTCGATTTTTCTTGACATTTCACACAAAAAACTACATAATATAGATAGGGCAGTTTTGTCTATGGGAATGAGCGACAGTTATACCGTCGCCGTGAGCGAGGGATCCACCCTTGTCAGAGTAGGCAGAGCTTTGTTTGAAAAATAAAAATTTAATTATATATTTTTTGGAGGAATTTTAAAATGGGATTCAAGGACTTGCTTAACAAGATTACACAGGGAGGCGACTCCGGCGATTACGGCTACGATCCGTATGCAGATACACCGGCAGATGAAAACATGGACGACTTCATGGGTGTTCCCGCAAGAGAAGAGGAAGCATACGCTCAGCCCGAGCCTGCATACACACCTGCTCGTCCCGTAAACATTTCCGGCAGCGCTATCGAGCTTAAGGTGGTTAAGCCCGAATCGTACAAGAACGCATCGCAGATAGCAGACCACCTTCTTAACGGCAGAACAGTAGTTCTCAACCTCGAGAACACCAATAAGGAAACGGCTCGCCGTCTTATCGACTTTTTGACGGGTGCGGCATACGCTATCGGCGGAGATATCAAGAAGGTATCTAACAACACCTACGTAATCACTCCCGGTGACAGTGTTGCAGTTTCCGGTGATAAGCTTCAGTCTGAAGAAAAGGCAGCAGAGCCCGCAGAGGAGAGCGCTGAGTACTTCGAGCTTAACTAATCAGCTTTTATTGCTTTAGGCTACATATGCCCGTTACCTTAAGGGGTAACGGGCTATTGCGGTTTTTTGCGGCAGTATGTTTTTACTGCCTGCGAGGTTAAAATGAACCTATCAGACAAAGAAATTGAGTTTTTATACGCGCGTCTGTCAGACCTTTTCGAGCGTGCGGAGAAGGGCGTGGTGTCTGTCAGTCCGTTCTACAGTCCCGCAGAGCTTGTTTCTGTGAGACGGTGGATATCACGGGTGGGTGCAGGCGAGCGTGCTGTAATCTACGGTGGATACGAGGGGTGCGAGCGTGCCCGCGTATACTTTTTGCCCGACTATATTACCCCCGAGCCCGAGCGAAGTATCAGTGACGTTATTTCGGATTTTGGATATGCAGAGCCTACCGTTATGCTGAAGATAACGGGTAGCGGCTTCAGGGAGCTCTCTCACAGGGATTTTATGGGCTCGTTGCTTTCTCTCGGTATCGAGAGGGACGTTATAGGGGACATAGTGTGCGAGTCAAGTCGAGCAGCTTGCGTTTTTTGCGATTCCGCAATAGCGCCCTATATAAAAGAAAATCTGACAAAAGTTGCAAACGACACGGTAAAAATATCCGAGTCACCGCTTCCGCGCGGAAGCTTCGGCGAGCGCGAATACGAGGCACTTCACGAGACGGTTGCTTCATGCCGCCTTGATTCTGTGGTAGCCGCCGTGTGCAATCTTTCAAGAGAAACGGCAAAAAAAGCGGTGCAGGGAGGCTTGTGCTCGCTTAATCACGAAACCGTATGCACACCCGACGCTTTGCTTTGCGCCGGTGACGTTTTCAGCGTAAGGGGCAAGGGGAAATACACCTTAGCTTCGTGTGACGGAGAAAACAGACGAGGCAGGCTTCGCATAACCGTGCATAAATACAAATAACCGAAGCTGAGTGCTTTTGACATCTCTACAGGAGGAAAACCATGCTGTCGGAAGAAATAATGAATCACGAATTTTCACGCACCTTTAAGGGATATGATATAACGCAGGTTGAGGAGTACATCGAGAATCTTTTATCCCTGTACGACCAGCTCGCAAACGAAAACAAAGAAATAAGTGCGCGCTTTGAGCAGCTTGCCGCGTCTTTTGAGGAAAACAAGAAAAAATTTGAAGAAGCGGACGGTATGCTCAAAGAGGCCGCAATCGAAAAGGAAAGAATAATTGCTGAGGCAAACGCCGAGAAAGAAAGAATTCTTTCCGAAGCAGAAGCGGCATCGCTTAAGATAAAGCAAGAGGCAAATTCACGGGCGACCGAGTGCGCTGAGCGTGCCGAGAGCATGGCTCGCAGACTTCTTACGGAAGCGAAGCACAGAGTCGATGCGACAGATGCCGAGTGTGCACAGAAAAAGGCGGCGGCAGAAGCCGAAGCCAAGCACACGGTAGACTCGGCGATGCTTGAAGCGAAGGAGCTTATCCGCGCAACCAAGATAAAGAATCAGGAGCGCATAGAGGCGGCAAACCAAGAGATTGCCGAGATTCAGGCAGAGCATGACAGAATAGCGAAGACTGCGGCCGATTTTAAGTGTATGCTCTACGAGATATACAGCAACCACCTTCTCGATATGGAAAATATAGAGATACCTGCCTTCTTTTTAAAAGAAGAGGCGGCAGAGCAGTTGCCCGAGATAACGGAGACAGAGAAAACAAGTCCGACTGCGGAGGCGGCAGCACCTGCAGAGGCGGATACGGCAGAGGCGCAAACCGAAGCGGAAGGCGAGAGTCAAGCGGAAGCCGAAATAAAAACCGAGGAGACGGGTAGCGCGGAAGTGACCGCACCCGAGACAGAGTCCGAGCCAGAGCCCGAGACAGAGCCCGAGACAGAGGTTGAGGCTGAGCAAACTTTCGTTTTTGACGGCAATGCTAAAATCGTGGCACAGCCAAAGCCCGCCGCAAAAAAAGAAAACAAATATAAGCCGAGTGTGTTTGCGGGAATAGAAGTGCAAAAGGAGCACAGCGGACAGATACGGTATGATTCAAGTGATATTGAAAGCGTGAACAAAACGCTTGACAGTATAATGGAGAAAAAGGGCAAAAACGCGGCGGATGCCAAGTTGAACGGCGCGGCAAAGCTTGGATTTCTCAAATAAAACAGTTAATATGGCGTAAAGCTAAGAAGGAGATAAAACAAAATGGCAGTAGATTACACCTCTACACTTAATCTTCCCAAGACCGAATTTTCGATGAGAGCAAATCTGCCCCAGAGAGAGCCTGAGATGCAGAAGGCTTTGGAAGAAAACAAAATATACGAGAAGATGATAGCGAGAAACGAGGGCAAGCCCACGTTTATTCTTCACGACGGCCCTCCCTTCTCAAACGGAAACATTCACATGGGAACGGCAATGAATAAGATTCTCAAGGACTTTATCGTTAAGTCGAAGTCCATGACGGGCTACAAGACCCCCTTTACGCCCGGCTGGGACAATCACGGTATGCCTATCGAGAGTGCTATTATCAAAAAGACCAAGCTTGACCGCAAAAAGCTCTCTGTTCCCGAATTCAGAGAGAAGTGCCATGAGTTTGCACAGAACTTCGTAGACATCCAGATGTCACAGTTCAAGCGTCTCGGCGTTCTCGCTGACTGGGAGAAGCCTTACCGTACGATGACCCCCGATTTCGAGGCGAGAGAGGTAAAGGTTTTCGGTAAAATGTTCGAAAACGGTTACATCTACAAGGGACTAAAGCCTGTATATTGGTGCGCTCACGATGAGACCGCTTTGGCTGAAGCCGAGATAGAGTACAAGGACGTGGACTGCACGTCTATCTACGTAAAATTCAAGGTTGCAGACGACAAGGGCAAGCTTTCGGGTGTCTGCGAGCTTGACAAGACTTATTTCATAATCTGGACGACAACCCCCTGGACTCTTCCCGGAAACCAGGCGATAGCTCTTCATCCCTACGAGGATTACTCGGTTGTTAAGGCATCCGACGGAAACTACTATATAACGGCTGATGCACTTTGCGAGAAGACCATGGCGGCAGGCGGTGTAGAGAGCTTCGAGAAGGTTCTTACAATGCGCGGCTGTGAGTTTGAATATATGACCGCACATCACCCCTTCCTTTGTCGCGAGAGTCTCGTTGCAAACGCTGACTACGTTACTATGGAAAGCGGAACGGGTTGCGTTCACACGGCTGGTGGCTTTGGTGCCGACGACTACGTAACCAGCCGCAGATACAACATAGATATCATAGTTCCCGTAGATGACAGAGGCTATCAGACAGAGGATGCAGGCAAGTTTGCAGGTATGTTCTACGAGGAGTCAAACGACGCTATTTTGGCGGATATGACAGAGTCCGGTGCACTTTTTGCTTCCGAGAAGATGACTCACTCGTATCCTCACTGCTGGAGATGTAAGAAGCCTATTATATTCAGAGCAACACCTCAGTGGTTCTGCTCGGTTGACGCTTTCAAGGACGAGGCTGTTGCCGCTTGCGAGAGCGTTGATTGGATTCCCGCTTGGGGCGGCGAGAGAATGACACAGATGGTACGCGAGCGTGCCGATTGGTGTATTTCACGTCAGCGTCATTGGGGACTTCCCATTCCCGTATTCTACTGCGAGGATTGCAAGAAGGTAGTTTGCACTCCCGAAACTATAGAGCGCGTGTCGGATATATTCAAGGCAGAGGGCTCAAACGCTTGGTATCTTAAGGATGCAAGCGAGCTTCTCGGTGAGGGCTTCGTTTGTCCTCATTGCGGCGGCGTTCATTTCACGAAGGAAACAGACACGCTTGACGGTTGGTTCGACTCGGGTTCAACTCACTTTGCGGTTCTTGAGAACAACGCAGAGCAGGCATGGCCCGCTGACCTTTATCTTGAAGGTGCTGACCAGTACAGAGGATGGTTCCAGTCATCCCTTCTTACCGCTGTCGGTGCGGGCGGCGGCTCTGCCCCCTACAAGCAGGTGCTTACGCACGGCTGGGTAGTTGACGGCGAAGGCAAGGCAATGCACAAGTCGCTCGGTAACTCAATCGCTCCCGAAGAGGTTATCTCAAAGTACGGCGCTGACCTCGTTCGTATGTGGGTAGCTTCAAGCGACTACAGAGTTGACGTGCGCGTATCCGACGCTATATTCAAGCAGCTTTCCGAGGCGTACAGAAAGATAAGAAACACCTCGAGAATCATAATGGCAAACCTCGAGGGCTTTAACCCTGATACCGATATGGTATCGGCAGATAAGCTTTACGACATAGATAAGTGGGCGCTTTCAAGAATCAACAAGCTCACGAAGACCGTGCGCGATGCATACTCGTCCTACGACTTCCATATCGTATACCACGAGGTAGTAAACTTCTGCACTACGGATATGTCGAAGCTCTATATCGACATTACAAAGGACAGACTCTACTGCGAGGCGGCTGACGGCGAGGCTCGCCGCTCGGCACAAACGGCTATGTATATCGTGCTCAACGCTCTTACGAGACTTATCGCTCCCGTAATAGCATATACGAGCAACGAGATATGGCAGGCAATGCCTCACGCAAAGGCGGATAACGTCGAGCACGTGCTTCTCAATGATATGCCCGAATATAACGCAGATCTCGGCTTTGAGGCGGTTGAAGAGCACTACGACAGACTCTTTGATATCAGAGACGACGTTATGAAGGCACTTGAGCTTGCAAGAGCAGAAAAGCTTATCGGTAAGTCTCTTGAAGCTAAGGTAGAGATATACGCAGAGAACAAGGAAGTATACGAGCTTCTCTCAAGCTTTGGCGGCGAGCTTTCTACCATATTTATCGTAAGCGACGTTAAGGTAGAGAACGCAGCAGCACCTGCAGGTGTATTCTCCGAGACCGAGTCGGGTATCGGTGTTGCGGTATCGGTTGCTGACGGTGAGATGTGCGACAGATGCTGGATGCATTCCGTAAACGGCAAGAAGACCGACGATGGCTTCATCTGCGAGAGATGCGCGTCTGTGCTTGGAGTGTAATTTTATTGTATAATATAACAAAAGCCGATTGAAACAATCGGCTTTTGTTAAAAACGGAGTTTTATATGATGCTTATTATATACGCACTTATAATAGTTTTAGGTGTGGGATTTGACCAGATAACTAAATATACGGTAGCTCATTTCCTTCCCGTTGATGCATCAGCCGACCTTCCCGTATGGGACGGAGTTTTCTCGCTTCGTTGTATATCTAACGACGGGGCGGCTTTCGGTATGCTTGACGATAAAAGATGGATATTTATGACCGTCAGCACGGTAGTTATAATAGGAATGACAGTGTTTTTGTGTCTTAAATATAATAAGATATCGAAGCCCCTCGGCATAGCGCTCTCGCTTATCATCGGCGGCGGTATAGGGAATATGATAGACAGAGTACTGCTTGGCTACGTTATAGATTTTATCTACTTCGTTCCGATAGATTTCCCCTGCTTTAACGTAGCAGATTCGCTTGTTTGCATAGGGGCGGCTCTGATGTTCGTGGCGGTGCTTTTCTTTGAGGACTCGCTTGACTCGCCGAAAGCCGCGGTGAAGGTTGAGCAGAAAAACGGGGATAGGACCGATGCACAATGAACTTCGTTTTATAGTTGAGGATGAGTGCGCTACCCTTCGTCTTGACAGCTTTCTGTCAGAGAAAACGGGATTTAGCCGCTCGGCTTGTGCAAAATATATCGAGCAGGGCGACGTGCGTGTAAACGGTCAGACGGTACAGAAAAAGTATCAGCCAAAGCCCGAGGACGAGATAACTCTCACAGTCCGCGAGGCAGTCGAGTGTTCCGCTGCAGCTGAGGAGATACCGCTTGATATTGTTTACGAGGACTCGGATATTATCGTAATAAACAAGCCGTCGGGAATGGTAGTTCATCCCGCGGCAGGCAACGAGCAGGGAACGCTTGTAAACGCGCTTATGTTTCACTGCAAGGACTCTCTTTCGGGTATCGGCGGAGAGCTTCGCCCGGGAATAGTCCACCGCATTGACAAGGACACGAGCGGCCTTATAGTTTGCGCTAAAAACGACCTCTCTCATATATCGCTCTCCGAGCAGATAAAGGAGCACTCGGCGCGCAGAGTGTACCGTGCTATAGCCGTCGGTAACTTCCGTGAGGATGAGGGAACGGTCAACGCGCCTATCGGCAGACACCCCAAGGACAGAAAGAGAATGGCGGTGTATAAGAATCCCGACCCTAAAGCGCACGTAAGAGAAGCGGTAACGCATTACAGGGTGCTTGAGAGATTTGGTCAGTATACCTATCTTGAGCTTGTGCTTGAAACGGGCAGAACTCACCAGATAAGAGTACACCTTTCCTCTCTCGGACACAGAATCTTGGGGGACAGCGTGTACGGAGAGCCGAACACCCCGTTTGAGAAGAAGAACGCAAAGCTTTTCTCGGGACAAACGCTTCACGCCTGCGAGCTTGTGCTCGTGCACCCGAGAACGAAAGAAAATATGCACTTCTCCTGCCCGCTTCCGAGCGAGTTTGAAGTTATCCTCGCGAAATTGCGTGCAGATAGAGACAGATAAGAGAGAAAAACGCTTGTCGTGAATTTTCACGTCAAGCGTTTTTGAACATTATACACAAAGATAAGAAAATCTCTCTACCCAAGCTTCTCTATTTCGCAGAGAAGCGCGGCCGTGTCATCGGCGAAGATATATGCGCCGTGGGCTTTGAGGTGCTCTTTATCACGGAAGCCCCAGCTTACCGTGATACATTCCATATTACAATTCTCGGCGGTTTTGATATCCACCTCGGAATCCCCCACGTAGACAGCTTCCTCGTTTGTGATGCCCATGCCTTTGAGTGCGGCAAGCACTGTATCGGGGGCGGGCTTTTTCTTTATCGAGAGTGCCTCGCACTCGCCGATTGCAACGTCGATATATCCGTCGAAGTATCTTTTGCACAGCTCCTTTACCGCCGCGTCGAATTTGTTTGAGACGACGGCTATGAGATACCCTTTTTCTTTGAGGATAGCCAAAGCCTCGTTCATCCCATCGTATGCGGCGGTATGGTCGTACATATGGGCGGCGTAATGGCATTTGAAGTACTCAAGGCAAGCATCAAAAGAGCGGTTTTCTCTGCCGCAGGGTATGGCGCGCTCTATAAGCATTGCCACCCCGTCGCCTACGAAGCGGCGCACGCTTTCTTTCGTATGCGTCGGATATCCGAACTTTGTCATGGCGGCATTGACACTTGCGTGAAGGTCGCCTAAGGTATTAAGCAGAGTTCCGTCAAGGTCAAATATGACCGCTTTTATTTTAGGATTCATTTTTCTCTCCGTGGTTTTATTAGCTTTCTTTCTATTATACACCTATTGGTTGAAAAAAGAAATACCCCAGCGGGCATTTCTTATACTTTTTTATCCTCTCTTGACATATATTTAGGGGTTACATTTAAGAGGGGAATTGATTATAATGATAACAGATAGACACGGCGGAAGCGCGGAGGTACATATGGAGCTTATCGTTATATCGGATACGAGGATGAAAATAACGCTATCAAAAGAGGATATGTCAAGCTATAACATAGAGGCAAGCACACTTGATACGCAAAATACACGGGTGAGGCGTATACTTTGCGGTATTCTTGAGGAAGCAGGCAAAAGGGCAGGCGTACGAGGCTCGTCCGAGAGGGCGTTCGTGCGCGTTTTTCCGTCGCTTGACGGTGGGTGCGAGATGTACGTGACGAGATTTTCCGAGCTTTCGGACACGGACTTGTCGGAGGAGGAGAGTTGTGAAAATATGAGTAATAATAAAAACACGCCAAAGAGCCGCCGAGTTTTCTGCTTTTCGCGTATGCGGGAAGTTTTGCGTGCGTGCAGGGCGCTTAATATGCGCGGTTACGGTGAAAGATCCGACCTGTATATGTCGAAGGAAAACGGTGCTCTCTATCTATTGCTTTTTGAGGGAGACGCTGACTTGTCGGTGATGCTTGAATACGCAGAGCCCGTGTTTTTTGGCGGGGTACTGCTTTATATATCCGAGCATTGCACGCCTATTGCCGAGGGAAGCGCCGTTGAGGTAATGAGTGCGCTATGCTGAAACAGAACCGAGTGCTTTGCTTTTGCCGGTACTCGGTTTTTTTAGTCAAAACAAAACTTTCTATTGATATTTCTTCCAAAAGAATATATAATATATAGGAAAGACACTAAAGTGCGGGAGTTTGCTCTCTTGCACGCAGGAGGTAACGAATGGCTAAATACAGACAGGGCAAGATAAACGATGCCGTAATGCAGGCTATAAGCGAGAGCATCCGCGAGATAAAAGACCCGCGCGTAAGCTCGGCTATGGTGACGGTTACTGCGGCAGAGGTAACGCCCGACCTGAAATTTGCAAAGATATACTTCTCGGCTATGCTTGCCGACAAGGCTGACGTGAAAAAAGGACTTGAATCGGCATCCGGCTTTTTGCGCCGTTCTCTTGCACAGAAGCTGAATCTCAGAATAACCCCTCAGCTTACCTTTATGGCAGACGCGAGCATAGAGCACGGAGCGCATATAGCAAAGCTTCTTAATGAAATGGATATATCACACGACGACGGAGACGGAGAATAATTATGGATTTTATGAAGCTCGGCATATCCGACGTGTGCGACAGGCTCGAGCAATATGAAAGATACGTTCTTTTGATGCACTCAAGTCCGGACGGAGACACGCTCGGCTCCTGCACAGCACTCTCGGTTATACTTTCTATGATGGGTAAATCCTCTTATATCGTATATCCGGACAAGCAGTTTCCCGAGTATTTGCGCTCCTTTATCAGAGTGCCCGTGTATTCGCCCAAAGAAGCAGAGGACTTGGAGTTCGACGCGGCTATTTGCGTTGACGTAGCGTCTCCCGCACAGCTTCGCGACAATTACGAAATATACAAGGATAAGATTTTTCTGTCGATTGACCACCACGGAAACGGCACGCCTATGTCGGACTGCCTTTTGACGCCCGAAGCGGCGGCAACGGGCGAGATAATATACGATATCGCGTGCGAGCTTATCGCGAGAAAGAGAATAAGCGCGCTTCCGATAGATGCCGCCGAGGCAATATATCTTGCAATTTCCTCGGATACGGGTTGCTTTAAGTATTCAAACGTCACGCCCAAAACCCACAGAATAGCCGCTTCTCTTATTGAGGCAGGCGTGCGCCACAGCTATATAAATACGCTTTGCTTCGACTCAAAGAGCAAAAAGCAGATAGAAGCCGAGAAGATAGTGTATAACAACCTTCACGTTTTGCTTGACGGCAAGCTCACGGTGGCGGCGCTTGATTCAAAAACGAAGACAGGGATTCCCAACGAGTATTTTGAGAATGCGGTAAACATCGCGCGCTCTGTCAGAGGCGCGGTTGTGAGCTGCTCTATCAAGGAAAAGGACGAGTTCCCGGGTGAGTTTCGCGTTTCGCTTCGCTCGTCTGATACGTCAGTCGACGTATCGAAGGTCTGTGCCGAGTTTGGCGGCGGCGGGCATATATGCGCGGCAGGGTGCTCTGTCACGGCTGATAATATCGATGCGGCAGTGCGCATGATATGCGATAAGGTGGAAGAGGTGCTTTTTTGATGAGTGGCTTTTCTACAACGCTTAAGGCGGCTTTCGAGAAAAACAAAATATCATACCTGCTTGACGACGCGGCTTGCGAGAGGTTCGAGAAGCTTTCGGATATTATGAAGGCGAAGAACGCAGAGATGAACATAACTGCGATAACCGATGACGAGTCGATAGCGACCAAGCATTTTTGCGACAGCGCTTTTCTTGCAACCCTTCTTCCCGACGAGGCGAAGATGGCGGATATCGGCTGCGGGGGAGGCTTTCCTTGCCTGCCCGTCGGAATACTAAAGCCGAGCATAAAAATAACCGCAATAGACTCTACTGCGAAAAAGGTAAAGTACGTAGGCGATACTGCACTTGAGCTTGGACTTTTGCATTTTGATGCGATAGCAATGCGAGCAGAGGAAGGCGCGCAGGGTGAGTTTCGCGAAAAATACGACGTCGTTACCGCACGCGCCGTAGCCTCGCTTGACGTGCTCTGCGAGCTTTGCATACCTTATCTGAAGGCAGGCGGAGTGTTTTACGCGATGAAGGGCAGGGGCGCGCACGAGGAGCTTGAAGCGGCGAGAAACGCCATAAAAACGCTCGGCGGCGAGCTTGCAGAGATCCACGAGTTTCCGCTTGCTTGTGCCGACGGGGAGCAGTCGAGGTATATCATCGAGATAAAAAAGTTATCCCCGACTCCCGCGCAGTACCCGAGAGCATACGCAAAGATAAAGAAAAAACCGTTGTAAATGCCGAAAATATATGTTACAATGGGTAAAATAGAAACGAAAAATACGGCAAAGGAGATTGAAATGAAGAATAAATTACTTGTGCTTCTTTTGTGCCTCGTGCTTATGGCATGTATGGTGTCCTGTGGCGATGACACAGATGCAGATGACACAACGGCGGCAGTAACCGAGGCTGTGGGAGATACGACAGGTGCGGATACCACGACAACACCCGGCACGACCGGTACACCGGGTACGACTGAGACACCCGGTACGACAGAAGCACCGGGAGCAACCGATACGGCAACACCCCCGGACACGTCGGCACCCGACACCGAGCCGGGATACGATACTATCGACCCCGAGGAGCTGAGTGCGGCTCAGCAGTCGGCTTTCGCCTGGTGCAGCAACGCAATTTCCGCGGCAGAAAAGGGCGAGACTCTTTCCGCTTCTGCCGACACGAAAAAGCTTGCTGACGACTGGTCGAAGGTATACAAGGTAATCTCAAACGAAATGCTTCGTATCTACGACGAGTTTACGCGCGGCAAGGTGTCCTACGGTACGCTTGAGTGCTTTATGAAGTCCTGCTCGAACATAGCGGATGCAAAGGGACTTTCCGAGGGATATATCACTCTTGCGAGTACACGTCGCTCTGACGTTGACCAGCTTGAGCAGGCAAAGAAGTTTGCCGAGGCAGGCAACTACAAGAAGGCTACAATGGCTATAGCCAAGATAAGCAAGAGCGACTTTACAATGCAGGCGAGTGCTAAGGCGCTTGTTACCGCTAACTATGATAAGGCAAAAGAGGGAATTACCGAAGCCGTTACCGAGTTCATGGTAAGATACGATATTGCAGAGGGAAAGACTTATCTTGAGGCTATGCGCGGCTACGGACTCGACTCTCATATCGACACGCAAGCGGCAAGACTCGAGGAATACAGAATATATCAGGACGTCGAGCTTGAAAGCGTTGACCTTAATGATACTCTTGAGAACATATATACCCACTGCCTTATAGCTTTTCCCGAGATAAACTTCGCTTCTAAAACAAGCTACAGAGCGTGCGGTCCCGACTGCTTGACACCGTATGAGTTCAAGTTCCTTTTGCAGTCTCTCTATGACAGAGACTACGTTATAATAGACGCTAATCTCGTTTACAACGCAGAGAAGGACGCCCCCAACTATACGCTTCAGCTTCCTAAGGGAAAGAAGCCGGTCATCTTTACCTTTGACGACGTAACCTACGACTCGCGTAAGATGGGCAAGGGTATGGTGGATAAGCTTATAGTTGACGAGTTCGGCTACGTCTGCACCTACACAAAGCACGAGGACGGAACAGAGGTTATTTCCTACGATAACGAGCTTTTCCCTATCCTTGATGCGTTCGTGCGCGAAAATCCCGAATTCACCTTCAGAGGTGCAAGAGGAACGCTCTTCTTTACGGGCTTTGACGGAATATGCGGCTACAGAACGCAGTCCGAGCCTGTTGATAACGCAGAGGCTGCCTTGAAGCTTGACAGACAAAAGGAGATAGCGCAGGCAAAGGTTGTTATTGAGGCTATGCGCGAGGAAGGCTGGACATTTGGCTCTCACGGCTATAACCACTCGCACATGCCGAAGATCAGCGCCGCTTCCTTCAGAAAAGAAATAGATATGTGGCGCGAGGAGGTCGGTGCTATCGTAGGCGATACGGGACTCTTCTGCTGGCCTTACGGTCATCATACCGAGGGTGACGTTAATATCAGAAAGAACGCACAGCACAAATACCTCTTTGACTCGGGCTTTTACTTCTTCTTCGGTTGCGGCTCGGGCAGATATCTTGCAAACGAGCTTGACGGACTCGGAATATTCTCCGACCGTAAGGGCGTTACAGGAAACGTGCTTCTTTATATTGCGGCTGAGTACAGAACCTACGTCCGCGATTATCCGTATCTCTTTGATACCGAAAAGATTTGGGACCCCTTGAGACTTCAGTATAAGGATTGGCTTCTTTCGAGCCTTTAATCAGATAGTTTAACAATAGAAAAGAACTGCTTCGGCACGCCGAAGCAGTTCTTTTCTATTTTGCCTGAGCATAGTATTCGCGGGCAAAGTCAAGCAGTTTTTCGTATTGGTTTTCCTTGTTGTTTGTCTCATAGGCTACGATGATTGCCTCAAAGGCATTTTTGGTAGGAGCTTCACTAAAAAACGTCCTTTCCATAAATTCGTAAGGCGAGAGTGACACACCGTCATCCTTTGGCCATTTTACAACGTAATTTTGGCAATTCTTGCCTCGGTGTTGCGTGTATGAGTATGCGTTTTTATCTTCCTCAGATGCTGCCATAAGAGCTACCGTAATGCCGTCGGATTCGGGAACCGTCAGATGCAATTTCGTTTGCGTGACGGGCGAGAGAGTTTTTCTTCTCCACAGATAAGCGATGTCCGAGAGCTTCGTAAAGCTGTCGATTGCATAGTCGCACTCTATTGCACGCGCCACAACTCTTGCTCCTATCTTTACGTGCGTAGCACCGTCTACTTTTATGGTGTTCATGCTTTGTCTCCTTGCTTTTTCGTTTTATCCTTTGTATATTATATTGCAACGGAAGGGACAATATTTATTCGCTTTAAAATAAACTCACTTAATTATCAAATATTTAACAAACGTATTGATATTTTGAAAAAAATGTGTTAAAATAAAATTTGAATGTGGGAGATTTTCTATTATTAGGAAAATATGCCCTCGCTCACACCCGATTATAAAAAATTTATTATACATGAGGTGAAAGTTATGTACAACAAGAAAACCATCGAAGACATTGAAGTAAGCGGCAAGAAAGTGCTTGTACGCTGCGACTTCAACGTTCCGCTCAAGGACGGTGTTATTACCTCTGACAAGAGAATCGTTGAAGCACTTCCCACTATCAAGTATCTTCTTTCTAAGGGTGCTAAGGTTATCCTTTGCTCTCACATGGGCAAGCCCAAGGGACAGGTTAACCCCAAGTATTCTCTTGCACCCGTAGCGGCAAAGCTTACCGAGCTTCTCGGTCAGAAGGTTGAGCTCGCTTCTGATATCGTAGGCGAGGACGCTCACGCTAAGGCTGCAGCTCTCGGCGAGGGCGAGGCTATGCTTCTTGAAAACGTACGTTTCGACGCAAGAGAAGAGAAGAACGACCCCGAGTTTGCACGTGAGCTTGCAGATATGGCTGAAGTATACGTAAACGACGCATTCGGAACGGCTCACAGAGCACACGCTACAACGGCAGGTGTTGCTGCATACCTTCCTGCAGTTTGCGGATACCTTATTCAGAAGGAAATAGGCATTATGGGTAAGGCTCTCGCTGATCCCGCACGTCCCTTCGTTGCTATTCTCGGCGGTGCTAAGGTTTCGGACAAGCTCAACGTAATAAACAACCTTCTCACGAAGGTAGATACCCTTATCATCGGCGGCGGTATGGCTTACACCTTCCTTGCTGCTAAGGGCTACGGCGTTGGAAAGTCGCTTCTTGACGAGTCCAAGATAGAGTACTGCCGTGATATGATGGCAAAGGCAGAGGAAAAGGGCGTTAAGCTTCTTCTTCCCATAGATACAGTCGTTGCAGCGGGCTTCCCCGATCCTATTGATGCAGAGATCGAGACGAAGACTGTTGCTTCAAACGAGATCCCCGCAGACCTTGAAGGTCTTGATATCGGTGAGAAAACCAGAGAGCTCTTCGCTGACGCTGCAAAGAGCGCAAAGACTGTCGTTTGGAACGGACCGATGGGCGTTTTCGAGAACCCCACTCTTGCAAAGGGTACTATCTCGGTTGCAAAGGCACTTGCAGAATCCGACGCTATTACGATAGTTGGCGGCGGCGACTCTGCTGCAGCTTGTGAGCAGCTCGGATTTGCTGACAGAATCACACATATCTCAACAGGCGGCGGCGCGTCTCTTGAGTTCCTTGAAGGACTTGAGCTTCCCGGCATTGCTTGCCTTCTCGACAAATAATCAAGAGGTGCATAGATAATGAGAAAGACAGTAATAGCAGGAAACTGGAAGATGAACCAGACCCCTGCACAGACAAAAGATTTTATCACGAGCCTCGCTCCTATGGTAGCAGGCAAGGACGCGTGCGATATCGTGCTTTGCGTTCCTTTCGTTGACATTGCGGCTGCAGTTGAAGCGGCAAAGGGCACTAACATTCACATCGGTGCACAGAACGTACACTTTAAGGAAAGCGGAGCGTACACGGGCGAGATTAGCGCAGCAATGCTTTGCGAGTGCGGCGTTGAATACGTAATTATCGGTCACAGCGAGCGCCGTCAGTACTTCGGTGAGACTGACGAGACTGTAAACCTTCGCACTAAGGCTGCTCTCGCGGCAGGACTTAAGGTCATCCTTTGTCTCGGTGAGGTTCTCGGCGAGAGACAGTCGGGAATCACGAACGAAATCGTTAGCATGCAGACCAAGCTCGACCTCGCAGGAATTACGGCTGACGAGCTTAAGAACGTCATTATCGCTTACGAGCCTGTATGGGCAATAGGCACGGGCCTTACCGCTACACCCGAGCAGGCAGACGAGACCTGCGGTGTTATCAGAGCAACGGTTGCTTCTCTCTACGGCGATGCGGCAGCTGCTGATATCACTATCCAGTACGGCGGAAGCATGAACGATAAGAATGCGGCTGAGCTTCTCTCCAAGGAGAACGTAGACGGTGGACTTATCGGCGGAGCTTCACTCAAGTGTGATGCTTTCACCGCAATAGTTGATGCGGCTCAGTAATTGAAAAGATAAACCAAAAGAAAAAGAACTCGGCGAGAGCCGAGTTCTTTTTGCGTGTGATGGGGTGGCGCGCCGTTCTGTTCGCAGGACAAGGGTAACTGCGCTCAGAATGACTCGGGAACGAAAAAACGCATAATAGACGGTTGATATGGCAAGTCCGCGAATCGATTGTTGTTTCTTAAATGCACGACACGACAATACTAAACATCTTTTTCACCTAAAAGATTGACAATCCGAGATTTTGCAGTTACAATATATTATATATAATAAAACGTCAGGGGGAGTGCCCATGAACAGAAAAGCTATGTATCCCGGGTCCTTTGACCCGTTTACCAACGGACATCTTGATATGGTGAAAAAGGCGGCGGTGCTTTTTGACACCGTTTATATCGTTATCGGTATCAACGCGAAAAAGAAAAGAACCTTCGACGCGTATCAGATGAAGGAAGCAATTGAAAAAACTCTCGCAGAAGCAGAAATCACAAACTGCAAGGTATGTGTTCACGAGGGTGTTATAGCTCAGTTTGCCGTTGACCACAAAATTAAATATATGATTCGGGGACTTCGCAATAATATGGACTATAATTACGAGGAAAATATTGCCGAGGTCAACAAGCTCATCAATCCTAATATGGAGTATCTCTACTTCAGAGCGGATAACGTAGCCGTTTCCTCGTCAATGGTAAAGGAGCTTTACAGCTACGGCATGGATGTGTCTGCTTTCGTGCCGGCAAGCGTACTTGAATGTATAAAGGTGCAGTCTCAGGATAACACTAAATAAAAAAGCATTGCAGGGGAAAATATGAAGGTTGCATTTTTTGATACAAAGCCCTACGACCGCCCGTCATTCGATAAATATGCGGCGGAGCATGGAATAAAAATAAAATATTTTGAAACTAAGCTCAATGAGGACACGGCCGAGCTTGCCGCGGGGTACGATACCGTTTGCGTGTTCGTAAATGATACCGTAAACGCGGCGGTAATTGATAAGCTCTGCGAGCTTGGCGTTCACACCGTTGCTTTGCGTTGCGCGGGATATAACAACGTAGATATGAAGCACGCTTGCGGCAGGATTAGCGTCGTGCGCGTGCCTGCATACTCTCCTTATGCCGTTGCGGAGCACGCAATGGCTATGCTTCTTACTTCCGTGCGCCGAATACACAAGGCATATATTCGCTCAAAGGATTTTAATTTTTCTCTCTCGGGGCTAACCGGCTTTGATCTTTACGAAAAGACCGTGGGTGTAATCGGAACGGGTAAGATAGGCAGTGTATTTATAAATATCTGTCTTGGCTTTGGCATGAAAGTGCTCGCCTACGATAAATACCCGTCGGAAGCCATCTCAAAAAAAGAAGGTGTCGAGTACGTTACGCTTAACAGGCTTCTTTCCGAGAGTGATATCATATCCCTTCACTGTCCCTTGAGTGACGAGACGTATCATATTATAGACGGAGATGCTATCGGGAAGTGCAAGAAGGGCGTTGTTATAATTAACACCTCGCGCGGAGCGTTGGTTGACGCGGAGGCATTGCTTGAGGGGATCAAAACGAGGAAGGTGGGTGCCGCCTGTCTTGACGTGTACGAGGAGGAGTCCGACCTGTTCTTTGAGGATAACTCGGGACACATCATGCAGGATGATACTCTCGCAAGACTCATTACGATGCCTAACGTAATAGTTACCTCGCATCAAGCGTTTCTCACCGAGGAAGCGCTCGACAATATCGCCGCTACGACTATAAACAATATCGTCGATATTCATAAAACCGGCGACAGCGTAAACGAAATGAGCTGTGACGGTTAGATGAGAAGAAAGAATGCTAAAGACTCTCTTTGATAAGGGAGTCTTTTTTGCCTTTGTACAGTCACTATCAGGCTTTTTGTAAAAAGTGCACAAAAAGGCAAAACTTATATTAGGCAAAACATAAAACTTTATACATACCTTGACATCTGCTTTGACGTGGAGTATAATATTATTAATAAAGGGTAAATTTTGCCCTTTTTTAGAACTTAATTTTTTTAAAAGGAGAAAAACAATGAAAAAACTACTGGCACTTATCATGACGGTGGCAATGTTAATCACATCGACGTTGTTCATCGTTCCTGCCTCTGCTGATTCGTACGGCAACACGCTCGAACTCAGAGACGGCGGAAGCACGGGCTTTGGCGTTTCGGGCAACACCGTTTATATGAACGAAGGCTCATACGCTACTCACTGGGGCAACGCACAGCTTATGGCTCAGGATGACCCTACGGACGGCTTTACCGTAAAGATAACTGACATTGTA
>JAZORU010000024.1:0-77068 GCA_045656765.1 Eubacteriales bacterium
TGCGACCTCAAAGTGAGGAGATTTTGAGAGATTTTTGTTTCGGTCGGGCGAAGCAATGCTCTCGCCTTGCGAGAACGAACGGAGCAAAAAGCTCCTAAATATGCCGCTTTGAGGCGGGTTCGGGTTTAATTGCTCACCCTAATTTGAAGGAAGTTCAAAAACTTCTTTTTCCCAAGGTATTTCATTGTTTGACGGTTTGCTGTCCCATTCAATTATCACCTTGTTATCTTCAAATTCAACAGAATATTGCCCTTCTTTGAATGGACAATAGCCGTTGTCACCGCCCGAAAGGTTTCCCAGTAAAATTTCCTTGCGGCCTTCCTTGTAGTAGACTTCAGCTCCGCTTCCCAAGAGAAAGCGCCACTCTCTTATTATTATTTCTGCCTGACGTGTTTCCGCTTGAATATGAATATCGTCAAGGTATTCTCTATCAAAAGAATCGTCACTAACAAACATAATCGCAAAAAAACCTACAATTACCAAACAACTTATGCCGGCTATTAAAGCAATTCTTTTAGTCGTGTTGCTCATTTTGTGTCTCCTCCCAAATAAAATCTGTAAAAGCCGAGCTATAGCATCAGCTTGCGTATTGGTAATATCATATCCCTCTAAAAGTGGCCAGTCTTGCCACAAGAAAAATATGTTCGTTGTGTAATTTCTCACACAATCATATATCTTTTGTTTTGACCATCCGTTTGTAAATTCTTGATAACAGTCGAACCGTTGGAATCGACGTATTTTACGTCTTCTTCCGTACAGACAGGTGCCTCTTTTGTCCTGCAAAAGAATGATACAGGTGGAAGTTTTAAGATAAAAAATGTTTTCTTTCACTACGAAAGCGATGAATTCTTCTTTCCATTCTCTTAAAACCCGCCGTTTTGCTCGTGTTCCTTTACGTATCGGCTTGCCTGCGTGGTAAAGAGCTTATGATATATTCCCTTTTTTGCCATAAGCTCGGTATGGTTTCCATATTCGACCAGCTCGCCGCGGTCTATCACGAGTATTTTCGAAGCGATGGTTGCGCTTGAAAGGCGGTGGGAAACGAAGAAGGTAGTTTTGTCCTCTCGCAGCTTATCGAACTGATTGAATATTTCCTGCTCGGCTATTGCATCAAGAGAGGCTGTCGGCTCGTCAAGTATCAAAATATCCGAGTCGGAATAAAATGCTCTTGCGATAGCGAGCTTCTGCCATTGACCTATCGAAAGCTCTGTTCCGTCAGGCTCGAATATACGCATAAGAGGGGTGTCGTAGCCGCACGGAAGCTTTTCTATAAAATCGTCCGCCGAGCTTGCAACGGCGGCTTCTTTTACCTCGTCCAAGCCTGCCGTCTTATTTACCTCGCCGAATCGTATGTTGTCCTCGACCGAGAAGGCGTATCTTCCAAAATCCTGGAATATTGCGCCGAACATAGAATAAAGACCGCCTGTGTCATACTCGCGTATGTCTGCCCCATCAAGAAGTATCTGCCCTTCTGTTGGGTCGTAGAGGCGTGTCAGGAGCTTAAGCAGCGTAGTTTTTCCCGCACCGTTGAGTCCGACAAGCACGACAGTATCCCCCGGCTCTACCGTAAAGCTTATGTTTTTGAGCACGTCGCGCTTCGTGCCGGGATATCTGAAGGAAACGTCGCGGAACTCTATCGTATGGCCTATATGTCTCTCTACCCTTCGGGCTTGGGCAAGTGTTGGTACAAGCTTTTGCTTTTCATTCATAAACACTATCATATTGTCAATAAAAAGCGTTCCCTCGTATATGCTTGACGTAGTTGTGACGAGTGTAGCTACGCAAGCGGCAATCGAGGTAAGCGCGCCCGTATAAAGAGAATAGTCGCCTATCTGCCCGCCGCCAACTGTAACCGTATACGCGATAAAGAAGAAAAGCGCGCAGTTGGTAGCGGTAGTAACCAAGGATATGGCAATACTCCACACGCTTTCGGTGGAAATCAGTTTTTTAATTCCCGAAAAATATTTGTCAAAAACCTTGTTGTAATTAAAAATGAACGTGTCGGAAAGTCCGAACAGTCTGACCTCCTTTACGACGTCCTTGTTCACGAGAAGGTCGGAATAATACGCCATCTGCCGTCTTTCCTTCGAGCGATGTCGCATATAGTTAAAGTTTTTCTTTCTGAAGGAAAATGTGATTATCGCGCTCGGCAAGGAAAGCAGAATTACGACGAGAGGCGCAAACCACGCAACCGCCGCAAGTATTACGATAAAGCTGACGGCAGATATAACGGTGCTGACGATAGTAAAGGTGGAGCGTATAACGCCTATCGGGCGGATACCTGCCTCGCGGTTTGCATTTTCAAACTTCTCGTAAAAATCCGGCATATCGAAGGAAGCGACGTCTATTTCCTTTGCCTTGTTCATGATTTTAAGCTTTACGTGATTTGTAACCACCTCACTCGATATACGTGTGACCATATTGCTTATATTGCCGAGAAGTCCTACCAAAAACATATACCCGAACTGCAATAGCATAGCGGGCAAAAGCAGTGTGCTCACTGTATCGAAGCTCGGTTGTGTCGGTGCAAGCACGCTCGCAACGGCGTTTAGCAGATTCGCTGATATGTAAGCCGAAATAACGGGGGATACGCCCTCGAATGCCGCCATAAATACCATAACGAACAAAAGTGATTTCTTTGCTTCCCACACGAGCCGCACTATATATGAAAGGCGCGAGAAAAAGCCTCCCATTACCTTTTTTATATACGACGGTACTTCCTTTATGCTTTTCGGTGGCGGCTCCTTATATTTATTTCTGTTATCCGGCGGAGGTCCCATAAATCTTGACGGTCCCATAGCTTACCTCTTTCTTTTATCGCATAACGCAAGTATAATGCGTGTTTTCTTGCTTTGTATTGATATAAATATTGTAATCTGATGTGCAGTGTTTGTCAAGCAAAACCAATATACCTGCATTTAAAGAAGCTCCCGACAGGCGCTGATGCGCTTATCGGGAGCTTCGTTTTTCTATTGGATATTTTGCCCGTGCTCATTACCCACGGTCACAAAATCCTTAAAGGTATAAAGAGACAGGTAAAAATGCTCGTCATCCTCAGGGAGATACGAGAACACCGCTATTTTGTTATCCGAGACGAAATACGTACCGTCCATATCTATGCGCTCACACTCGCCTTCGGTTTCGAGCACCTTGAACGTACGGCTCTCAAGGCAAAGGATCGCTATGTTCTTCGTTACGTAGTCCTCGTCAACGTCTGAAAATACCAGATGCGTCATCGAGCCGTTAGCCGTTATAGTCATGCCGATATTAAAATCGTATCCCGATATCTCTATTTTTTCGCCCGTTATGAGATTAACTACCGCCGCCTGCTTTTCCTTTTGCGTGTATATGATGACCGCGTACGCGCAGTCTGCAATAAAGCGTGTCTCAAAAGGCTCGTCCGCATCGGGTGAAAGGGTTTCTTTTATCTCTCCCGACGCAATATCCAAGCAAAAACCGCGCGTCAGGTCGTTATCTTCCTCGTCGTATTCGCTTATCACGTAAAAGAGGTGTCCCCCGTCTATAAAGGAGTGCATGAAGCTATCCTCGGGAAGCTCGGTATGCGTTTTGTTCTCAATGTCCAAAAGGTATATTTTGCCGCTTGCTTCGTCTATTACAACCGCGTGCGTAAGCGCAGAATTGAACTGCACCCAGCTTATATTGACGGGCGAGACATCAGGCGTATCCGACGGAACGTCCTCTATACCCTCGCCGCCCAACGTATCGCTGTTTTCAAGCTCCTCGTCCAAGGCAGGCGAAGGGACGCCTTCCCCGTCACCCTCGTTTTCGCCCTCACTTTCGGGAGGTGCAGGTTGCAGAACCAAGTTATCGGGGTAAGCTATCTCTATATCAAGCTCAGCCAAAATATCACTTACCGAAAGGTCGCTGAGACTAAACAACACAGGATATTCGCAGTAACGATCGCCCGAGGAATAAAGATGCAAAATTACGGCATCAGCTCTACCCTTTATCGCCGACGGGGCTGAATTAAACGTGCCCTCGGGAGCAGGCAGATCGCAAACTCCGTTAATAAGCGCGATCTTGTTACCTACCGCACAATAAAGAAAATCGACGTAATAGGAAACGCCCTTGAATTCTACCGTTGTATTTATATGCACGCCCTCAAGACGTACGGGTGAGTCTGCCGTGAGGTCGTAGAACTCATATCCATCGTCTGTCTCAAGAATTATGGGGCTCGGAAAGCCGGGGGTAAGTCTGCCGTTACCCTTTATATACTCAACGAGAATCTTGTCGGATATTACGGTACTGCCTACTACCTCAACCTTCTCGGTAATATCGGGAAAAGCCGAGTAGTCGGGCAAAATTTCCTTGTCGCCGTATTTTTCCGCCTCTATCACAGACTCCGTCTCGGGCGGTGCTTCCGTCTCGGGCGGAGCTTCGGTCTCGGGCGGCTGTGTTACGGGTGTCGTATCCTCCGTAGAGTCCGGCTCTGCCGTATCTGTTCCCGCACTCGTGTCCGAGCCGCTCGGTTTTTCTCTTCCGCCGCACGAGTTCAAATGCAACGCGCACGCAAGAAGCGCGAGCAGCATCAAAGCAAACACGGCTTTTTTCATATATCGTTTCAAAATCAGTTTTTTCATTGTTTATCCTTATATATTACACTTTTGCGGTTATTGACGTCTTATACAAAAATTTTATCATACTGCAATATACCTGTCAATCGGTAAATTGCAAACAATTTTCGAGTATTTTATATAAAAATTATGAATAATACAGGTCAAAAAAACTTACTGAAGAAAAAATTAGTAATATACTGTTGCTTTTTCCATAAAAATGTGAGATAATACATAACAATAAATGAGTTTTCGAGGTAATATCAAGTGAGTGAAAAAAGAAGTTCCTTTACAGGCAAAATAGGTTTCGTTCTTGCGGCGGCAGGCTCTGCCGTAGGACTTGGCAATATATGGAGATTTCCCTACCTTGCGGCAAAGTACGGCGGAGGTATGTTTCTTCTGACCTACATAATTCTTTCTCTCACCTTCGGCTTTTCTCTTATGGTTGCGGAAATAGCTATAGGCAGAAAAACGGGGCTTAGCGCGATCGGTGCATTCAAAGCACTTGACCGTCGTTTCTCCTTTGTCGGCTGGATGGCAGCTTTGGTTCCCGTAATCATACTGCCCTATTACTCGGTTATCGGCGGCTGGGTAATGAAATACCTTTTCGGCTTTGTTTCGGGCAGCGCCGCATCAATGGCAGAGGACGGATTCTTTTCCTCTTACATAGGACAGGCAATCGAGCCTGTCGGCTGGTTTTTCCTGTTCATAGCAATTACCGCCGTGGTCGTTCTTTTCGGAGTTGAGAAGGGTGTTGAAAAGGTCAGCAAGGTGATGATGCCGATACTTATTGCAATCACTATCTTCGTTGCTGGGTATACGATATTCTCTATGGACGGGGCGGTAGACGGTGTTCTCTACTACATTACTCCCGATTTTTCCAAATTCTCGGTAATGACGGTCGTAGCGGCTCTCGGTCAGCTTTTCTACTCTATGTCTCTTGCCATGGGTATTATGATAACCTACGGCTCGTATATGAAAAAAGACATCAGCATTGACAAATCGACCAAAAACATTGAGATCTTCGACACAGGCATTGCGTTTCTTGCAGGTCTTATGGTAATCCCTGCGGTATTTGCCTTCTCGGGCGGTAACGAGAGTGCGCTCGGACAAGGGCCCGGACTCATGTTTATAACGCTTCCGAAGGTATTTAACGCTATGCCCGGCGGTACGTTTATAGGAGCTGCTTTCTTTATTATGGTTTTCTTTGCGGCTCTCACAAGCTCGATATCCCTCATGGAAACGGTAGTTTCTATAGTTTGCGACAAGCTTAAAATAGGCAGACGCATCTGCTGTATCATGGTTTTTGCGGTATCCTTTGCACTCGGTCTTCCCTCGTGTCTTGGATACAGCGTATGGAGCGGCGTGCTTATTTGCGGAATGCAGATACTCGACTTTTTCGACTTTGCTTCAAACAGCCTGCTTATGCCTGTCGTTGCACTTTTCACTTGCATATTCATCGGCTATTTCATCAAGCCCCAAGCTATTGTTGACGAGGTCGAGATATCCGGACGATTCAAGATGAAAAAGATGTTTCGGGTAGTGATCCGCTATATAGCCCCCGTATGTCTGGTACTTATTCTGGTATCAAGCGTGCTTAACGCTTTAGGTATTATCTCAATATAATTTGTTCTATTTAAGAGGCGCAGTATGAATTTTTTGGAAGAGAGAATTTTAGCAGACGGCGTAGTAAAGCCGGGAAACGTACTTAAGGTAGACAGCTTTCTCAATCACCAGATGGACATAGCCTTGATGGATGAGATGGGAAAGGAATTTCATCGACGTTTCAAAGACAGAAAAATAACCAAGGTGCTGACTATCGAAGCATCAGGTATAGCTATCGCCTGCTCTGTCGCCCGTTGCTTTGGCGTTCCCGTGGTTTTTGCAAAAAAATCCAAAAGTATAAATATAGACGGCGATATGTACGTAGCTGAGGTTGAATCCTTTACGCACAAAAACAAAAACCAGATAATCGTATCAAAGCGCTTTATCACCCCCGATGACCGCGTGCTTATAATAGACGATTTTCTCGCTAACGGCTGTGCTCTTCAAGGGCTTATCTCGATTACCGAGAGCGCAGGTGCTACGGTAGAGGGACTCGGAATTGCAATCGAAAAGGGCTTCCAGATAGGCGGCAGAGTTATCCGCAATCTCGGATACAAGCTCGAATCTCTTGCCATAGTAGAAGCTATGGATGCAGAGACGGGCACGGTCACCTTCAGAGAACAGTAAAAAATGCACAGAGGCAGCCAGCTTGCTTCTGTGCATTTTTAATATATTAAATGTTAAATTTTTGTGAAAAATGATTGCGGTTTCGACAGTTGTTTTCGTTGATTTTTGTTGACATAAAAAATGTTTTGTGATAAAATATAGGAAAGCGGCGAGAAATGTCGAGTTGTGTTAGAGCACGCCTGTTTCTTGTCGCTGTTTGATTTATTTCGTTTATAAAAGCGTTGCTTTTGTAAATATATTTTTTTAGGAGGAACATATCATGTTCAAAAAGATCCTTTCCATGTTTTTGGCAACCCTTATGGTAGCAGGACTTTGTTTTGCTATGTCATCCTGCAACAAGGGTGAAGAACCCGGTACTCAGAACCCTGCAGGCGTTCCCGACCAGGAAGACGGACTCACCGCTTCTCCGTTCCCCGAAGCAACCTTAACTGCAGACTTCACAGTTCCTGCAGAATTCAAGGTTGGATTCATTTTGCTTCACGACGAAGCATCCACCTATGATAAGAACTTCATGAACGGCGTTGAGTCGATGAAGAAGGCTCTTAATCTCACAGACGACCAGGTTATATTCAAGAAGAACATTCCCGAATCAAACGAGTGCTACGAAGCAGCAGCAGACTTGGTTGACCTCGGCTGCAAGGCAATATTCGCTAACAGCTTCGGTCACGAGACCTACATTCTGAAGGCAGCTAAGGAATTTACCGACGTTCAGTTCTGCCACGCAACAGGTACTATGGCTCATACAGAGAAGCTCGCTAACTTCCACAATGCATTCGCTTCTATTTACCAGGGCAGATACCTCGCAGGTGTTGCTGCAGGTCTTAAGCTCAACGAAATGATCGCAAACGGCAAGATCACAGCTGACAAGGCAAAGATGGGTTACATCGGTGCTTTCACATACGCTGAGGTTATCTCCGGCTACACGTCCTTCTATCTCGGTGCAAAGTCTGTTTGCCCCACAGTTACAATGGACGTAACCTTCACAGGCAGCTGGTATGACGAGACCGCAGAAAAGAACGCTGCAATCAAGCTTATCGGCGACGGATGCGTACTTATAAGCCAGCACGCTGACTCTATGGGTGCTCCTTCCGCTTGCGAAGAAAAGGGTGTTCCGAACGTATCCTACAACGGTGCAACCGTTGCTGCATGCCCCAACACCTTCATCGTTTCTTCGAGAATCGACTGGGCTCCTTACTATATGCATATGATAAAGAACACTATCGCAGGAACCGACATCGGCTATGACTGGTGCGGCGATGCTGTAGCAGGCTCCGTTGTACTTACCGGTATCAACGAGAAGGCAGCAGCTGCAGGCACACTCGACAAGCTTACTGAGGTTGCAGGCAAGCTCAAGAGCGGCGAGATCAAGGTGTTCGATACCTCTACGTTCACAGTTACCGTTGACGGTACAAAGAACGGAAACGCAACAGTTGATGAAAACGGTAAGCTTACCGGCTACATGGCAGACGTTGACACAGATGCAGCTTACACACCTGACACACAGGTAGTTGCAGACGGTTACTTCCACGAGTCCGAATACCGCTCAGCTCCTTACTTTGACATTCAGATAGACGGCATTACCCTTCTCGATACAAAATTCTAATTCCGATATGGTGGAGCGGAGCATAAAAAATTATGCTCCGCTCTGTTCCGTATCAAAGGCATAAGAACACGTCAAATACAAAAGAAGCTGCTTAAACGGTTAAGCCGTTTCTTTTGTATTTGAGTATTATTTTTCGGAGGTACAAGCGTGGAAAAGAAGATTGCATTAGAGCTGTGCGGCATCTCAAAAAGCTTCGGCAAAATACAGGCTAACAAAAACGTAGACCTGACCGTATACGAGGGCGAGATACTGTCCGTGCTCGGAGAGAACGGCTGTGGAAAGACCACACTCATGAATATGATAGCAGGAATATACTATCCCGACGAAGGAAGCATATCTGTTCGTGGCAAGGAAGTTGATATAAAAAGCCCGAAGGATGCCTTTTCAAACGGTATAGGAATGGTGCATCAGCACTTCAAGCTGGTCGACGTTTTTTCTGCTGCCCAAAATATCGTTCTCGGAATAAATGACGGCAAAAGATACAATATAAAAGAGGTAAACTCGAAGGTTTCCGAGATAGCTGACAAATACGGCTTCCATATCGACCCCAAAAAGAAAATACACGAGATGTCCGTATCGGAAAAGCAAACGGTTGAGATAATCAAGGTGCTTTACCGCGGTGCTGACATTCTCATTCTTGACGAGCCGTCAGCCGTACTGACACCCCAGGAAACAGAAAAGCTCTTTGACGTTATCCGCCGTATGCGCGATGACGGAAAGTCAATTATTATAATTACTCATAAGCTTCACGAGGTTATGAGTGTATCTGACAGAGTGTGCGTTCTTCGCCGAGGCGAGCACATTGCCACGGTGGAAACGAAAAGCACAAGTGAGCAGGCACTTACCGAAATGATGGTAGGAAAAAAGGTCGAGCTTAATATCGACCGTCCCGAACCGAAAAACGTATCCGACAGACTTGAGGTAAAGAATCTGAGCGTAACGAACGAGGAAGGTGTTTGCGTAGTAAACGACGTGTCCTTTACCGCACGCTCGGGAGAGATCCTCGGAATTGCGGGAATTGCAGGAAGCGGACAGAGAGAGCTTCTTGAGTCTATTGCAGGTCTTTGCAAATCAAACGAGGGCTCTATAATCTACCATAACCCCAAGACCGACAAGGCTGAGGAAATACGAAACAAGGATCCGCTTGTGATAAGAGAGCTTGGCGTTCGTCTTTCCTTCGTTCCCGAGGACAGACTCGGCATGGGACTTGTAGGAAATATGGACATAACCGACAACATGATGCTTCGCAGCTACCGCCGCGGAAAATCAGTGTTCGTCGACAGAAAAAAACCGAAGGACTTGGCTGAAAAGATCATTCACGACCTTGAGGTAGTAACACCCGGAACCGACACACCCGTGCGTCGCCTTTCCGGCGGAAACGTACAAAAGGTGCTTGTCGGAAGAGAAATAGCGGCATCCCCCACGGTACTTATGGCGGCTTATCCCGTAAGAGGACTTGATATAAACTCGTCATATATGATATACAGCCTTCTCACAGAGCAAAAGCAGAAGGGCGCGGCTGTAATATTCGTCGGAGAGGATCTTGACGTTTTGGTTGAGCTTTGTGACAGAATACTCGTCATTTGCGCCGGCAAGGTAACCGGCATCGTTGACGGACGCACCGCTACAAAGGAAGAAATAGGCGTGCTTATGACCAAATCGGATGCTATTATACACAACACGGAGGAAGGAGAGAGCACCAATGAAAACGAAACAAACGCATGAAAAACTGTTTCACGTAGTCAAAAGAGCGGAAATACCTCGCTCTAAGGCTATTATTATCAGAATCGCGGCAGTCGCGGCGGCTCTTCTTCTTTGCACGTTGCTTGCCATGCTTCTGGTAAATAAGGCAACACCCGATAAATTCTTAAAAACCTTCTTTGACGGAATGTTTTCAACACCCCGCCGCAGATGGAAATTTGCAAAGGACGCGGCAGTGTTGCTTTGTATATCGCTTGCGGTAACTCCCGCCTTCAGAATGAAATTCTGGAACATCGGAGCGGAGGGTCAGGTGCTTGTAGGAGCACTTGCCTCTGTTGCTTGCGCCTTCTATCTCGGAGACCGGGTCTCTAATCCCCTCCTGCTTGTAATAATGTTCTTCGCATCAGTTCTTGCAGGCGCACTCTGGGCGTTTATACCCGCTATATTCAAAGCAAAATGGGGCACGAATGAAACTCTCTTCACGCTTATGATGAACTACGTAGCAACCCAGCTTGTCGCATATATGCTTCTCGTATGGGTGCCGAGCGGCTCAAGTGCACTCGGAGCACTTAAATACGGACATCTTCCCGTGCTGTTTGGATATGAGTATTTACTTCTTATCATTGCAGTTCTCGCGCTCACGGTGCTTTCCTATATCTATCTCAACCACACAAAGCACGGATACGAAATATCCGTCGTAGGCGAGAGTGAGAACACCGCACGCTATATAGGTATAAGCGTGGGCAAGGTAGTGCTTCGTACAATGCTCGTATCGGGTGCAATATGCGGTATCGCAGGCTTTTTGATAGTCGGTGCTCTTGACCACTCGGTTACAACAACGACGGTAGGCGGCCTTGGTTTTACCGCTATTATGGTATCCTGGCTTGCAAAATTCAACCCGATCATAATGATAGGAACGGCAGCTCTTATAACCGGTCTTTCACAAGGCGGAGCGCAGGTTTCCACCACGTTTAATATAAGCAACGCGTTTCCGTCAATGGTCGTCGGAATAATTCTGTTCTTTATTATCGGATGTGAATTTTTCATAAATTACAAAATCAAATCTCGCCTATGGGGTAAAAAGGAGGAAAGGGCATGAATATCTTCGGAGATTACATCTTCAGCGCCATTTCGCTTGGAATGACCTTCCTTTTCGGCTCTACTGGCGAGACAATTACCGAAAAAGCAGGACACCTTAACCTCGGAATCCCCGGCATTATGTGCATGGGAGGCGCCGGCGGATGCTTGGCTCTCTCTGCTCTTTACAAAAGCGGACTTCACCCTGCCCTCATTGTGAGTTTGGCTATACTTGCCGCTTTTCTCAGCGGTGTACTTATGGGAGCTTTATACAGCTTCCTGACGGTTACACTTCACGCGAACCAAAACGTAACGGGCCTTGCTATGACCACCTTCGGCGTAGGCACGATGAAGTTTATAATGGCGAAGCTCTCGGCTGCCCGTTACCTTTATGCTATACACTATTTCCGCTTCCCCTTTGCAGAGAGAACAGACTCGCTTAAATATTGCGGAATCATGGTATTCCTCGGAATCGCAATCGCGCTTGTCACGTCGTTTGTGCTAATGCGTACCCGCGTAGGTCTTCATCTTCGTGCGGTAGGCGAGAATCCCGCAACGGCAGACGCCGTAGGTATAAACGTAAGCTTATATAAATACGTTGCAACCTGTATCGGTAGCGGTGTTGCGGCTCTCGGCGGTATATTCTATATTATGGACTACTCTGGCTCTCAGGAAGGATATCTCAGCATAGAAGCTCTTGGCTGGCTTGCTATTGCCCTCGTTATATTCACGCTCTGGAAGCCACATATAAGCATTTTCGGCTCGGCAATATTCGGCGCGCTTTACGTTGCAGGATCATTCGTTGACCTTGGAATGAAAGCAACCCCGTTTATGAAAATGCTTCCGTACGTCGTAACTATACTCGTTCTTATCGTTTCAAGCATCAGAAACAAACGCGAAAATCAGCCCCCCGCATCCCTCGGACTTTCCTACTTCCGAGAGGATAGATAAGGCGAGGCAAATAAGCAAAGAAAACAAAAAGCACCCCACAGGGTGCTTTTTTGTCTATATATTAGAACTAACAACAGCGGTTAATATATCCTTCGGTTGCATTTTCTCTACTTATTATCTTCGCAGGATTTCCGACAACTATCGAGTGATCGGGAACGTCAAAGTTTACAAAAGAATTTGGGGCTATCATAACGTCGCTTCCTATATTGATATTTCCTACAATTACTGCGTTTGCGCCTATCCACACGTTGTCAGCTATCGTGGGGCTACCCTTACGCTTGCCTCTGTTTTCCTGCCCTATCGTAACGCCCGTTGCGATATTGATATTTTTTCCGAGTTTCGCGTTATGGTTAATAATAATTCGTCCCGTATGACCGATAAAAAGACCGGGACCTATACTTGTATCAGGCGGTATTTGTATGTGCGTTTTCCTTGACATACTTATGTATCGCATATTGTAATACTTCTTGGACAGAAAATTTTTCGAACATTGGCATTTCCTGAACACACACAAGAACTTAACGTCAAGAGGTCTTAACAGCTTTTGCTTAAGCGTTTCTTTTTGGGAACCGTAATATCTATACAGATCCTGCGAAAACAGCTGATTCATGCTATTCCTCCAAAATAAAAAGAGCGTTAACCGAAGTTAACGCCCTGAAAAACGCAAACTCCGATTGTCGCTCAACAAATCAAATCAAATCAAAACGGGAATAGCTTCTGCATCCTAATTTGTGAAATTTGCGTTTTATCCAAATTCAAAAATCAGGATGCGAAAAAAGGGTATAATTATCCCATAAAAAGAAACTACACCGTTTTTTTGTTTATTCGATTTGTTGAGCAAAGACATTATAACACAATTTTGAAGAAAAAACAACAAAAAATACAAAAAAAGTTGTGCGATTAATTAGATGCTTTTTTTCTCTATGAACGCAAGCGTTCCGTCTCGCGCGTACCGGCGCGAGCCAAGACTCGACTTCGCCAAAACAAAAAGGACACCTGTTGGGTGGCAAAAGCTTTCTTTCGCAATTGCTTTTATAAATTGTCTAGGAACGCATGCGTTCCGTCGCACATCCGATTCATAGTCGCACTGCTCCCTCTCGGTCGCATTTCTCCTTGTTTTGTCACTCGCTTTTGCTCGCTTCATCCGCCCCCGGCGGCGCTCGCAACGCTCCCTCTCGCGCGTACCGGCGCGAGCCAAGGCTCGACTTCGCCAAATCAAAAAGGACACCTATTGGTGAAAACAATTTCATTTAAGCGTTTTTTTATAAATTGTCTAGGAACGCATAGCGTTCCGTCGCACATCCAAAACATAGTCGCACTGCTCCCTTTCGGTCGCATTTCTCCTTATTTTGTCACTCGCTTTTGCTCGCTTCATCCGCCCCCGGCGGCGCTCGCAACGCTCCCTCTCGCGCGTGCCGGCGCGAGCCAAGGCTCGACTTCGCCAAAACAAAAAGGACACCTATTGGTGTCCTTTTTGTTTTGGCGGAGAAGGAGAGATTTGAACTCTCGCGCCGTTATACACGACCTACACCCTTAGCAGGGGCGCCTCTTCGGCCTCTTGAGTACTTCTCCGTACCTGTGCGAGCGGCCTTCTCGTAAACTCGCTTCTCTATTATACAGTATGAAAGGATTTATGTCAAGTAGAAAAGCTAAAAATTTCAAAAAGTAACTTCAAGTATTTTCGAAAAATCATTATAAATGTATCCCTGTCAAAAAGACAGGGATACAAAAGTCTGTTATAAAAAATTTCCCACTAAAGCGTCGTGTGAAAATCCTATGAATTCACGTACTGCGAAATGAACCACCAAGGGATTGTCAAACGGTGCGCTTATCGCGTACACCTCACCATCAAAGCGTGCGCGAAGCAGGCATTTGGCTCTGAAGACGTGGAAATTATTAGTTACAACCGCAATCGACGAATATTTGCCGTCAATAATTGCGAGACTGTTTTTTATATTCTCGGCGGTATCCGTGCTTTTATCCTCTGATATAAGGCGAGCCTCATCAATTCCGAGAGCGGTAAGCTCACGGCGCATACACTCAGCCTCGCTGATATCCTCCCCTGCCCCCTGACCGCCCGAGAGAACGGCTACGGTATCGGGATGGTCTACGAGATAGTCGTATGCCGCGCGAATACGGTAGGCGAGTGCTTTAGACGGTCTCTCGCCGCGTACTGCAGCACCCAAGACGATAATACACTCGACGTCATCGGGTGGTGCGGTAAAGGAATTTACAACCAAGCACACCTCAAACACGATAAAATACAGCAGCAAAAGCGACACTAAAACTATTGCCGCAAGGCAGACGGGATTCTTATACGGTAGTTCCCCAAGCAAAAGAAAGCACGCGCCGATGCCCGAGAGCGCAACCGCCCCTGCAAGCCATATCCATACGATAGAGGTATGAGTTCCCGCGAAAATACATATTACAAGGTAATACAAAAGACAAAGGGCTCCAAGCACGAAAAACGGCAGGGCGCGCAACGGCCATATTTTCTTTCCTTCGATGCTTTTATCTGTATACGAAGCTTTACTTTTCTTCATTTTCTTCTCCGAATATTTCTTCGAGCGCTCTATACAGTCCCTCTCGGTCAATGGTGACGTTGAGAGCAGAGAGCATTGCGTTTACGCTTAGCTTATCCGGCAGGCAAAGGTGACGTGCAAGAGCATCCCGTCTGACTGCGCTGTCAGGTGCTCCCGTAAGTCCCGCCTCGTACATATCAAGCTTCGTTATTCGGTCACGCTCGGGGCTTGCTCCGTCGGCAAACGGGGCAAAAAGTGAGCGAAGAATATTAGCGTCGATTCCTTCAACTCCGAGATACCCCTCGGCTGACGCCTGCTTTTTCCGTTTTTCCTTACCCTCGATTTTAGGAGTATAAAGCTGATATATCCTATCATTTGGCACGGCGCCCGTTATATACGAGCGGATAAGCGTGCCTGCTCCGTCGCTGTCGCACAAAAGTATGACTCCGTGCTCGGATATACGGCGGAAAAAGTCGAGCTTCTCTTTTCTATTAAAAATCGCAAAGCCGTCCGTCGTAAATATATCAGCATCAATGACCGAAGAAAGCTTGTTTTTATCGTACTTCCCTTCAACTATTACGGGAAGGGTTATCTTTATTTTATCCATTTTTACCTACATTCAGCCGCAACCGTGCAAAGCAATCTTTCAAGCGCAATAAAGTCGGAAAAACCGAGCTTCATTTCACTGTCCGCCTCAACGCACAGCTCCATTGCTCTCTCAAGCTTTTGCGTGGGTATATTCTTTGCCGTTCTTGCGTAAAGCTTTATCTGATACTCGTGCTTTTTGAGCTTTTTTGCAATTCCCGCTTCATCATATCCGCCTGCAAGCATCTCTTTTATCAAGATAAGCATACTGTACACCGAGCATACGGCTGAAAGCACGCCCTTCGGCTTCATATCCGAGTCGCCGCGCTTGTACTCGCCAAGCACTCTGAAAAGCTCCTTCGTATCCCCTGCGAGCACCGCATTTGCAAGCGCAAACGCGCCTATTTCCTCGACCTTTGAGGTGATATATACTATATCCCCACGAGAGATAGTATCCTCGCCCTTTGCGTGCTTATACGCGCACAGCTTCTCTATCTCACCCGAGAGCATCTGCATACTTCTTCCGCATCGCTCTATAATAAAAGCGCAGTCAGCATCCGCAATTCTGAGTCCCTCGTGCTCGACGTGCCGTTTTATCCACACCGCCAGCTTTTGCGGGGTGCTTTTTTCAAACACTATCGTCTTTACGCCGTCGCCGAGAGCGGAGCTCACCTTTGCTTGAGTGCGTGAGTTACGGGAAGTATCGTACATATCTACGTCAGCGTAGATAATAAACACACACTCGTCGTTTGCCATAGCCTCCCGAACTATCTCTGAAAGTGCTTTAAGCTGGTTTTCCTTTGCCGAGTTGAAGTTAAAGCTCACAAGCTCGCACAGTCTCTTTTCCTGCATAAACGGGGCTGTTGCCACGTCGTTTATAAGGCTTCCGAAGCCTCCGTCGGTAAAATCCGCAACTGTATGGTTAAAGCTCTCGAAGCCTTCCTCGGAAAGCACACTCTCGCGCATACGCAAAAGGTAGTGTCTCTTCAGATATTCTTCCTCACCTGCCAGAAGATAAACTCCCGAAAGGCCTGTTTTTATTTCATTTCTAAGCTCTGCTTCGGTCATAATATCCTCCTTCGCTAAAAAATAGTTTAGTTCTTTGCGGGAACGGCGCAAAGGCGTATTTTTGCGCGCTCGCAGCGCATACCGTTTGTCTCTATAGAATAGTACACCTCAAGCTCACCGCCGTCCTCACCTATAGTGTTCTTAAGCTTTCTCGTGGCTATACACATCTCGATAGGCATATAGGGTGTTTCGTACACACATATATGGCGCATATTGCTCTCAAACACCATTGCAACCTTAAAGTCTCCAGAGCGCATCAGAGTAACGAGCTCAGGCGCGTTTTTCCCAAAATGCACGCTCGTCACCGAAAAAGGCGCTTCTGTGAGCTCGCTCTCATCGTATGAAAGCGTCATGCTTCCGTCCTCTTCTATTTCAAGCACACCCTCGGTATAAAGGTCTGTTTCCTCACACTCGACCTCGTCCTCGTGCTCGTCATCAATAAGCGGTATTGGCGAATCTTGTTGTGCCTCCACGTACTCCGATTGCTCTGTATGAAGGGTTATGTTCATTTTAATTTTTTTCGTTTTTGCCATTTTCTCACTCTTCTGTCTGTCTTATATATCTTGTAACTTACCAAAATTTCAATATTTTTATACTTATTATGATATCATATTTTAACCCTTTATGTCAAGCAAAATCAAAATACAGGAAACACTAATAAAAAAGCAAGAAACGGGGTTTTTGCCCCGTTTCTTTTATACATATTCATTTACTGACAAGATAAAAACTATATCAAGCAAACGCCTATTATATTTATACCCGAGTTTTTAAGAAGCGTAACCGTATTATCAAAGCTTGAATGTCGGCTGACGCCCTTTCTCTCTATCAAAATAACTCCGTCAGAGTTTCTTGCCTTCTCAAAATCATCATAATTATTGAGTATATTTGATAAAACGGAAAGTGTTATTCCGTTTTCCTTGATTGTTTGACTTTCTTCGAGTTCCTTTACAAACGCTGCCTTTGCGCGCGAAATACAACAAGAATTTATTGAACTTACAACAACAATATTCTTACTGTCTTCAATACCTTCGCACACCGCAACACTACCATACTTATTAACGTTTGAACGATGCAGCGCCCTATCGAAAATTACCTTTACACCATACTCCTCATAGTCTGATTTTCTTGCGACAGCCGGTGACAGCAGTACCGCCAACAGCACAAGAAGCATAGAAAGAACGAAGCCTGCAGCAGCAAATACGATCATTTTCTTCTTGGGCGATGTTCCCGTTTTTGTTATTATATTATTTGTAGTTTCGTTGAGCGGATAATTAACCTCTCCAAGCAAAACGACTTCTTTGATGTTATCTATTTTGGTCGAAAGATCAGAAACAAGGTATTCCTCGACAAGCTCTGTGATTCGCGCTGAGACCTTCTCATCCTTTGTTACAATAACAAAATTAACAATAGTGGTGTTATTAAGCACGTTAACCTTTATAACGTCATTCAGCATCGAATACATAAGACGTTGAGTGTTCGGCATTTCCAATGCCGAAGTTATCTGTTGAGGAGTAAAATCAGCGCTGAGATGCTCCATGACGTACTGCTTTGCAAAATCAGCCTTTAGTGATTCTGCGACGTTATATACAGTTTCGTTTACTGTCTTGTCGTTATTTGATTGCTCTGTTACAATATGATATGAACGGGTAGCAACAAAGGAAAAGTTTGTGCTATTGCTCTCGTCAGGCTCGCTCACAGTGCTCGGCGCGCCAGTACCATATCCGACCGCTCCAAAAAGAATCGTGATTATCAACACAAATATTGCATACTTTCTAACACCGTAAAGTATTTCTTTAAATCCAAATTTCTTAAACATAATATCACCCTTATAATTTTTGTTGTTCATTATCTCATACGAGAAAATTTTTGCCGCAAAAAAGGATATAGCAACTACAAGCCAAAACTTTATATTTACAAAGAACGTAAGCCACCCTGTAGCCTCGCCTCTGGGTATAATAAATAGCATAGTTAAAGACGTTAAAACGCAAACTCTGCTAAACCCGTTCTTTTTAAAGAGAGGAAGTAAAACGCCGATAAGAAGTGCCAGCAAAAAGCTGAACACAGCCACGCCAACGTAGCCAAAATCAGCGTATGCTTCGAGTATAAAGGACGAGCCGCAGCCCTGTCCAGACAGATAGTTAGGCTCAATAATATACGCAAGGCTGTGTGCAAAGGAGTTTCCGTAAATAGCTCGCTCAACAGTATTTCCGATTCCTAATGAAGCCGTTCCGAAAAGCATCTGCGAAAGCGTCCCGTGAAGGAAAAAATCGACAAAGCCTCCAAAAGTATATAGCTTAGGCACTTCAACGGGCAAAAGTGGGAAAGCATCATACGCAAGACAAAGCACGTCAAAGCTTACTCCCTGCTTATAAAGAAAATCAAGAACGATTGAGAAAAAACCGCCCTCTACTACTTCGGTCCCGACTCTTATATAGTTATAAGCTCCAAGAAGAGCCAAGGCAAGAGGGATGCCGATTATAAGTGCCGCCTTCTCAAATTTTCCTATCCAATATTTTGTTGCCGCAAAATAGTCTCTTATAATAAAATACAAGAGCGCAAACAGCACTGCCAACACAATGTCGGCTCTTGAGCCGAACAGAAACAGCGGAACCTTAGAAACTACGTAACTGCCAAGAACAAGATAGGACAGGCTTTTCTTTGGCATCGCAGCTAAGTAAACGCACAAGAAAAACGGTAGAAATTCTCCTATAATCGAGAAAAACCAAGGAAGCGAGGAAACGTAGCCCGTAAAAACAGAGGTATATCCGTTTTTTATTGCATAGAGCATTTTTTCCACGTTTAACAAAATGGAAAACAAAAAACAAATGTAAAACCCAACGAATCCAACGATACGGAGACATCTGTTTTTGGGAAAGGTGTCTTGCTCTGTTTTATAAAACCGAGGGGTATGCTCGTCTTTATAGTAGTTCTTCTTTTCAAGAATTCTTTCAATAGCAAGATTTCCGAGATGCAAAAATAAAAGAGATAAATAGATTATAAAAAGTGCGAAATAGGTGCCCTTTTCTGAGTAGTACCACCATACGTTCCCTTTTAGCATACTGATAGTAGGCCTCGAGAGCAGGAATACCCAAAATGTAATATACAAAAACAACTGAATGCATCGTCTTCGGAGATTTGATATACAATATATGATTATTCCAACGTACAAACTCAAAACGCCGATTAAAATCGTATTGAAGTTTTTTGCGTAATTTCCAAATACAAACAAGAAGGAAGAAACAAGACAAAGACACCAAACAAAATAATTTGCTATGTTTTCTTTTGTGTGTGATTTTATTCTATTTATATTCTTTCCTCCTCTCTGCGTTTTTTTAGTGTGACCTCAAATTAAATTACAGCTCTTTGCTGTATTTGTCGAAATCATAAAGAGTTTCATATTTTTCTCTCATGGTCGAATCATCCCAATTCCACCACATAGAAGCCTCTTTTGTCTGAAACAGCTTGATATTCTCTTCGCTTGTACGATATTTTATAATTTTTGCAGGGTTTCCGCCTACTATTGCATAATCGGGTACGTCCTTTACAACGACAGAACCGGCGGCAATAATAGCACCGTTACCTATCTTTACTCCCCTTTTAACAATAGCTCCGAACCCTATCCAAACGTCGTTGCCTATAAGAGTCTGCTTGTCTGTATCAATAAGCCCGTTCGCCTTCATCTGCGACTCGTCAATGGGGAGCTTTTCGAGATACTGACGATTAAAAAGTATAGGGTGAGTTGTCACGTAATAAGGATTATGGTTTCCGGCACCTATGTGAACTCCCGGAGCAATAGAACAGTATTTACCGATGCTGACCAAGGGCTCAAGCGTAATCCAATACTTACTTGAATTAAGGTAGCTGTAGTCACCCACCGTCACTCCGTCTCCCAAAATACAGCATTTGTTTATAATGCAGTGTTTGCCGATAGACAAATCTTTTCCAAGATGCTTTGACGATAACGAACTGCCTCTTTTTTTCAAAGCAAGCTTTATTCTGATATAATAAAGGTACGCTTTAATTTTACTTAGCATTCTTTTTTAATCCTTTGAGAAAATTTATTATATATCTTATACTTGTCAAAAGAGAGCTTCTGTCAAAAATAAAACCGACAAGTAACACTGCCAAAAAAGCAACTGCCACTACTAAAACGGAATACAGAGCCCACACAAGATAATTCGACGCTACTATATCGGTTTTAAAGAAACCATAACCGAAAACGGCAATCAAAAGCGTAAATATTGCAATTCTTTTTATAGTTCTTGCAGCCGACTGACAAAGAACCTTATTGTTGCTATATATAACAACGTCAAACATTCTGTAAAGATACGCAAGGATAGTGCCAACAAGCACACCGGCTACGCCGAACCTCCAAACAAGGCAAAACTCACCGACAAGGCAGATTGCCATTTCTATCAATGCTCTGTTTTTAGTTTCGTCATAATGTCCCTTTGCGTTTATCATGGTAGCACCGGGAGTACGCATGCAGTTGATTATACCCATAAGAGTGAAAAGAATGATCAGCTCACTTCTGATATACTCTGCGTCCGTAATACCGCTTGTGTAAAGGTAAAGGAAAGGCTTTATCATAACGAGAGTTGTGATAAATATGGTAAAGGTAAACATATAATAGAGCAATTCATATATGTTATAAATGCTCTTTACCTTTTCGTTATCCTCGCCTGCTATAAGATTTCCCATACCGGACAGCATAGCTGAGGAAACGGTTGAAAGCACCATACCTATTCCTGAAAATACAAGATTATATACAGAATAAACGCTTGCTTCAGCAAGTCCGCAGAAATTTGCAATAAAGAGGGTCTGGCTTCCAAAAATTATAAGGCTGGCAACCTGATGAATGGTTGCGGCTTTTCTTTTTGAGGTTGCACTGTAATCAGGCGCTTCACTTCTGTTCAGATATTTGTACTTGCGTTTTATATAAAAGGTAAGCACAAACGTTCTTAGCACATAGGTCATTACTGTTGCCGTTTGAACAAAAATGATATTAAAGCCAAGCTTTATTAAAATAATTGTGATTGACGTACTTATAACCGCACCAAATATCTGAGCAAGATTTACTACGTACAGTTTTTGGTCGGCAATAAGTAAGGAACGATACTTCCCAATTAAGAAGAACTCGGAAATACCGGATATAGATAGCACAAGTACGATTGCAAAAACGAAGAAATAATCAAGCTCTTCCTTTAAAAAGAACGGGTAGATTATTGCAACGAGCATTGAACATAACGTAAAGAGCAGACCGGCTCGGTTAAACGTCTTGCCAACGGCGTTGTATATCGCACTTGTTTTTTTGTTATCGCCTTCGCCGAGAGGCTTGTAAAAAGATACGACGGTTGATTCGGAAATCCCTGCACCCACAAGCTGAATATAGCTTAGAATCTGTTTTATCGTGGAAATAAGTCCGTTGATAGCTGAACCGAAATACCCTATTATAAGCGGCGGTACTATAATGTTTACAACCGTATTTATAATCTGATATGCGAAATTAAAAATTATATTTTTAATCGCATAGACGGTTCTGGATTTTTCTTGTTTATTCTGCATTATTGTTACCGATTTTTCTTATTATTTGGGTTAGCTGTCTCAAAATATACGAAAAACGAAGGAGGAATACGCTTGTTTTCAGCTCTTTAGCTATTTCCTTGATGCTTCTGTCTGCTTTACATGACACATAATAATAAGAATAATATCCAAGCTTTTGCTTTATTGTGATGCTTTTGTTCTCAACGCACTCACGTATAAAAAGCGAATATCCTTTAGGATTTTTTCTTATAAGCTTGTCTCGATTGTCCGTAAGCCCGTTGTCCAAATAATCGCATATATAGGCGATATCATTAAACCATCGTATATAATATCCTTTATACGAAAGCCTGTTCCACACAACCGCTTCCGTCATAAAGTTTTCTCCTTCAATTTCGGGAAATTTGTTTTCTTTTAAAACGTCAGTGTAAAAAACCTCAAATTTGTCACCGTTAATGTTGTATTTCGGACGCTCCGTAGTTTTTGCATCTACCCATTCGCCAGAAAACGAGGTGCCGACTGCTTCGGTTTCACTGAAGCTTTTTAAAAGAGCAACTCCTGCAAACTTTTTCTCTTCGCCGTCAATTTCAGAGAAACGTGCTTTAATAGTTTCTATCGCATTCGGAAGCAGATAGTCATCCGAATCCACAATAGCAAATACTTCTCCTTCGGCTATATCAAGCCCGCGGTTTATAGCGCGATGCTTCCCGCCGTTTTCGACTTTTTTATATATAATACTGAAGCGGTCCTCTTTTATTGAAGCAATCATATCGTCCGTTCCGTCAGTTGAGCCGTCATCTATAATAACCCATTCAAAATCCTTGCTGGTTTGTTCAACAAGAGACTCATACAAACGATACAAAAGCTCTTTTCTGTTATAAGCAGGAGTAAAAACTGTACAAAAAACCTTGTTATTCATTTTGTTCCCCGATAACCCGATTATTTTATGAGCTCGCAAATAAGCTGCTCCCATGACTTTAGCACGCTGGCTTTAGAGTAGTGAGAAATGTTGTTTCTTGCGTTTTTGGAATACTCGATCCTTTTTTCCTGAGAATCTATAAGAGACGAGATGCTCTCTGCCATTTTTACTATATCATAGCAAGGCACTATTGTGCCGTTTTTGCCGTTTTGTACTATCTCCGAAGGTCCGGTGGGACAATCGAAGCTGATAATAGGAAGATTTTCGTTTTGTGCCTCAAGCAGTACAAGCGGCAACCCCTCGTAATAAGAGGTCATAACCAAAAACGCATAATTTTGATAAAGCTGAGATATGTTGCTCACGTTTCCCTTTAAAGTGACAAAATCCGAAAGTCCAAGTTGTTCAATATCGTTTTGTAATTTTTCCTGATACGTCCCCTCGCCGTAAATATCCCAGTGCCAGTCACCATGCTTTTCCTTTACAATCGCCGCAACGCGAAGAAGCATATCATACCCCTTGACAAATTCAAGCCTGCCTACACTTATGATAAGCTTTGAATCTTTGTTATATTCCGCCTTAGGTGCGTCAATAGGGTCTATCCAATTCGGTATTGCCCCGACTTTTTGAGGCTTTGTTTTAAACATAGATATAAAATTATCTCTGTCTCGCTCCGTGAGAGTAATAATTTTATCAGAAAATTTTGTTCCTAAGCGTTGTCTTAGCTGGTGCTTTTTTCCGTATGTTTTATTTTCAAGATTTGAATGCTCGCAGTATACGACCTTTGTTTTTGTTCCTGCAGCACCCGCTACCGCTACGGTTACAACTCCGGCTGTTATTGAAAAAAGAATGTCTATATCCTTTTCTTTCAAATACTTTTTCAGTCTGTTCTTGTATTTCCAAAATCTTTTGGTAATACTTTTTGTTTCTTTGTCAAGAAAATGAGTAACATATCCGTCAGGCGCGGTATACTCTCTCGAAGAGAAAATGCTTATTAAATGAACATTGTGTTTTTTCGACATTTCATCCGCAATATTGAGTGCCACCTTTTCAGCACCGCCAGTCAGTGAAATATCATATACAAGAAAAGCAACGTTAAGCTTCATAAAAATTACGGTTGCATTTTGCTGATTGCAGCAAATATCCTTTCGTTATTTTTGTCATCGAAAATCGGATAAAACTTGCTGTGAGCATTTACAAACTCATCAGACACCTCAAAGTTATTGTTGTATGATTCACAAAGCAATCGAATAACATCGTCAAGTGTTTCGGCGACAGTTCCAAGCCCTGATTCTCTATAGCTGAAATAGCCCTCTTCGTATTGAGCCTCTCTAAAGCGCTTTTCATCAAACTGATAGTAAATAACCGGCTTTTTCATATATGCAAAGTCCAGAGCAACACTTGAATAATCTGTTATCATAAGTGCAGACTTTGTAAGAAGCTCTCTTATTTGCGAATTTTTGTTCGAAACAATATGAATTTTATCTGATGAAGTGCTAAAATGCCCAATATATTTTTGCATATTTCTGTGAGGATAAAAATAAAGCTGCAAATCATTTTCTTCCAAGAACGCCTTAAGCTTTGGGCTGTTTATCAACTCTTGGTACTTTTGATAATATTCGGTCTTAGTAAAGTCACCGGTATCCTCGTATTTATTTGAATACTCGGTCTTTGTAGCTATCCACTCTCTCCAGCTGGGCATCAGCAGAATCTGCTTTTTGTCAGCACTACAACTGTGATACTCATCAAATCTGCAAAATCCAAGATATTCTACGTTTTGCTCCGGATATCCGAAATGCTCTCTGATAAAATCATATTCCGGCTTTGCTCCGCAAACAAAGAGACGCATTTTTGTGTTTTCGTAAAAGAGCCATTTGCCCTTGTTTATAGTAATTCCGTGCTGAAGAAAAACCGTCTTGCTTTTTATTATTCCATAAACCTCAAGCACATAGCATATAGCCGCACTCGGTCTGCCGTTTTTCTGGCTTGTTATAACGTGCTTTGAACAGAAATACAGTATCCAATGCTTAATGCTGCCGAATCTGACAGTACGTCCTGTCGCCTTAACCTTGCTATAATCGGATGATTTCTTGGAAATCGCATAATAACTCTTTATTTCCGGGTGTTCTTTTGAAAGATATTCAAAAAAGCAAAATCCGTTATCGCGCGCCTCAGCTCTATCCTCTGATACAAGCCATATTTCCTCTTTGGTAAACAAAAGAACAATCTTGTACACCAAAACGCAGGGCAGGGATATAATAAAAAGAAATATCTGTCCTATGTCATTTGCTTTGACATAATGAAGCTCATGCGCTATTTTCTTCAGAAATGCCATAAATCCCCATCTCCTTTGTAAAAACCATAAAAACTCTTAACAAATGCTTTTTTGAAGATTGCACAATAAAACTATTGTAATGTATATTTTATATCATAATATCACATTTTTACTTATATTTCAATATAATTTGCTCAATTTGTTTTAATCCATGCAGTATCTTGTATATGCTGTATTTTCCCTTTTGCATCTGCGATATAAAAACAAACTGTCGGGTAATACTATTAAAAATAACAAAACACCCGTGAGGTACAAATGAAAATTAAAAAACTGTTTTTGCCCGTGCTTTTGACACTCTGTTTTTTAATCGGCTCGCTTGATACGAGAGCTATCGGCGCGCCGGGAAGCGAGGAGTTTCGGGAAGAGCGCGCTATTATTGCCCGAACGCTTGAAAAAACTGCACCCGATGCGTCATACGTCGCGCGGCTTGCCATTGCCGCGGTAATTGTAAACAGAGTGAGCAGCCCGCGTTTTGCGTCCGACGTGCGCTCGGTGATATACGAGTATGATGCCTTCTCCTGCACAAGCCTGCCCGATTTTGAGACCTGCGAGGTATCCTATCTTTCGGATATTGCCGCAAGAGACGCTTTGCTCGGCTTTGACGTAAGCTGCGGTGCTCTTTATTTCAAGCGCGGAATGCCCGCCGAGAGCGACGGCGCGTGCTTTTACCACTCGGGGTGGTTGTTTTATAGGTAGCAAAAGCTCACTATGTTAAATAAAAAGCCGATACGGACATTTACGCATCGGCTTTTATTTTTCTCAATCAAATTAGCGTTTTTTTATTTTTTCAAACATCATTGGTATTCCCAGCTCCGAGAGGCGTTTGCATGCTTCTTTTATTCTCTCGGGAAGGTATTCATCTGCATTGTGGCAGTCGAATCCGACGCTTATCTTAACCCCCGATTCGCGTATAAGCTCCTGCTGATGTTCGCTTTCAAAAAACCGTTTAACGTATTTGTGCTCTACGTAATTATGTATGCTATCGTAATTTACGTTCAGCTCCCAGAATATATCAAGCTCTGCCATACGTTTAAGATATTGAAGCGGCTCTTCCTTTATTTCCTCAATAAATGCAAAAATGTCAGTATGAGCAACACCGAGAGGACATCCCACGCGCTTCGCAAATCCGAGAAGGTCTCCCGATATTACCGAGGTTGAAATCGGATAAATATGCTCTACCAAGGCGTAATCAAAATAGGAAACGCAAACCTCGTCGGGCAACAGTGTCCTCGGACGCGGACGCCCTGTTGCTATTTCTATTCCGCGAAGGATATTTATCCTGTCAGCATATTTTTCCTTCAAGCGCGTAATATGAGCGTAGTAGTCGGACAATCTGCTTTTATATTCCTCAACAGATATCTCCGAGTCGCCGTCAAAGATCTCGCCTCTGACACCAACCCCGTAATTATGGTCGCTTATTCCAAGCATCTCTACTCCGCCGTCAATCGCCTTTTCGATCAATACCTCGGGCTCGTCTTTTCCGCAATATGAATAGTACGTATGAGAATGAAGGTCCTGTATCATAAAAACTCCTCAGTTTATTTGAATGCTTATAATCTGTTTTTTATATTCTCTTCTCTACCGTTTCCACAAACGCAAACTCTACACGGCGGCGCACGGTATCCGCGCTGACTACCTTTATCCGCACTATATCACCGGGAGAAAATATCCTCTGCCTTGAAGCAAGGGTGTTTTTTTGCTCACTATAGGTGTAAAAGCCGTCAAGCGTTGCAACGGGAACGAGTCCCTCGCAGGTATTTTCAAGCGTCGCAAAAAAACCGAACGACTGAACGCTCGTAATTTTTGCTTCAAACTCCTCGCCTATATGCCCCTTCATATAAAGAGTTTTATAAAGGTCCTCAATCGCACGCTCAGCACCAAGTGCCCGAAGCTCGTTTTCACTTGAGCGTACTGCTGCCTCGCGGGCAAACGACGCGTATTTTTTCGCCTTGTCGGGATAGCTTCTGAGTGCCTCGGACAAAATTCTGTGAACCGCAAGGTCGGGATAACGGCGTATGGGCGAAGTAAAATGAGCGTAATAATCAAGAGCGAGTCCGAAATGGTGCGAGCGTATCTCAGAATACTTCGCTTTCATAAAGGAGCGAAGCATACTACCCGAAACTATATCGGCAATTCCCTTCTCCTGAGCTTCATCAAGTATCCTTTGATAAGAGGCGGCGCTTACACCCGAAGCTGTCAGAGGGGTAGTGTCAAGCGCGTAATTTGAGCAGAAATTTACAAAATTCCGCACCTTTTCATCGTCGGGGGATTCGTGTATTCGGTATACACACGGTATCTTTAGCGTGCTCATATAAATCGCCACGCCCTCGTTTGCAAGAAGCATAAACTGTTCGATCAGCCTCTCACTCTCGCCTCTCGAGGCGCGCTTTATCTCAACGGGTGCTCCGTCAGAGTCGAGAATTATCTTGCTCTCAGCACTCTCAAGCTCAACGTAACCGCGCCCGTGCGCTATCCGCTCGCGCATTTTAAATACTCGGTACATCTCGCAAAGCGTGGGATATACACGTTTATATTTAGAGTAAAACTCGGATGCTTCACCCTTTGCGAGAACGTCGTTTGCCTCGCTGTAAACTCCGCGAAGGCATGAGCGTATTATGCTTTTTTGCACTCTCGTCTTCACAAGCCGTGCATGTCTGTCAAGCGTGATAAATGCCGAAAGTGCGTATTTGTCCTCTCCTGCATTAAGCGAGCAAGCGCCGTTTGAAAGCGACGTCGGAAGCATCGGCACTACCTTATCGGTAAAATACACGCTTGTGCCGCGCGCGATAGCTTCGCGGTCTATCTCGCTTCCCTCGCGCACGTAATGAGATACGTCGGCTATATGAACACCAAGCTCCCATCCGTCCTCGGTAGATTCAAGGGAAATTGCATCGTCAAGGTCCTTTGCATCCGCCCCGTCAAGAGTAAATATAAGCAAATTCCGCAAGTCCGCCCTGCCCTCAGCACAAAGCGGCTCTCGGCTAACTACCTCCGCCTCGTCTATAACCGACATAGGAAACTCACTCTGAATACCAAAGGAAGAAAGAATTGACTCGTAATTTGCCTCCTTTGAGTCTGCTGCACCGAAAATCTTGCTCACCCTCGCGAGTGCCGCCTCGTGTGCTCTATCGGGAAGTCTCGTGATCACTGCTTCGATAAGCTCGCCCTCGTACGCGCCGCTTCCGTTTGTCAGCACAACGTCAAAAGAGATGCGGCGGCTCTGCGGCAAAAGATAGTATCTCGCCGCACCTCTGCCTGCTTTCATTTTCAGGCATACTCCCGTCATGCGCATACCAAGCTCAGCCGTGACGAGAGCTTTGCCGTTTGTGCTGTGTGCTTCGTTCTTCTTTTTGGTGTGTGCGGAAATATTCTGTTTTTTTGCCTTTTGTCGAATACGACTTCTTTTATTAAACGTATCGCTCTGTCGTCTCGTTTTCTTCGTGTTTTTCTTATTGTTTCTTTTCATAGTAACCTTATTTTTTGCATTTGACTATAAAATAATACACCCATACGAAGCCGCATGGGTGTAGTTATTTAAAGTTATCTTTCGTCAACTATCGTATCGCTTCCGGTATCAGAGCCCGTATCGCTTCCGGTATCAGCACCGGTATCTGCACTTGTATCTGCACTTGTATCTGCATTTGTGACAGCACTTGTAGTATCGCTCGTTCCCGTTCCTGCAGCCTCATCGTAATACTGAGAGTTACCGAGACTGGGAGCAGGTGTGTCTACGTTGTAGGAATCCGGCTGAATAACGTAGTATCCAACAAGAAGAAGCGCGAAAGCAATTACGATAACCGTAGTTACCTTGTTAAGAACTCCGTCAAGCTTCTTGCCCTTGGACTTGCCGAAAAACGTCTCAGCGCCGCCTGCGATAGAGCCCGAGAGTCCGTGTGACTTTCCGCTCTGTGCCAAAACCAAAAGTACGATTGCCAAAGCGGCAAGTACTACTATAATGCAAAATGCTATCATTTTATATAATCCTCCGAAAATATGTACTAAGAATATGATAAGGCTAAACTCAGTATGGCATAGTTATGCCGAACACAAAACATTGTACCATATCTTTTTATAAATTGCAAGTATATTTAGCTCTTTTTTTTGCGTTTTTCGGATTTTTCTCTTAAAAACGCAGGATTTTATCATTTTTTAAGCGTGAAGCAAAACCCTCTTTAGAATCAAGCACATATCTGTTGCACTCTTAGCCTCGTTTATCTCGGCTCTTGCCGCCGCAGCACCGGGAAAATCCGCAAAATAAGCGCACACAGCCTTGCGCGCCTCGCCTACGGCGCGCCTCTCACCGAGAAGCTCACACAGTCCCAAAACTTGCTTTTCTGCCGTCTTGAATATTTCTTCACGCGAGGGCTTAGTATATTCTCTGTCTTCCATTGCCGCTGCAATCTCGGAAAATATCCACGGGTTTCCAACGGCACCGCGCCCGATCATCAAGGCATCGCATCCCGTATACTCAAGCATATAAAGGGCATCCTTCGCGCATCTGATATCCCCGTTTCCGATAACGGAGATAGACAGTGCCTCCTTTACCTCTTTTATTATATCAAGGTCCACCTCACCCGAATACATCTGCTCTCGGGAGCGTCCGTGAACGCACACCGCAACGGCACCCGCATCTTCAAGAGCGAGAGCGAAATCTACGGCGTTTCTGTCTGTTTTCGCAAATCCCGAGCGTATCTTTACGGTTACAGGAAGAGTTGATGCTTCAACTGCCGCACAAGTCACCTCAGCCGCGCGTACCTTGTCACGCATAAGCGCACTTCCCTCGCCGTTTGATACTATCTTATGCACGGGACAGCCCATATTTATATCAATAGCACACGGAAGAACACTGCCGCTCTGCGCGAGATACTCCTCACTTGTGAGTATTTTTATTGCCTTGTAAATAAATTCGCCCTCCGAGCCAAAAAGCTGAAGCGCCATAGGGGTTTTCGACGTGTTTTTAGCAAGCACGAGCGTCTTTTTGTCGTTGTAGCAAACCGCCTTCGCGCTTATCATTTCGCTTACGGTATACTCTGCTCCGCTCTCGGCGCAAATATCGCGGAAAACGGCGTTTGTAAAGCCCGCAAGCGGCGCTAACATAAGCCCGTATTTAAGCTCGGTATTACCTATTCTCATAAAACCCCTCACTATAACAGATTAGAACACCGCAGGCTATATGCCTGCGGTGTTTTTAAGTGTTGTTTACTCTGCAGCCTCAACGTTAGCCTGAGCAGCAGCAGCCGCTCTCTTGACCTCAACTGCGCGGTATGAATCAAGTCCCGTTCCTGCGGGAATGAGCTTACCGATAATGACGTTCTCCTTGAGACCCTCAAGCCTATCGATCTTACCCTTGATAGCTGCCTCTGTAAGAACCTTCGTCGTTTCCTGGAAGGAAGCGGCAGAAAGGAAGGATTCCGTCTGAAGCGAAGCTTTGGTAATACCAAGAAGCACGTTTGAGTAGGTAGCTTCGGCAAGAGCAGTCTCGCCCGCTGCTACGCGAGCCTGGATCTGCTCGTTTGCGTTTTCAAACTCAACCATATCGACCAAAGTTCCGACAAGAAGATCAGTGTCTCCTGCATCCTCAACCTTGACCTTTCTCGACATCTGACGGGCAATAACCTCAACGTGCTTATCGTTGATGTTAACCTCCTGCGAACGATAAACCTTCTGTACCTCGCGGATGATATAGTCGTAAACTGCCTCTATTCCGTTTACACGGAGAATGTCGGCAGGAGCCTTGTAACCTTCGGTCATAGCCTGACCCTGAAGAACGTAGTCGCCCTCGGCAACGGTAATTCTCATGCCGAAAGGAATTGCGTATGCAAGCTCCTCGTTGTCTTCTGTCTGAACGAGAATAGTCTTCGTGCGCTTATCCTCACGAATACGTACCGTACCTGCCTTCTCGGCGATAACTGCAGTCTTCTTCGGACGGCGCGCCTCGAAGAGCTCTTCGATACGGGGAAGGCCCTGTGTGATGTCGCTTCCCGCGATACCACCCGTGTGGAAGGTTCTCATCGTAAGCTGTGTACCGGGCTCACCGATAGACTGAGCCGCAATAATACCAACAGTTTCACCAACGTTAACCTTGTTACCGGATGCCATGTCTGCGCCGTAGCAGTGAGCGCAAACGCCCTTCTTTGCATGGCAACGGAGAATCGAACGAACGTAAACCTGAGTAATACCCGCGTCAACTATCTCAGCAGCCTTCGAAGAAGAGATCATATCGCCGTCGCATACGATAACGTCGTTTGTTTCGGGATGAACTATATCGCCGATACAGTATCTGCCGACAAGTCTGTCCTTAAGCGGCTCGATCACCGTATCTCCCTCTGTAATGTCGCTTACCCATATACCGTTTCTCGTTCCGCAATCGTCCTCGCGGATGATAACGTCCTGCGATACGTCAACGAGTCTTCTCGTAAGGTATCCTGAGTCTGCGGTACGGAGAGCCGTATCAGACAGCGACTTACGCGATCCTCTTGCACCGATAAAGTACTCGAGGATGTTAAGTCCCTCACGGAAGTTTGATTTGATCGGGATCTCCATCGTCTTACCGTTTGTCGCAAACATAAGTCCGCGCATACCTGCAAGCTGACGGAGCTGGCTGTTAGAACCACGGGCTCCCGAGTCGATCATCATCTTTATGGGGTTGTATGCGTCAAAGCCTTCCTGAACCGAAGACACTATCTTCTTCGTAGCATCTTCCCAGGTAGCTATGACGTTCTTGTATCTTTCATCGTCCGAAATATCTCCGTCGCGGTAGAATTCCGTGATCTCGGCGATCTGCTCCTCAGCCTCTGCGATATAATCCCATTTCTTCTTCGGGATGTTCATATCGTAAACAGAAATTGAAAGGGAGGAACGTGTAGAATACTTGTAGCCTGTTGCCTTGATATTGTCAAGCGTCTCTGCGGCAACGGTAAGACCGTGCATCTTGATACAACGGTCGACTATCTCGCCGAGCTGCTTCTTCTTCGTAACAAACATTACCTCGAGATCAAACATCTTCTCGGGGTCTGTTCTGTCAACGAAGCCGAGCGACTGCGGGATCTGCTGGTTGAATATGAGTCGTCCGAGCGTTGCGTCGATTATCTTCGACTTCATAACGCCGTCAACCTCGCGCTCTACTCTTACCTTGATCTTAGCATGAAGACCGAGCTCACCGTTGGAGTAAGCCATCATAGCCTCGTCAAAGTCACGGAAGACCTTGCCTTCACCGGGCTCGCCGGGCTTTTCCATAGTAAGATAGTAAGAACCGAGAACCATGTCCTGCGAAGGAACTGCAACCGCACGTCCGTCAGCGGGCTTGAGCAGGTTGTTAGCACTAAGCATAAGGAATCTTGCCTCTGCCTGTGCCTCTGCCGTAAGCGGAACGTGAACAGGCATCTGGTCTCCGTCGAAGTCTGCGTTAAACGCGGTACATACGAGCGGATGAAGTCTGATTGCACGTCCTTCAACGAGCACGGGCTCAAACGCCTGAATAGACAGACGGTGAAGCGTAGGTGCACGGTTAAGAAGCACGGGGTGCTCCTTGATTACGTTTTCAAGTGCGTCCCAAACCTCTGTATTTACCTTCTCGACCTTCTTCTTTGCTTCCTTGATGTTGGAAGCCTTGTTGGTCTCAACGAGTCTCTTCATTACGAAGGGCTTGAAGAGCTCAAGTGCCATTTCCTTAGGAAGTCCGCACTGGAATATCTTAAGATCAGGTCCTACGACGATAACCGAACGTCCCGAATAGTCAACACGCTTACCGAGAAGGTTCTGTCTGAAGCGTCCCTGCTTACCGCGAAGCATCTCTGAAAGAGACTTAAGCGCTCTGTTGGAAGGTCCTGTTACGGGCTTTCCGCGTCTGCCGTTGTCGATAAGTGCGTCAACCGCTTCCTGAAGCATACGCTTCTCGTTTCTGATAATGATCTCGGGAGCGTGAAGCTCAAGAAGTCTCTTCAAACGGTTGTTTCTGTTGATAACTCTGCGGTACAGGTCGTTTAAGTCGGAAGATGCAAAGCGTCCGCCGTCAAGCTGTACCATAGGACGTATCTCAGGGGGAAGAACCGGAACGACGTCAAGGATCATCCACTCAGGCTTGTTGCCCGACTTTCTGAACGACTCAACAACGTCAAGTCTCTTAATAAGCTTGACCTTCTTCTGTCCGGTAGCCGTAGCAAGCTCTGCCTTGAGATCCTTTGAAAGCTGTTCGATATCAAGCTCGCTGAGAAGCTCTTTTATAGCTTCCGCACCCATACCTACTCTGAAGTCGTCCTCGTAGCGCTCATACATAGCGCGGTACTCGGAGTCCTTGAGAAGCTGCATTTTCTGCAAAGGCGTGGAGCCGGGATCGATTACGATATACTGAGCAAAGTATAAAACTCTCTCAAGAAGTCTGGGGGATATGTCAAGCAAAAGTCCCATTCTTGAAGGGATAGCTCTGAAGTACCAGATATGAGATACGGGTGCTGCGAGCTCAATGTGTCCCATTCTCTCGCGGCGGACCTTCTTCGTCGTTACCTCAACTCCGCACTTTTCACAGACCTTGCCCTTATGGCGTACACGCTTGTACTTACCGCACTGACATTCCCAGTCCTTCGTAGGCCCGAAGATCTTTTCACAGAAAAGACCTTCGCGCTCTGCCTTAAGTGTTCTGTAGTTTATTGTTTCAGGTTTCTTGACCTCTCCGTACGACCAGCTTCTGATCATTTCAGGAGATGCCAGACCTATTTGAATAGAATCAAATATATTTTTATCCATTTGGCTGTTGTTCACCCTTCGGGTGATGCCCCTCTCTCTGTATTATTTTGCCGTGTCGTTTTATTACATATCTTCGCCGTAGCCGTCGTCATAATCGTCGTAGTCGTCATAGCCGTCGTCATCGCCTGAATTATCATAGAGGAAATCCTGCGAGTCATCCTCGTCGGGATTCTTCTCTGTGAAGGAATCAAACATATCGTCGGTCTCGACTGCCTCGCCTATGTCCGCATCGGATACGTAGTTGGGAGCTTCTATCTCGTCCTCAACGGTGGAGAGGTCTACCTCTTGTCCGTCCGCGTCAAGCACTCTTACGTTGAGCGCAAGCGACTGAAGCTCCTTCACAAGTACCTTGAAGGACTCGGGAATACCCGGCGTAGGAATGTTCTGACCCTTGACTATTGCCTCGTAGGTCTTTACACGTCCGGTCACGTCGTCCGACTTGACCGTAAGTATTTCCTGAAGGGTATACGCCGCACCGTACGCCTCAAGTGCCCAAACTTCCATTTCTCCGAAACGCTGGCCGCCGAACTGCGCTTTACCGCCGAGAGGCTGCTGTGTTACGAGCGAGTAAGGACCTGTTGAACGCGCGTGGATCTTATCGTCAACAAGGTGGTGAAGCTTAAGATAATACATATATCCGACAGTTACGGGGTTATCGAAGGGCTCTCCCGTTCTGCCGTCGTAAAGAGTAGTCTTTCCGTCTACTATTCTGAGCTTGCCTTCTGCAAGAAGCGTGTCAAATCTCGGATCGTCATGCTCGATGGTGGTAAGGTGCATCTTACCGTCCTCGTCAAAGGACTGAATGCATACTTCCTTGCCGTCGTAGTTCTCGCCGGGACGGATCTCACGGCAAAGACCTGCTTCCTTGAGCTGCTCAAGAATATCCATCTCGTTTGCACCGTCAAATACGGGAGTCATAACCTTCATGCCGAGCTCCTTTGCAGCTCTGCCGAGGTGAACCTCAAGAACCTGACCGATGTTCATACGTGAAGGAACGCCCAGAGGGTTAAGAACGATATCAAGAGGCTGACCGTTCGGCAAGAACGGCATATCCTCGGGAGGAAGAATACGCGAAACGACACCCTTGTTTCCGTGACGTCCTGCCATCTTGTCTCCGACGGATATCTTTCTCTTCTGTGCTATAAATATTCTTGCAACCTTGTTTACTCCGGGAGGAAGCTCGTCTCCGTTTTCGCGTGAGAACACCTTAACGTCAACGACTATACCCGACTCTCCGTGAGGAACCTTAAGAGAGGTATCTCTTACTTCTCTTGCCTTCTCACCGAAGATAGCACGAAGAAGTCTCTCTTCTGCCGTAAGCTCGGTCTCACCCTTAGGAGTTACCTTACCTACGAGAATATCGCCCGCACGAACCTCAGTACCTATCTTTACGATACCTTCAGCCGTAAGGTCCTTAAGCGCGTCGTCACCGACGTTGGGGATCTCGCGGGTGATCTCTTCCGGCCCGAGCTTCGTGTCTCTTGCTTCAAGTGTGTATTCTTCTATATGGATAGACGTGTAAACGTCATCGCGTACGAGGCGCTCGTTAAGAAGAACTGCGTCCTCGTAGTTGTAGCCTTCCCAAGTCATAAATCCGATAAGTGCGTTCTTACCGAGAGAGATCTCGCCGCCTGCGGTTGCAGGTCCGTCAGCGATTACCTGTCCCTTCTCGATCTCCTCGCCCTCACTGACTATAGGACGCTGGTTGATACAAGTACCCTGGTTTGAACGGCGGAACTTAAGGAGTCTGTATACGTCGTTCGTTCCGTCATTGCGTGTTATAACTATTTCATCTGCGGAAACTCTCGTAGCTACGCCTGCTTCCTTAGCTATAACAACGACGCCCGAGTCGTATGCCGCCTTGTATTCCATACCCGTTCCAACGAAGGGAGACTCGGTAACCATAAGCGGAACTGCCTGCTTCTGCATGTTTGAACCCATGAGTGCACGGGAGTTGTCGTCATTTTCAAGGAAGGGGATACAAGCGGTAGCAACCGATACAACCATCTTGGGCGATACGTCCATGAGGTCAACCTGCGTGCTGTCCACTTCTATTATCTCGGTCTTGTCGCGGACAAGGACTCTCTTGTTGATAAAGCGTCCATCCTCGTCAAGAGGCTCGTTACCCTGTGCAACTATGAAGTCGTCCTCCATATCTGCAGTAAGGTAAACTACGTTCTTCGTAACTATTCCGTTTTCCTTGTCAACTACGCGGAAGGGTGCTTCGATAAAGCCGAACTCACTTACTCTTGCGTAGGTGGAAAGGTAGGATATAAGACCGATGTTCGGTCCTTCAGGTGTCTCGATAGGACACATTCTGCCGTAATGCGTGTAGTGTACGTCACGGACGTCAAAGCTTGCTCTGTCTCTGGAAAGACCGCCGGGGCCGAGAGCCGAGAGTCTTCTCTTATGCGTAAGCTCTGCCAAGGGGTTGTTCTGGTCCATGAACTGAGAAAGAGGCGATGAGCCGAAGAATTCTCTTATTGCCGTAACTACGGGACGGATGTTTACAAGAGACTGGGGCGAGAGATCGTCCGAGTCGGAAATGGTCATTCTTTCCTTAACTATCTTGTCCATTCTCGCAAGGCCTATGCGGAGCTGGTTCTGCAAAAGCTCGCCTACGCAGCGCATACGTCTGTTTCCGAGATGGTCGATATCGTCTGTCTGACCGATGCCGTGTGAAAGTGCAATAAGGTAGTTGACAGATGCGAAAATATCGTCCTTGGTTATATTCTTGGGGCAAAGGTCGTAGAATCTTGCGCGTGCAAGCTCTTTTACCTTCTCAACGTCACCCTCTGCCTCTTCAACGATAGCGTTAAGAGCAGCCAAAGAAACCTTGTGCTTTATACCGCAGTCGCAAAGGTCGTATCCGAGAACGGTCTCGGGGTATACGGTGTAGTTAGAGAAGATTCTGTATTCCTTGCCGTCGTCTCCGTAAACGTATGCTTCGCAAGCACCGAGACGCTCGATCTCGCGTGACTGCTCACGACCGATAATAACGTCAGGCTCGCAAAGTATCTCGCCTGTAACCGCACTGATAATCGGTCTTGATGCAACTCTGCCCTCTATACGCTTCGAGAGGCCGAGCTTCTTATTGTATTTATATCTTCCGACAGGATAGAGGTCGTATCTCTTAGGATCGAAGAAGAGGTTGTTTATGAGCATCTGTGCGCTCTCAACAAGCGGAGGCTCGCCGGGACGAAGCTTCTTGTAAACCTCCTTAAGCGCTTCCTCGTAAAGATCGGTGCCCATTTCCATAGCTAACTTCTTTGCATCGTCCTTGTCGAAGGTAGCCGTGATAAGCGGGTCCTCTCCGAACATATCGGTAAGCTCCTTATCGGTAGCTATACCCATAGCGCGAAGGAATACCGTTATCGGTATCTTTCTCGTTTTATCTATCTTTACGTAGAATACGTCGTTCTGGTCGGTCTCGTATTCAAGCCAAGCTCCTCTGTAAGGGATAACCGTAGCCGTGTAGAGATGCTTACCGGTCTTGTCGATAGACGAGCCGTAGTATACACCGGGAGAACGAACGAACTGAGAAACGATAACTCTCTCAGCACCGTTGATAACGAAGGTTCCAGAATCTGTCATAAGCGGGAAATCGCCCATGTGAATCTCGGATTCCTTAACTTCACCCGTCGTTTTGTTGGTAAGGCGTACGTTTACCTTGAGAGGTGCTGCGTAATTCACGTCTCTGTCTTTACATTCCTCAACGGGATACTGAGCCTTTTCTTCAAGCGTATAGCCCACAAACTCAATTATGAGATTGCCCGAATAGTCTGTTATCGGAGATACGTCATGGAGAACGTCCATGATTCCTTCCTCTACAAACCACTTGTAGGAATTTTTCTGCACCTCGATAAGATTCGGCATTTCAAGAGGCTCATCAATTTTTGAGAAGCTCATTCTCGTATTTTTGCCGAGCTGATGGGGTTTGAGCATAAAATTTATCACTCCATTCCGATATTTTCGTGTGTGCCGCACACAAATGACCGTATAATCTGCATATAATTAAGGAAGAATATCATCCGCCGTGCATACTCGGATAAGCGTTTTTCCATGTCCCAAAGGCACCGTTTTTTGCATAAAAGTGTAATTACTTTTTACTTTTTGGGGGAATTTACAAGGACTCGCGTCAGTCAATGTGAAAATCCTACAAAAAGCAGCTTTTTTACTGTGCAAAATGACGGTTTTTCGCTATTAGGGCATTATATGGGATTATAATGCAATTTAGTATTATACAATCAAAAAGCAAGAATGTCAAGCGTTTTACGCTAAATTTCCGATATTTTTTTGCTTTTTTTATTATCAATTCAAAAAACACAACTTTATTTTCGTTTTTGTAAATTTGGCTTACCAAACTATATTAAATTTCCGTTAATAAAACAAAAAAACAGAGCGATTGTGCCCTGCTTTTCGTTTTCTTTGGTTATTTTGTTGAAATTAATGTATTTTTTAGTAAACCCTATCCGTGCAGAACTCAACTCGCACGCGCGACGATGTGTCGATATGCGTATTTAGGATAAGTTCCCTTCCCTCTTTGCCCTCTCTGACGAAAGCAACGCACTCTTTTTTGTGTCCGTCAAAATACACGGTCACACCGTACTCGCCTTCGGGTGCACATAGGTATTTTTCATTTATTTTAAAGGCAGTGCCGCCATCGCCCGATATATCAAAGCCACCGCCCGCGCCGTCAAAGCACAAAGCAAAACTCCGTCCGAGCAAAGAAGAAGCGTACATACACCGACCTTCTGCCACGGCATCACGCACGAGCGTTGAGCTGACAGGCACACCGTCCGCCGTAACGTCGTCAACTATACTAAGTCCCAGCCCAAATTCACGGCAAAGCTCTCCGAGCACATCCACGTTACCTTTAGCGAAAGCGCCGAAGGTGTAGCTTCTCCCACACACGAGGTGCACCGCACCCGCACAGTCTACAAGTAGCTTTTCCACAAAATCACGCGCCGATATACCTGCTATCTCAGCCGTGAAATCGGGCTCTGTCAGAACATCAGCGCCGAGCGCTTGTATAAGTCTTGCCTTTTCGGTACTGTCGCATATAAGCGGCACCTTCTCTTTTGAAAAAGAGTTTTTCGGCGGCTCTCTGAAGCTCCATACCACAGAGGCAAGCTCCCTCTCACGTGCTATACGCACAGCCTCACCTATAACACGCGCGTGAGCTATATGCACTCCGTCAAAGCACCCGAGCGCAACGACTGCTTTTTTATTCAGTTTTTGGGCAGAGTCACGGATAATTTTCATATAGACACTTCCTTTTTTCTGTTAACAGCAATTCTATCTTCTCAGTCCAATCATCTTGCAAATACCGAGTGCGGCTATGTCTGCCGCAACGATAGTAGCACCCGATGGTGTGCCGAAAATAATTGATACGGTCATACCGACAAGAGCGCAGCTGACGCCTATCACAGCCGAGCATACCATTACCGAGCGAAAGCTCTTGAAAATATACATAGCTGAAATCGCGGGAAAGATTATAAGCGCGGAAACGAGAAGCGACCCGACAAGCCGCATAGACACCGATATGACGACCGCCGTTACAACGGCTATCATCAAATTATACGCCCTCGCACGACCTCCCGAAGCCTGCATAAAGGACGAATCGAAGGTGAGCGCAAAAATCTTGTTATAAAACAAGAGGAACACGAGAAGAACGAGCACCGTCATAATTATGCTAACGATAAGATCACTCGTTTTCAGAGTAAGAATAGAAGAGGAGCCGAAAAGCGACGAGCAAACGTCACCTGCAATATTCGACGACGAGGGAAAAAGATTCAAAAGAATATATCCCACGGCAAGCGAGCCGACACTGAGCATGGCAAGAGCGGCGTCACCGTTTATCTTCTTGTTCTCACCGATACCGAGAAGAATTACGGCGCATATTACCGTAACGGGCATAATAATCAGAAGGTCATCTGCCAGATTCAGCACGGTAGCAAGTGCCATTGCGCCAAACGCGACGTGGCTCAAGCCGTCTCCGAGGTAAGAATAGCGTTTTAGCACGAGCGTCACACCGAGAAGAGACGCGCAAAGCGCAACGAGCGCGCCTACGATAAGCGCGTATCTTACGTAGGGGTATGAAAAGTAGGAAATAAATTCGTTTATACTCACCTGTTTTCTCCCTTCGCTTCGTTATCTATCGCACAGTCCCCGTTTTTATGAAAATGCGAGTCTCCGCATCCACAGCCGCTCGTGTCCGCATCCCCGCCGTGCGCGTAAATAAAGGAAGAGCCGACCTCGCTGTGCCTGTATTCCTCAACCGTACCGAAAAAGTATCCGCCCGAGCCGAGATGAAGAACGTGAGTCGCGTAGGCAAGCACGGTGCAAATATCGTGCGAGACCATGATTACCGCCATACCGTCGTTTTCGTTTAGGCTCTTGACGGCGTTATACATTTCGTGCGTTGCGCGCACGTCAAGTCCCTGCACGGGCTCGTCGAGCAGCAGCAACTTTTTTGCGGCGCAAAGTGCTCTTGCGAGCAGTACCCTTTGCGTTTGTCCGCCCGAAAGCTCACGGAAGCACCTATGTGAAAGCTCCTCGATGCCTACCTTTTTCATATTTGCTTTAGCAAGTGCCTTGTGGCGAGAGCGGTAAAAAGGAAAAGCTCCCCTGTCCGCAATACAGCCGGATAGCACCACCTCATAGACAGAGGCGGGAAAGTCCTTTTGCGTATACGAGCTTTGCGGCAGATATCCTATATCACGGGGGCTCATACCCTCGCAAAGCTCAATTTTGCCGCCAAGCGTGGGAATAAGACCGAGCAGGGTTTTTACAAGCGTGCTTTTCCCCGCTCCGTTTTCTCCCGTTACCGCTATATACTCGCCCTCATTTACAGTAAAGCTGATGTTGTGAGCAATACATTTTTTATCATAACCGAGGCATACGCCCTCGCATTTTAAAAGTAACATTTTACTACGTCCTCATTTTGAAATTGCGGTTTTTATCACCGCAAGATTTTCACGCATAACCGAAAGATAGCTTACCCCCGCGTCAAGCTCACTCTTACCGAGTGACTGAAGCGAGTTTAGCGTAAGTATCTCTGTTCCCTTCGTCCTTGCGTTGTTTTTCACAGCTTCGGCAATACTGCCGTCCGAATCCTCGCATTTTATAATATATGAAAGCGAGTGCTCGTCTACCACACCGACAAGTCTCGCCATTACCTCGAAGCTTGCCTCGCTCTCGGCAGAGCAGCCCGAGAATGCCGCGTGTGCTTCAATACCGAGAGAATCAAAGAGATACTCAAACGGATGCCTGTCGGCGATAAGGACATGGCGCACCTCTGCCGTGTCCGCGGCTGCTTTGTATTCTGCTTCAAGAGCCGATAGCTCAAAGAGATACTCTGCGGCGTTGTTTTCGTACGCTTCCTTTTTGTCGGGATACCTTTCTCCAAGCGTGCGCGCTATCTCGGACACCGCCGTGCGCGTATGCTCAATCGAAAACCATATATGCTCGTCAAAATGATGCTCACCCTCGTGCGTATGCCCCTCGTGCGAGTGTCCATCACCCCCATCGTTGCAAAGCTCGTCTTCCATAGCTGAAAACAGGTCGAGACGAGTCAAGCTTTCATTTTGCGCGGCGTAAAGTACGTCCTCTACCCACGTGTCGCTCTCACCGCCTATATGAATAAACACGTCACATCTCGAAAGAAGCGATATGTCAGCCACGGTCGGCTGATATGAATGAATGTCAGCCCCGTTTGCACCGAGAAGCTCAACAGAAAAGCTCTCGCAGTCATCGCCGAGCACGGCACGTGTCCAGTCGGCAAGCACGAAGGTCGTGCAGACTATCTTCGGTCGCTCGTCATGCTCTTTTCCTTCGCATGAGAAAAGAAAGCTTGAAAGACACACGCAAAGAATGCAAAGGAAGAGCGACGTGAGCCGTTTTAATAGTTTTTTCGTTTTGTTTTCCATATTATTTCTCCGAACACTTGCCGCATTTGCCGAGCAGTATCGACTGCTCGCAGGAAATTGAAAAGCCGTGAGATTTTTTCGTATGCTCCTCTATCTCCGCCATAAAACCGCAGTCAAGGTGCACGACCTCGCCGCACTCGGTACACCTGAGATGCAAGTGCCCTCTGCAGCTGCCGCCGTCCCCCGAATATTTGTAGGCTGTCTGCCCGCGCTCACCGTCGGTAAAGCGCAAAAGCTCCCCGTCAGCCGTCATCGCATCAAGATTACGGTAAACGGTCGTGAGGTTGATCGAAACTCCCCTCTCGGAAAGTATCTTATATATATCAGCCGCCGACAAAAGCTCCTGCTCACGTGCGCGAAACAGCTCTGCTATCTCTGCCTTCAGCTTCGTTTTGTATCCGTTTTTCACTTGCGTCTCACCTCTTTGTATCATCTTACCACACCGAAAGTACCCTGTCAATACAATTTGCAAATAATTTGCAAATTCGAAAGTCTAAAATCAACCGTCGAAGCAAACCTTTGCTTTTATCACTTGGGGTAGTTTTTTCATATAATAAATAATAAAAAAACGGGCGAGGTAGGTTATGGAAATAATAATGAATTCGGGAAAATCATCAACAGACGGCAAAGAAAGCCGACCCGGCGAACCGTGCACAAGCAAAGAGCTTCGTACCGAAAAAGAGAGTTCTTTTGCAGATATACTTGCCGACGGCTTTTCCGCTTGGCTTGACGCTCCCGTAGACTACGCGCGGCTATGCGGAATATGCGAGGCTATAGCCGACAGATATCCGCACGTCAGGCTCTCTTATATAGGCAATTCCTTACTTTCGCGCAAGATTCCGATGCTCTCTGTCGGCGACGGTGAGAAAAGCGTGTTTTACATAGGCACGCACCACGCAAGCGAGTGGATATGCGCCCCGGTGCTCTTAAAATTCATCTACGAGGCGGCAGACTACGAACAAAAGGGCGGATACGTATACGGAAGCTCCCTCGGTTTTTTATGCCGTCAGCGCACCCTGCACGTTCTGCCGATGCTAAACGTCGACGGGGCTGAGCTTCAGATACACAATCAAGATGCACAAAATCCTCTGTGGGATAGACTCGTGCGCGCAAACGGCGGCGAGAATTTTTCTCATTGGCAGGCAAACGGCAAGGGGGTTGACCTAAATCACAACTACAATTACGGCTTTGCGCGGTATAAAATGCTTGAGCAAAGCATGGGAATAGTCGGCTGCTCACCCACACGCTTCAGCGGCGAGTATGCCGAGTCCGAGCCCGAGGTCGCCGCCGTGTGCAATTTTCTGCGGTATACCGCACCCGCGCTCGTGCTGTCCTTGCACACGCAAGGCGAGGTAATATACGCTCCAAACGCAGAGAAGATAAAACACGGCACGGAAATTGCAGACAGACTGTCGGCTATGACGGGATACAGGCGGGAAACCCCCTGTGCCGAAGCTTGCTACGGGGGACTGTGCGACTGGTATACCGACGAAATGCACCTTCCCGCCTACACGCTTGAATGCGGTATCGGGGAAAATCCCCTGCCGCTCTCGCAGGCACAAGGCATCTACGGCAGGATTCGTCAGGCTTTGTTCGTTTCCCCTATGCTTGTGTAAAAGAAGAAAAATTACATCTTAAAGATAAACGGGGCCGTTTCGTAATGAAACAGCCCCGTTTTTTACTTAATTATTTTTCATTTTCCTATTGACAACGGAAAAATATTGTTGTATAATAATCAAGCGTCAAAAAACTGCGGATGTAGTTCAATGGTAGAATCCCAGCCTTCCAAGCTGGTCGTGCGGGTTCGATTCCCGTCATCCGCTCCAAAAACAAAGCCAAGTCGTAAGACTTGGCTTTGTTTTTGGAAATGAAGCACGCCCTACGGCGTATGAAGCACCCTTCGGGCATGAAGCAGGGCTTGCGCCCTATGAAGCGTGCCTTCGGCACACGAAAAAGCGTGCTTCGCTTCATGCGAGCGTATGCGAGTGCTTCGTGGCAACGCAGTTGCCGCTTCATGTTTGCGCATGCAAACGCTTCATTCAAAAAACAAATTTTGAAAGACATACTAAAGGACGGTTTTATTATGGTTAATGACAAGCTTTCTGAACAATCTTTAGAGTTTGCTGTTCATATTATAAATCTCGTAAAACAGTTAAAAGAACAACGCGAAAGCATAATTTCTAACCAAATAGGCAGAAGCGGTACGAGTGTCGGTGCAAACATTCGCGAAGCAAAGTATGCTCACGGCACAGCTGATTTCGTTTCAAAATTGCAAATTTCACTTAAAGAAGCAAACGAAACAGGTTATTGGCTCGAGCTACTCTATAAAACAAATTATATAAACGAGGAACAGTATAATTTTTTCGAATCAAAGTGCAAATCCTTAAGAGCTATGCTTGTATCTTCAATCAATACAGCAAAGAAAAACACATAGTGCCAAGTCGTAAGACTTGGCTTTGTTTTTGGAAATGAAGCACGCCCCAAGCAAAAATTCAGGAAAAATTTGGTTAATTTCTTCTAAACCTATTGATTTTTTAAAATACAAGTGTTATAATAACCTTGCCAAACAATCTGAATATTTATTTCTATAGGTATATTCTTTTTTTAAGGGGATACTATACCCTTTTGCGCGCAATCTTACATACTGATTTTGGAAAAAATGCAGCTCCCGTAAGATTGTGTAGTATACCTATACTTCTAACAGATTGTTTGGCGACAATTGGAGTCTGCGTTTTTCAGTGCGTTGACTTCGGTTGGCGCACTTTTTATTTTATGGATTTATATGGAGGTAGTTATGGAAAGTAACGTAGGAATAATAAGAGAGGTAGACAAGCTCGGAAGAATAGTTATACCAAAAGAATTCAGAACGCTTTTCAAATTAGACAGCATTGTAGAGGTTATAGGCACAGAATCCGGCATATTTATAAGAAATCCCGAATATAAGCTTGTCAAAATAGACAAGGACGAAAAAAACTGAAAAACAGGCAAACGGTACAAAAAAGTTCCGTTTGCCTGTTTGTTTTTATCCAAAAGCTTATTTACCCATTGTCACAGTCACGATATATCCGCCCATATTATCGCCCGATATATCGTAGGTAAGACCGTCGGGCACCTTTACGTCGGTTGCCGCACCGCTGCTTGCCGGATAGTAGTACATTTCGTACTTCGTTCCGTCAGAGGCTTCAACCTTCAAATGCTCGCCGTCGTAGGTGTAGTTTTTGATATTTTCGTGGAATTCCTCAAAGCACCAGTTGTTGTCGTGCATAGCTACAGCCGCCGCAACACCGACGTATCTGAAGTGGTCGCAGTGAAGCGTTTTGCCCTCAAGCATATCGACTCCGGTTTTATCCTTTTTGTCGGTCGGATAGCGGTCTATTATACCGTATTTATAGCAGTTATCGTATATCCACGAGTATTCTTCTCTTGCCTGCGAGATATACTTAACACCGTCGTCGGACACCTTAAGGTCGAAGGTTCTGCCAGCCTCGTGCTCACTCTCTCCGCTCTTGAACTCGTATCTTATAACCTCAGAGCCGTGCTTATTCACGTATGCATCATACCATTTCTGCTGGTCCTCTGCGGAAATATATCCGTAATCGTCGCTGAGACGGTAGCCCGAGAGTCCCGTCTCGGAATTAAATGCCGAGAACATGGCGTTGAGCGCCTTAACGGTATCACTGCGAAGCTTTACCGCGACGTTGGAATGTACGACTATATAGGTTCCGTTGTTGTAGGTAGCGGCATCAACAAGCTGGCTTTTCAGCATCGTGTCGCCCTTCTGGTCGTACTTATAGCTTGAATTTATCAAAATAAGCAAACCGTACTTATAATCGTTTGCTCCCATAGAAACGGTAGTAAACTGCATTCCCTGCACTCCCTCACCGCCGCCAATATCACCCGAGCCCGAAATATCTCCGCTGCCTTCGCCGCCGATACCCTCTTGTGTATCGGGGGTGTCGGGGGTAGGCTCTTCCGTGCCAAATACTCCGCGAACGATAGCAAAAGCACAAACGAGCCAAAGAGCAGCCAAAAGCACTATTACCGAAACCATAAGCACGGTCTTTTTAGTTTTGTTTTGCTTTTCTTTCTCTCGTCTTATAGCGTTTGACCGGTTGACGCTCTTGCGTTCTCTTTCATAAGTATAACCGCCGTCGTCGGCCGTATCCTTTGAGAATATCTCGTCAAAAGCCTTATCCCAATCGTTTTTATTATTGTTGTTATCCATACTAAAACCTCCGTGCACCAGAGCTTATCTGCCGCTTAGGTTATTTCTTCGTTTTTATATTTACGCTTCCGCTTGTAACGTGGATATCAATAGTCTTTGTGCCTGTTGCGTTATCCGAGCCCTCGCCGTCGGCACTCTCGGGGGGGTACTGCGTTCCCTTGCCGTCGCCGTTTATACTTACACCCTTTGATGCGTATGCGGTAATGACGTATTCGCTCTCGGGTGCGCCAAGCTCTACCTTGACCTCTCCGCTTTCCTGTATATTTAGCTTAGTCAAGGTATCCGCCTCGGTATTTTTGAGAGCAATGCTTCCGTTTTTAATATCTGTATGGAAGCGCGCCGCCTTGTTCGACTCAGCCGTGAGCTTACAATTCTCACCCGTTATATTGAATGCCGTCGCCTCCGAGCCGGAGATAGCAACCTCGCCCGAGTTTACCTCTGCCATAACGTCAAATGCTGCCTTGTAGCCGTCTATTGTTACCGTGCCCTTCTGAAGCACTATATCAAGAGCGTTTACCGACGTCTCTGCCGTAGTGTAGATATAAACCTCTTTCTCTCTTGAGAGAATATCCCTGTCGTGCCAATAGTGGCGTATGCCGCTGAAGGAAAGATTAAAATTGCCCGAGGTTATCATATCAATGGCGCTTTGGTTATCGGTGATTATGTAAGAAACTCCCGAAGCCGAGCCCGTAAAACTGCCCTCGGTAAAGTTTTTGAGAACTACCTTCTCCTCCTCGCCTACGCAGAGAAAAACCTTAGCTTCGGTGATGTTTACCTCAATTCTGTCATAATCGTTTGAATTGAAGTGTATCGTGTTTACACGGTTTCCGTCATCGTCAACGGTATCGTTGTAAAGTGAGATGCCCTCGCTCTCCGCCATTCCTTTTGCCATCTCACAGCTGACGTAGCCCGTGATGATCAATATAACGGAAAGCACTAAAAATATTATTGATGCCGGCTTCATATAAGAGCACACACTCCTTTCAGATATTCTGCAAGAGTTCCAATCTTTTTGAGTACGAATTTAAAGAACACTCTGAGTTTACGCATTATCCAGGGGACAAAGCGTATTGCCGCATTGTATATAAGCACTCCGACAAGCATCGTGATACCTGCCACCGTAATGCCCATTCCAAGCTCGTAGAGACCTACCGCCGTATTCGACAGAATGGTGAGCAGTCCGTATCCTATGCCGATGATAGCGATACCGCTTCCCGCCGCTACCGCTATCGCAAGCAGAGCCACGAGAATTATGATAAGCGCGATAAGGCCGAAGAACACTGCCGCAAAAACCGACAGAAGCAGAGTTCCGACAAAGAAAAGAATCGGAATACAGCAGAAGAATATTACCCAGAAATTACGCTCGCTCTCATATTTTTGGCAGAGCGACAACTCCTGTCCCGGCTTTTTGCGGGGCTTTTGTGCTTCATTTTTAAGCTGCTTGAGCTTTTCCTCGTCACGACGGCGGATCTCCGCCACGTTTGAGTGGTCGGTATTATGTATAGGCTCGGGCTTGTTGTTTGCGGGCGACTTATCGTAGTCACTTCTTATCTTAAACTGTCCGTCAGCCCCTTCCTTCTTCTTTTCGGGAGCTGCGGGACGTGCCGCCGGCGCTTGTGCACCCTTAGACTTATTCTGAAGCGACGCGTCGCGTGCAAAAAGCCTGTCAGCTATCGCCGAGACATTAGGTGTTCCTCCTATAAGGGCGTTACGCTCCTCCGCACTGAGACCGTCAATAAAAGAAGATATCTTCTCTATACGCACTCCGATCTCATCGTCGGTGAGCTTTCTCTGCCGCAAAATGAGAGCAAGCTCTCTCAAAAATGCGTTTTTTTCCATGTTTGCCTCCAAACAATATAAAAATCTTTGACAAATTTTATAGGCTGTGTTAGAATAGCTTTTGTAAGCATAAATATGCTATTTACTATATCATAACAAATTTCGGAGAAAATATCAATATGAGAATGAGAAAAAAAAAGAACGGAGAGCAAAGAATATTGAATTGTTCGCAATTTCTTGCTCCCGAAAAGGAAGAAATTTTCAAAAATCCGTCCTCTCCATTTAAAAACGAGCTTCCCGTATGCCTTGAAATAGGCTGCGGAAAGGGCGGTTTTATATGTGAGCTTGCGCGTCTTCACCCCGAATATAACTTTTACGCTATGGAAAAGGTGCGCGACTGTATGGTGCTTGCCTTAGAAAAGGCGGCGGCAAAGGAAGACGGGATAATCGACAACCTTCGTTTCATTATAGGGGATGCGGACACCCTGCGCGAATACTTTCCCGAAGGCTCGCTTGATAAGATATACTTAAACTTCAGCGACCCTTGGCCGAAGAAGGGACACGCAAAACGCCGACTGACTCATATATCGAAGCTCTCTATTTACAAGGACCTTTTGCGCGACGGCGGTGAGCTCAGACTCAAAACCGACAACGACGGGCTTTTTGAGTTTTCGCTTGAGCAGTTCGCCGAGGCAGGCTTTGAAATTCTCTGGCAGACCACAGACCTTCACGCAAGCGAATACAACGAAGGAAACGTAATGACCGAGTACGAGCGCGCCTTCTCCGAGAAGGGCAAGAACATAAACGCCGCAGTAGCGGTAAAAAAAGCGTAACCGTATGGCTGAAAAAATAGAAGTTTTATACATAGGCGACGGATTTGCCGTAGTAAACAAGCCTGTGGGGGCGGACAGCGAGGACAAGGGCGAGGGGAGCGTTCCGTATCTTGTAAAAGAGACTCTCGGCATCTCATACGCCGCCCCATGCCACAGACTTGACAAAGCGGTCGGCGGTGCTATGCTCGTCTCGACCGACGAGCGCAAAACCGCGTTTTTATGCGACTGTGTCAAGGAACACAAAATAGAAAAGGAATATATCTGCGTGTGTGAGGGCGTATTCCCCGATGACGAGCAAAAGGGCGTTATGCGGGATATTTTGTTCTTCGACAGAAGCCGAAGAAAAAGCTTTGCCGTAAAAAAAGCGCGCAAGGGCACGAAGGAAGCGTCACTTGAGTACGAGGTGCTGGAAGCTGCTGAAGCGCCCGACGGAAAGCCGCTCTCTCTTGTACGGGTGAAGCTTCACACCGGCAGAACGCACCAGATAAGAGTGCAGTTTGCCTCTCGCCGCCACTCGCTTTGCGGAGACGGCAAATACGGCTCCCATGACAACGGATGCACCGTTGCCCTGCACTGTCTCTCCGTTACGGTAGACGGCGTGCGCGTGAGCTGTCCTCCCGAGAGAAAATATCCGTTTGATCTATTCAGAATTGAATAAAACAATCCCACTCGGCGAGTGGGATTTTATTTTATTCTCATATTCTTTAATACCTGCATATACTTATATTAGGAAAAAACAGCCGCACTCGGCGGCAGGGAGGCTATTATGAATAAATCACGCTCAATTTGCCGCACGGTAGGTATTTCGCTCCTTTCCTTTGGGGGCGGGGTGCTTGCGTCCTTCTTTTTACCGCAATCTGTGCTTATCGTTATTGAATCACTCGTTATAATTGGTGTGGGGCTGCTCTATTTTTCCTGTAAATAGCCGAATTTTCGAGGTTTTATATGAAAATAGTTGTTTTGAACTCTCCGAGATTTGTCTCTGCTATTCTGCGGAAATTTTTTAAAATAGACAAACCGCAAAAAAAGGCGGACTGACAGGTGTCGGGATATCTTCCCGACACCTTTGTTTGTCTGAAATTGCATAAAAACATCGAAGCTTGTTATAAATATTATTGACAATCCCCCCACTAAATGCTATAATTAGATATAATAATTTTTTGGAGGTATCACCATGGATATGTTGAAAAAGATTTTCCCTCTTTCCTGGAAGTACACAAAGGACGTAGCAAGCCTCGTTATCGGTATTATAATTCAGGTTGTAGTAGGCGTTTTAGCAGGCGTTGTTATCGGAATTGCCGGTCTTTTGACAGGCATACCGGTGCTTGGATTCATTCTTGCATTGGTTCTCAGAATCGTAGGCTCTTTGATCGACATCTACGTTATTGCGGGAATAGTTATCCAGGTTCTTGTTTTTGCAAAGGTTATCAAGGACTAATCCAACCACATCTTTTTACAGTATGTAAAAAAGCACGCTCAAGCGTGCTTTTTTTGTTGCTTTTATTCTTTCACTACGCAAAAAACGTAGCTCTCGTCATTTTTTGATTTGACCGTTTCGTGTACACGCACGGGCAAGGGCGTGTCGTACCCTTGAGTTACCTTATAGCACGCTTCAAAATAGGTCCACTTGTAAAAAAACGGGTGCTCTTTTTCTTCGATTCCGCCGGGCATCCGAAGGCGGCTCATAAAACGTTCTTCAATTTTGCTCTCGTCTTTTCGCTCTGTGACAAGCTCGATATCCACCCCGACGGGCGTATCCGACAAAGCCGCCGCGCACATAGTGTGAGAGTGTGAAAGAGACACAAAAAGATTCTCTACACGCTCACCGTTACGTGACAGATACGGCGACCCGTTTTCGTCGCGGCAAAGCAAAGCACCCCGAAGCTCCGGCAGGTGCTTTTCTATAAGAGAGAAAAGCAGCTCCCTCGCGCTCTCGTGCTCGTCGCCTTCAATTTCGGCATAAGCGTAAAAAAGCATATCTACCTCTGTTTTTCGTATACACGTATCTCAAAGTCAACCAAGGTGCGAAGCCTCTCTGTTTCAAAAAGCTTCGCCTCTGCCTCGGGCGAGGTTTTATGAGAATACGGTGTCATCATATAAAGCGCCTTTATGTACTCCGCACCCTCAAGGGTAATTTCGTAGGAAAGCTCCTGACGGTCAACCTCTGCCATACAGTCGGGCAGGTCTCGGCGGTCGGTGTTTTCCCTGACGTTTTCGTAAAGTGCTGCCTTCAGCCCTTCAAGGTGCCGCTTGCCCGCGCAACCGACAACGAGCCTTCCACCCGGCTTTAGCACTCGCATAAATTCCTCTGTCGCGCACGGGGCGAATATGCTGAGTATGCAGTCCGCACTCTCAACCTTTATCGGCATTTCGTATACCGAGCCGACGGCAAACCTCGTCTTGAAGTCAAGTCCGCACGCCTTCGCTCTTCTCGCGGCGTAGTCTACCGATGCTTTCGAAAGATCAAAGCCGACGGTCAAAGAAAAATTCTCGGCGGCGGCACAGGTATAGTATCCCTCTCCGCAGCCCGCGTCAATGAGAAGTTCTCCCTTTCCTGCGGCGCGGCACAAGGCATCGCGGAAAGGCTCGTATGCTCCGCACGACAGAAAGCTCGTGCGGGCGCGTGCCATTTCCTTTGAGTCTCCGCTTTCCTTCTGCGAGCTTGTGTTCACTAAATTTACGTATCCGCGCTTCGATATATCGTAGGTGTGTCTCTGCCCGCACACGAAAGATCCGCCTGCCTTGGCGAGCGGCATCTTGCATTTCGGGCAGACTAAAATATCCTCTACCGTCATTTTCATTCTACCTTTATTCTACCTTTATAAGCCTTGCAAGAAGCGCGTATCTTCCGGTTACCGTTCTCGTGTTGCAGGTGGAAAGAGTAACTATTCTGTCTTCAGCGCTGAACTCTATATTCTTTTTGAATATAGATAAGCGTTGCATTTCATTGAGAAAATCGACGTACTTCTCATCGGACGAAAATCCCGTTTTGTTGTAATTTACTGCGGTCGTGGTATTAAGCACGCAGAACGGCTCAAAAATATACATTCCGTCAAAGGTGTATATCTCTATTACCTTTGAGTTAAAGTAATCTTCCTGTAAAAATTTCTTGACCGCGGCAAACATAGAGCCGTTCGCCATATTGTGACCGTAAAGCACGGTGTTGTAGTTTTCCTCAATAGAATCCGTATTTCTGTAATCGGCAAATATCGTACCCGAGCGCAGATACTCCCCGTTATATGCGCGAGTAAGATAATAGTCATTGTCCTCACCCAGCACTATCGGGTAGTTTACCTGCGTGCCTTCGATTCTTATCCAACCGATAACGTCGTCGTTTATGCGCTTTATCTCCTCAAGCTTCGACTTAACTCTCGCGTGCTGTACGTTTATCTCCTTAACGGGAGCTATCTCGCCCATGCTGACACCCGATCCAAGTATAGTGTGGTAATCGTTTACCGACGGGATCGGAGAAAAAGACGGCGCGGGGCTTACGGCTGACGGTTCGTTTGACACCTCCTTGAACACATCGGAGGAAAGCGCCGAGTAAAGATCCTCACCGCGCTTATAATCAAACCAACGGTAAAAAAGCATTACCGCACTTACCGCAAAGGTCACCATACAAATAAGCAGCAGAATATTACGCAGGCTGAAGATCTGCTTAGCTGTAATTTTCTTTTTTGCTTTTGCCGGCGACGTGTCCTCGCAATCTCCCGAGAATTCCATATCAATTTCATCGTCCTCGGGAAGATTAAATATCAGGTTATTCAGTTCGTTTTCAGAGTACACCTCGGCTTTTTTGCCGCTCTTTCTTTTTTTCATACGAACGCCCTACTGTCAAAAATTAATACATATACATTATATAATGTAAAGCAAAAAAACACAATAGGAAATATAATACTTTCAAAATTGTTTACAAAAGCATCCGAAGCGTTCTACTGTAATTATGAAAGAAAAAGAGGATGTAGCATTTACATCCCCTTATGATTTTTAATTCTCGTAGCTTGTGTCCTGCAAAAGCGAAGCCTTAGCCGCAGATGAAAGATAGTCCTCGGGGTTTACGTATTTGCCGCTTAGCTGAGCTTCAAAATGAAGGTGCGGCTCCTGTGCTATTTCGACCATAGAGCTCTCGCCTATATAACCGACGGTGTCACCGCACTTTACTTTTCCGCCCACCTTGATCCCTTCAGCCAAGCTGTCCGCAAGGTTTCGGTAGATACTTACAAGTCCCCCGTCGTGCTCTATCTTCAAGCACTGGCCCGTCATTGCATCATACCATATATCCGTTACCGTGCCGTCGGCGGAAGCAAGCACGGGTGAGCCGAGCTTCGCGTTTATGTCGATTCCCATGTGCGTGCGGTAGTCTTCCATCGTCGTTGAATATACGAGAACCTTGTCCGAGTATTCCTTCGATAAAACACCCGAAGCCACAGGCGTTGCAAACGTGGGAATCACGGGCGCCTCAGGCTCGGGATTGACCACCTCGTCGGCATCGGGGTCAGCCACAACGGGAAGCGTGACAGAGGGGGTACTTGGCTTTGTGCCGGTGCTGTCTGTGTAGGCAGATGTGTCCTGAGTATCAGTCGTCACACTGCCATCGGTATCAACGCTTGGCTTTGCGCGGGAAAGAACCGAGGAAAGAACGACTACTACTGCCATAATTACGAGCATTGCGGCAACCGTGATATAAAGAATCTTGTTTGCCTGAATTTCCTGCTCGCTTTTTTGTTTGTTTTGGTTATTCATAAAGTGTGCATTTTCCTTTCGCTTAAATATCTGTTTGTATTTTCTGCGTTTTTTTCTCGCTCTATACAATATTTGATAAATTATTAAAAAAGAAAAAGCAAAAGCGGCACCGCCAATTCGATTGACAAAATCCGCGCCGTGTGATAAAATTAAAAAGCAAAAAGGATGTGACTGATATGAAAGAAAAGGAAATGCAATCAATCGACGACAGCACGGCTCTCGCACGCATTTTAAGGCATATAATGCCTGACGACCGTGCAAAAGACTCAGCCGACACGCTTATCCGCCGCTTTTATGATATAGCGGGGGTGTTTGATGCTGACGAAGACGAGCTTGCTTTGGTATGCGGCAAGGAAATCACCGATTTTCTCAAATCAGTCCTCTCACTATTTAAGAGATACGTAGACCGAAAAACCAACGTCGCAGGCGAGCGATACGACAATATTGAGAAGCTCGGCAGGTATTTGGTCGGCAGATACGCGGCAGTCGAGAGTGAGCGCGTCCTTCTTTTGCTCTTAGACAACTCATACAAACTGATATGCGAAGAGACGGTATGCGAAGGCTCGGTCAACAGTGCAAGAATATCCCCCAAAGCCCTATGCAGCCTTGCAAAAGAACGCGGTGCATCGGCTGCGGTGCTCTCGCATAACCACCCGTGCGGAATTGCACTTCCGTCGCAGGACGATATAGACACGACGGCTTCGGTCTCTGCAATATTTGAAGCGGAGGGCATCCCGTTGCTTGAGCATATTCTCGTTGCGGGGGATGAGTATACACCTATTATGTACACGAAATTAGGAAACAAACGGACAATGCCGAGATCGGCATACGGCGAGGTTTAAGCTATGAAGGATATCAAAAACATACAAGCAAGAGAGGGCGCACACGCAATATTTTTGGATATAGACGGAACGCTTGTGGCGCACAAAACGCTTCCTCGCGAAAACGTAGAAGCAATAGCGACAGCTCAGGCAGCAGGTCACAAGGTATTTCTTAACACGGGACGCTCATACGCTTTTATACCATGGGAAGTGTTGAGTGAAATACGCTTTGACGGAGTATGCGCGGGATGCGGCTCCCAGGTTGTAATAGGCGAGCATACGCTTCACTCGGTTGTCTTGGAAAATGAATTCGTTGCATCCATAGCCGATGAATACAAAAAAAGCGGAAAATTTCTTTTTATTGAAGGTGAGCAGGCTTGCTTTTTCGTAAACGGGCAAGCGTTTGGCGGAACCAACCGTTTTTTGCCGGCTGACAGATACCCTTGTTATGAAATAAACAGCGGCTCGCATTTTCTAAATGAGTTCGGAAATCATAGAATAAGTAAGCTGACATATCTTGGAGATAGCTTTGACGCAAAAGACAAGGCTCTTTGGGAGCAACAGCTTCGTGTAATAGAGTATCCGACGCACGTAGAATCGGTAATATACGGTTGTGACAAAGCTCTCGGTATAAAAATAGCACTTGAAGCACTCGGCATACCGCACGAGAACAGTATCGCAATGGGCGACAGTACAAATGATATCGAAATGCTCGAATATGCAGGCATCTCTGTCGCAATGGGTAACGCTCCCAACGAAGTGAAGAAAGCCTGTACTTACGTAAGTGCCGATGCTTCCGAGGGCGGCGTCGCACAGGCTCTTTATAAGATACTCGGACTGTAAAACAACAAATATCCACCCGCAAAAAGTGAACAGGTTCGTTTTTAACGAACCTGTTCACTTTTTGCGGGGCATTTATTTAACCACAGTTTATAACTACTACTGTGACGGAGTACACAAAAACACCGGGGTGGAAAGTGACCCAAAGAAGTACAAGGGCGCTTTTACGTTTTATATTCAAACAAGCGGTAGAGCTTTTTCGAGAGGCTACCCGCGTAAAGCTTGGCGAAAATAAACCTTTCCGTGCCTTTTAGCTCGTCGATAAATTTTTTCGGGATCATCGTATGTTCTTTCACAAAAGTAAATGCTCCGTTTTGGTAAACTTGCGGATCATCGATACCGAAAACCTCTGTAACGCCCACGTCGTTTATCGGGTTTCTGCGCTTCGACATTTTTGCGGCAAGGGCAGTATAGCAATCCACCAAAAGAGAGAGCCTTTCAAAACGGGCGGACAGACTGTTCATCAGGTTTTGCATATCCTCAACAGTCAAATACATACTCACGCCTTCCATAACAACGATGGCGGATTTGTTTTCCTTAATCGATGAGAGCCACCTGCAATCTCTTGCATCGCCTGCAATCATTTGATAATCGGGGGATTCAGCAAAATACCGTTTTCTTTCCTCAATAACCTCGGGAAAGTCCACGTCATACCACCTGTGCCCCTCGTTTCCTACTCGCAGGACACGGCTATCCATTCCGCAGCCGATATGAATGATAACCGCATCTTGCAGCTCCGTCATTTGCCGCTTTAGCCACCGGTCAAATACGGCAGAGCGAACACCCATATAATATGCGAGCCATTTCGACTTTGCCTTTCCTTTAAGTGCAAAGCCTTCCGCATCCCATATTTCCTCTGCTTTTTTATCATCAAGAAACAACCCTTTTTTGCTCACGTAGGATTTTCCGTACAATGGTATGTATAGTGTTTTATTCACGCTGTTCATATACGCTTCCTCCTCATCATCGGTTCTTTCACCCTTACGGACGGCGGATGAAAAGATTGAGCACGAGTGCGGTGAAGGTAAGCGACAAAAGCATAACGAAAGCACCCGTATATCCGCCTGTTGCTTCAAGCACCTTGTTTGCCGCCGTTGCAACGAAAGAGCCGACCATTACGGTAAAGGTCATAAGCGCAATATTGTTTGAAAAATGCTTCATACCAAAAAATGACGAGGTAAACGCTGATGTGATAGTCGGGCAAGCACCGTAGGACATTCCCGTAAGACACACACCGACAATACACAGCACCAAAGAGCCGACTGTGACGGACACGAGCGTAACAGCTGCGGCGCAAATAGTAAGAATATTAGCGCAAAGCATAGTCTTGCGGCAGCCTATAACGTCGAAGACAGCACCCGTGAGGATTCTGCCGATACCGTTGCACACGGAAAGCACGCCGACAAGCGAAACTGCCAAGGCTTCGGGGGCGTTGACCGAAAGGGCCAAGTCCTTCGCGAAGCTGATGACAGAGCTTCCGACTGCCGCGAGGAAGGATATGCAAATAAACGCAAGCCAAAATGACGGACGGCTGAGCATCTGCACTGCAGTATAGTCCTGCTTCTTTGATTCTTCTTGGCCCTTTTCATCGGGCACAGAGCACTCGGATCTCGACGGCAAGGCTTCGGGCACGGGCTTTTTAAGTATCAAGCCTGCCACCGACAAAACCGTGAAAATAGCAATACCAAGCACAGTGTATGTGGCTCTCCAGCCGATAGTGCTCTTGAACATAGCGTCGGCGAGATTTCCCAAAAGTAGCGCAGAAGCACCGAATCCCATCATAAGACAACCCGAGCAAAGTCCCTTTTTATCAGGGAACCACGCGCTTACGGTCGCTATAACGACGTTGTAGGCAATTCCAATACCGCTTCCCGCAAGGACACCGTAGGTAAGGTAGAGCACCGTTACGTCTACGTTATTTAAAATTGACGAAAGGATAAATCCTGCCGCAGACAAAGCGCCTGCCGTGATAAGAGCTATTCGATGTCCGAGGCGCTTTGAGAGCTGTGCGCCGAGAAGCCCGCCCACGCAAAAAAAGGTCATCGCGAGCGTAAAATTGAGCGCAAGCGCAGTCTGGCTCCAACCGAGCTCGGATGCAAAAGGCGACTTTAAGATCGACCACGCATACAAAACCCCTGCAAAAAGCATGGCAATAACGCCGACCGCCATATAAAGCCAGCGAGCTGATGATTTTTTATCGTTCTTTTCCATAATAAGTCTCCGAATCGAATATATGTGTATACCGTATTATATTCTTATCAACCGCCGACGAAGCTGCAACGTACCGCTATATATTCCATAGAGTAGGTGTCGCGGCAAAAGAGGGTAAGGTCGTGCTCTTCACTGCGAAGCCACTCGCTCTCAGCATTTTTTGACCTGTCAACGCGCGCGACGGTATAGTTAAACTCCACCCCCGTCATATCGGTCACGGTAAGCACAGCTCCGTTATCTATTTTGTCACAGAAGGAAAACTGATACGCATTATCTGCGCCGCCTATAACAAGCGTACCGTTATAAGCGCTTCCCCAAAAGCGAGCGGGACAATTATGGAGCTTGCCGCTGTTCCACTCGTCTGCCACGGGCAGAGTTATATCAAGTGACGGAATACGAAGCAACGCCGCATAATCTGTGCCGTTAATTTCAATTATCGGCATATTCTCAAGTGTATAGGTGTCGGGAATACCCGCGCTTTTCTCGGGCAAAAGCGCATCCATCCGGGCGACGACCTCTTCGCATTTTTTTGCACCCGTATGCACGCGTATCTGCGTTACAACCACTAATACAAGGCTTGAGAGAAGCAGAGCCGCGCCTAAGATGAGGACTATCGGGAATTTACGCTTTTTCATTCTTCCCTCTTCCCCTTGCTAAAGCTGAGTATTATCATCGCAGTACCCGAGAGGCACATCAAAATTATCCAAAGCATCGGATTTGCTGTGTCGCCCGTTTCGGGACTGTCGGGGGTGTCGGTGCTTGAGTTATGCGTGTTTATAATAGAAAAGCTCGCGCCGTTTTCTATCACGGTTACGTTATAAGAATCGGGAACGTCCCTCTCTGCAACAGCCCACCTGCCGCCGTCATCCTCCGAGACGTGCCAAGCGTAGCTCCAATTATTTGCCTCACTCAAGGTCTGCGTTTCATATATCTCCCCATCTCTGAAAATATCTACCGTGATATTCTCGGGGCGCTCCGACTGATTTCCCGCATCCTGCCAGAGCTTCGTTACTCTGTACTCGGTTTTGGGTACGTAATTTATACATTTCGGCTTTGCGGTGACGTCGTAATTATACGAGCCGTTTCCGGCAGGTGTGGGAAGGTATACCATAAATTTATTGAATACGTATCTGCCAGAGTCATTTTCAGCCGTAACCTCTGCGACGAGATACAGTCCCGTCTCAAGCCCCTCGAACAAAATCTGCCCCGCTTCATCGGTAACACCCTCTCGGTCGGGGGACAGCTTGTCTCTTATGATGTAGGAATCAAGCGTATCGGCGACGTTCTGCCACTGCTCCTGTGACTTGATTCCGTAAATGTTAACGGGATAAGACTCAAACGCTCCCGTCAGCTTGTACGTATCGTATTGATACACCTCGGCAACGCGGAAAATGCTGATATTCAATTCAGAGAATGCCTGCCCTTCTTTTTCGTAGCTTAAGGATAGGCTTGCCTGTGCGGTTTCGTCTATGCTCTCCGCCATTGCAGATAACGGGCATAGCACGCTCACGCAAAGGACAGCAAGACAAAACAGCGCTGTTAGTTTTTTTCTCATATATTTTCTTCTCCCAGGGATTCTTTCTTCACAGGGGCAAATACGACGTACATAAGCAATACGAAGATAATAGGAAGTGCAACTATAGGCATAACTATAAGCGGCTCTACTCTGTACGCTTCGTTTGCAACGTAGAGATTTCGTGCTTGTGACGCGTCTATTTGATGACCGCGCACCAAAAGACGCTGTGTGTTAATACCGTAGGGGGTGCAGGTCAGAAGGGTGCAGTAGTCCTTCCCTTCAACTATTTGAATCAATCCCGTATCGTCGGGGTCGACTATGCGTATCTGATCCACCTCGTAGGTAAGCGTGCGGTCAAGTATCTTAATATAAAAAACGTCGCCTATCTCCATTCTGTCAAGGTGCGTAAAAAGCACCGCTGTCGGCAGTCCTCGGTGGGCTGAAAGCACGGCGTGGGTATCCTCTCCGCCGACGGGAAAGCTCGTGCCCTGCAGGTGTCCTGTCGCAACGCTCAGCACTCCGTCAGAGGTGCCGTGATATAACGGAAGCTCTTGATTTATCTTCGGTACGGTTATATATCCCATCATCCCCGTACCGCTTATATTAAGAATTTGGTTATAGTCGGGCAAGCGGTTATGCTCGACCATAGGGTCCTCAAGCTCGAAGAGCTTTTCGTTATAATCGTGTGCCTGCTCAAAAAGCGCGCCGTAGTCCTCGGGCTTATACTGCGATAGCATAGACTCGTAGTCTACTATCGCCTCACTTTGCGTCTTTGAGTTCCAATAGCTGCTGATAGACGGGTATAACAGCACGGACAGACCTATAAAAAACGCTATTAAAAGTATGATTGTCGTTTTTCTGCTTTTCATAGGCCTCTCCCTGATGTTATTTTTAAGATATCCCCCGACAGAAGCCGAGCTTCTGTCGGGGATATCTTCAATCGTCTTTACTCAAAGAGAAGAATTAGTCCTCGATCTTGGACATTCTCTTCTTGGTTACGAGAATAACGCCGGTGAACAGTACAACGATGCTACCGAAGGTAACGAAGAGTACAGTACCCATACCGCCCGTCTCGGGAAGCATAGAACCGGTCTTGTTTACAACGTGAACACCCGAGCCTGTGGAGTAAATCTCGCCGTTGAATACAGCATCAAGGTTTCCGTCGGAAACGATGAACTTCTGACGTGCGGAAAGCTTGTTGTAACCGTCGGGAGCCTCTGTCTCCTCAAGGTAATAAGTACCGTTGTCAAATCCTACAACGCGCATAATACCGTCTGTAACTATTATCTCAACGCCTGCCTCGTCAGCTCTTGCACGGCGGTAGCCTGTGCCGTCGTCGGTAGGAACAACCTTTATTTCGTTTCCGTCTGTAGCTGCATCATAGATCTTGAACTTCGCACCGTCGATAAGCTTGTTTGAGGAGTCGGTCTTTACGATATCAACACCGTAGGTGTAGGTGGTTACTGCATCCTCGTTTGATACGCCGCCCTCACCGAAGGTAAGCCATGCGGTGTTGTCGTTGCCTTCTCCGTTTATAACTGCGTTACGGTTAAGCATAGCCTCGTATGTAACGATGATCTTGTCGTTTGTTTCGAGCTTGTCGCAAATTTCCTTTGTAAAGTGAACCTCGAAGGTGCATCCGTCAGAGGCGTCGTCGCCCGTCTTTACCTCATAGTACTGCGCGTCCATGTCGTGCGTCTCAACACCGGGAACAATGTGCTTTATACCTGTAATGCTCTTGAAGGTAAGACCTGCTTCCATAACGTCGTGAAGAACGTAGTTCTCAGCACCTGCGTGTACGTTTATTGTTACGTGATACTCAACAGTCTGACCGATGTCTGCCGTGTTGCTTGCACCCCACTGGGAAGTGGAATCTTCCTTAACCTGCTTATCAATGGTAGGAATACCGTTCTTTGCATTGATAGAAGCATCGGGGTTTGTGGTGGTAAGTCCGCAAAGAGCACCCATGGTGGAATCTACGAGATAGTAACCGAGCTCAAGGTCTGCAAACTTGCCGCTTGTCTCGGTAATAACGAACTCTCCTTCGTTCTCGGATGACTTAACGGGGTCAATGCCGTTTGCCTTTGCATAAGAGAGCGCTCCCTTAGCGAATGTTGCCTTGGTGTCATCGTCCTCTGCAGCCTTCCACGTTACGTAGCCGTCTGCATCGGTAGCGAAGTATGCCTTAGCTTCATCTGTTGCAAAGAATTCTGCCCAAGCAGCGTTTGCCTTGTAGGAGTATGCGCCTGCAGCTACGTCGTAGCTTTCGAGATCGAGCAGCTTGTAGATCTCGTAGGTGGTGGAATCGCCAACACCGTTGATGGTGATAGAGCCAAGCTCTTGGGGTTCGTCTGCAAAAGAGATTACAGACATTGATGCTACCAGCATCAGGGAAAGAATTAAAGAGATAACCTTTTTCATTTTCTTTTTTTCCTTTCTGAAAAAATTTTTTATTTTTTTATTTATTTTTTGAAATCGAACTCACGGCGCATATTGCCGCGAACGGAAGGCTTATTTAATCCTCCTTTCCCGCTTGCGCCTAAATCCGATTCCCAATACCAGCGCAGCAAGCATGATTGCCGCTCCGCACAGTATATACGTCAGTCGGGCAGACGAGCCTGTCGAAGGAAGCTCAGGTCCTCCCGGGTGGTAGGTGTTTGTAATTACCGTTGAATAGGTCGGAGGAGAATCGCCTGATGCTATGATCTCTCCGTAGCTCGTATTCCATTTTGTCTTTGACCATACCTCGTCAACCGTGTATTTTATTACCTTTCCGCTTTCATCCTTATAAGGAAGACCGAGGAAAACACCTTGCCAATTATTTTTAAGAGTCAGGGTAATGCTTCGTCCCGTGTTGACACCGTTCGCAAACAGTCGCACGGTTACGGAAAATTCCTGATACAGCTTTGAATCGTAGCCCTCGGGAATATCCCATTTTTTGTTCACGGAGAGCGACGTCTCGTTGTTTTCGGGAAGAGGTGTGTTCGTTATCTGGTAAGCCCAGTCCTTTACCTCTTGTATATCCGTTTGCGTTATCTTCTTCATCGGTGTGATGATCAGACCGCCCGAGCTTCCCGTCGTCGTACTTATCTGACCGCTTGAGTTGATGTTTGCGGTAGACATATAGTACTTCGTGCCGCTGTTTGAGTTATTTCTTCTCGCGAACAGCCTAAAGCCCGTACCCGCATCCTCTGCTGTAAAGTATTGCACTACGTTCGTGCCGCTCGTTGCGGTCGTCGCGTAGAAGTAACGGCGGCTGGAGTTCGAGTTATACATGAAGCTGAGATTTTGTCCCGCCCCGTTTTTGAACCTCAGCTTACCGTTGCTTACGGTTACAGTCCAGTTAGCCAGAGGGGAATCCTTTGCCGTTTCCTCGTCCACCCATTTCAGCTTCGCGTCGGATGCCGAGGTGGTGGAAAGATATCCGCGGCTGGTCTTAAAAATATAGCTTTCGCCGTTTATGAAGCTTGCAGCCTCCGCCCACTCCGTTCTGGATATTTCGATCTGAGTTATCTTTCGTACCGTGGAATAGTAGCCCGATTCGTACGACTCCTCAACTCCGTATTGAATCTCTCTTAAATTATCGTAATCGTATTTCGGGAGATTCGTCCAGGTGTATGACCACCCGTTTTCGTCGCTGAGCGTGATCTCGCGTATTCTTCGCACCGTACCGTCGGGTTCGGTTACCGTCAAATATGCCTGTATATAGTCGTTTGTGTGGTCTTTTGTGTCTTCCCACTTTTTGATGACCTGAACCGTCGTCGTTTCCACTACCGATTCGGGCGCATTCGTTACGACGATATAGACTATCTGAGTTTCCTCGTCGATCTTCACCCCGTGTACAGTAAAGCCGTTTGACGGCTCGTTTCCGTCGGAGTCCGAGACAACGTCTACGTGATACGTAGCGTGTCCTCCCTTTTCTATAGTCAAGCGGATCACGCCGTTTGCTATACCGTAGCCTTCTGCAGCAGGGGGACCTGTTTCCTTGATATAGTATGTGTTTCCTGAGCCAAGGCCCCAGATCCTTACAATACCGTTCTTTACGGTAAACGTGCTTCGGTATTGATCAAGCACGCCGTCTTCGTGATCCAGATTGTAGGAAGCTTCATCTTCCCAAAGCTGTGCCGGCTGTGTACATTCAAAATCCTCGTATACGGTAAATTGTGCGCCGTCAAGCAGCTCTTGTGTCAAGACGTCTTCCTTTTGAAGCTGTAATCCAAAGCGCGGTGCCAAATTGAAATAGATAGAGCAGTTTGACAAAGAAGAGCCGCGCTCCAAGTATAAAACGCTCAGTACGTGGTCGCCTGCATCAATTCCCAGGTCCATAAGACTTTTTTGGGTTTTACCCTGCACCGTTATCTGTCCGGTAGAGAAATCAATGACACCGTCCTCGGCTCCGTGAATACCGCCGATATCCAGCACGAGCTGTCCGTCGATAAGAACCCACAAGTCGTCGTCACCGCTGAACTGGAACTGCATATCATGTCCGAACAGATCCTTGTTTCCGCCGCTGCCCGGTACGTTCGGAAGATAGAATTTAATATCTGTCCGCATACCGTAAGCGTAATCCGTCTGCACGTTATTGGTGGAATTATAGTTGCCGGAGTCGTACTTTGAGTCGTAACGATAGTGAGGAACACCGGAATATTCTCCGTCAACGCCGTTGTAATTATATGTTCCTACCGTTTTGCCGTTGGTATTTGCGTAAGGTGAATTCAACGGCAAAAAGTCAGAGTAGGTAGATCCCATAGCATCAGCGGTAGCTGACAGGTATTCGTATACGTAAAACCGTCCGTTGCTCTGATTATAAGACGCTGCATTGCGCTTTGAATCGTAATAGTAATATCCGTAATGCTCGTCCGAGGGATCTTCCACGATCTGAAACAGATGGTCACCTGTTCCCAAGTAATTTTTGCCTAATACGCCTGAGCCTGTAGCCGGATCGAATACGTTATCCGTAGAAAACAGCAATTCTCCCAGATGATCCGAATAAATACCCGAGGTAACGATTCCCGAACCCGGGTAAACGTTGTGGGAGCTACGGTTGTTCGGCATACACAACAGGCCGCCGCTATCATTGTCGATAAATATAAAATCAAACGTTTCCTTATTTCCAAAAGCAACGTTACCCGACGTAACCATCGACCAGGTCTCCGAGTGGCTTCTGTTGCTTACCGTTACCTGCACCTTTGACGACTGAACGTTAAAGAGGTAGTTGTAGTCAAACATATGAGTCGTGATAAAGGAGTTTGTGCTGACCGTATCCGCGACCTTTGCGTTAAACTCGCCAAGGTCGTACGTTGTAGCGACCCAGTCGGCGTAAAGAACCGCGTTTCCCGTAACCTCCATCTCCGCACCCGGAAGATAGTATCGGCTGTTTGTAACGTCGTACCAGCCGCGAAGCTTGTAGCTGTATTTGCTCGGGGAGGTCCATGCCGAAGGAAGAAGGATAGTGCTTCCGCCCTGTGCCGTATAGGCAGTATTCGGTGAGCCCGTCAAGTGCCCGAGTCCTCCGTCCGTGCCGTCAAGCCAAACGGTATAATCTACCGCGAGCACCGTCGGCTCGTCAAGCACCGTGATTCCCTTCTGCTCGGGAACAAGGCCGAAGCCCATTACCACGTCGTCGCTTATTTTGTATCTCGTCTCGACAACGGCATTTTCAACGTCGCCCTCGATGACCGTAATAAATACGCCGTCAGTCTCGGTTATAACGGCTACCGCATTAGCGCCGCCGACCGTACCCTCGCCTTTACGCAGGAAAACGAGATTTCCTGCCTCGGGAGTCCGCTCGTCCCACGCCTTGTAGATGCCCGCCTTCTCCCACTCAACACGCAAAGCCTCCGGGCCTGCGTTCATCGGCACGTCAGGCTGCCCCGCATAATCAATGCAGAACAGACAAAACATTGCCGACCAGTCGCCGTAGGGGTTTCCGTACCATTGACCGTAGCGTGTAATGCCTCGCCGCACGCCGCTTGCATCGACTTGGAAGTTTCGCGTGCTTTCGGTATATCCGAGCTGAGAGCGTGCAACCAGCACCACGTTTTCCTTCGTGGTAGGGCCGCGCACCATGTCGGAGAGTGTCTCTTCCCAATCGTCGCTCGTCTCAAGGTCAGCCGTAATATCGCTGTAGCAGTCCTCTGTATGTATATGCTCTTCTTTTTGACAGCCGACACATTCTTCGGTGTGGATATGCTCCTCTTTACCGCAGAACGCCTCGCCCGCAACACCTATACCCGTGAGCTTCAGACTCCAGAAGACTATCAGAATAACGAGCAGTGAAAGCGTAGGGATGATCTGTCGGAAATTTCGCTTGTCTCGGTTTTGTATATTCAGTTGTTCATAGAGCTTTTCTCTGTTCTCCGACAAGATCACACCCCCTTTCCTATCGAAATGTATCTTATATCGGGTATTTTAGTTTGTTCAGTCTACAAATTTAAACTCGGACAGCGGCCAGAACTTGCAAAAGATCTTGCCGATTATCTGATCCTCCGGAACACAGCCTATCACACTGCTTCGGCTGTCTATCGAGGTCTCTCTTTTGTCTCCCATTACAAAATAGCTGTTCTCGGGCACCTGATAGGGAAACTCAACGTCGCACTCACCGAGTGCCTTTGCGCTTACGTAAGGCTCGTCAAGCGCCTCTCCGTTAAGAAATACCGTGCCGTCCGATTCTATCCAGATATAGTCACCGGGAGCGGCTATGACACGCTTGACCAATATTTTGTTTGAGTAATAAAACGCGCACAGATCTCCCGTCTGCAAGTTTTTCTTTTTTACGAGAAGAACGATGTCTCCATCCTCAAGATTCGGCTCCATGCTCGTACCCGCTATCTGAAGCACTGGCAAAAGAAGCGTGGCTATAAGCGCGGCTATCGCGGCAACGACGATAAGCGCGTTTACCGTACTGCGAAGCAGTCGCCGGAATCTGCGCTTGTACCGTTCTCTTTTCAGCTCCTTCTCAAGAGCCCCACTCTCAAGGCTCTCTACCTCGGGAAGCTCTCGCTCGGTTTGTTTATCTTCGTGTTTTTTCATGCTTTATCATTCACCCTTGATGCGTGCCGCTTCTTTTTTGGCAAGCTCAAGTATCTCCTCGGCTTTTTTTACCGCATCCTCTTCAATTTCAAGGGCACGCTTTTTTGCGTAATCGACGTATCTGTCTGCCGCTTCCTGTGCCGCATTAAATACTCCGCCAAGCTCAAGTGATGCTTCTGCTATCGAACCGAGTGAGGAAAGCTTTATTTGTTGTTCCTTCAAGCGCCCCTCGGTGCTCTCAAGAAGAGTCTCAAGCTTGTCCGCGCGCTCGGTCTGTGCCAACAGAAGCTCAAGCAGCTGATAGCGGTTAAGCTTTTTTAGTTCCTTTTCCGTCAATGAAAGCATCTCCCTTCGCTCATTTTTACTTCTTGCTTGTTATATACCGATAACTATCGCATTTTAGTGTAAATTATATTATACTACTATATATGGCACTTTTCAACCTTTTTCGGCAAAGATTTTGCATAATTTACAAGGTTATTTGCCAAAATTTTTTTCGCGCATTTTGTGTTTTTGAAATTATGCAACGTTTTGTGTATTATCGCAGCTTTTGCCCGAGCTTTTTTGCCTTGCGCCATTGAAAACGCACGGCGTTTATGCTATAATTTGTGAGTAGCCGTTTTCTCGGCTCGACCTATTTCCCACGGAGACGTATTATGAAAAAACACGGATCAAGCTATATAAAAAACCTGCTTTTACCCTGTCTTGCCTTCTCGGTATTCGCAGGTGTTATGTCAAGTTTAATAATTACCCTTTTTAAATGGGCAGCGGAGCACGTAATTTCCCTCTCGCTTTGGCTATATTCTGTAGCGCGTCAGAGTCCTCTGTGGCTTCTGTTGCTTGTCCTCGGAGTAGCTGCCGTCGGCTTTTCGGCAAGTCTTATACTGTCGCTGTCACACGCCTGCAGAGGCGGCGGTATTCCTACCTCTATTGCCGCGATACGCGGAATTGCAAACTTCAAGTGGCTCGCGAGTCTGCTCGTGCTTCCCGTCTCGGCTCTGCTCACATTTTTGTGCGGTCTGCCTCTCGGCACGGAGGGGCCTTGCGTTCAGATGGGCACGGCTATAGGCGACGGGGCGGTAAAGCTGCTCGGCGGCAAAAGGCACGCGGGCTGGCGCAGGTATATTATGACGGGCGGGGCAGCTGCGGGCTTTTCGCTTGCAACGGGCGCTCCTCTCACGGCTATCATTTTTTCAACAGAGGAATTGCACAAGCGCTTCTCGCCGCTTCTCTTTTCGGTTACCGCGCTGTCCGTATTGGTAAGCGGAATATGCGCGCGCGCACTTCGTGCGCTCGGTATAGGGACGGTGGGGCTATTTGATATTTCCACCACTCAAGCCCTGCCCTTAAAGGTGCTTTTCGCTCCGCTTGCAATAGGACTTATATGCGGCGGTGTGTCGGTTCTTTTCACGAAGCTATATCACAAATTTGACGCTCTTATGCGTATCAAGCTCGCAAAAATTTCAACAAAGATAAAATTCCCGTTGATTTTTTCCTCGTTTGCTATTATCGGATACTTTATACCGAAAATTCTCGGAACGGGACATTCCTTGACGGAAGAGATGCTTCACTCCTCTGACGTTTGGTATGTTCTGATAGTGGTTTTTTTGCTTCGAGCCGTCTTTATGATGCTCTCAAATACCGCAGGTGTGACGGGCGGAATCTTTCTTCCCACGCTTGCCTTCGGTGCACTTATCGGCGCACTTTCGGCAGATGCGTTCATCTCGCTCGGCATAGTTGACAAAAGCCACTATATCCTTTTCGTGACGCTCGGAATGACGGCATTTCTCGCGTCTACCTCTCATATACCGCTCACCGCTTGCGTTTTTGCTATTGAAGCTCTCGGTGCAGGACAAAATATACTTGCCGTAATAATCGCGGTAAGTGCGGCGTATCTTATAGTTGAGCTATCCGGGCAGGAGGACTTTACCGATACGGTCATAGAAACAAAAGCCCACGCCATCCACCGCGGAAAAGAGGCACGCGTTATCGAGGTGCCGCTTACCGTATACAAGGATTCATTCGTTATTGGAAAAGAGCTGCAGGATATCCTCTGGCCCGTTTCCTGCGTCGTGCTTTCTATCGAGAAAAAGGCGGCAGTAAGCGGCAGGACGAGAATTTCCGAGGGAGACGTGCTCACCGTCCACTATAAGACCTACGACCCCGTCGCAACCGCCGAGGAATTTGAAGCACTGGTAGGAGACCAGCCCGAAGACGTCGACCGGGTAATGCGTCCCGAGTAGAAAAAGAGCAACCGGTCGATACGTTTGCTCTGATATAAAAAACAAAACTGCGTTTGGTCACCCAAGCGCAGTTTTTGTTATTTCAAGATTTCTTTTTCATCAAGTCCATATCTCAACGTCACGGACTATACCGTTTATATCCGCGTGCTCGTTCTTTTTAAAGCCGTGCGATATGAGAAGCTTCTCCGCCTCGCTAAACCAGAAATCAAGCTTATTTCTGTCGTGGCAGTCCGAGCTTACCACAAAAGAGCCGCCGAGCCGCTTTATCTCGTCTATCATAAAGGGTGCGGGATAAGGTACCGTGCGAAGCCCTCTTGCAATAGCACCCGTGTTCAGCTCAAAGAGCTTGCAGTGCTTTACTATCTCGCGTATCGCTTCAAGCGCCGCGTCAACGTATTTCGGGTCCTCTTCGGGTATGAGACTGTATTTCGTTATAAGGTCAAAATGTCCTACTATATCCGTCTTTTGCTCTATTACGTGCTCGGTGAGCTTGTGAAAATAGACGCGTGACATCTCAACTATATCTCCCCCGAAAACATTCTCGGCAAGTGCTTTTTGTATTTCCGTTGCACTGTCGACGGGGTAATAATCGCCGTGATACATAAGCTCGTGCACTGATGATATGATGTAATCGTACGCTTCGGGTACGGGAAGCGCCGAATTCGAATCCTGCTCAAGTCCGCAGTAGATACGGATACGGTCGGAATATTCCTTTGAGAGTGCTCTTATCTCGCGTCTGTATTCCCCGTCACCGCCCAAAGCCAATGTGTAAAAGCTGTCTTTCTCGTGAGTATAGCTATGGTCGGAAAAGCCGAGTGCTCCAAAGCCCAGAGATATCGCCTTCTCTATCATTTCGACAGGCGTATCCCGCCCGTCAGAGTATTTCGTATGAGTATGAAAATTAGTCCTTATCATATTCTTCTCTCAAAAAAAGATTTGTGTCTTACAAGTCTAATAATAAACCTTGTCAGCCTTCTTTGTCAAGGCTTTCCTTTTTGATTTTGAAGTTTTTTACAAAGTCGACGAGCCAAGAGGACAAGGTTACCGTGACGACCGAGTAAACGATACGCCTCAGCGGTATATAGGTAAGCGACAGTCCAAGCACGGAAAAATCAAAGAGCATATACGAGACGGAAAGCCGCCATTTCGTTATATGCGACACCGTGATAGCAAGTGCATCGTCACCGCTTGACGAGCCGCCAAAGCGCACTATAATACCCACGCCGACACCGACGAAAATTCCTCCGAGCAGAGCCGCTGCAAGCGGTCGGTCGCTGAAATCGGGTGTCATATAAGGAAAAAGCTCCCAAACCTTATAAAAAGCTGACGTAAAAAGAGTAGACACGGCGGAAATCTTGATAAAATTACCGCCAAGATGCTTAAACGCAAAAAGATAACAAAGTATATCGAGCACGGGGGTGATATACGCGGGGGAAAGCCCCGTCCAATGCTCGACTAAAAGCATCAACCCCATAGCGCCGCCCTCGCTTATGAGGGATCTTGCGTGTATATTATGAATACCGAAGGTGCATATCATAGCACCCACCGCCATCATAATTACACCCTTCACCGTGAAGCCGTATGTAATTTTTCTCCACGCGGCGCGTGCCGTCTCCTTCATTTCAGATTACCTCTTTATTGCTCTGACTTTTTCTTTTTGTTTTTAATCGCAAAAAACACGCCGACGCTACCTGCGAAAACCAAAACCGCGCCGAGTATTACGGCAGGCAAAAGAAAGCTTTTCGGCTCGTCTTTTGGCTCTGCGTTTTGCGCGGGCTGAGTTTTTGCCGCCTTGCACTTAGAGCAAACGAAAGCCTTTTCATCCGCCGTGCTTAATCGTGTATCCTCTATCCATACGTGCGCTTCGGTTTTAGTGTCTCCGCAGGCGCAAACGCTTTTGTGTTCATCCGCGCCGAGCGTTTCCCAATTGCCGTACGTATGAAAGTTGTTTTTCTCTATTTTCTCGTTTTTTTGAGCATTGCAGACCTCACATTCAAGGACACGCTCGCCCGTTTCGGTATGAGTAGCCTTCTTTACTACCCCTTTTGATTTCCAGGTATGCCGCTCTGTTATTTCGTTTCCGCAAGCACATATCTTTTTGTGGCTATCGACGTCTGCCGTCTCCCACTCGCCGTATATATGAAAATGCCCTTCAAGCTCCTTTTCTGCCGCTTCGATCAACATATCCGCATATACCTCGTGCCCCTGAACCGTCGGGTGAGGGTCAAAATCAAGCCTTGAGAAATCTCCGCAAACGAGCTTTTGCTCTTTAAAAGGACGGTGCACCTCCGCAACCGTGTAGTTATAATTTTCTGCCTGCGCGTGAATTGAAGCGTTTATAGCGCCGAGATGCACGTCGCAGTATTCGGGCAAGGTCGGTATTCCCATTCCGTACCAGGGGTTGTAAATTTCGGCAACCACGAGCTTAGCCGTGGGGTTTAGCTCCCTCACTCTTGCGATTACAGTCTTCAGCCTATCCACCACGTCCTCGGTTACTTTCCGAATCTTTTCCTTCGTCTGCGGGTCGGCTATTACACCAAGCACCGCTCCTACGATATTATCCCCCGAGCCGAAAAGCTCCCCAAAAAAACCGAGCAGGTCGTTTGAGCCTATCTCAAGCGTTATAAGAGAAGCCGACTTAATGCTCTCCCTCATCTGTGTGTCGTTTTCAAGCTTTTGAAGCAATCCGTCGGACGTCAGTCCGTCAACACCGTAGTTTCTCGTCTCGTAGCCAAAATGTCTGCCAACCAAAAAAACACAGCAGTCCTGCTCTCTGTTCTCAAGTCCGAAGCCGTTTGATATACTGTCGCCCAAGGCAACGTATATCTCTTGCCGCGCTTTTACGGGATATTGAAGCACAGAGAAAAGCGACAAGCACACAAGAAAAAACGAGGTTGATCTAATAATTATTTCTTTCATATACTCTCTTACTGCTACAGTAGCAAAAACGACCGCGAGGGTCGTTTTGCCATGTTCTTTTAAATTCTTTTATCAGTTCTTTGCCTCGTACTCTTCAAGCATAAATTCGCCTATCCATTTAGCGTACATATCGTGTCCGTACTTGGAAAGGTGTACTCCGTCTCCCACGTCGCACATCTTGTTAAGTCCCTCGCCGAGACATCTGTCGTAAAGGTCGATAAGGTTGAGGTTATATTCCTTTGCAAATTTGCGGATAAGGTCATAGTAATGAACTATGTTTCCTGTTCCGTAATAGAAGTCTGTATGAACGTAATAGCCCTCGTCGTTGCATACGTCGTGACCTACGAGAAGAACGACGTCGATACCGCGAGCCTTCATTGCCTCTATCATCTTGCGGTAGTTGTCCTCATACATATCAAGCGGAATGGAAGCCTCCATGTCCTTCCATTCGATAAGAGCCTGGTCGTTCATGCCGAACATCATAATAACGATATCGGGGTTGTTCTCCAAAACGTCCGCCTCGTATCTTCTGATAGCCTGAATAGTGGTATCTCCGCCGACACCCTTGTTTATTACCTCTGTACCGAGTGTCTTCGAAAGAGAGCTTACCCAGCCTTCTCTTTCAGTAATGCTGTCGCCGAATGCAAGAACCTTTTTGTTTTCAAAATTGTTTTTCATTGTTTTTCTCCTTATGTTTTTATGGTTTTATTAAACCTTAATTATAAATTCAAAATGAATATCCTCTTCGCAGAGTCTGTACTTCTCTGAAAGCTCAGGGCCGCAAGAATTAGAACCGATTCCCGATACCTTATAATCTACTCTGACGTGAGTGCCGTCGCTCTTTTTAAGCTCGTCGGTATGCTTTGCGCTGTGAAGTGCATCCGTGCCGTGATGAAGCACCGATATCTCCATATCTTCAGCCTCAAAAGCGAGTGAGCCGTGAATATCAAGAAGCTTTGAATCCGTGTGGTTTCCGTGCTCCTGCGGGCGCACGTAAGGTACGTACTCCGCATCAGCCGTGCTTTCGTGGAACGTGACCGTGCCGTGATGCGTCATATCGCGGTAGCTCTCAAGCGGGCCGTTTCCGAAATAGGTAAACGCATCCTTGTCATACGGAAGCTTGAATTCATATCCCAGACGGGGCATCCAGAAGGCATTCTCACGTCTCTTGCCGTCAAGCGTGACGAGCACGCTTCCGTCGTTATAAAACTCGTAGGAAATAGTGTAATTAAAGAACGGCTTTCTCGATACACCCGCAGCGGATGCCGTGAAGGTCACCTTGTTATCGGCCACGTCACAGGTATACATCTTTGAAAATACGCGGTCGTAATTCTCTCCCTGCCAGTTGTTCGTTCCGTCCCAGTTTGCTCTTATCTTTCTGTCGTTGTCGGTGGTTGCTCTGAAATATGAGAGCTTAGACACCTCCATAAGCTGCTCCTCGCCGTCACGTACGATGCTTGAAAAAGTGCCCGTCTGCTTGGACAAAACGTACTTAAAGCCATTGCCCTCGGCGGTAATTTCCCACCTGTCCTCAGATACCGCAAGAGGCTCTTTTGCTTCTTTTGCGGTATTTATCTCAACAGGCAGCTTTTCCTGAAGACATCCAAGCTCGAAGCCCTCTCGGTCAAGCATTATAACGGTTACGTAAGCACCGAGGCGGCAACTTGCGGGCAATGCTGCCTTTAGCTTAACCGAAGCCGTCTCGCCTGCAGGGGTTGTAAGGGTAATTCTCTCCTTTTCAACGCACTTGCCGTCAACTTCAACCGTATACTCGAAGATATAGTCCTCAAAGGAGAGGAAGTCAAAGTGATTCTTTATAGAAAGCACTCCGTCGGCGCAAGCAATTCTGAAGGGGGCATAGGTGTTTTTCATTTCTATCGTGCCCGCCTTGAAGCTTCTGTCAGAGAATACTATACCGTCGCAGCAGAAGTTTTCGTCGCTTGTAAGCTCACCCTCGAAATCTCCACCGTATCTCTGCACGCCGTCTCTTACTACTACGTGGTCAGCCCATTCCCAGATGCAGCCGCCGATAGCCTTTTTACTGTTTATGATATCGCTCCAGATATCCCAAAGCTCTCCGGGGCCGTTGCCCATTGCATGACAGAACTCACAAAGGAATACGGGCTGCTTGATTTCCTCGTCCTGTTGCCATCTAACGATAGAGTCAAGGCTCGGATACATCCACGAGAAAATGTCGGTAACGTCGGGCGTTCCCTTTCTCGAAGCGTCTTCCGCATGGCAAAGGCGCTCTGAGTCGCGCTCCTTTATCCAATTTATCATGTCGCGGTGGTTGTCGTTATATCCGCACTCGTTGCCTATTGACCAGATGATGACAGACGAGTGTATCTTATCTCTTTCGTAGGTACGCTCCATTCTGTCAAGCAATTCCTTCTTCCATTTGGGGTCGGTGCAGGGCCAATCCATGCTCTCGACGTCATAAACCGAATCAGAATTAGCGTATCTGTTCTGAAAGCCGTGCGTTTCATAGTCGTTTTCAAGAACAACGTAAAAGCCCATCTCGTCGCAATAGTCAAGGAATTTAGGCGACGGCGGATAGTGCGAGGTTCTTACCGTGTTTATGTTAAGCTGCTTCATAAGAGCAAGGTCGCGCACGTATTCCTCTTCACGCATTACCCAGCCCTCTGTTCTGTGGGTATCGTGGTGGTTTACACCGCGTAGCTTAACGGCTCTGCCGTTTATAAGCAGCTCATAGTCCTTTGATACGGCAATAGTTCTGAAGCCGATTTTTCTTATTATAGTCTCGCCTGCACACGAAAGCTTTACCGTGTAGAGATTCGGTGTCTCTGCAGTCCACTTCTTCGGGTCTTCCACCTCAAAGACAGCCACGTTGTTCTCCGAGCAAACGCTTCCGAGCAACGCATCTCCATCGTATATCTCGGCGCAAAAATCTCTGTCAGAGGTGATAACGATACTGTCGTCCTTCGTTCTGATATCTAAATCAAACAAATGTCCCTTCGGGCGCGAGAGCACGTATACGTCTCTGAAAATACCGTTGTATCTGAACTGGTCCTGGTCTTCAAGATAGCTTCCTACGCACCATTTTCTTACGTAGACGCGAACGGTATTGACGCCTTGTGTAACAAACTCGCTTATATCAAACTCAGCCATAAGATGACTGCCCTGAGTAAAGCCGACGTACCTGCCGTTTATGTAAAGCTCTGCGTGAGAGCTGACACCCTCAAACACGAAATAGGTATCGTTATCGGTGTTTTCTATCTCAAACGTTCTCTCGTATACACCGACGGGGTTCATATCCGGAACGTAGGGGGGATTGCTCGGAAACGGGAAGTTTACGTTTGTATAGTTGGGGTTTTCATATCCTCTAAGCTGCCAGCAGGACGGAACGTCTATCTCGTTCCATTCCTTTATATCCTCTACTCTGTCTCCGTTTCCCGAATAGAAGAAGCTCCACGTGCCGTTGAGCAATATTCTGCCGTACCCCTCGGGAATATACCAGCTTCTGCCCTTCAGTCTGTTCTCGCTGGTTTTATTTAAATCTTCATATATTCTCGTAAAGTTCTGCATATAGCTCCCCCTTATTTTCCTCTTATTTCAGCGGAAATATCCTTCGTAAGCGTTTTGATAACCGCAGAAGCGCAAGCCTCTATTTCATCGCTTGTAAGGGTGCGGTCGGACGCACCTATAAGAAGTCTTACGGTAACCGACTTTTTGCCCTCGGGTATCTGAGCGCCCTTGTATTCGTCAACGAAGCTGACTCCCTGCAAAAGCTCTCTCTTCTTCGAGAGCACCGAAGCGCGTATCATATCCCAGCTGACCGAGCTGTCAACGAGCATAGACAGGTCGTATTCGTTTACGGGGTATTCGGGAATATGTACGAAGATGTTGGTTCTCGATTTGAACGGAACGAGGGCATCCGTATCTATCTCGGCTAAGATGACCGACAGATTCTTTATACCGCACGCCATGGATGCCTTCTTTGAGAGAAGTCCCATATTACCTACCTTCGTCTCGCCGACGTAGATATTAAGCCATGCAACGCTGTCTGCCCACACGGGTTTTTCTTCCTTTTTGAAGTCAAATCCTTCCATGTGCGTGTATCTCGGCATCTCCGAGATCACACCCTTAGCGCGTCTGAAAAGGCGGGTTATCTCGTCAAGCTTATCCGTCTTGTACGCAAAAGCCATACCGATATGACGTCTCTGCACGGGAAGCTTCTCGCTCTCGTCGTAGGGGGTGGTAAAGCGAGTGCCGTCAAACACCTGCGCCTCTTCGAAGATAGCGAAATCATTGAAATATCTCTCGTTTTTCACTACCGCCTGGCAGAGATTCGGCAAGGTGGACGAGCGTATATACTTCTCCTCGGGCGAGGGGGGTGTAGGAAGCGTAAGTATTCCCTCGGTACTGCCGAGAATCGACTTCACGAACTCCTCCTTCATCCAAGGATAAGTGAGTATCTCCTGCATGCCGCAACGGTAAGCAAGGTATTCCTCGATATTGCGAACGAGGCTCTTGTCAAGCTGATTTATAGCTCCCGAGTGAGAGGTAGTTATAGATGAAGCCTCGAAGTTTTCGTAGCCGTACATTCTCGCGACCTCTTCCATGATGTCCGCCTTGATAGAGACGTCACCGGTTGAGCGCCAGGTAGGTACGGTTACGTGCATGTTGTCGCCCGAAAATTCTACCTCAAAGCCGAGAAGACCGAGCTTGTGGGAAATTTCCTCTTGCGTTAAGTGCTTGCCGAGACGGCGGTCAAGCCAATCGTAGCTGACGTCTATCTCTTTTTTCTCAAGCTTCGTCTTGTACTGGTCTGTATACGCTACCACCTTACATTCGGGGTAAAGCTCCGAGAAAAGCTCCATTGAGAGAGCCAAAGCTAAATCACATCTCTCGGGGTCTATCGCCTTTTCGTATCTCGTAGAAGAATCGGTACGGTTATCGTAACGAAGCGCGGTCTTGCGTATGCCGGTAGCCTCGAAGTTCGCAACCTCAAGTATTACGTTCTCGGTGGTAGGAAGAATTGAATCCTTAGCACCTCCCATAACACCCGCAAGTGCTACCGCTTCCTTCGCATCCGAAATTACGAGGTCGTCTGCGGAAAGTGTCAGCTCCTTGCCGTTGAGAAGCGAGAGAGCCTCGCCCTCATTCGCTCTGCGTACCTTTATATAGTCCTTTATCATATCCGAGTCGAAGGCGTGAGTCGGCTGTCCCGTTGCCATCATTACGTAGTTTGTAATATCAACGAGCGCGTTTATCGGGCGAAGTCCTACCTTCCAAAGTCTCGCGCGCATAGCAAAGGGAGCTTCCTTTACCGACAGTCCTTCCATTTTCACGCCGATATATCTCGGGCATTTTGCCGTATCGTCGATTATAACCTCGAACTTATCAACACCAGCAGGCGCCGTGTACGGCTCTATCTTCTTGAGCTCAAGGTCGTAGAGTGCCGCAAGCTCGCGTGCCATTCCGTAGTGTCCCCAAAGGTCAGGGCGGTTTGTCATCGATTTGTTGTCTATTTCAAGTATAATATCGTCAAGTCCGAGAGCAGTAGCTACGTTCTCGCCCGCCTCCACGTCAAAAGCGGAAAGGTCGACTATCTCGTGCTCCTCTCCAAGCGGGAAAAGGTCAGCAAGTCCCACCTCGGTGGAAGCGCATATCATACCGTAGCTCTCGACTCCGCGAAGCTTCGTTTTCTTTATCTCGACAGGCTCGCCCTCGCCGTGCCAGCGTACCATAGCACCGGGTACGGCAACGATAACGCTCATGCCGACCTCAAGATTAGAGCCGCCGCATACGATATCGTAGGGCTGCTCCTCGCCCAAGTCCACCTTGCAAACTCTGAGCTTGTCAGCGTTCGGGTGAGGCGCTACCTCTAATATTTTTCCGACGACGATATTGTCAAAAGCCTTCGCTATATCCTGCGCTCCCTCAACCTCAACCGTCGACATAGTAAGGTCGTAGGAGAGCCTTGTAAGGTCCATATCGTCGGGTATATTTACGTAGTCCTTTATCCAATTAAGTGATAATTTCATTTCTTTTTTTCCTCCCGAATTAGTGGAACTGAGACAAGAATCTCAGGTCTGCGCTGTTAAAGAGACGCACGTCATCAACTCCGTAGCGCATCATAACGAGTCTGTCAAGTCCAATGTTTA
>JAZORU010000025.1:0-8330 GCA_045656765.1 Eubacteriales bacterium
GATACGCATAAATTCTCTGCAAACATCGACGTAACATCATTCTTCTGCGAAACAACATTAAATCCGCTGTTTGCACTGTTTGCATCATAAGGAATCTCGTAAGAAGTACCGCCACATCCACTAAAGCTACATAATATCAACAATGTAACAACTATAAAACTAATTCTTTTGTGTGTTGATTTTAAGGACTGTCGAGGAACGGGGTTCCCCAAATGATGCAGAGCATCGTTTGGGGGTTCGCGGTCGGGGTTCCTCAAATGATGCAACGCATCGTTTGGGGGTTCTCGGCCGCCGCCCCCTACAAAATATACGGTGTTTCGGTGTGTCAAAACGGTTCGTTTGGGAAACGTGGGTCCTACAAAACACTTGTTTCTAAATTACAGATAATCTCTCAAATCGACGGCGAGGGATTCTTCGAGCTTTATGAGCCTTTTCGTTATGTCCTTTGACGGCTCGTCTGCGGCGGCGTACTGGTTAAGGTATCGGCTGAGACTTTTAACACCCATATTGCATCCGTCGGTCAGAAGGTCTGCTATCGTTTCATCCGAGTAGTCGAGTCCCATTTTCATATTCGTTTTCATGTGAGACATGGTTTTTGCCATAAGGTTGGGCTCTTTGCCGTCGTCGTGGTAGGACGAAAGCAAGGATTCGGTCTCGCCGCGCAGAGCCTCGTGCTTGTTTTTGTTGTCTGTGAGAATGTTTTTTAGGTTTTCGTCCTTTACGTGATCGAGTATATCGTCGATCGAAGCAACTCCCATTTTAATACCTGCATCACATTCGCGAAGCAGCTTTACGGTATCTTGTTCTATCATTTTTTGTCTCCTTTGTTTTTTTCTTTACTGTATTATTTGCAAAAACAGGCAAAATGATACGGCTTAAACGCTTATTCCGTAGGTGTGAGTTATCGGGTCTTCAAAAATGGGAAGCCTCGGGGTAAAGAAGGTGAAGAAAATGAAAGCCGCACCGATAAGACACAGCGCTATCAAGCATACTGTGCTTGGCAGGCATTTTTTGTTATGGCGTTCAAAAAGCTTCGCCTGTGTGTAGTAAGCGGCAGCCGCCGAAATAAAGAAGACTGCGATATTAAACCAGTCGGGTGACCTACCGAGGATTCCGTTGTAGGTGTAAAAAAGCACGGGTATTAAAATAAGCCCGAGAGATATGCCTGCGAGATTTACGCACCAGAAATCCTCGCGCTTTTGGAAAAAGCGCGATTCTGCCAAAGCAAAGGCAAGCATAGGGAAGAAAAGCAGTTTCATGTGCTCCCACGTAGATTCGTTTACCCCTGATATCAGCGCGGCAAGAGAGCTCTTTCCCGTCCATTCGTACAAAAAATGCAGAAGCGTTCCGAGAAAGCTCACTACGGCAAATCCCGAAAATTGCCACAGAGTCAGTTTCTTTTTCATGTTTTTACCCTCGTGCGTTTATATTGTTAAGACAAGTATATTCATTTGAGGGATAGGGTATTCACATATAAAAATATTGCGGCTTGCATTTTTGCAAGCCGCAATATTTTTATTTTTTCTTTTTCTTTAGCTTTTTTGATAATGCGGAGACGTTTTTGAGCTTCGGGAACGCGGTGACGAGCACTATCGCGCTGCCCGCGCCAAGCACGAGTGCCTTGCCTGCCAGCTTGACACGTTTTTCGTTTTTCACACGCGCCGCTTCGGCACAATCTGGACATAGCTTGTCTTGTGCATCTTTATCGAGTACAACACGGCATTTTTTGCAAATAAGTGAAAGCTCGCCCCCGCAGTTTACGCAGTATGAGTCCTTTTCCTTGTATTTCTTTTTCTTTTTGCAGGAAATACATTCCTCGGCTATGCATCCCTTAAGCCTTGCCATAATACGCTCCCGTTATTTATATTTACGGCTGAGTCCCCGTATAATAAGCTCTCTGTGCGCTTCGCACTCAAAATAGTTTTGCAAAATCAAAGCTTTTTGCTTTGTATATTTTCTTTCAATAAGCCACTTCCCGTATCTTCGTCCCGTAAGCTTGTCGAGAGCTCTGTAAAGAAAATTCTTTTTTACAGCCGCAAGAAAGCCGAGATACGTGTTCACCGTTTTGTCTGCGAGCTTGTCATATTCCGAATCTATAAAGCCGTCCTGCTTTATTTTCTCGGAACGATAGACGAATTCTGAAAGAATCTTCTCGGCTTGCTTGCCTTCGGCTATGCGGACAGCGTTTGCGTGCTTTATAAGCGGTATATACGAGACCTTGAAGCCGTCGGTAATATTTATCAAAAAGCCGGTGCTCCAAAATTCCTTGAGTGAGGTTTCCCAGTTTGCTCTGTGACTGTTGTCAAAGAGGAAATTGCCCTGCCCGTATACTATTTTCCCGCCGAGATAGTCTTCCTCGCATCCGATACAGTGGCTATGCTGGCAAACTACGAGGTCAGCTCCGCGCTCAACTAACTTTCGACAGGTTTTTTGAAGATTGGGAGAGGGGTATCTGTAGCATTCCTTTCCGCCGTGATAGAGAACTATAACGTAGTCGCATTTTTCTTTTAGTGCGACTACGTGGTCGGGGGATTCAAGCGCATCGAAGGGATTTGCTCCTGCCGTGCTCTTGCCCGCCACAGAAAACTCGTGCTCGGCGCAGGCGTAAACGCCGATTTTCTTTCCATCGCATTCAAATATATGAGGCTCAGCGGCATGCGCGGCGTTTTCTGCCGCACCCACGCAAGCTATGCCGAGTGCATCAAGTGCGCCACGGGTAGAATAAAGTCCGTCTGCACCTTGGTCGAGTATATGGTTGTTTGCAAGCGTGAGCAGGTCTGCCTTTATATCGGCATATCCGTTTGCACAAGCGGCGGATGCGAAAAGAGAGGGGCCGTTTTTGTCTATAGGGGACGCTTTGTCGGTTAGCGGTATTTCGCAGTTAAATATTCTGTAGTCGGCGCAAAAGAGGGTGTTATATAGCTTATCCCCAAAAAGCTCGCACATTTTTCGGGCTTCAAAGTATTCGGCATTTGATCTTGTAGCAACGAGGTCTGCACCTATAATTATATTCATAGTATTCTCCTATACTATTTCTTTTCGGGAAGCTCTAACCAGCTTCCGAGAGTGTAGTCCCATTCGTTTGGCACGAATTCCTTAAATCCTCCTCCGGGGAAGAAGGTTATCTCGCCGAAGAGGATTCTTCCGTCAGCTTCGTAGAAATCGATTCTTGAGAAAGGTATGCCCGCGGCGAGCTGCTCTGCAAGCTCTACCATCTTATCGTAGCATTGGGGCTTAGGTATGGGACTCGTGTGTCTCGGCTCGTGTCTGCCGAAGGGCAGGAGATTCCAGTCGCGGTCAAGAAAGCTCATGTGAACGCCCTTGTCTGAGAAGCGGTCGGTACATATCAGAACACAGCCTATCCTTCCGTTGAAGCACATAAACTTGTAGTCTGGCAGGTCTTTTGCTTCGGTTTCTATAAATTCCTCTGCAATTATGCGGGGGCGCACGTTTTTGTACGGCCACTCGCGCTCGCCGTAAAAGTAGCTTCTCTTAAGAGATTTCGTAAGCTTTTCTCTTGCGGCTTCAAGATCAAGCGTGCTTTTGTCCTTGCAGAAAACCATTCCTCCGCAGTCATGTGTGCATTTTAAAACGAACCTGTCGGGAAGAGAAGAGAAGTCGATGTCCTCGAACTTGTCCCAAACACCGAGTGTGCGGATTATGTATTCTTCTCCGATTTTGTCGGCAACGTATTTTTTTGCTTCGCATTTGTCTACCATGTCGGTATACTCGGGCTTTCTGTCGTAGAGCTTGAGCCATTGGAGCTTTTCGTTGTAGCTTTTTGGGTTTTTGAGGTCAAGCTTCTTTTTCATAAGTGCACGGTATTTTATTTTAAGATACGCTTTGTCGGGAATAAGCCTTGCAATAGGCATCTTCAAGATGCGCAGAACTATTCTGCTCGGCTCTTTTAGTGCTTTAACTATCTTGTTCATATCATTGCCTTTCTGTGATGAAAAACATACTTAACTGTATTCTATCATATTTTTTGTCTAATTACAATACGTATATGATATTTGTAGTTGTACATAAAAGAGAAAGCACCCACGGGCGCTTTCTCTTTTATATTGCTTATTCGTTTTTATCTGTGTTTTGCTTGGGGTATTCAAGCCCTGAGAGCTTGTATAACAGGCGGTCTGCCATCATGTTTTCACGCAGCCTGTCTATTCCGCCTAAATACTTAATATAGTCGTCAAGATTTTTTACACCCAAATACGGACCTAACACGTCAATATTAGGCTCAATATTCTTCTTGAATTCTTCCTCGGCTTTTGCTCTGACTTCCTCGTCTGATACTGCAATTCCGACCGTTTTGCATGTGTGGTACATAACGAGGCGTTCGTTAATATAGGATTTTGCGCTTTCGGTGATATATGATTTTTTATAATCCTCTACCGTGAGATAGCCTTGCTTTTGCACGTACTCTTCTAAGGTCATTTTGTTTGATACCGCTACGTTATATGCATCGGCATAAATAGCCTCAACATACTTCTCGAGCAGCCCCTCGGGCAAAGCTTTATACTCTGTCTTCTCGGTCAGGTATTTCCATACCGCATTCAGAAGCTGAGGCTCGTCGTTTGCTTTGTTGCTTTTGGTAAGTGCTTCCTTTACGGAGGCTTTGTACTCCTCGGCGGTTTTTATATCACCGAAGAATTTTGCATTATCCTCGATAAGCTTATCCGTGAGGACAGGAATTTCATACTTCGTTATCTTATCTATGGTTACGGTGAAGACCACATCCTTGCCTGCAAGCTCAGCTTTTTTATAGGGATCGGGGAAGGTGAGATACAGATCCTTGGTCTCCCCTGCCTTCATTCCAAGAAGCCCCTCGTCAAATCCGGGAATAAACAAGGAGTTCTCGATAGATATATCGTGCTTTGAATCGTTTGCCGTTCCGCCCGAAAAAGCAACTCCGTCAAGCCGACCGACGTAGTCCATGATTACTGTGTCGCCATCCTCTACAACGTCGTTTTCGGTTGACTCTTTTTGTGTTGCCAGCTTCTTCAGACGCAGTTTTATCTCTGTTTCAACGTCATCGTCGTCCGGTATACCTAAAAGCGTCAGTCCCTCTGTGTAGTCGTGTGTTAGAATGTCGGAAGGAAGGGTGATGTATAGCGAGAGATCAGAGCCGAGAAAATCGTAGCTCGGCATAACTACTTCCATAAGCTTGTCGCTCTCACCTGTTCCGCCTGTCGTTACGGTACCGTTCGAGGGCTTGGTATCAGCCGTGTCCGTGCCTGAGCATGATGCGAGAGCGCACCCTACGGTTACAGCGGCAAGGGCTGCTGCCGTAAGTCTCAGTATTGTGTCTTTGTTGAATTTCATTTTCATACCCGTTTTCGCTCTTTAGAACTGTTCTTTTATCTTTCTGATACACTCGGTGCATATACGCTTGCCGAGGTAGAAGTCTACGTTATCGCAGTTTCCGCAGAAAACGCAGGAAGGGTGATACTGGCGGAAGATTATGTTGTCGTTCTCAACAAACATCTCAAGGCTGTCGCCTGCGGAGATGCCGAAGGTCTTTCTTATTTCCATGGGAATAACTATTCTGCCCAACTCGTCTATTTTGCGAACTACACCTGTACTTTTCATTTTTTTGTTTTCCTCCGTTGTTTTGACAAATTATGATTTATTGTGAGTTAATTTTACCACATTTTACAAAAATTGTCAACTGAAATTATTGTAATATTTGTAAAAAAATGTAAATAATTTAAGAATAAACGTGACCATTCAACCGAACCTGCTCTCTTTATTGTGAATAAATTAAAAAGAGTTGGAAAAAAATATTAAAGAAGTAATAAAAAGGCGGTGCAAACATGATAAAGGGCTGTAAAAAGAAGATTATTTATCTCAAAAATACAGACAGTGATATTTTTGACGAGGCGTATTTCGTGCTTCGCCGAGATACAGATTCCGAGTACTATGGGGACACGGATATGGTGGACGAGGCAAAACGAATAATCGAGAATGTGTCGGGTGCCAGACGTATCGAGAAAAAAAGAAGAGGCGTGTGGTTTTTCTCGCTTGGGGCGCTTTGTGCCTCTGCAGCTTTGGCTCTGGCAGGAATTTTGCTTGCCCTTATATAATATTATATATCAAAAGCGATTTTTAAAACGGTATCATACGGTAAAAGGACATACTTCAAAAAATTCCGTTTCATACTTGCTTTTATGCTTTCTTTGGTGTATAATATACTTAATAAATTGTGTTCGTTTTCGATTTATCTGCCCAAAGCGCACGGACGGGGGGCGTTATACCGTCGGTGGTTCAGGCATAATAACAACGTTTTTTGCAGGGGGAAGTGTTTTTTTCTCACGCCAAAAGACACAGGAAACGGCATTTTTATGCCGTTTTTTCGTTTTGTTGTATAACATAATTTATAGGATAGGTATGTCCTTTTTGGACTTTTACGTTTATTTGAATTGATTTTAAAAAGGAGAAAAAATGGCAAAAAAAGATACTAAATTAAAGGTTATGATGCTCGGGGGACTTCACGAGATAGGCAAGAATATGGCGGTGCTTGAATACGGAAACGATATGATAATCGTTGACTGCGGTCTTGCTTTCCCTGATGACGATATGCTCGGAATCGACCTCGTTATTCCCGATTTTTCGTATATCGAGAAAAACGCGGATAAGGTGCGCGGAGTTTTTCTTACCCACGGTCACGAGGACCACATAGGCGGCATTCCATATCTGCTTCGATACATCAATCCCGAGATATACGGAACGAGACTGACTCTCGGTATTATTGAAAAGAAGCTTGCGGAGCATCAGCTTGCAGAAAAGCCCCGTCTCAATTGCGTTGAGGCAGGCGAGAGGGTAAGTGCGGGTGCATTCAACGTGGAATTTATCCGCGTAAACCACTCAATAGCTGACGCGTGCGCTCTTGCGATAAGAACTCCCGTCGGCACGGTGCTTCATACGGGAGACTTTAAGCTTGACGTTTCGCCTATCGGCGGTGAGATGATGGATATAACGAGACTTGGCGAGATAGGACGCGAGGGCGTGCTTCTTTTGATGTGCGAGTCAACTAACGCCGAGCGCGCAGGCTATACGCCGTCCGAGAGGAAGGTAGGGCGCTCTCTTGAGGATATATTTACCCGCAATGAGAAAAAGAGGATAGTAATAGCGACGTTCTCTTCAAACGTGCACAGAGTTCAGCAGATAATAGATACGTCAGCTGCACACGGAAGAAAGGTTGCGATAACCGGCAGAAGCATGCAGAATATCGTTGGCGCTGCCACGTCGCTTGGATATATGGACGTGCCGGACGGTGTGCTTGTAGACCTCAATGACATAAAGAGATACAAGCCCGAGCAGCTTACCCTTATATGCACGGGTGCTCAGGGTGAGCCTATGTCGGCTCTTTACCGTATGGCATTCGGTGAGCATGAGAAGGTACAGCTTACAAGCGACGATACGGTCATTATCAGCGCATCTCCAATCCCCGGAAACGAAAAGCTCGTCGGCAAGGTAATAAATATGCTTCTTTCGCGCGGTGTGTCGGTGCTTCACGATCAGATAGCAGACGTTCACGTCTCGGGACACGCATGCCAGGAGGAGCTGAAGCTTATGCAGGCACTCGTCCGCCCGAAGTTCTTTATGCCCATACACGGCGAGTACAGACATCTTATGGCAAACAAGGAAATAGCCGAGTTTATGGGTATGGCGCCGAGCAATATATTTATTTCCGAGATAGGAAAGACGCTTGAGCTTTCAAAGAAGGAAGCAAAGTGGGGACAAAACGTACCCTCGGGAAAGGTGCTCGTTGACGGCTCGGGTGTAGGTGACGTTGGAAACATCGTGCTCAGAGACAGAAAGCATCTCTCGCAGGACGGACTTATCGTCGTCGTTGCAACGGTAGATATGCTCTCGGGCGAGATAGTGTCAGGCCCCGATATCGTCAGCCGAGGATTCGTTTACGTGCGCGAGTCTGAGGAGCTTATGGAAAGCGCGCGCGCCGTTGCTTACGATGCGCTTGACAGCTGCGTGGTTGCAGGCTGCCGCGATTGGATGGAAATGAAAAACGAGGTAAAGGATGCTCTCGCTAAATTCCTCTTTAAGCAGACCAAGCGCAAGCCTATGGTACTGCCGATAATAATGAGTATATAACGGACGAAAAAAGAAAGAATAATATAAAAAACGGAGAACAGCTCGGACGGCAGTTCTCCGTTTTTTGCATAGCCAAAGCATTGCAACTTGAACCTGCCCAAAAGGGCAGTACCGCTATGCTTTTCGGCTTGTTTTAACTTATCGTCTTTGCAAATAAAGAAAACCACGCGATAGTCGCGTATTTGAAAAGAGGTTAACCGGTGAGAAGAAAGAGAGAA
>JAZORU010000026.1:0-36845 GCA_045656765.1 Eubacteriales bacterium
TATGAGCTTGAAAAATCAGTATCTTATTGACCTCGTTGAGAGAGTCAAGGCAAGAAACGCAGGTGAGAGCGAATTCCACCAGACAGTAGAAGAGGTTCTTGAATCTATCGAGCCCGTAGATGAGGCACGCCCCGAGCTTGTCCGTGCAGGCGTTATCGAGAGAATGGTAGAGCCCGAAAGAATAATCAAATTCCGCGTTCCGTGGGTTGACGATAAGGGTCAGGTACACGTAAACACAGGATACCGCGTACAGTTCAACAGTGCCATCGGTCCTTATAAGGGCGGAATCAGACTTCATCCCTCTGTAAATGAAGGAATAATCAAGTTCCTCGGATTTGAGCAGACCTTCAAAAACTCTCTTACCTCTCTCCCCATGGGCGGCGGTAAGGGCGGCTCTGACTTCGATCCGCAGGGAAAGAGTGATGCCGAGGTTATGCGCTTCTGCCAGTCCTTTATGACTGAGCTTCAGAAGTACATAGGTCCTGACACGGACGTTCCCGCAGGCGATATCGGTGTAGGTGCGCGTGAGATAGGATACCTTTTCGGTCAGTACAAGAGACTCCGCGACGAGTTCACGGGTGTTCTTACAGGTAAGGGCATTACATACGGCGGTTCTCTTATCCGTCCTGAAGCAACAGGCTACGGCGCAGTTTACTACACGGTTGAGATGCTTTCTCACTTCGGCGACGATATAAAGGGTAAGACCTTCGCAATCTCGGGCTTCGGTAACGTTGCTTGGGGTACCGTTAAGAAGGTAAACGAGCTCGGCGGTAAGGTAGTTACCATTTCCGGTCCCGACGGTTACATATACGATGCTGACGGTATCAGCACACCCGAGAAGGTTGATTTCCTTCTTGAGATGCGTGCTTCCTGCCGTAACAAAGTTCAGGATTACGCAGACAAGTTCGGCGTTCCTTTCTTCCCCGGCGAGAAGCCTTGGGGTGTTAAGGCAGACATTCTTATGCCTTGCGCTACACAGAACGAGGTCGGCATCAAGGAAGCAGAGAAGATGGTTGCTAACGGCATCAAGTACTACGTTGAGGTTTCTAATATGCCTACCACAAACGAGGCAGTTGCTTACCTTAAGGCTAACGGCGTGATAGTAGCTCCTTCTAAGGCAGTTAACGCAGGCGGCGTTGCAGTTTCCGGACTTGAGATGTCACAGAACTCTATGCGTTACAGCTGGTCTGCTGAAGAGGTTGACGAGAAGCTCAAGACTATCATGAAGAACATCTTCGATAGCTCCGTTAAGGCGGCTCACGAGTTCGGTCTCGGTGATGACCTTGTAGCAGGCGCTAACATCGCAGGCTTTATCAAGGTTGCAAACGCAATGCTCGCACAGGGAGTTTGCTAATTAAATTATTGAATAGAAAACGAAGCCGATCATCTGTCGGCTTCGTTTTTTTGCTTACTTTTATCTCTTTTTGCCGTTTTTTCTTTGTCAAGCGCTTCTTCAAGGGGCTTTAAGGCAGAGAAGGGAGCAAATTGCTTTGCTCTGTCAGAGCGTGACATTTTAAGGCGCAGCTTTTTTGCCACTTTTATGACCTCCTATCTGTTCGTTTCTCTCGCGGGCGGTCGATGCTTCGGTGTAGTTTATGCCCTTCAGAATCGAGTTTGCCCCGTATTTTTCTTTTATTGACAGCACCGTGCTTTGCAGCCTTCTGTTGTCCTCGAGCGCCTGTGTGTCATCAAAAAGGCTGTACTGAACGCCGTCCTCACGGCCTATGTTGTTGTAGCTGATATTCAGCTTTCGCACGGCAGCTCCCTTACATACCATATCTTCGTAGAGCGCGCACATAACGGGCAGAATAACACTGTCGGCACTCGTCGGATATTTCAGCTTTTTTGATGCGTTTTCATAGCTTCCGTCAGAGAAAAGCACGCTAAGCCCAACCGACGAGCAAACCACCCCTTTTCGCACAAGCTCAAGACAGAGGGCGTCTGCCATCTCGCACAGTATGGTTTTTCCCTCTACCTTTGAGTAGTCGCGCATAAGCACCTGACCGCTTGATACAGAGTGAGATTTTGATTTGTAGGATTTTATATCTTCCATGCGCGTAGGCTCTATCCCCCACGCGTGATCTATAAGCAGCTCCGCATCGATTCCAAACCATCCGTATAGCAGCTCCTCGTCGGTGCAGGCTATATCCTTCATAGTGGAAATGCCGTATTTTTGAAGCTTTGCCGCGGTGCGTGAGCCTATCCGCCAAAAGTCTGTCAAGGGGCGGTGCTGCCAGAGCTTCGCGCGGTAGCTTTCCTCGGTAAGCTCGCCTATAAAAGAGGGCGAGCGCTTTGCTTCGATGTCAAGCGCTATCTTGCAAAGATAGAGATTTGTGCCTATTCCGCAGGTTGCACGGATGCCCGTTTTTTCGTAAACTCTGTTCATTATTTTTGCGGCAAGCTCACGGGGCGTGGTGCCGTACAGCTTTAGGTAAGGGGATGCGTAGACAAACACCTCGTCGATAGAATAAACGTGTATATCGTCGGGCGAGAAAAATTCAAGATAAACCGAGTAGATACGAGCCGAGTAGTCGATGTATTTCTGCATTCTCGGCGGAGCTTTTATATAGCTTATATGCTTTGGAATCTCAAAAACACGGCATCTGTTTTTTACCCCTGCAGCCTTCATCGCGGGTGTAACGGCAAGGCAGACTGTGCCGTCTCCCCGCTCTGCATCAGCTACCGCAAGCATGCACGTCATAGGGTCAAGCCCGCGCTCTACGCACTCGACCGATGCAAAAAAAGACTTCAGGTCGATACATAAATACGCTTCCTCTGTTGCTTTTTTGCTTTCCTGTTCCACTCTGCTCAGCCTCTTTTCGTATTAAAATCAACACAAAGAGACAAAATGTCTCATATATTGGCAAGTGCTATTTTATCACTAAAAAAAGAAAAAGTCAAGAGGAAATTTCAGGGGGCGGATTTTAGAAGCGAAAGCACGAAACGTTCAAAAACCTTAGAGTTTTATTCTTTTTCTTGACATATATTTATTTTTATGGTAGAATATATTAAATATTTTTTGGGAGGGTTACTGAAATGAAGAAAGTAATCAGACTTTTGGCACTTACACTTGCTGTGATTTTCACAGTTGCCTGCGTAGCATCATGCTCGGGCAAGGAAAAGTATATTATCGCTACCGACACGACTTTTGCTCCTTTTGAGTTTACAGACAAAGACGGCAACTTCGTAGGTATAGACGTTGAGATCCTCGCGGCTATCGCAAAGGATCAGGGCTTTGAGTACGAGCTCAAACCTCTCGGCTTTGATGCAGCAGTTACGGCTCTTGAAACCAGCCAGGCTGACGGCGTTATCGCAGGTATGTCCATCACACCTAAGAGACAGGAAAATTACGTTTTCTCTAATCCCTATTATGATAGCGGCGTTGTTATGGCTATTGCGGCCGATAACAACGATATAAAGGGTTATGCAGATCTCAGCGGCAAGAAGGTTGCCGTTAAGGCGGGAACAGAGGGTAAGACCTTTGCTGAGTCTATAAAGGATCAGTATGGCTTTGAGATTACCGTTTATGAGGATTCCGGTCTTATGTACGAGGCAGTAAAGACCAACAAGGCGGTTGCTTGCTTTGAGGACTATCCTGTTATGGGATACGGTATATCTCAGGGTAACGGTTTTAAGATGGTAACAGATATGGAGAAGGGCTCAAGCTACGGCTTCGCAGTTCTTAAGAACGCAGGTAACGATAAGCTTGTTGAGATGTTCAATAAGGGACTTGAAAACATCAAGGCTAACGGAACGTACCAGGCAATTCTTGATAAGTACATAAAGACTAAATAATTAGCTTTCATACGAAGGGGAGCGACAGCTCCCCTTTGCACTGTTTTACGTAGGAATTTTTAGGATAGGGAATTTTATGGGTTTATTTGAAGGATTTGACTTTGCCAGAGTAGCTGTGCTTTTGCTCAAGGGTATGGCTGTCACGATTGAGGTGACGGTGCTTTCCCTTCTTATTGCGCTTGTTATTGGTCTTGGCAGCTGCCTTATGGGAATGTCAAAGATCAAGCCGATATCATGGATATCGAAGTTTTACGTATGGATAATACGCGGAACACCTTTTATCGTTCAGATATTTATTATTTATTTCAGTATTCCGCAGCTCTTTCAGGCGATAGGCTTCCGCAGTTTTAATATTTCCGAATTTGCGGCGGCTACCGCCACTCTTGCTCTTAACGCAGGAGCTTACATATCAGAGATATTCCGTGGCGGTATATCCGCTATTGACCGCGGACAGATGGAAGCAGCCCGCTCTCTCGGACTTTCAAAGTCAAGAGCAATGATAAAGGTAATTCTGCCTCAGGCGTTCCGTATAAGCGTACCCTCACTTTGCAATCAGTTTATCATTACGCTCAAGGACTCCTCGCTTGCATACACCATAGGTCTTGCTGAAATAGTTTTCTCGGGAAGACAGTACGCAATGTCCACGTACAAGGTGTTTGCTACGTATCTTATGGTAGGACTTGCATACCTTATACTTATTACGATTCTTTCCGCAGGCATTAAGGTTATTGAAAGGAGACTTGACGTTGGCAATAAAGGTTGATGTTGTAAATTTGCACAAGTCCTTTGGTAATCTTGACGTCTTGTGCGGAATTGATTTTCAGGTAAACGACGGCGAGGTCGTATGCCTTATAGGTCCGTCGGGCTCGGGTAAAAGCACGATACTTCGCTGCCTTAACAAGCTCGAGGAGCCGACGTCGGGATCTATTATGGTTGACGGTGCGATGATTACCGACAAGAGCACCGATATAAACAAGGTAAGACAGAAGATAGGTATGGTGTTCCAGCAGTTCAATCTGTTTCCGCATCTTACCGTGCTTGAAAATATCACGATGGCACCGGTAGACCTGAAGCTTATGACGAAGGAAGAGGCAAAAGAGACGGCTCTTTCGCTTCTTGAGCGCGTAGGACTTTCGGACAAAGCAGATGCGTATCCGAAGCAGCTTTCCGGCGGTCAGCAGCAGCGCGTGGCTATTGCAAGAGCACTTGCAATGAAGCCCGACATAATGCTTTTCGACGAGCCTACCTCGGCACTTGATCCCGAGATGGTCGGTGAGGTTCTTTCGGTTATGCGTGAGCTTGCGTCTGAAGGTATGACAATGGTAGTCGTAACGCACGAGATGGGATTTGCCCGTGACGTTGCCGACAGAGTAGTATTTATGTCTGACGGCGTTATAGTCGAAGAGGGCACTCCGAAGGATATTTTCACAAATCCCCAGGCGCAGAGAACGCGCGATTTTCTTAATTGCGTGCTGTAATAATATGAAAAATTACGAAAGCCGTTGCAAAAACGCAACGGCTTTCGGTTTGCCCGGTAAAATATTAAAAAAAGTGTTGACAATGGCATGCCTTTGTGATATTATATTAAGGCTGATAAAAAAAGAGAGTGAAAACCACCTCAAAAATAGCGATGCCCCATTAGCTCAGACGGTAGAGCACTTGACTTTTAATCAAGGTGTCCGGAGTTCGAGTCTCCGATGGAGCACCAAAAATCCTGCACGAAAGTGCGGGATTTTTTATTTGTGTCCGCAGGACACAACACCGTTTGCGTGCAGCGCACGCAACATCATTTGAGCTATGCTCAACATCGTTATGTTGCAACCGTACACAAATAAACGAGGTTTCACTTCGCGCAAACGGATACTCCGCATTACCCCCAAAAACAGTTAAAAGCGCACATATATTACCGCACAAAGCGCATGGAATTTGTTACGATAGCCGTTTTCCTGTTGTTTTTAGCTAAAATATTGATTTTTTCGGATATATGTAGTATAATAGTAGAAACTGTATAATAGTGATATATTGGAAAATTATAACCATAGATGCTTTTTACCATATCCTATTTAGTTGAAAGGAATATGTCAATGTTGGTTTCAATATGCGTTGTCGCCTTTAATGAGGCACACAACCTGCCGTCTATATTTTCGGATCTGCTCAGACAGACCTATTCGCACAAGGATACAGAGCTTGTATTCGTAGACAATAATTCATCCGACGCTACCTTCGACGTGCTCTCTGAGTTCAAGTCGGCGCATTCGGATGAATACAGTGATATAAAAGTACTGAAAAATGCAAAAAACCACATACTTTCCGCAGGGCTTAACCTGGGAATAGATGCGTATACGGGAGACGTGTTCATCCGCGTTGACGCACACGCTTCTCTCGACGAGAGCTTCGTTGAGGAAACGGTTGCCTGCCTTGAGGGAACACATACGGGAATAAAGGAATATGCGTGCGGCGGTATGCGCCCGAATTACGCACCAAACGATAGCGGTATGTGCGCTATGCTTCTCGCGGCAGAGCAGTCGCGCTTCGGCGCGTCGGTGGCTTCCTACAGAGGCTCTGCCGAGCGTTGTTACGTTGACAGCGTTTTCCACGCGGCTTACAGACGCGAGGTCGTGGATGCGGTAGGACGTTTTAACGAAAAGCTCGTCAGAACAGAGGACAACGAGTATAACCGCCGAGTACAAGAGGCAGGATACCGTATATGCTTTGAGCCTCGTATAAAGAGTGCTCAGCAGATAAGAGAGTCGCTTCCCAAAATGCTTAAGCAGAAAAACCAAAACGGTTATTGGATAGGCTACACGCTCGGCAAGTGTCCGAAGTGTGTCAGCAAGTTCCATCTTGTACCGCTTGTATTTTTGTTGTCGGTGGTAATCACAAGCGTGCTTGCGTTTTTTGGACTAGGGCTGTTCTCGGCACTTTTGTGGGGTGCGTACGGTCTTTGTAACATAGTATTCAGTGCAAAGGCTATTATAGATACGCCCAAATTCCGTGCACATCTGTTGTTGCTTCCTTTCGTTTTTCTGCTTATGCATATATGCTACGGAGTGGGAACCATTGCCGGAATTTTCAAAATGCTGACGGGCAAGTCAGACGATTAACGACTTTGGTATAAAAGCAAAAAGACTGTTCTTTTGCTCCTCGATGTGTAATAAACATATTGTATCGTCAAGGCACAGCGTTTACAATCGACACCTTAGGTTTTGTGTTAGAATATCAGCTTTCTCGGTAATTTATAAAGGAGCGCAAGACATAAGTATATAATAACTTAAGAAAAACAATCTATTTAGCGAAAAGAGGCATACCTGATAAAGTGAAGCAAACCAAACCCAAAAAAAATTCCGGCGCGAAGGTGTCGTTTACAAGAAAAAATAAAAACGGCAAACGCACGCTTACCAATTTCGGCAAAACCGTCGTTATATGCTCAAGCGTCGTTTTGTTTCTCGTAATTGCCATAATCGTGTCGGTAAATATGCTCATCGGCTATTATTACGGGCTTATGGGATACGTAGACGTTGATAAGCAGACACTTATGAACGAGGACGAGATATCAAAATATCTTGCGAGTATGGAAGAGACTGACCCAACGGTTACAAACACGCATAACGAAAACGAATTCAACAACGAGGTTGACAACAATATCGGTCAGCTTGAAAACGAAAAGGAAGAGATAAAGGGCATAATTAATATCCTTCTTATCGGCGTTGATAATTCAGGCGTAGCTGATGATAATACGGGCTACGCAACGAGACAAAACACCGACAGTATGATAGTGGTTTCGATAAACCCGTCAAAGAAGCGTATAGTGCTCACCTCGCTTTTGCGTGACAGTGCCGTAAAGATACAGATGCAAAACGGCGAATATACCACAAACCGCCTTAATACCGCCTACGTTTACGGCGGATATAAGGAAATGTTTGCGACGATCGACCGAAATTTCAATATAAAGACGGACAGATTCGTGCAGGTCGATTTTTCTTCCTTCGTTGATATAGTAACGCTTGTCGGCGGTGTTGACATTTACGTAACGCGCGCCGAGGCTGTTGAGATGAACAACGTAATGGAAGGTATAAACGAGGTGTTCGGGCACACGAAAAATGCCGACAAGCTCAGCAGCACCTCCGAGGGAGTTAAGCACCTCAACGGCAAGCAGGCGCTTGCTTATTCAAGAATAAGATATAATACGGGAAGTGACTTTGGGCGGACCGACAGACAGAGAAAGCTGATACTTGCCGTAGCCGATAAAATAAAAACTCTCGGTGTCGGAGAGATAAATCAGCTCTTGACTACCATGCTTTCAAAGGTAACGACAAACCTTACGCAGTCCGAGTGCACCTCTCTTATATCAAGCGCGCTTACCTATCTTTCCTACGATATGGAGAGCATGCGTATTCCTGCGGATGGGACGTATGAGGATGCTACTGTAGGGGGCAGAAGGGATCTTTTGCTTGTAAGCTTCGTTGATAACTACAAAAAGTGGAAAGAGCTTGTAACGGGCGATTAAAATGAAAAACGGATACTTTGTAATAGACAGCCACTGTCATATCTACCCCGAGAAAATATCGGCGAAGGCAATCGGCGGAACGGATAATTTCTACGGCCTTGTCTCAAGCGAGCACGGACTCGGAGCGGAGCTTTTGTCAAGGCGGGAGGAGTACGGTGTTGATAAGTTCGTCGTGCAGTCGGTTGCAACGATGGCAAAGCAGGTGAAAAGCATAAACGAGTTTATCGCAGGCGAGGTTGAAAAAAGCGGCGGTCTTTTCACGGGGCTTGGAACGCTTTATCCCGACAGTCCGGATCTCGTGTCTGACTATATGCACCTGCGTGAGCTTGGGCTTCACGGTGTTAAGCTTCACCCCGATATACAGAATTTTAAGCTTGACGACTATCGCTGCCTTAAAATTTACGAGCTTTGCGAGCAGGACGATATGCCGATTTTGGTGCACGCGGGAGACAATAGGTACGATAACTCTAACCCCAACAGACTCGCGCCGATACTTAAAATATACTCGGGACTGCGTATAGTCGGCGCTCATCTCGGCGGTTATTCCGTGTGGGACGATGCGATCCGCGAGCTGTGCGATTTTGAAAATCTGTACGTCGACTGCTCGTCTACCTTTAGCTTTGTAGGCAGCGAGGCGGCCCGTGATATCATACTTCGCTACGGTACTGACAGGGTGCTTTTTGGTACCGACTATCCGATGTGGAATCCCGCGCGTGAGCTTGATGTTTTCTTCTCGCTCGGCTTTTCCGACGAGGACAACCGAAAGATACTGTCCGAGAACGCTATAAAGGTATTTGATATTAAGTGATAAATATAAAGCAGAGCGGCAGCTCTGCTTTAAGACTTTTTATCTGTGTTGTTTATATTCCATACAATTATCAGGAGGAAGCATGTTCAGCTTAGGATTTTTTATTAACGGAATTTCATTCGGAGTTGCGCTTGCGATGGACGCTTTTTCAATGTCGCTTGCAAACGGGCTAAACGACAGAAAAATGAAAAAGGGAAAGATGTGCACAGTAGCTGGTGTATATACCTTTTTCCAGTTTGCGATGCCGTTGATTGGATGGATATGCGTGCATACTATCCTTTCATATTTTACCGAGTTTGAGAAGCTTATTCCGTACATAGCTCTTGCACTGCTCGGATATATAGGTGGGAAAATGCTCTGTGAGGGAATCAAAAATCCCGATTGTGCAAGTGAGGAAGGGTGCTCTTGCCTTGGCTTCGGCACGCTTATTCTGCAGGGGATTGCCACGAGTATTGATGCGCTCTCTGTCGGGCTTGACATAGGCTCGTATACTCTTTTTGAGTCGCTCGCTTGCTGCTCGCTTATAGCTGCCGTTACCTTTATTATTTGTATGGGCGGTCTTGTTATAGGAAAGAAATTCGGCACGAAGCTCGCAGGCAAGGCAAGTGTTCTCGGCGGTATGATCTTGATTGCGATAGGACTGAAGATATTCATTTGCGGAGTTTTCGGACTGTAAAAAGACAAAAACATTAAAAATATCAAAAGAAATTTCAAAAAAGCTATTTACAAAGCGGAAAAGATATGGTATACTGACAAAGTATGAGCCACGCTCTCGGTTTGGCGGCGACTGAGCGACAACGCTGCTTCACCCGACCGCAGACTGAGACGTAGGACAATAAAAATATGAGGTGAAGAAAATGATTACAAAGGAAATCAAGCAGGAAATTATCGAGAAGTACGCAACACACGAAGGCGACACAGGCTCTCCTGAGGTTCAGATCGCGGTTCTTACTTACCGCATCAACTCTCTCAACGAGCATCTCAAGAGCAACAAGAACGACCACCACAGCCACAGAGGCCTTCTTAAGATGGTTGGTCACAGAAGAAATCTTCTCGGATACCTTCAGAAGAAGGATATCGCAAGATACCGTGCAATTATCGAGAAGCTCGGTCTTCGTAAATAATTTCAGGCAGAGAAGGATGCCTTGCTCTTGGCATCAAACACAGGGCAATAACGGGGAGCGGCTACGCTCCCCTATTGTTTTGATTTAGTTAGTACGGCACGCGGCTTTAGCAGTTAAATGAGGGCTTAAGATTTGAGCCTTCATTTAAGTGCTAAACCGAACGTGCCTCAAAAATAGAAGTTAAAATATTTGGAGGTAAAAAATGTTTGACTCAAACAAACCGATTTCAGAGAAAATGGTTTTCTCAAATCACAAGGTATTCAACTACACCTTTGCAGGCAGACCGCTTACCGTTGAGACGGGTAAAATAGCAGGCCTTGCAAACGGCTCTTGCGTAGTTCGCTACGGCGATACTACTATCCTCGCTTGCGCTACCGCAAGTGAAAAGCCCCGTGACGGCATAGACTTCCTTCCTCTTTCAGTCGACTACGAGGAGAGACTTTACGCTGTAGGTAAGATCCCCGGTTCTTTCTTCAAGCGCGAGGGCAAGCCCACCGAAAAGGCTATCCTTACAGGACGTGTTATCGACCGTCCTATCCGTCCTCTTTTCCCGAAGGATCTTCGTAACGACGTAAACCTTTCGCTTACCGTTCTTTCGGCAGATATGGACTGCTCGCCTGAGATTACCGCTATGCTCGGTGCTTCTCTCGCTCTCTCTATCTCCGATATTCCGTGGAACGGACCGATAGCGGGCGTTTTCATGGGACTTGTTGACGGAAAGCTCGTTGTAAACCCGACGGCAGCAGAGCGCGCTAAGTCCGACCTTGAGCTTACCGTTGCGGCAAGCATGGAAAAGGTAGTTATGATCGAGGCAGGAGCAAACGAGGTAGACGACGACACTATGTTCGAGGCTATTATGACTGCTCACGCCGAGATAAAGAACCTTCTCGAATTTGTAAACGGTATTATAGACGAGATAGGCAAGCCCAAGTTTGAGTATCCCTCATGCGAGCTTGACCACGATATGTTTGACGAGGTCTTCGCTTTCTGCGAGGCTGACGTTATGGTAGCTCTTGACACCGACGACAAGAACGTACGCGACGAGAGAATGGTTCCCATTCAGGATGCTATCGTTGAGAAGTTCAGCGAGAAGTACCCCGAGATAAGCTCTATTATGGGTGAGCTTATATACAAGATACAGAAGAAGATAGTACGCCGTTGGCTTCTTGAAGACGGTAAGCGTGTAGACGGCAGACGTCTTGACCAGATCCGTCCCCTCGGAAGCGAGGTAGGTGTTATTCCGAGAGTACACGGCTCGGGACTCTTCACAAGAGGTCAGACGCAGGTACTTACGATAGCTACTCTCGGCTCTATTTCCGATGCTCAGAAGCTTGACGGAATAGACGACGAGGAAGAGAAGAGATACATCCACCACTACAATATGCCCGGTTACTCTACGGGTGAGGCTAAGTCAAGCCGTAGCCCCGGACGCCGCGAGATCGGTCACGGTGCTTTGGCTGAAAGATCTCTCGTTCCGGTTCTTCCGAGCATTGAGGAGTTCCCCTATACTATAAGACTCGTATCCGAGGTAGTTTCCTCTAACGGTTCGACCTCGCAGGGCTCTGTTTGCGGCTCTACACTTGCACTTATGGATGCAGGTGTTCCGATAAAGGCACCCGTTGCAGGTATTTCCTGCGGTCTTATTACCGAGGGTGAGAGATGGATGACCATGCTTGATATTCAGGGACTTGAGGACTTCTATGGCGACATGGACTTCAAGGTAGCAGGTACTCACAAGGGTATCACCTCTATTCAGATGGACCTTAAGATAGACGGTCTTACACCCGAGATAATCAAGGAAGCACTCACTGTTACCCATAAGGGACGTGACTTTATCATCGACGAGATAATTCTCGGCGCTATCGAAGCTCCCAGAGCCGACGTATCCGAGTACGCTCCCAAGATGATAAGCATGAAGATAAACCCCGACAAGATCCGTGAGGTTATCGGTACGGGCGGTAAGGTAATTCAGAAGATAGTTGCCGACACGGGCGCTAAGATAGACATTGAGGACGACGGAAGCGTATTTATTTCCGCTGTAAACCGCGATGCCGCATACGAAGCTAAGAAGATAATCGACGGCATAGTATTCGAGCCTGTTGCAGGCTGCTGCTACGACGGCGTTGTAACGAGAATCATTCCGATAGGTGCTTTCGTTGAGTTCGCACCCGGAAAAGAGGGTCTCGTTCACATCTCCAAGCTCGCTCCCACAAGAACCGAAAAGGTTGAGGACGTTGTAAACGTAGGCGACCACGTAAGAATCAAGTTCCTCGGCGTTGACGAGAAGAACAGAATGAACCTTTCTATCAAGGACGCTAATAACTAAACAGCATAAAAGGACTGTCTTACTGAGACAGTCCTTTTTGACGAAATTTTCCACCTTGCTGTTCAACGCATTTTACTGTTTTGTATAGCGGTTTTTGTGCAATATCAACAAAATTTATTTGTTTGACAAGATTTTACTTGTAATATTGCAAAAAATATAGTAAAATAACATATACCAAAGACCAAGGAGGGTATATGAATGCCTACGAATACTACTTTTAAATACGAAACCAAACGAAATAATCTCTTTTTGCGTGTTGCAAGAGGTCACTTTGCTACTTCTAACTGCCATTCGAACTACTACATAGACGTTGTGGCACAAAAGACACGTCTCTCCGAGGCAAAAGCGGTGGCAGAGGAGCTTCGTGCATATTTTTATCATACTACCGTTGTTGATACTATTCTTTGCCTTGACGGAACCGAGGTTATCGGCGCGTGTCTTGCAAACACTCTTGAGCAAAACGATTTTATCAGCATGAACGCGCACAAATCAATATACGTCGTAACGCCTGAGACGACAAACTCAAGCCAGCTTCTTTTCAGAGATAATATCCTGCCCATGATACAGGGAAAGCACGTAATGGTGCTTGCGGTATCCGTAGCCTCGGGAAAGACGGTTGAAGCAGCTATTGACGCTATAAAATATTACGGCGGAAGTGTGAGCGGCATCTGCTCAATATTCTCTACGGCGAAGGATATATTGGGATATCCCGTATATTCCTGCTTTGACCCGAATGACCTGCCTGATTTCCAGAGTGCTCCCGCGCATGACTGCCCTCTTTGCAAGCAGGGTGTGAAGATAGATGCGCTTGTAAATTGTCACGGCTATTCTAAGCTGTAAATTTAAAATAAACCTAACAAAACGGAGCTATGGCTTGTTTTCACAGCTCCGTTTTTTGTGTGAGATATAACTATGAAAAAAACGACACAAAACACAGCGACACTTGGCGTGTGTATCGCACTTTCTATGATACTTTCCTACGTCGATTCGCAGATAATGCTCATCCCCTCGCTTCCCGGGATAAAGCTCGGACTTGCAAACGCAGTCACGCTTTATCTTCTTTACGCGGCGGGCGCGGGAAAATCGGCGGCAGTCACGCTTTTGCGCGTTGCTTTGTTGGGACTTTTGTTCTACGGAAACGTATATCATATTGTCTTCGGTATGAGCGGTGCGGCTCTTGCTTTTGCCGCAATGCTGCTTTTTAAGAAAACAGGGAAGTTCGGTATCGTCGGTGTGAGCACGGCGGGCGGTATTTTCCACAATATAGGGCAGATAATCGCAGTTGCGGTGCTCACCTCTACGGCAGAGCTTATATATTATCTTCCCGTGCTTCTCATAGGCGGAAGCCTGTGCGGTGTACTCGTGGGAATTGCCGGGGGTATTGTAATTAAGAGAGTAAGGCTCACAAAGAACAGAACGTAAAAGAACGGTATAATGCAACTTGATTGCATTATACCGTTTTTTTCTTTTTTGCAACAAATCAACAGGAAATCGCGGTTTGATTGAATTTTAGGCATAAAAAATTATAGTATTTTTGTATACTTTTTACAAAGTTGTGTTTTCGTATGTTTTTGTATTGACAGCCCGAGGAAAAGCATGGTAATATGAAATTGTAAGAGGGAGAAAAAACCTCTTAACAATAAAGACGAGACGGGAGAGGTGATTAAATGAAAAAAAGCATTGCCTTGTTTTTAATGATTGCGGTTTTTGCATTATTTTTGTCAACTTTTGCAGGGTGCGAAAATCGACCGTCCGACAATTCCGAGAAGGTCAAATCGGGCTTTGATTATAATTTGATATTACAGATGCCAAAAAAACACACCAGTATAGTTGAAAGCATCGAATATGAATCGCTTGATGAGTATAAAAATAAAACCTTTACCGAGAACAAACACAACGGTGCTATTGCATCGGTAGAATGTATTGGCACAACCTTTTATATTACAATTCGCCATGACGGAGAGGATATTATAATTGGCGGCAAGGCGGTAGCAAAATGTAAAATAACCTCTATAAAAGAAGAATTTAACAGTTTTGCTGACAAGGTAGGTACAGTGTTTGAATTTGACCAAAACTATTATATTATGCCTGCAAACATAAATGATGAAATGGAGATGTTTAAATCATTCGGTGCGGTTTTTTCTAAAGATTCAAACGGTGAAATTACAGGTATGGAACTCCCAGACGGTGATTATGTTCTTGAATACAAGGAAGGCGTTGAATATATCTTAAATCTGGCACTCTACGGAGATGCGCTGCCTTTGGAAGACGGCAAAGAGTACACGGGTATAATAATTTCAAGAGACTCAAAGTACGGTATGTCTTTTATATCGCCTATCGAAGACACACAGCGTTATGAGGTTTTTAGTATGAGTCAATATGAAATAAAAATGTCCGCCGAAATCAAAAAAGAGTTTGCAAACTGATACTGTATGACAAAACACCCCGCTTTACTTGAGCACTTTATACCATTGAAAACCGTCTATAAGAGACAATAACAAAACAGCCGCTGCCTCAGATGAGACAGCGGCTGTTTTTACTTTTTCCCCTTCTTGCACAAGCCTCTCTCTGCGAGGGGGCAATTTTCGCAGTCGGGGTTTTGAGCTTTACATATCTCCCGTCCGAAGAGCACTATTCGGTGGCAAAAATCGGTGTGGCTCTCTGTCGGCAGAAGCGGTGTAAATATGCGCTCGATTTTTTGCGGATTTTTCTCGGATTCGGGATAAAATCCGAGCCTTCCGCAGATGCGTATGAAGTGTGTGTCGCAGACTATTCCGCCGAGTCCGAAAACGTCGCCGCGGATAAGGTTGGCAATTTTTCTTCCGACACCCGCAAAGGAAAGCAGGGCGTCGATATCAGATGGCAGAACGCCGCCGTAGTTCTCTATGAGAGCTCTTGAGCAGTCGCGAAGATTTTTTGCTTTCATTTTATAAAGCCCGCAAGGGCGTATCAACGCTTCAAGCTCGCAAAGCTCTGCATCAGCCATAGCCTCGGGGGTGGGGTATTTTTTGAAAAGCTCCACCGAGACCGCGTTTACCTTTTTATCGGTGCATTGTGCCGACAGTCTTGCCATGATAAGCAGCCGCCAAGGGTCGCCTTCCCACTTGAGAGCACATTCTGCATCGGGGTAGCGCTCTCCGAGAGCGTCTGCTACCGCCGCCGCGTGATTTTTCAGTTGGTTTTTAGTCATTAGCCTATATTTGCTTCTCCTTGGAAATACTGTTCCATAATATCGCTTACAACGTATGCGGTGTTGTTACCCGTAACACCGTTCTCAATAATTCCCGCAACCACAATCTCGGGTGTGCCTGAGTATGGCGCGAAGCTTACGAAGGTCGCGTTGTCAGAGTTGTCTCCGCCTATCTGCGCCGTTCCTGTTTTTCCCGCCGCCTCTACTGCCGTAAGGTCAGCGAAGGCTTTTTTCGTGAGGTTTGCATCCATTACGGCGCGCATGCCTCTTTTTATAAGGCTGATATTGTACGGGTCAAGCTCGATGCATCCGTCCATCAGCTTGCTTTCGTACTCGTAAACTACCTCGCCCGTAGAGAAATCGCGCACGTTATAGAGAAGATGCGCGCTGTAACGCTGACCGTTGTTGATAAGCGTGGACAGGTAGCAGGCAAGCTGAGTAGGTGTGAAAAGGTTGTACGACTGACCTATCGATGCCTGAAGGGTGTATCCGGGCATCCATTCGCCGATACCGCTTGTTTGTGTGTACTCGGGGCTTGCAAGTATTCCCGTTTTTTCGGGAAGCTCTATTCCCGTAGCCTTACCAAGCCCGAAGGCAGATGCGTAGGTGTTGAGCTTATTTATGCCGAGCAGTCTGCCCGCTTCAAAGTAAAAATAGTTGCAGGAATGCTGTATCGCCTCAACTACGTTTATCGAGCCGTGGGATGAGCCGTACATATCGTATATCCAGCAGTGCGGCTGGTAGTCTGAATAGTATTTATAGACGCCCGTGTCGTTTATTTTTGTACTTGCCGAGATTATACTTTCTTCAAGCGCCGCAACGCTCGTTGCGAGCTTAAAGGTAGAGCCGGGGGCGTATTCGGCAGAAAGCGCGCGGTTAAGCAAGGGCGAGTTTTTATCTGCTGCAAGGTCTGCAAAAAGCTTGTCAAACTGAGAGAGGTCATAGGTGGGGTAGGAAGCCATGCACAAGATTCCGTTCGTCTGGGGGTCTATGGCAACGACGGCTCCCGCGTTTGCATCGGCACCCGACATGCTGCCGCCTGCGAGAAGACCGTCGGATGCGACCTTTTTGATTCGGTAAGCAAGCGAGTCCTCGGCAACCTTCTGCAGCTCTACGTCGATAGTCAGATAGACGTCTTTACCCGCTACGGGCTCACGGCTGATATATTTTTCAAGGATATTTCCGTCCATATCCTCGACTATGGTTATCTCTCCGTCAATTCCGCGCAGATACGCTTCAAAAGCAGCCTCGACTCCATCAAGTCCGACGGTTGCATCCATACTGTAGCCGAGCGAGGTGTAGTATTCAAGCGCGCCCGACGGAATTTTTCCGCATCTGCCGAGAATATGCGACATATATCCCGGGTAGTCGTATACGCGCTCGCTTACGATTGACGTGGTAACGCCGCGAAGATTGAGCTCCAGCACCGAGGATATAGCCGTAATGCTTGCCTTGTGCGAGAGGGAGTATTGCTTCTCGGGACCGAACTGCAAATATTCCATATCGTAACGGCGGGAGAGCAGGGTATAGGTGTCTTCTTCGGAATAAATATACTTGCCGTCAGAATCTACTATCTTCCAGCGCTTAAGCAGATAGTCTGCAAAATTTCGCGCGCTCGTTTCGGGGTCAAGCTCGTAGTGGGAAAGCATTTTCTGGAGGCGGAAATCGTTTTCGTTGCCCGCAAGATAGCTTTCGTTATATCTTATATCACCGAAAACGTCTTCAAAAGGAAAATATTCTATCCTTGTGAGTGTGTCCTCTCCGTCGGTTTCTTTTATCTTTTCGATAGAGGAAAGGATAAGATTGTTTACCTCGTCCGCCGTCCAGGGAAAGTCACCCCAGTCAAGCACTATTGAACGCGTGTAGTTGTTGTGTACGAGAATTTTGCCGTTTCGGTCATATATCTCACCGCGCTGAGCCTGTATTTTTTCAATTCTCGTAAAGGTTTTTCCCGCGCCTCCGTCAGCGTCGGGCGGAGGGTCGATTAACTGAATGCTTACAAGGCGGGCGCAGAAAACCGCGCACGCAAGCACCAAAAATGCAATAATGAAAACGTATCGCATTATCTGTGTGCGGTTGTTATTTTGCATTTTATCATCCTCCTTTTTGTTTTAACTGTAATCTACATTTTAATATCTCTTGATTCGCCACCCATTTTAAGTAAACGGGATATTCCCATAGTTGCAAAGAATACTACTGCCGCGCATACGATAGTGAGTCCGTATTCGTCAAGAAGCACTCGGTCTATTGCGGTTGCGATAGAGTAGTCAGGCATTGAAAATTGAATGTATATGATAGAAATAATCGAGCGCATCAGCATAAACAGCGCCGTATACAGCATATACGCGCCGAAATGCTTTTGCAGTGCTCTTGAAAAAAGCAGAGCAGCTACACAACCCGCGAGCATATAAAATACGGGCAGGATAGAAAATCCGACGCTGCCGACGGCTTCAAGAGCAAAGCCTGCCGCTGTGCCGAATATCGCCGCCGAGCGCTCGCCCTCAAAGTAAGCGACTGCAACCGTCGCGCTCAGGATAAGGTCGGGTATAGCACCTCTGTAGTTTGCTGCGGGCAAAAAAGAGCTTACGGTGCATATAAGCACGGCTGCGTAAAGTGCGTATACCGCCACTTTAATAATATCTGCGGGGCGGAGGTTGAAATATATCTTTTTCATCACTTTACACCTTCAGCCTCAAAGCCGCAAACTACCATTACGGCATCAACGTCCGATCCGTTTACGTATGGCTTTACCTTTGCGTGCAGGCTTCTGTCATAGCTGTCGGTATAAACCTCTGTTACCTCGCCTACCGCAAGGCCTGCGGGATAAACGCCGCCAAGACCGCTTGTGTATATTTTGTCGCCTGCCGAAATATCCGCCGTCGGCTCTGAAAGCGTGACGTCGCACATTCCTTCAAAGGAAAGCTCGTAGGTTCCCTGCATGATGCCGACAGCCCCGGAGCGTCCGCAAACGACACCGACCGACGAGCGCTCGTCGGTTACGGCAACTGCCTTCGACCAGGTCATACCTACCTCGGTTATATAGCCGAGAATTCCCTCGTTTGTAATGACGGGCATATTTTTCTGTATTCCTACGACACTGCCTCGGTCGAGCGTGTAGACCGTGCGGGTATTCGTCGTCTCGCGGCCGATTATTTTCGCATCGGAAAGCTCAAAAGAATAGTTGACGCGCTTTAGGTCAAGATAATCGCGAAGCCACTCGTTTTCTTCTTTGTGAAGCGAAGCCTCGTAGAGCTGTTCTTTGAGCGCCTTGTTTTCCTCTTTGAGCACGCGGTTTTCTTCCTTTAGCTCGTCGTATCCCGAAAAATACTGACCGAAGCCGCCGACCGCTTCGCCTATAAGACTGCCGAGCTTCTGAAAAGGGGATAGCACGGTCACGACCGCCCCCCTTACGTAGCTTCCGTGTCCCATAACCGTAAGAACGGTGGGCATGATACTCAAGGTGAGCGATATTATAAGTATTACTATGAAAAATCTGCTTTTGAAAAAGCCGTTCATACTATATCCTCGCTGTTGTTTTGTTTATTTTATCTCGAGCGGTATTCGAGAAGTCCGAAAACGTCTCCCTTGTCTATTACCTTTCCTATACCCTTGATAACGCTTTCAAGAGGCTTGGGTGCGACGAAGGTGTTTACTCCCGTAACACTTGCAACGAGGCGGTCAATGCCGCGAAGCATAGCGCTGCCGCCCGTAAGGCGGATTCCGCTGTCGTAGATGTCGGCGGAAAGCTCGGGCGGTGTTTTTTCAAGTGTCGTTTTGATACAGTCGATTATGTGAGTTATCTGCTCATGCATAGCCTCTCTCAGCTCTCCGCTCGATATAAGAAGGGTAGCGGGAAGCCCCGAAATAAGATTTCTGCCTCTTATTTCAAGTGAGCCTACGTCGGTCGCAGGATCGACCGATCCGATGGATTTCTTAAGGTGCTCTGCCGTGACGTTTCCGACGAGCACGTTGTATTTTCTCTTTATGTAGGAAACAATTGCGCTGTCGATAGCGTCACCGCCTATACGAAGAGAGTTTGCAAGAACAAGTCCCCCGAGGCTCATTACGGCAACCTCGGTAGTACCTCCGCCGATGTCTACTATCATAGTTCCGCGAGGTCCGCCTATTTTAAGGTCGGCACCGATCGCCGCCGCAATAGGCTCCTCTATGAGAGCTACGCTTTTCGCGCCCGCTTCAAGCACCGAGTCCTCAAAAGCTCTCTTTTCAACTCCCGTTACGCCGTAAGGCACGCAAACGACGACCTTCGGACGATTGAAGAGCAGATTTCCGCTCGTTTTCAAGAAAAATTGGTGAAGCATATTCGCGGTAACCTCGAAGTCGGCTATAACGCCGTCCTTTAGCGGTCTGTACGCAGTTATTACACCGGGGGTCTTTCCTATCATCATACGCGCCGCGTTTCCGACGGCAAGCACTCTGTTTTCATGCTCGTCCACCGCAACGACAGACGGCTCGCGAAGAGCTATTCCTCTGCCTTTTACGTGTATAAGCGTGTTTGCCGTGCCTAAGTCTATTCCCAAATGTTTCAAAACCTATGTCCCCTTTAAAGTAATTAGTGAAAAATGAACGTTTCGCCTGTCAGTTTACAGACGCCTGTATTTGCCCGTGGATTTTTTGCCGTCTCTGTATGCGGCAAGCACCTCTTTTATCTCTTTGCCGGTTTCGTCCGAGAAAATAAAGTGCTCTGCAAAGTCTCCTATCCTTGAGAGCTCCGAGCGCACGTCAGCCGTGTATATCGGAACGCTGTTGTATATAACTGCTCGGTGGTGCGGTGCACCCTCTCCGAATACGGCAAACCTCGCCCCCGTTCTGTCGGTAAGATAGTAGGGCTTGCCGGATTTGCAGACCGCGCATCCCCCGTCCTCTTTTATCGGACATTTCTCGCAGGTCATCACGGGAAGCTTACCGTAAACTATAACGCTTTTGCGCCCGTGTACGTCACGCATACCGCCGACCTTCAGCTCGGGCGAGAGAATAACCTCGTCAGCGCCCATGTCCGAGAGTACCTCTGCCGTGTAGGGATTGGTGCAGTTGAGACGGAAGTCAGCCGTCGTTATATAGCCTGCCTCTTTTGCAATTTTTATTTGTGATATGTTTGAGCAAAGCGCGTACCTCGCGCCTGCCTCTTTAGCTTTTATGAGCTTTGCGGTAAAATCATCCCACTCGCCGTCATATACAAGCGGCGGGCATATAATGCCGTTTGCACTGTTGCTGCCGAAAAACTCGTCTATCGGCAGGAATATGCGCTCAAAATCGGCACTTCCGACTCCGCTTTCGCGTAGCTGTTTTGCACTTATAAAGCGGGCACTGCGTCCGTACGCAAGCTTGTCTGTGACACGTTTTTTCAATACGTCGTATACAGAAACTGAAGGCTCTGTACGAGAAGATATGCTTTTTTCTTTTTCTTCTTCAAACAAACGAATGGCGTCTCGTCTGAGGGCGTTTAGTTCGCTCACGCGTGCGTATAGCCCGTCCGAGAGGGAAACATTTATATTCTCGCATATATAAGGCGTTCCGCCCGTTTTACTCATGCAACGGCGGACGCTTTCCTCGTCAAGAGGTGCGTTCTGCGCCAAAGAAGGTATCCCGCCCGTTGCCGTTCCGGATGAGTGCGCGTCGGATACCGTTACTCTCATCGGCTCGCCTTCGGCTATTATGCAGTCGATGTTAACGGGAATCTTGCGGGTGAGGTCGGTAAAAGGTGCGACTCCCTCGCTTTTTTTCTTGTCCTCGTCGGTGCGCACGCCGCACATTCCTTCGGTTTTTTCTATGAAATATCCGTCGGTAAAGCCGCTTCGGCAAAACAGACTCTCAAGCTTGTTTATTTCTGCCCTCGTTGCGTTGCGCCCCTCGTCAAGCAGACGTCTGTAAGCTGAGACCGTGCCGAGCACGTACTCGGGCGATTTCATTCGCCCTTCAATTTTAAGCGATGCCGCGCCGAGAGAAAGTATCTCGTCTATATGAGAGGCAAGACAGTTGTCCTTGAGAGATAGCAAGGGCTTGCCGTTATATAACATTCTGCATGGCTGGGCACATTCGCCTCGGTTTCCGCTTCTGCCGCCGACAAGGGAGCTTAAAAGGCACTGTCCCGAGACGGACACGCAAAGAGCACCGTGCACGAATATCTCTATCTCGGCACCGGTTTCTTTTATTATGCTTTCTATATTTTCGCGAGAAAGCTCGCGTGCAACGACTACCCGTTCAAAGCCGAGAGAAAGAAGCGCTCTTACGCCCTCGCTGTTGTGTACGGTCATCTGCGTGCTTGCGTGCAGACGCACGTCGGGTATGTATCTTTTTAAAAGGGAAGCCGCGCCGATATCCGCAACGATGAAAGCATCAGCCCCCGCTTGCCACAGATACTTTGCATATTCGAGCCACTCGGGAAGCTCGCGCTCAAACACGGCTGTGTTAAGGGTTATATACACCTTTACGCCGTATGTTCGGCAGAGCTTTATCGCTTCTTTGATAGCATCGCGATCAAAGTTGCGGGCAAATGCCCGCGCGTTGAACTCTCCGCCAAGATAAACTGCGTCAGCTCCCGCTTCGATTGCGGCGAGCAGAGCCTCGCGAGAGCCTGCAGGTGCCAAAAGCTCGGGAATATCTCTCATAACGGCACCTCCTCTCAAAAAAGCTCTTGCAATAAGAATGCCTATGTGATATAATTTAAGAATGTATTAAAGAAAATATCAATACGTCTTTTTTACAATACGTATCTATTATACTATAAATTATATAATAATGAAATACCTTTTTTAAAAAAACATAAATTTTACAATTATTTTACAGGAACTGCAAGACAATGAATACTACGGTTAAAAAAAGTGCAAAAAGAATAGTGGTCAAAATAGGCTCGTCCACGCTTACTCACGATAACGGCAACCTGAATCTTCACCGCATAGAGATACTTGCGCGTACTCTCTCGGATATAAAAAACAGCGGTATTGAGGTAGTGCTTGTAAGCTCGGGTGCTGTAAGCGCGGGAATTGCAAGAACGCATATAGGGCACAGACCGAGCACGGTCGAGGAAAAGATGGCGCTTGCCGCCGTCGGACAGAGCGAGCTTATGCGTATCTACGAGAGATTTTTCTCGTCATACGGACATACTGTCGCACAGATACTTATGACTAAGGACGTAGTAGACAACCCCGTGCGCCGTGAGGCAGCGGAGGGGACCTTCCGCACTCTTATAGAGATGGGATGTATTCCGATAGTAAACGAAAACGACTCTGTTTCATACGAGGAGATAAAGTTCGGTGGAAACGATACGCTTTCGGCTTACGTTTGCATGGTTTGCCACGCAGACCTTCTTATAAATATGACCGATATCGACGGCTTCTACGATTCAGACCCGAGAAAGAATCCCGATGCCAAGCTTATCGAGAGAATAGAGAAGATAGACGAGTCTGTATATGCGGCGGCAGGCGGTGCAGGTACCGATAAGGGTACGGGCGGAATGTATTCAAAAATAAAAGCGGCAGACCTCGTATGCGGGGTAGGCATACCTATGATGATAGTAAACGGAACAGACCCTACGGTGCTCTACGACGTGCTTGAGGGTACGGCACGCGGCTCATTTTTTGCAGCAAGCAGACAGGAGAGATAACATGAACTCTATCACCGAATACGTAAGAGAGCTTTGCTCGGGAGCGAAGGCGGCATCTGCTTCGCTTTCTGCTCTTTCGGGCAAGGCAAAAAACGAGCTGCTTTGCGATATTGCAGATGCGCTTGTGGCGTGCGCTGACAGAATTGAGGCGGCAAATGCGGCAGATATAGAAAACGCACAGGCAAACAAAATAAAGACGGCTATGATCGACCGTCTCCGCTTCGGCAGAGAAAGAATAGAGGCTGCGGCAGAGGCAGTGCGCCACGTAGCGTCTCTTTCCGACCCGATAGGCGAGGGAAGCCGTACCGTGCGCCCAAACGGCCTTGTAATTGAGCATATCAGAGTTCCCGTAGGATGCGTCGGGATGATATACGAGGCAAGACCTAACGTAACCGTGGATGCGGCGGTGCTTTGTCTTAAAACGGGCAACAGTGCGGTTTTGCGCGGCGGCAAGGAAGCGATAAACACCAACCGCGCGACCGTAGCGATAATAAAGGAAGTTCTCGAGAAAAGAGGAGTTGACGCGCGCGCCGTGTCGCTTATAGAAAGCACCGAGAGGGAAAGCTCCGTTGCTCTTATGAATATGCGCGGTCTTATCGACGTGCTTATCCCGAGAGGAAGCTCGGCACTTATAAAGGCGGTGACCGAGAACGCAACCGTTCCGTGTATTGAAACGGGGGCGGGCAACTGTCATATTTACGTTCACCGTGATGCAGATATAGATATGGCAATAGATATAATCCTCAACGCAAAGCTCTCGCGTCCGTCAGTTTGCAATGCGGCGGAGTCGCTTGTGGTACACTCTGACATAGCGGAGGAATTTTTACCGCGCTTTTACGAAAGCATAAAGGATAAGTGCACTCTTCGCGGATGCGAGAGAACGCGCAGAATAATAGGCGGAATCGAAGCGGCATCCGACGAGGATTTCTATACGGAATACAACGACTATATTATGTCGGTAATAATACTTGACAGCTTGGATGAGGCAGTTTCGCATATAAACTCGCACAGCACGGGACACAGTGAGGCTATAATTACGCGCTCTCTTGCGGATGCCGAGTATTTTCAGTCGGCGGTAGATTCTGCGTGCGTTTACGTGAACGCATCAACACGCTTTACCGACGGCGGAGAGTTCGGGCTTGGCGCCGAGATAGGAATATCAACGCAAAAGCTTCACGCAAGAGGTCCTATGGGACTGCACGCACTGACAAGCGAGAAGTTCCTTATATGCGGCAACGGACAGACAAGATGAGGTAAAAGGTAAGAGGTAAGAGGTAAGAGGTTAATGAGGGAAGTTATACTTTGTAAATACGGCGAGATAGTGCTCAAGGGAGCTAACCGTTCATATTTTGAGGGATTGCTAACGAAAGAGCTGAAGCGCCGCGCAAAGAAGTTCGGAAGCTTCAAGATAACGCACATGCAGTCAACAGTATATATAGAGCCGCAGGATGATTTTTGCGACTTTGACGGAATGTACGAGGCAGTAAGCCGAGTTTTCGGTATAGCCGCATTTAACAAGGCAGCCGTGTGCGAAAAAAATATGGAAGACATCATCCGCACCGCAAAGGAATATATTCCCGATGCTTTTGCGGGACACAAAACCTTCAAGGTAGAAGCAAAACGCTCGGACAAGCGTTTTCCGAAAAAAAGTCCCGAGATATGCGCCGAGGTAGGCGGAGCGTTGCTTGAGGCAGCCCCTTATATGAGAGTTGACGTGCGCGAGCCTGAGGTTACCGTCAGAGTAGAGGTAAGGGAAGAGTACGCATATATCCACGCATCTCAGCAAAAGGGCGCGGGCGGTATGCCCGTCGGCTCTAACGGAAGAGGATTGCTTCTTCTCTCGGGAGGAATCGACAGTCCTGTTGCCGCGTATATGATGGCAAAGAGAGGCGTGTCTATCGAGGCGCTTCACTTTGAGTCATATCCTTATACAAGCGAGCTTGCACGCGAAAAGGTGCTTGACCTTGCCCGTATAGTTGCGGGATATGCAGGCAGAATACACGTTCATATAATTTCGCTTACTCACATACAGGAGGAGCTTAAGCGTGCGTGCGAGGAGGATTATTTCACCTTGCTTTTGCGCCGCTATATGATGACGCTCGCTGACAGATGTGCCGAGGAATATTCCTGCGGCGCGCTTATTACGGGAGAGAGTGTCGGTCAGGTCGCAAGCCAGACAATGCAGGCGCTCGGTGTTACCGATATATGTGCTAACCGCCCCGTTTTCCGTCCTTGCATAGGGCTTGATAAAGAGGAAATTATCGAAATTGCGAGAAAAATAGGTACGTTTGAGACCTCTACCTTGCCGTACGAGGACTGCTGCACCGTCTTTACACCGAGACACCCGCGCACTCGTCCCGAGCTTGAAAAGGTGCTTCGCGAGGAGCAGAAGCTTGATTTTGAGGCTTTGTGCGAGGAAGCGTACAAGACAAAATACACGGTTACCGTAGAATAACTACCGTAACACAGGAGAGATTAAAATGCCGATTAAAATACCGGGAGCACTTCCCGCAAAGGAAACGCTTATAGGCGAGAGAATATTCGTAATGGACGAGGACAGAGCATCAACTCAGGACATCCGTCCTCTTAGAATTGCCATTCTCAATCTTATGCCTACGAAAATAGCTACCGAAACACAGCTTATAAGACTGCTTTCAAATTCGCCCCTGCAGATAGAGCTTACCTTGCTTCATACGGTGTCGCATAACTCAAAGAACACCTCCGAGGAGCACATGAAGACCTTTTATAAGTCCTTTTTCGATATCGAAAGGCAGAAGTTTGACGGACTTATAATTACGGGCGCACCCGTAGAGAAGATAGATTTTGCTGACGTTGATTATTGGAACGAGCTTTGTCGCATAATGGAGTGGTCAAAGAGCCACGTATACTCTACCTTCCATATATGCTGGGCATCGCAGGCAGGACTTCACTTCCATTACGGAGTGAATAAATATCCGCTTCCGAAGAAGCTCTCGGGTGTTTACAAGCACAAGGCTCTTGACCCGACGCATCCGCTTCTGCGCGGCTTTGACGATGAGTTCTTGGCACCGCACTCTCGCTACACGGGAGTAAAGCCGGAGGAGATCGAGCGCGTCGGCGAGCTTGACATTCTCGCAATGGGTGAGGAGACGGGTGTTTATATAGCCGCATCAAAGGACTGCCGTATGTTTTTCGTTTCGGGACATTCCGAGTATGAGTTCGACACTCTCAAAAAGGAATACGAGCGCGACGTGGAAAAGGGTATCTCGCCCGAGATTCCCAAAAATTATTTCCCGGACGACGACCCGACCAAGCGCCCGCCGAACACCTGGAAGGCACACGCAAACCTGCTTTTCAACAACTGGCTCAACTATTTCGTGTACCAGAGAACACCTTACGATATTGAGAGCATCGGCGAGCAAAATAAGTAAAAAAAGGAAAAAGCAAAAAACACTCTTGATTTTATATACGCTTTGCAAGTATAATAGTAATAGAGAAAAATTGAGAAAAAAGATGTTTAAGGGGGAAATATGAGAAATAACGGATCGGTCAGTATAGTTACCGTCATTTTATGTATCATAGCTCTTTTTATACCCACGTATATCGCGATAGGCGCGTTTATCGCAGGTCCTACCGAGGAGTTTGAGGAGCAGCAGGCGAAGATCACCGCACTTAATCTCACAGACTCACGCGGAGTAGAGTATGCGTATAAAAACGACGAGGCAGGCAAGGGCACGCTTGAGCTTTTTGCAGATATTTTCAAAAGCTCGAAAAGCGTAACGGCACTTCCCGAATCTGCCGCAAACATAACGCCTTTTAAGGTCAAAACGACTACCGAATCGGGAGAGTTTGAATACAGCTTCTATTTTAATCCCAAGGGCAAGAGCTACTATATGCAGAAAAACGGAGACGAGCTTTACGTCTTTGCAATAAAGGACGAGAAATGCACCGAGTTTTATGCAAGTGAGGCGGCAATGTGCCTCTTCCTTGAAACACCTGCACCTACGCTCAAAAACGCATTCGGCGACGTTATCGTTCCGACTGAGTTTGAGTGGAAGTACAGAGATAACGGCGGAGAGTTCAGAGCGGCTCCGACGTCGGTTACCTCGGATAAAGGAATAAGCTATATGCTTGACGGCGCTTTTACCTTCAACTATGACGTAGCCCCCGATCACGAAAAGGTCATCCTTTACAAAGCCGACGGCTCTGTCGCTTACGACGGCTTGCGCGATAGAATAAAGCAGGAAGTTGAAATGATGAACGCGACTACCTTTAAAATGAGGCTTGAGGTCAGCTGGTACGAGGATGACAACCGCAACTATATGGGTAGTGCCGTATATGAATTTACCGCAAACGTACAGGCTTCGGCTCACTTCTCTCTCGGAGAGAACAAGGTAGAGGCAGGTCAGGTTGCGGTAATCAACGCGACCAACATTCAGGACCCGTCGCTTATCAAGGTAAGCTTTACACCTGCACTTAAATATGAAATGCAGGATATAGCCGTCAAATTCTTCGGCAACGGAAGCTCATATTCGGCTCTCGTTGCAATACCCGCGACCTGCTTTGGCGATAACGGCGAGACGGACGACACAATGAAATATCAGATAGATATCAGCTACGGAGACGCAAGCTACACGCTCAACCTTGACGTCAAGGACAGAACGGGTGTAAAGACGAAGGACGGAGATGCCGACAAGAAGGATATTGAAAAATACCGCACCGAAGAGGCTCTCGCTAATTTCAAGAAGCTTCTCTCGGATACGGCGCTGAAAACGATGAACGCAAAGCAGTGGAAGAGCGAGAAGTTCTTCAGCTACTATGCAGAGGGATACGCTTTCGTTCAGTCCTACGGCAAGAAGTGGGAGCTTGAGACGGGAGACAAATACCAAAACGAGTTTATTCACTACAAGGCGAAGGCAGACAGACCCGTATACGCTGTAAACGACGGTGTCGTCGTTGCAACGGGCGAGAACGACCTTCTCGGCAAGTATATCGCAATAGATCACGGCATGGGTCTTCAGTCCTGGTATTTCCACCTCGGTGAGATAGGTGTTGGGGTAGGCGATGCCGTAGAGTACGAGTACGAGATAGGAAAGACCGGAAAGACGGGCTTCCGAGAGCACAGCGACATTGGTCTTTCTATGATGTACACGGTAAACGGAGTACCTGTATGCCCCTACTCGCTGGCAGATAAGGGCAAGGGCCTTGAGGAGACCGGACTTAACGTCGTTGCATTTAAAGAAAATTAAAAAAACAAAAAAACGAGAGGCATCCGCCTCTCGTTTTTGTTTTGCTAAAGTCAAAATCCCCATAAAATATCCCACCCTATTGACAAGCGGAGAAAAAAATACTACAATTAAAGAAAGAAAAGTTAGATTATACTCAACTTTTTTAATCTTTAATTCCCGAAAGGAAGAGAGCCATGTCTGAGAAGATCACAACTACCCTTCGCTCGATTATAGACGAGTTTTCACTTGAAGTCATATTTTTGCCGAAGGATGCAAACGAAATTTTAATAGACAGACAGGAGGTAAACCGTTCGGGCCTTCAGCTTGCGGGCTTCTTTGACCACTTTGAAGCAGACCGCATACAGTTTATAGGAAAAGCTGAGCATCACTACTTAAACAGTCTTAAGTCTTCCGAGCGTGCTTATCATTTGGATAGCTTTATGGCACACAAGCCTGCGGCAATAATAATAACCACAGGACTTCCCGTAATGGACGAGCTAAAGAAAAGCGCGGAGAATCACGGTGTTCCGCTTCTTCGCTCGGCGAGAGGAACGAGTCAGCTTATGGCGGCGCTTCTTGCGTCTCTTGCAGTAGCACTTGCACCGAGAATAACCAGACACGGAGTTTTCGTTGAGGTTTACGGCGAGGGTGTGCTTATTCTCGGAGACAGCGGAGTAGGTAAGAGCGAGACTGCTATCGAGCTTGTAAAGCGCGGACACAGACTTATAGCCGACGACGCGGTTGAAATAAAACGTGTTTCGGATAAGACTCTCGTTGGAACCGCCCCCGAGCTTATCCGCCATTACGTTGAGCTTCGCGGTATAGGCATAGTTGACGTAAGACGTATTTTCGGTATGGGTGCCGTTAAGATGTCCGAGAAGATAGATATCGTTATCAATTTCGAGCCTTGGGTGCAGGGCAAGATGTACGACCGCTTCGGTCTTGACCAGGAGACTGTTGAGATACTCGGGCTGAAAGTACCTTCGCTTACCATTCCCGTGCGCCCCGGCAGAAACCTTGCCATTATTCTTGAAATTGCGGCTATGAACAACCGCCAGAAGAAGATGGGCTACGATACCGCCGCTGAGTTTAACAAGAGACTGATGGGCGAGATTGGCGATATCAGATAAGCTTTTATGAATAAAAAACACCTGCAAAAACTTTTTTTAAATTGTTGACAAAAGCAAATTGCGGTGCTATAATACAAAGTAATGAATATTTTGTGTATAATATATGCATAAACGGAGACGGATATGAAAAGCTTCACTTTTGCAAACTTTTATTATTACTTTTACTTTATTCCCTCGAATAAGTAAAAGCGTTTTTTGCTGCAAAAGTATAGCTCGTAAGGATTTTTGTACGGCTGAGCAGTAAGCGCTGCTCAGCCGTTTTTGTTTTTTAGTTGCGATTCGATTTTGGAGGATAATATGAAGGTCGGAATAGTTGGATTAGGTCTTATAGGAGGCTCTTTTGCAAAAGCATACTCGGCGGCAGGAGCTGAGGTATACGGCAGAGACTTATCCGAGAGCGTTATCTCGTCTGCTCTTGAGTGCGGCGCTATCACACGCACGCTTGAGGACTCGGATCTCTGTGAGCTTGATCTGATGCTCGTGGCACTTTATCCCTCGGCGGCTGTGAGCTTTATATTGGAGAATGCCGACAGATTCGGTGAAGAGACCTGTGTAATTGACCTGTGCGGCGTAAAGGAAAGCGTATGCACCCCTTGCTTTGAGGCGGCGGAAAAGCACGGCTTTACCTACGTGGGAGGTCATCCTATGGCGGGCTTGCAGTTCTCGGGCTTTAAATATTCAAGAGAGAATCTTTTTAAAGGCGCATCTATGATAATAGTTCCGCCCGAGTCGGCTGACTTCGAGCTGCTCTCAAGGGTAAAGGAGCTTCTCACGCCTTGTGAATTTGGCAAGATTACCATAACCAACGCAAAAAACCACGATGCGATGATAGCGTATACCTCGCAGATGGCGCACGTCGTTTCCTCAGCTTACATAAAGAGCCCGTCGTCATCAATGCACAGAGGATACTCTGCAGGCTCATATAAGGATTTGACGCGTGTAGCAAAGCTCAACGAGGATATGTGGACGGAGCTGTTTTTCGAGAACAAGGAGCCGCTTCTCCGTGAGATTGATATATTTATACGCGAAATGAAAAAGTACAGGACGGCACTTGCGAAGGACGACGTGGACGGTATGCGCGAGCTGCTTCGCGAAGGAAGAATAGCAAAGGAAAAGTCGGATAAATGATGAAAACGGTAAAAGTAAAAACAGACAGAAGCTACGAAATTTACATAGGCTGCGGGATTTTCTCTAAGACTGCGGAGCTCGTTTCTTCTCTCGGACTCGGTAAAAAGGCGATGATAGTATCCGACGATACGGTGGCGGAGCTTTATCTTGATACGCTCGCAAAAAATCTGACGGACGCAGGGTACGAGGTATACAGCTTTGTTTTTGAGCACGGAGAGAAATCAAAGTGCGCACAGACCTATCTTTCGCTTCTTGATTCATTGGCAGAAAAGAGATTTACGCGCTCGGATTCAATATTCGCACTTGGTGGCGGTGTTGTAGGAGACCTCGCGGGATTTGCGGCGGCAACCTATATGAGAGGAATTCGCTTTGTCGGTATTCCATCGACGCTTCTTGCGTGTGTTGATTCGTCTGTCGGTGGCAAGACCGCAATAGATATAGAAGCAGGCAAAAACCTCGTCGGTGCATTCTGGCAGCCTTCGGCTGTGATATGCGACCCCGAGCTTCTTTTGAGCTTGCCTGACGAGTATTTCTCGGATGGAATGGCAGAGGTCATAAAGTACGCGATGATACGCGACGCATCTATTCTTGACCTTATCCGCGGCGGTAAGGCTAAAGAAAATATAGAAGAGCTTATTTTGAGATGCATAGAGATAAAGCGCGACGTCGTAGAAGAGGATGAGCGCGAGTCGGGTGTGCGTGCGATACTTAACTTCGGTCACACGGCGGCGCACGCGATAGAAGCGGAGAGCAATTTTGAAATTTCACACGGCAGAGCAGTAGGCATAGGTATGGCGATTATTACAAAAGCATCAGCGGCGCTGGGGCTTTGCACCGAGGACGATTACAAGGCTCTTTGCAAGGTGCTGCGCGACTACTCGCTTGATACCGAGTGCCCGTACGGCGCAAAGGTGATATATGACCGTGCCTTGTCGGATAAAAAGGCGACGTCGGGCGGAATTTCGCTTGTTATATGCCGCAAAATCGGCAACTGTGAGATAAAAAAGGTGTCGAACGACGAGCTTTTGGCATTGCTTGAAGCAGGTATATAAATTTTAAAAGAGGGATTATGGAAAAAGTATTAAAACCGTCGGTTTTGTGCGGTGCCGTTGATGCGATAGAATCAAAGAGCCACGCGCACAGACTGCTTATAGCCGCAGCCCTTGGCGACCGACCGGCAAAAATAGTATGCAAAAACATATCAAAGGATATTATAGCTACGGCGGCTTGCCTTTCGGCTATTGGAGCCGGGATAGAGCGCACAGACGACGGATTTACCGTAACTCCCGTTGACAGAGAGGCAAAGCGAGAGGGAATACGGCTTCCCTGCGGAGAGTCCGGCAGCACCCTTCGCTTCCTTTTGCCCGTTGCAGCGGCGCTCGGCGGAAGCTTTCTGTTTGATATGGAAGGAAGACTTCCCGCGCGTCCTCTCTCGCCTCTTTATGAGATTTTGACGGATGCAGGTATAAGGTTGTCCGAGCAGGGAGTAAGTCCTCTTGCGCTTGCAGGACTGCTCGACTCTCGCGAGTTTTATATTTCGGGGGACGTGTCAAGCCAGTTTATAAGCGGACTGCTTTTTGCGTGTCCGTTGATTTCTGACGGTTGCAAAATACACCTTACGACCGCGCTTGAGAGCCGCGGCTACGTTGATATGACTGTATCTGTTCTTGCACAGTTCGGTGTATTCGTTGAAACAACCGAATCAGACGGACACTTTACCTATACGGTACACGGAAGCTACAGAACACCCGAAAAAGAGCTTGCGGCAGAGGGTGACTGGTCAAACGCGGCGTTCTGGCTTTGCGCGGGTGCTATAGGCTCAGCTCCCGTAGCAGTGCGCGGACTTTCCGAGCACTCACTTCAGGGAGACCGCGCTATAATTGTAATTTTAGAGAGGCTCGGTGCTGAGATCGAGTGCTCTGACGGCAAGATCTGCGTATCACCCGCACCGCTTACGGCTTGCGAGATAGACGTGTCAAACACCCCCGACCTTGCCCCCGTGCTTGCGGTGGCATGCGCGTGTGCGGCGGGCACGTCGACGATTACGGGAGCGAAGCGGCTCAGAATGAAGGAAAGCGACAGAATTGCCGCGACCTGTGAGCTTGTAAACTCGCTCGGCGGTGAAGCCGAGGAGCTGCCCGACGGGATAAAGATTCACGGCACGGGAATCGTCGGGGGAGACGTGAACGCACATAACGACCACAGAATAGCTATGGCGGCGGCAATAGCGGCGGCGGCTTCGGCAGACGATATACGTATTTTAGGAGCCGAGGCTTGCGAGAAGTCCTACCCCTCGTTTTTCGAGGATTTTGAAAAATTATCGATAGTAGGTTAAGGATATGTCAGTATTCAACGGAGAGAGACTGCACTTTGAAATATATGGCGGCAGTCACGAAAAGGTAATAGGCTTGCGGCTCTCGGGAATCCCCGAGGGGACCGAGATAGACGAGCGCGAGCTTGCCGAATTTATGGCAAGGAGAGCGCCGGGGAAAGACGAATACTCAACACCGAGAAAAGAGAGCGATGCCGTGGAATTCGTCGGCGGTGTGCGTGACGGTGTTTGCACGGGCGAGCAGATACACGCGGTGATTCGCTCGAACAACACACGCTCATCCGATTATTCGAAATTTTCGGATATACCGAGACCTTCCCACGCAGACTACGTTGCCGACGTAAAATACGGCGGCTCGGTCAATATGTCGGGCGGCGGACCTTTCTCGGGCAGAATGACGGCTCCCTTGTGTATTGCGGGCGGAATTGCTCTGCAAATTTTAAAGAAAAAGGGAATTGCGGTAGGAGCGCATCTCTATTCTGTAGGCGGTGAGCGCGATGCTTCCTTTGATCTATGTGACGTTGATGCGGACACGCTTCAAGAAATAAAGAAAAAGCCCTTTCCCGTACTTGATACGGCAGTGGGTGAGCGTATGAAAAAAGAAATACTTGAAGCTAAAGCGGAAGGAGACAGTATAGGTGCGGTTATAGAATGTGCCGCAGTCGGTCTTCCCGTCGGGCTCGGCGGGCCTCTTTTCGAGGGGCTTGAGTCGCGTATAAGCGCACTTGCCTTCGGCGTGGGTGCAGTACGCGGAATAGAGTTCGGCCTTGGCTTTGAGGCGGCAGGTATGCGAGGATCTGTCCACAACGACCCGTTTACAATTAAAGACGGCAAAATTGTCACCAAAACGAACAACGCAGGCGGTATAGTCGGTGGAATTACCAACGGTATGCCCATAGTTTTTCGCGTAGCTATGAAGCCCACACCGTCGATTCCGCGTGAGCAGGACAGCGTTTCGATTTCGCGTATGCAACCCGAGAAGCTCACGATAGGCGGAAGACACGATCCGTGCGTTGCCGTGCGCGCCGTGCCTGTGCTTGAGGCGGTGGCGGCACTTGCAATTTTAGATGCGATAGGACAGGATTAATAAAATGGATATAAAAGATTTGAGAGCACAGATAGACGAAATAGACACAGAGCTGCTGCGGCTTTTCTGCGAGAGAATGAAGGTTTCGCTCTCTGTTGCCGAATATAAAAAAGAGAAGAATATGGCGGTGTACGATCCCGCCCGCGAAAGACAGCTTCTTGCGCGTATCGACGAGATGGCTGACGAGGGAATGGGTGCTTATGCAACCACGCTTTATAAAAGCATTATGGAGCTTTCGCGTACCTATCAGCACAAGCTGCTCGACCCCGAGCCTAAGATAAAGGGGGAGATAGAGCGTGTGCTTAATTCTTCGCCGAAGATGCTTCCGAAATACGCAAAGGTAGCGTGTCAGGGCGTTGAGGGGGCGTATTCGCAGATCGCGGCGACGAGAATGTTCGATAACCCCAAAATCTCATACTACGGGGATTTTTTCGACATATTCAAGGCAGTCGAGGCAGGCGAGTGTGACTACGGAGTGCTTCCGATAGAGAATTCCACCGCAGGCTCGGTCAACCGAGTATACGACCTTTTAAAGAACAGCACTTGCCGTATAGTTAAAAGCACGAGAATCAAGATAGACCACAACCTGCTTTCAAAAAGAGGCGTAGGTAAGAGTGGAATAAAAGAGATTTTCTCGCACGAGCAGGCAATAAGCCAGTGCAGCGGATATCTCAGAAAATTCGAGGGTGTCACGGTCACGGTCTGCGCCAATACCGCTATGGCGGCAAAGGCTGTGGCAGAGAGTGAGCGGTGTGACGTAGCGGCGCTTTCGTCATACGCTTGCGCAGAGCTTTACGGACTTAATATCGTAGAATCCTCAGTTCAGGATATGCAAAACAACTACACCCGTTTTATCTGCATCTCACGCGAGCCCCAGATACTTCCGGGTGCTGATAAAACGAGCATTATGCTAAAGACACCGCATACCCCGGGCGCGCTTTACCATACGCTTGCGCGCATAAACGCACACGGCGTCAACCTTATCAAGCTTGAGTCACGTCCGATACCAGAGCGGGACTTCGAGTTTATGTTCTACTTTGATATTGAAGCAAGCGTTTACTCGCCCGAGCTATGTGAGCTTCTCGGCGAGCTTGAAGCAAACAGCGAGGATTTCAGATATCTCGGCTCATACAGTGAGCTTGTTTAGGACGTTAGTATGGAAAATATGAAAAAATGCGGTCTGCTCGGCAGACGGCTCTCTCATAGCTATTCGCCGAAAATACACGGTAAGCTTGCAAGCTACGAATACTCTCTTTTTGAGGTAGAGCCCGAGTCGCTTGACGCTTTTATGCGGGCAGGGGAGTTTGATTCGATAAACGTCACAGTTCCATATAAAACCGAGGTCATCCCGTATATGTCGGAGCTGTCCGACACCGCGCGCCGTATAGGCTCGGTAAATACCGTAGTTAAGCGCGCTGACGGAACGTACTTTGGCGATAACACCGATTATTTCGGCTTTACTTATATGCTTGTAAGAGCGGGGATAGACGTAAAGGGCAAAAAAGCATTGGTGCTCGGCTCGGGCGGCTCGTCAAAGACCGTCTGCACGGCGCTATCCGACCTTGGAGCTGCCGAGGTTGTCGTTATTTCACGCACGGGAAAGGATAATTACGGCAACATATCCCGCCACTTTGATGCGGAAATTATAGTCAACACCACCCCCGTCGGAATGTACCCAAAAAATCTTGAAAGCCCCGTCTCGCTTGACGGCTTTGAGCGGCTTTGCGGTGTGGTTGATTTGATATTCAACCCCAAAACAACGGCGCTCGGCTTTGAAGCAATAGAAAAAGGAATCAAACACACAAGCGGTCTTTCTATGCTCGTTGCACAGGCGAAAGCCGCTTCGGAGAGATTCACGGGCAAGGCTGTCGATGATGCTTGCATCGAGAGGATAATAAAAGAGATCGAGCGCGAGACGGAGAATATAATTCTCGTCGGTATGCCCGGCTGCGGTAAGAGCACTGTCGGCAGAATTATCGCAGAGAAGCTCGGACGGGAGTTTGTCGATATAGACGAGGAGATAGTGAAAGCTTACGGCAAAAGCATCCCCGATATCTTCCGCGAGGAAGGGGAGAGCGCTTTTCGTGCATACGAGCACGAGGAGATATGCCGTGTCTGCGCAGGAAGCTCGCTTGTTATAGCAACGGGCGGCGGCGCACCCACAAAGGAAAACAACGTCCGCCCGATAAGGCAAAACGGCAGAGTCGTTTTCATCGAGCGTGACATCTCGGAGCTTTCACGCGGCGGCAGACCTCTCTCGCAGGGGGCAGACCTTGAAGCGATGTATCAAGCCCGCCTGCCGCATTACCGTGCCGTCTCTGATATCACGGTAAAATCCGCACCCACCCCCACTATCACGGCTGACACCGTGATAGAGAAATTGAAATAAATAAGCGTGCCGTGCACACTCTGCAAGGCTTCACCCCCGCTGTCATTCTCGAACGGAACGAAGTGAAGTGAAGAATCTTAGCGGGAGATAAGAGTACCGTTACCTTCTGCTCGCCTTAAGATCCTTCGCTTTGCTCGAGGATGACAAGGTGAAGGGTTGCTTTGTGAAAAATATTCATCAACAAAAAACGATCAGAACGAA
>JAZORU010000027.1:0-28133 GCA_045656765.1 Eubacteriales bacterium
CCCACGCTTTCGGGCTACACGGTAATTGACGATATGACGACCGACGAGCTTCAAGCAATTATCGAAGGAGTCGTTACGAGAAACGAGTCTCTCTTTAGTAAGTTCGAGGATATCTTTGAGTCCTCATACAGAGAAGAGACAACCGCAAGACCTGACCTCAGACCGATAGAGCCCGGCTACGACAGCGACTATTATCCCGATTATTCGGAAAACGTTGACGGTTACTACACCGACGACGGAAACATGGGAAATATGCCCGGCTTCAGCGTTGACGTAAGCGTCAGCGAAAGCGCAGTTGAACAGGAAAACAACGGCAATTATTTAATTGCCGAGTAAGCAATTTACTACCACTCAGCGATTACAACAAAACCTGCTACGGAAGTAGTAAGAAACGTTGGCTGATAAGGACTAAAAAAATACATAGAAAAAAGAGCAGACAATGTCTGCTCTTTTTTTACTTTTTCAGGTTTGCGAAAGCTTTTGAGTTTAGAGTTATGAGGCTCGCTTACGCTTGCCGTTATGAGCAAGGCTTTGCCTTGCGTTATGATATGATTGCCTTGTATCTTCAAACTGTGCCGAAAGCACATCATAACTGCGCGACGGCGCATCATAACTCATAACTTGCCCGCAGGGCAATCATAGTTGTTCTTTATCCTGTGAAGGATAAAGAGCTTACTCATCAAGGTCGAATTCTCTGATGTCGAACTCCTCTTCCTCGGGGTCGGATATACCTATCTCCTCGTCGGCAGGTGTTTCTGCCGCCTTTGCTCTGACCTTCGCCTCTATCTCGGCAAAGAGCTCGGGGTTATTTTCAAGTGCCTTCATAGCGTTTTCCTTGCCCTGTGCGAGTCTGTCGCCCTCGTACGAGAACCACGCACCGCTTTTCTTTATAATATCGAAGGCAACCGCCATATTGATTATCTCGGACGACTTTGATATACCAACGCCGTAGAGAATATCGAACTCTGCCGTCTTGAAGGGGGTAGAGACCTTATTTTTAACCACCTTGCACTTTATGTGGTTACCTACCATCTCGCCGCCGTCCTTAATCTGCTCGCCCTTTCTTACGTCGATTCGAACCGACGCATAGAACTTAAGCGCGCGGCCGCCCGTCGTTACCTCGGGGTTGCCGTAGAGCACGCCCACCTTCTCACGAAGCTGGTTTATAAATATAACAATCGTATTCGACTTAGCAATAGCACCCGAGAGAGTACGCATCGCCTTTGACATAAGGCGCGCGTGCATACCTACGTTTGACTGTGTAAGCGCCCCGTCAATCTCCTGCTTCGGAACGAGAGCCGCAACCGAGTCGATAACTATAATTTCAACCGCACCCGAGTTTACGAGCGCACTTGCAATCTCAAGCGCCTGCTCGCCGTAGTCGGGCTGGGATACGAGAAGCTCGTCTATATCAACTCCGAGCTTCTTTGCGTAAGCGGGGTCAAGCGCGTGCTCCGCGTCGATAAAGGCAGCCACACCGCCGAGCTTCTGCACTTCAGCTACAACGTGAAGCGCAACCGTCGTTTTACCGGACGATTCCGGGCCGTAAATTTCCGTGATTCTTCCTCTCGGAATACCTCCTACACCGAGCGCGCGGTCAAGAGCGATAGAGCCTGTGGAAACGGCTGAAACTTCCATTCGCGTGTTGTCGCCGAGCTTCATTATCGAGCCTGCGCCGTAGTCCTTTTCAATCTTTTTCATAGCGGCGGAAAGTGCCTCAAGCTTCGCCGCTTTGTCACTTGTCGCGTCCTGCGGCTTCGTAGTTTTTTTGGTTGCCATATTCCGTATGTCCTTTCGCTTTTCGTTTAAATATCAATATGTGGGGCTGTCAAGCTGCCAGCACTGCCCCGACGCGCTCCACAAGAGAGTTATCTCTATCTGCATAGGGGTCTCCGAGTCCTTTGTGTATCGGTCTATCGTGAAGATAATACGACGGTCGGTCGCATCCTTCGTTTTTATCGAAGAATAGTCGTACCTGTCGGCAAGCGCGGTATTTATCTCGTAGCCCTCGTACATATAAAGCTCTCCCTCGCGGTCAATATACCGCGCGTAGATGTTACCGTACTCGGTACCCTTTCCCGTAAGCACCGAGTTTTCAACCACCTGACACAGTCCTGCCGTATATATCCTCCCGCACGCGACACGTATATCCTCAACCGACTTGAAGCGCTCGTCGGTGACCTTTACGTACTTGCCGTCTCTGCCCTCCTCGGTGGAGGAAAGTCCCTCGCCGTAAAGTATCTTGTCAAGCTTAAGCGACTCCTCTATCAGCGGCTCTGCTATCTCTCTCGTCCTTGAATTGTCGGGGGTGCTGCACGCAGTACCCGTGAAAAGAAGCGTAGAGAGAAGCATTATTGCCGCAAATTTACATAAAATTTTCTTATCTTTTCCCATTGCCTTCATCAGCTTTTCTTATATTTTCAGCTTATTCCTCGGAGACGGCATCAGCTCCTGCTACCTCGGCAATATTGTCCTCGGTCGCCGTCTCTGTAGCATCATTTTCCGTCTCATCGTCTCTCTCAACTACCGTGAAGCGCACTATGCTTGCGCCCTCGTCAAGACGCATGATACGTACACCCTTCGCAGTTCTTGAGTAGGATGAAATGCCGTCCGCATGTATGCGGATGATGATACCGTTGTTCGTGATAAGCATTACGTCGTCACCCTCGGATACGGCGCAGATAGATGCTACCCTGCCCGTTTCCTCGGTAACCTTCTGGCAGGCAACGCCCTTACCGCCTCTGTGAGCAAGCGTGCGGAAGTCCTCAAACTCTGTACGCTTACCAAATCCGCCCTCGGTGATGGTAAGAAGCTTCTTTTCGTCGTCAACAACGACGACACCACAGACCTCGTCGCCCTCGGAAAGAGTTATACCCTTAACTCCGCGAGCAGTTCTGCCCATGCTTCTGACATCTTCTTCCGAGAAGCGCGTCGCCATACCGTTTTTGGTTGCTATGATTATATCGCGCGCTCCGTCTGTACGAAGCACGCTCAGCAGCTCGTCGCCCTCGTCAAGCGTTATAGCGCGCTTGCCGTTCTTTCTCTGGTAAATATATTCCGCTACCGAGGTACGCTTGATAACACCGTGCTTGGTTATCATAGTCAGCACCTCTGCCTCGTTGAACTCCTCTATGGGAATTATAGCGGTTATCTTCTCGCCCGCCTCAAGCTCAAGGATGTTTACTATATTAGTACCCTTCGCAGTTCTCGAAGCCTCGGGGATAAGGTATGCCTTACGCGAGTATACCTTTCCTACGTTTGTGAACATCATAAGGTAATCGTGGCTTCCCGAAGAGATTACGTTCTCGACGAAGTCGTCTTCCTTGGTTGCCATACCTCTTATACCCTTACCGCCTCGTCTCTGTGCGTTGTAGGTGTCTGCGGGCAGTCTCTTGATATATCCGCCCTCGGTCAGCGTAATTACGCAGCGGTGGCGCTCGATAAGGTCCTCAAGCACTATCTCGTCCTCTGCTTCAACAAGCTCGGTGAGTCTGTCGTCTCCATACTTGTCGCGGATAGCTATAAGCTCGTCCTTGAGTATGCCCTTTATCTTCATCTCGTCGGCAAGAATACCCTCAAGCTCCTCAACTCTCGCGCGAAGAGCCGCGAGTCGCTGCTCTACCTTGTCGCGCTCAAGACCGGAAAGGCGTCCAAGCGTCATTTCAACTATCGCCTGCGCCTGAGCATCCGAGAGAGCAAATCTCTCCATAAGAGCCTCTTTTGCCGCAGGGATAGATGCACTTGCCTTGATTATAGCGATAACCTCGTCGATGTGGTCGATAGCTATCTTGTAGCCCTCGTAGATATGCATCTCACGAAGAGCACGGTTAAGCTCAAACTCACAGCGGCGGCGAACTACGCTTACCTGGAATTTGATATATTCTTCAAGTATCGACTTCAGAGGCAGAAGCTTCGGCTCGCCGTTCACGAGTGCTACCATATTGATAGCGCAGGTGTCCTGAAGCTGTGTATATTTATAAAGCTGGTTAAGTATGACCTGTCCGTTTGCGTCACGGCGATGCTCTATAACTATTCTCATTCCCGCTCTGCCCGACTCGTCGCGAACAGCCGTCAAGCCCTCGACTCTCTTGTCGCGGTGCATTATCTTTATCTGGTCAACAAGCATGCTCTTGTTAACCATATAGGGAATTTCCGTAACAATTATTCTGTGGTGAGCCTCGTCTACCTCGGCGCGTGCACGCACGCTTACCTTGCCCTTACCCGTGAGATATGCCTTGTATATTCCCGTCGAGCCGTATATTATGGCTTTCGTCGGGAAATCGGGGCCCTTTATATACTGCATTATCTCGGGAAGCTCAGCCTCGGGGTTGTCGATGAGGAACACAGTTCCGTCGATAACCTCGCGCAGATTGTGCGTCGGGATATTCGTCGCCATACCGACGGCAATACCTACCGAGCCGTTAACGAGAAGGTTCGGGAATCTTGAAGGAAGAACGGTAGGCTCCTTGAGCTTGTTATCGAAGTTAGGAACGAAATCAACAACTTCCTTTTCGATATCCGCCATAAGCATATCCGCAATCTTCGACATTCTCGCCTCTGTATAACGGTACGCCGCAGCTCCGTCGCCGTCTACGTTACCGAAGTTTCCGTGACCTTCGATAAGCGGATAGCGAAGCGAAAATGACTGCGCCATTCTTACCATTGAGCCGTAAACCGCGCTGTCACCGTGTGGGTGATAACGTCCGAGCACGTTTCCGACCGTCGTCGCTGACTTACGGAAGGGCTTGTCGTGGGTAAGGTGGTCCTCGTACATAGCGTACATTATACGTCTCTGTCCGGGCTTCATACCGTCACGCACGTCGGGCAGGGCTCTTGATACTATAACCGACATGGAATACTCGATAAAGGACTTCTTTACCTCGTTTTCCATATTTATTCCTACGATTTTCTGATTAGGAAACTCTATACTTGAATTAAGCTCGTGTTTTTCCATTTTTTCGTCCTTTTTTATTTTATCTGCACTATCTATGCGTTAAACGTCAAGGTTTTCTGCAAATTTTGCGTTCTGCTCAATAAACTGCTTTCTCGGCTCTACGTCGTCGCCCATGAGCTGAGAGAATATTCTGTCGCACTCAACGGCATCCGCCATGTTCACCTTAAGAAGCGTTCTCGTCTCGGGGTTCATGGTAGTCTCCCACAGCTGCTCGGGGTCCATTTCACCAAGACCTTTGTATCTTTCAACTTCTATTCTGCCGTCGCCGAACTCCGCGATTATAGCATCACGCTCGTCGTCAGAGAAAGCGTATCTGCTCTGCTTTCCTTTGATTATTTTATAAAGCGGGGGCTGTGCGAGATATACGTAGCCGCCCTCTATAAGCTGAGGCATGTGTCTGAAAAGGAAGGTCAGAAGCAGTATTCTGATATGCGAGCCGTCAACGTCAGCATCCGCCATAAGAATTATCTTATGGTATTTGAGCTTTTCAATATCGAAATCGTCCCCTATTCCGCAGCCGAGCGCCTGAATTATCGGAATGAGAGACTGGTTTGAATATACCTTGTCAAGTCTTGCCTTCTCGACGTTTAGCACCTTTCCGCGAAGAGGAAGGATAGCTTGGAAGCGGCTGTCGCGGCCGTCCTTTGCAGAGCCTCCTGCAGAGTCTCCCTCAACGAAATATATCTCGGAAAGCGCAGGGTTGTCGATATTGCAGTCGGAGAGCTTGTTCTGTCCGCCTATAATATCAAGAGTGTTCTTGTTTCTCGATGCTTCTCTCGCTTTTCTTGCCGCTTCGCGTGCACGCGAAGCCGACATCGATTTTTCGAGAATAATCTTTGCTACGTTCGGGTTTTCTTCAAGATATTCGTCAAGCTTTTCGGATACGAGCGAGTAAACGAAGCTGTTTATTTCGCTGTTGCCGAGCTTTGCCTTCGTCTGCGACTCAAACTGCGCGTCCTCAAGCTTTACGCTGATAATTACAGTAAGTCCCTCAAGCGTGTCGTCGATAGAGAGCTTGTCGTCTCCCTTGAGAATTCCCTTTTTCTTTGCGTAGTCGTTGAACACCTTACCCATAGCACGTCTGAAGCCCACCTCGTGAGTTCCGCCGTCTACCGTGTGCATATTGTTTGCAAAGGAAATGAGAACGGGATTGTAGGAGTCGTTATACTGCATCGCTATCTCAGCCTGGTAGGTTGCGCGCTCCCCCTTGATGTAGATTACGTCGTTGTGAATAACGTTGCAGTTCTTCTCCCCGTTTATATGCTCAACGAAGGTCTTAATACCCCCCTCGTAGTAGAGAGTCTCAGACTGCTCTTGCCCCTCTCTTACGTCGGTAAGAGTAATTCTTATACCGCCGTTGAGGAAAGCCTGCTCCTGCATACGCTTTTTAAGTATATCGTACTTAAATACAGTCGTGTCGGTAAATATCGTCGGGTCGGGCTTAAAGCGAACGTATACACCGCGGCGGTCACACTCGCCCTCGCACTTGAAGGGACGGGCTACACGACCGCACTCAAAGCGCTCGGTGTATCTCTTTCCGTCATAGCAGTCGTCAAGCTCTACCCATTCGGAAAGCGCGTTTACGACAGACGCGCCGACACCGTGAAGTCCGCCCGCTATCTTATATCCGCCGCCGCCAAACTTACCGCCCGCGTGAAGCTTCGTGTAAACTACCTCAGGCGTAGGTATGCCCATTTTGGGATGTATTGCCGCAGGGATTCCGCGTCCGTTGTCCTGCACCGATACAGAGCCGTCGTCGTAGATGGTGACTGTTATCTCGTCACACTCACCTGCGAGCGCCTCGTCGATAGAGTTGTCCACTATCTCGTATACAAGATGGTGAAGTCCACCCTCCGAGGTCGTACCTATGTACATACCCGGTCTTTTTCTTACAGCTTCAAGTCCTTCAAGCACCTGAATTTGATTTTCGCTGTACTCGATCTGACCGCCTGCTTCCTTCGTTTTTGTCTCTGCCATTTTCTTTTCCTTTCGGTTTTCGCACCCGTCAAAAGAAAGGTAACTTCTGCCGTGTGCCTTTGTGGTTTTTCTTTATATAGCTTTAATTTTTTCTTTTATTTAATTATTCACGGAAAACGAGGGCTTTTTTGAAAAAATCCGGCTTTCATAAAGTAAAAACGCATATATTTTTGCTCGGCATCTTTACTTTACACCCTAAAACCGCCGATTTCCGTACAATTTGGGAATTTTTTTATACCCTACTTCTCTATTCTTTTTATAAGTGCGCTGACGGATATTTGTGAGAAGCACACCTTATGAACGCTTGAGTCGTGCTCATCTGCGTAAAGAATAAAGGATTTCGGTATTTCGTAGCTTGCGGACTCGGTAAGCCCGTCGCGCTCGGTTTTTTTCAGATAATCGCGCGTTATCTCTGATACCGTTGCCTTGTCCGTATCGAATATTCCAACTATATTTTTAGTTCTTATAACTCTGTTTTTTCCGGCATGTAGGTACATAACTGCCTCTTTTTTTCTTTTTTCGGCTTATTTTTGCGTTATTTCGTAAATTCCATCGCCTTTTGAGTGGATAAGACGCGCGCCTTCTATTTTTTCTATCTCGCTTATCTCACAGCCTGTTATTATAAGCTGTCTGTCTTTTATTTTCGAAAGCAGATATCTGCGCCTTTTCTCGTCAAGCTCGCTTAGCACGTCGTCAAAGAGAAATACGGGATACTCTCCACATCTCTCGTGCGAAATCTCACCCTCTGCCATTTTAAGTGCCAAGGATATCGAACGCTGTTGTCCTTGAGAAGCAAAATTTCTCGCATCCAGACCGTTTATAACTATCTTTATATCGTCGCGGTGAACACCGTAAAGTGTCGCGCCCGAGCTTATCTCACGCTCTATGTTAGAACGAAGCTTATCCAAATACTGCTCTGCGGCTTTCTTTTCATCCGTGCGGCAGCTTTCTTCAATATCACACTCGTATTCAAGCGATATCTTCTCATTTTCTTCACTCATCTCACCGAGAAAAAACTCGGCAAAGGGTGAGAGTGCTCTTATATACTCGTCGCGCGCACGGCAAATATATGAAGCGGCTTCAGCCATTTGCGTTGAATACACGTCAAGCTGAGCTATCATAGCTTCTTTTTTCCTTATATCCTGAGTAAGTGCAATTTTTCGAAGCAGAGAATTTCTGCTTTCTACTATCAGCTTATATCTTGAAAAAACTTTAATATACGTTGTATCAAGCTGTGATATAGCTATATTTAAAAACTCTCTGCGCTCACCCGGACCACCCTTTACAATTGACAAATGCTCAGGGCAAAAAAGCACGGCGCAAAACCTGCCTATCATATCATATAGCTTTTCACACGGAACACCGTTTATTTTTTTCTGTCTTTTTTTGTCGGCATAACCGAGCGACATACTCTGAGTCCTGTTTTTATCCGAAAAAACAAGCTCGGTAAAATATCCCGCTTCCCCAAATCTCACAAGCTCACGCTCGGAGCCTGCACGGAAGCTTTTTCCGCGTGCAAATGAATATACAGCCTCAAGAACGTTAGTTTTACCCTTGGCATTGTAGCCGTATATTAAATTAACACCGTCTGAAAATTCTATCTCGGCACGCTCTATGTTTCTGTAATTTACAAGGGTTATCTTTTCGGCTTTCATTATTATAGGTGAATTTCGGAAAAATCTGAATTTTCCCTTACCCTTTCGGAAAATGTGTAATTTAATTTACCTGTCAATCCGCCATTTTAACGGGAAGTATCATCTGCAAAAGGTCTTTATCATCCGCTTTGTCCTCAGGCTCCATTATCATGCAGATTCTCGGTGCTTTAAGGTAAAGCTTGACCTTCTCGCAGTCAAGCGCGCGGAATGCTTCAAGAAGATAACGGCAGGTAAATCCTATCTCTATTTCTTCTTCAATAGGACTGCAGGATATCTCGTCGTATATCTGACCGTTTAAAGATACCGAGGATATCTTAAGTGTATCTTCCTTAAAGGAAAGCTTTACGTAGCTGCGCGAAGATCCTACCGACTTTTTCTCTGAAATAAGAGAAGCGCGGTCAAGAGCACTGAGTATCTCTGCTCTGTCTACGGTTACGCTAAGCGGAAGATTAGTCTGAATTATTCTGTTATAATCAATATATTTAGTGTCTATAAGTCTCGTAAAGTAAATAAGGTCGCCCACCTCGAATACTACGTGTCTTCTTGCAGGCTTAATGCGGACTACCTCTTCCTCATCGTCACTCATAAGCTTATTTAACTCTATCAAGCTCTTTCCGGGGATTATTATCTCTGCTTCCTCTGCTCCCTCAAGCTCAAGCTTCATATCACACTTGGAAAGAGTAAATGAGTCGCAGGATACCATCGTAAGTCCATCCTTTGATATTTTAAGGTATCCTCCGCAAAGCTCGGGGTGATTTGTGTCTATAGTAGCAATAGAATGAAGCGTATGTCCTATAAGCTCTTTAACCTTCGGTTGTGAGATGTAAAAGCCCGTATTTGCATAAAGCTCGGGGAACATCGGAAATTCCTTTCCGTTTAATGCATGCATCATGTAATAAACCTTGCCTGCAGATACCTTAGCCGTAAGATTTGCGCTAACCTCAAGCGTTATTTTATTATCGGGCATTATTTTAACGTACTGGAAAAAGTCCTGTGCTCCAACTATATATGAGCCTGCTTCTATTGTTTCGCAGTCAAACTCTGTTTTCATACCCTTTTCCATATCGTAGGTACAAATAACAGCACGGTTATCCTCTCTTGCTTCAATATAGACACCCTCTATTGAGGTAAAAGTGCTTTTGGTAGAAATACAGCCCATTGCGGGAGACAGGTGAGCGAGCAATTCCGCCTTGTCGAAAATTACCTTCATTTTTGAAAATTCTCCTTCTCTTTTACTTTCTCTTTTTATATATATTTAGTAGTTATAGCAGTAGTGACGGTTAAAAAGTTAAAAACTTCAAAAAACGCTTTAAAACCGCCCAAAATCAGCGTTTTTTTATGTTGAAAAGACTGTTTAAAATTTCTTTATAATTTGTGGAAAAAAATGCTCTTTTTTCAATTTTTTCTAAAAACGAACTATTCACATAAAATTGTGAATGTTAAATTGTTAATTCGGTGAAATATTGAGATAATTTTTCATAAGAACTAACATTTTCCACAGAGGTTTATTTTCATGAAAAAAATATTTATCAGCTTTCCTTTACGTCGGATATAAGCTCGTTTATCTCGGCTTCGAAGCCCGTGTCTGAAGATATCTTGTTTTCTATCTTTTTAAGAGAAGACATTGCTGTCGTATGGTCGCGTCCGAAAAGCTGACCGATTTTATCGAGAGTAAGGTCTGTCAGCGTTCTTATAAGATAAATACAAACGTGACGTGCGCCTACTATATTTGCTGTCTGCTTTCTCGATTTTATATCCTCAACGGGAACTCTGTATTTTATAGCAACCGATGAGAAAATCTTATCAACCGTAATATTCGAAGGCTCTCTGTCTGTTATTATGTCAGCTACAGCTCCCTTTGCAATTTCAAGGGTGATAGGAGTTCCCGAGAGAAGTGAAAGTGCGCTGAGCTTCTTAAGTGAGCCCTCTATCTGTCTTACGTTGTTTTTGAGTCTGTCTGCAAGATAGGTCACAACGTCGTTTGGTATAGTGATTCCCATTTTGCCTGCCTTATTTTTTATAATAGCCATTCTCAGCTCAATATCGGGAAGCTGAATATCGGCTATAAGTCCCGACTCAAAACGGCTGATAAGTCGCTCTGTCAGAGTTTTAAGCTCCTTCGGCGGTCTGTCTGAGGTAATGATTATCTGCTTGTTTTCAACGAAAAGACTGTCAAAGGTATGGAAAAATTCTTCCTGTGTCGACGTCTTTCCTGCAATAAACTGAATATCGTCTATAAAAAGAACGTCTACCTTTCTGTATTTTTCGCGGAAGGCGTGGGTGTTCTGCTTCATAATAGCGTCAACCACCTGATTTGTGAAATCCTCGCCCTTTACGTATATACAGCTAAGCTCGGGGCTATTATTTGCAAGCTGATTTTTTATTGCGTATATAAGGTGAGTCTTTCCTATTCCGGGAGGTCCCCATATATAAAGCGGATTGTATGCGGTAGCAGGAGAGTTTGCAACTGCTTGCGCCGCCGCATGAGCGAACGTGTTAGAAGCTCCTACGATAAAATTATCAAAGGTGTAGTCTGTCAGCGGAATCATCGCTTGTATCGGCTGCTTTTCCTGTTCTTTTTCTTCCTTCTGCTCGGGTGCGGGAATATTTCCAGTGCTTGTGTATCTGTCTGCTTCCTCTTTTGTAAGAATTGCAAGCTCTATGTAATAACCGATTACCTCGCGAAGTGCCTCTTCAACCACGTCTCTGTGCTTTGATGAAATTATGTTTCTCTTAAAGGCAGAAGTCGTTGCAACGATAAACTTCGTGTCTGTCATATCAAGCGGCTGAAGGTCTGAAAACCACAGATTAAAGGTCGTTTCCGAGTATGAATTGCGAACAAGCGAGAGTGTAAGCTCCCATATATTCGTTATCTCGTTTTTGTAATCCATTTTTTAGTCGTCCTTTCTCGAAAATTCTGTATCAATCGGGAAAATTCTATATATAAGATTAAATAAGATATATATATAATTATAGATAATACATTATAACATATATAGATTTTAATTACAAGAGATTTGTTTTAATATTTATGTGAAAATGTGAAAAAAACATTAGATTTTTCGCGGCTATGGTATTTTGTGCTCCTTTTGTTGCTTGCGTCTGCCGTGATAACAATGACATCTTCTTTATACCTAATTTACACTTGATTTTTGTTTTTATTTGAATTATAATAATATCGTACTAAAAAACGGTGTTGTTTTTTTGAAATTAACACGTTACACAGGAGACAGAAATGAACTCAAAAGAACTTATAAGGGCAATATCTGCGGGTGAGCTTGATGCGAGATTTTGCGAAATTTACGCAGATGACAGTACCCGTCAAAAAGAAAGATACATAAAGGCTATCGAGTCTTTCTCGGAGCTTTACGGATGTGAAAGAGACGTATATCTTTTCTCTGTTCCGGGCAGAAGTGAAGTATCCGGAAATCATACCGACCATAATCTCGGCCGCGTGCTTGCAGCTTCTATTACGCTTGATATAATTGCGATAGTGTCAAAAAACAACGACGGCGTTATCCGCATCAAGAGCGAGGGATATAAAGAGGACGTTGTAAGAATCTGTGAGACCGACAAGCCGAACGAGAAAAATTTCTTCAAATCTCGAGGAATAGTTGCGGGAATGTGCCGTGGCTTTGCTGACAGAGGATACGGTGTCGGCGGTTTTGATGCATATACCACGAGCGAGGTATTCAAGGGAAGCGGACTTTCTTCTTCTGCCGCATTCGAGGTAATGGTAGGAAATATTCTAAACCACCTCTACGCAGACGGCAAGGTAGATAACGCAGAGATTGCAAAAATTGCTCAGTTCTCGGAAAACGTATATTTCGGTAAGCCCTGCGGACTTATGGACCAGACTGCCTGTGCGGTTGGCGGCTTTGTAAATATCGACTTTGCAGATCCCAAAAATCCCATAATAAATAAGATAGACTTCGACCTCTCCGGCAAGGGCTATTCGCTTTGTATAGTAAACACGGGCGGAAACCACGCCGACTTGAACGAGGACTACGCATCAGTCCCTGCCGAGATGAAGAGTGTGGCAAAGGTGCTCGGTCACGAGGTGCTTCGTGACGCAGAGGAAAGCGACGTTATAAGAAATATGGCTTTATTACGCGAAAAATGCGGTGACAGAGCCATTATGAGAGCTATGCACTTTATTCGTGAAAACAAGAGAGTAGATGCTCAGGCAAAGGCTCTCAGAGAAGATGATATGGATGAATTTTTCCGCGGTGTTATGGCTTCGGGCGACTCGTCGTTTAAGTATTTACAAAACGTATATACCACCAAAAACGTGGCTGAACAGGGGCTTAGTCTTGCACTTTGCGTGACAGAATCCTTTATGAAAAACAAGGACGGAGCGTACAGAGTACACGGCGGCGGATTTGCAGGAACTATCCAAGCCTTTGTAAAAAACGACTGTGTTGACGAGTACAGAGAGCTTATAAATTCGGTATTCGGCGAGGGTGCTTGCCACGTTCTTAAGGTCAGAGCTCACGGTGCGATAATGGTTTAAAGGCGTGCCTTGCACGCAGCTATGATTGCCCTTCGGGCAAGTTATGAGTTATGGTTGGGCAACGCCCAAGTTATGATGCACCTTCGGTGCAGTTTGAAGTAATAAGTCAATCATATCATAACGGCAAGAGAAAGCGAAGAATCTTAGCCTTCCCCAGTGGGGGAAGGGGGACCGCGATAGCGGTGGATGAGGTGTTCTTTTGGCGAACAATCTTCTATAAAATTAACAATACCAAGAGCAATTATTCGGGGCGTCGAGGAAACGGGGTTTCCAAAAACTCGCTTGCGAGCTTCGGGGCGTCGAGGACGTCGCCCCCTACAAAATGGCTCAAAAATAAAATTGTTGATAAAAAAAGAGCAGACACAGTCTGCTCTTTTTTATTCTTTTTTATCAATAAGAGTTATCGACGTTTACTATTTCGTCGCGGGTGACGCGGATAGCGTCGTTTACAGTCTTCGTGACGTATTTCGTTTCAAGGTAGAACTGTCCTTCCCCGTTTACCGTATAATAGGTCTGCTGACCGAGAGAATAGAAGCGGTAGACAAATTCCTTGCCTTCCTTAAGCTTAACCGTAACGGTTGCCGTAATATTTCCCTCGTCTGCTACAAGTGCGGCAATTTCTTCCTTGCTTAAGCTCACAAATCCGCCCTTTTGCATTATAAGAAGCGTCTGATAGAATCTTTTGAAGTTTTCTATCTGAGGCTTGTAGCCGTTTTGCTCGGTGACTGTGAGATTTTGACCCTCACCCTCTAAGGAAAAAGAAATATCAGTTTTTCCGGATTCGACTCTTATGCTTGAAACAGAGGATATATTTACTCCGAAAAGCTTTGAGTCAACCCAGGTATTTAAGTCGTAGGAAAGAAATTCGCAATCGTATTCGGGCACCTTAACGATAAGGTTGTTATATATCATTGCAGACTCGTCAAAGAAAAGAGAGTGGGCGTATCTATACTGCATACCCGTTTTCTCGTCTGTGTGAAGCTTCGAGAAGGTCACTCTGTTTTTAACGGGTATCTTTACGGTTTTTCCGTCAGAGCCCTTTAAATAGGAATAGTTTATAAGATAGACGGTATACTCGGCATCTCCGAAAAGACCGAACTTTTCAAGGTCCTCGGCATCAGGCTCAAGCACCTCCGTCTTGTACCCTTGGAAGTAAATAAACTGCTGAAGCACCTTTGTAACGAAGTCGGATGCGTTATATGCACCGTCACCGGGATAGTCCATATAGTAGATAGCGTTTGACATAACGCCGAGGTCCTGCGTTTGAACGAAATGAAACTTAACTATAGGCTCCGAGATTGACGTGCCGTCTTTTTCGGATTCCTCGTTATTTTGATATGTTTCTGCTTGCTCGGTGCTTTCCTCTTCCCCGTCAGTCTTTAAATTAAAGTCTTCGGGCATATAAGGGCCGCGGTGAACCTCAAACGTCCCTACGTCTGCGTAGGTAGTTTGAGTCGTTGGAAAAACAACGAGTGGAGTAACGTAATTTTCAATAGGAGCAAGCACGGTAGCCTCAAGGCTGGTATCAAGCACGTAGACCTTGTTTTGTCCGTCCATACGCGCGTAAAATCCGCTGCCTGTGACAATTTTGTTGCCGACAAGCACCTTATAGCTTACGTCTTCCTTCGTCGTAAGAATATAATAGGCGGGGTTTTGCGAATCGTCAAGACCGTAGTCTGTGAGCTTCTCTGCGTTTTCGTTTTCAACCGTTGCCAGTGAAAGAGTATAGCCGCAGCTAACTACAAGCTGAGAGAACAAAGCCTCATCGTAAGGCGCGAGAGGATGCCCGTCTATATAGTAATCTTTAAAAGAATCGTCATATACGAACTTATACTTGCCGTGAGAGTTTACTACCTCGATGCTCTTGATGTTTGCACGCTCTGTCTGCGTATACATTATCTCACGGTTAGCCGTGTTGTCTGTGGCAGGCTGTTTTTTTGTCAAGGGAGCTATTACGAAGAAGTAGAGTGGGATGAGAGCCACGACGAGCACCGCCGCGACTATAGCAAAAATTCTCTGTTTCTTTATCATCTGTATTTTCTCCGTATACATACGACAAATCCGACTATCGAAACTGCCACGGGAAGCACGCTTACCAGAATAACGGTCCAAGTGTCAGCTTCAGCCGTCGTCATATCCTCTATGTCGTAGTTTGCCGTTTCCTTGAAGTCAATGCCTGACGGTACTTTTTCGCGTCCGAATATAGAAAGGGATGCGTAGAGCACGTCTGTGTTTCCGTATGTGTTCGAGGCTATCCAATCGTCCTCGCAGAATAATGCTGTATTAGCGCACAGAACGTATGACGAATAGTAGTCGTTGTTGAGAGCTACTCTCTGTCTTGTAAGAGTCATCAATGGCGCGCCGCCGCACGCGAGTGCATCCTCCGAGCCGCCCTTTGAAGCGTATGAGAGAGCACCCTCGCCCGCAACGAACACGGGTGAAATATCACGCGAGCCCGAAACGTAAGAGCCGTTCGGCTCGCCGAGACCGTTTTCAGCCTCGTCGTCTTTTTCTCTGTAAGCCGTAAAGCTCGGATTTATCGATATAGTTCCGGCGTTTTTGAATATCGTCTTCGGTCTTGTTGCAAGAGCCGCTACCTCGTCGATAAGAGAAGCACCTGCGTTATTTCCCGTGCAGTAGTCTGCAACGATAGACTGAGAGTCAAGCGAAACAGAGTGTCCCTCGTCCTTTACGATACTGTTGTCAAAGACGACGCCCCACTCGTAGAGATATGCTTCAAGATTCGCTAAGTCCTCAGCCATAGGGTCAAGGAAGCAAAGCATGCTTCCGAGGTCCTGCGAGAGAAATCTGTCGAGCTTCTCAAGCTCAGAGCCCTCGCCGCCCGAGAAATCCTTTTTGGGATTTGAAACTATTATAAGTCTTGCATCAGGGTCGATATTTTCAAGCGCAAGGTCGATAGGCATAAGCTTATAGCCTGCCTTCGATACTACATCGGAGAGTCCGAGCGGTATGCTTTCCTGGTGCGAGGTCGTGTAGTAAGCGATAGGCTGCTCTGCCGCGGTTACGCTGAGAATTGCCGATGCAAACTGCTCCTCTGCCTGAAATCCCCACACGGTCTGACCGTCCGAGTCGAGCACGTAGAAGTTTTTCTGGTCAAGACGTCTGTACTCGTTCCCGCTTCTTATAATTACGTCGGTCGTTTTAACCGTGTCCTCGCTCGAGGTCATAAAGTCCTTTACTGCAAGCGGGTCTTTTATGATATTTACAAATCTGACCGAGAGCCAGTCGTACTCTTTATCAAGATTGTCTGCCGTCTCAAGCACGTCGTGAAGGTTTTGGTGTGCATCAATGTAGTCGCGCTCCTGGCAGAAGATGACCTCTACCTCCTCGGTAACGTCGCCAAGCACGAGCTTAAGCTCTTCTGTGAGTGTGTAGGTCTCGTTTTGGGTCATATCCGAGTAGAAGGAATACTTTGAGGAAAGTGCGCTGAAAATTACGTTTATCATAAGGATAGCCGCAATTAAAACGACACTGACGATAGCGGCGGTAGAGCCGTATTTGAGATTTCTGCTGTCATGCTTTATCATTTTACCGTCACCCCCTTAAGATTTCCAGCGTCTCTGCTCGTATATGCGAACAGTGAGATAGCAAAATACAAAGCAGACGGATACGTAGTAAAGAAGCGCAACGTAGTCGAAAATTCCGTAGGTAAAGGCAGTGTAGCGAGAGTAGATGGATAACCAGCTCAGCACACTGCGGACCGCGTAGGAATCTATCGCCCCGTTAGCAAAGTTGATTACGAGAAGCGCAAGCAGCACTGCCGTCGTTGAAACCGCCGCCGCAAGCTGATTTTCGGTAAGAGAGGACATAAATACGCCGATAGCGATAAATGCAGAGCCTACGAGGAAAATCGCTATGTAATTTCCGAATATGACCGCTGCCTCGGGCTCTGCGTATATAAAGAGCGGTATCATATTAAGAGAGGAAAGTGCAAGTGCACCCGCATAAAGCGTGAGAGCCGCAAAAAACTTCGAGAGCACCATATTGGTAATGCTGATGGGTGCAGTGAGAAGCAGCTGCTCGGTACGCATTTTCTTTTCCTCTGAAAAAAGCTTCATCGTAAGCAGGGGAATTATCACGATAAGCACGAAAAGAAGCCCCGTGAAGAAGGTTGATACGTTCGTCGTCGGATTTGATGCCTTAATGGTAGTGAAGGTGCAAAGCACCGCGCTGATAGCAAGAAATACCGCAAAAAATACGTATCCTATAGGGGTAGTAAAGTAAGAGCGAAGCTCTTTTTTATAAATAGACAGCATTTATCTTTCCCCCTTCCTTGCGTTCTTCTTGTCGGATGATACCTTTTGGTCGATAAGTGATATAAATATGTCTTCAAGGCTCGTGCCTACGCTCTCAAGTCCGATTATAGGCCAGCCCTTCTCTGCCATTGCGAAGAAAAGCGCACGTCTCATATCTACACCCGAGGCACACTCGATGCTGTAGGTGTATGCGTCCTCGTCACGCTCGCCCGTGACCTCTGCGTAGGTTATTCCGTTTTTCTGTCTCAGATATGAAAGCACCTCGCGCTGCGGGCCGCATATTTTTATCTTGAAGCGTCTGTTTTCGGCAACCGCACGGGTAATATCCTCGGTCTTGCCGTCGGCTACTATCTTTCCCTTGTTGATAACCACTATTCTGTCGCATACCGCCTGTACCTCGGGCAGAATATGCGTCGAGAGAACGACCGTGTGGTTTTTGCCGAGATTTCTTATAAGATTACGCACTTCGATTATCTGCTTCGGGTCAAGTCCGACCGTCGGCTCGTCAAAAATGATGACTTCGGGGTTTCCTATAAGCGCCTGCGCTATTCCTACACGCTGACGGTAGCCTTTAGAGAGATTGCGGATAACTCTGGCGCGCACGTCCTTTATCTTTACTACGTCGCATATCTCGGACAAATGCGCTGCTCTCGGAAGAGTGCAGTGCTTTAATTCATAAACGAAGTTAAGATACTCGTCAACCGTCATATCAAGGTAAAGAGGCGGCTGCTCGGGCAGATATCCCACCATTTTCTTCGCTTCGGTGGGGTATTCAAGAATGTCGACACCGTCAATCTCAGCTACGCCCGAGTTTGACGAGAGAAAGCCTGTGAGAATGTTCATACAGGTGCTCTTTCCCGCGCCGTTAGGGCCGAGAAAGCCGACTATTTCTCCTTTATTTACTGTAAAGCTGATTCCGTCAAGGGCGTAATTCTTGCCGTAACGCTTTACGAGGTTTTCGATCTTTATCATGTTTTTCTCCTTTGAGAGTTTGTGTGTTATATGAAAGGAATGTTTTTATATAATAAGGGTTTTCGCTACGCTCTACGACTCGTTGCGCTCGCGTTTTCGCGTTATACTGTAGGGGGCGACGTCCTCGACGCCCCGAATAATTGCTCTTAACTTTGTTACTTTTTATAAAAGTATGTTTGCTGATAATAAGATTCTTCACTTCGTTCAGAATGACGCAGGGGGTGCTTCGGCATACAGACAGCCTTTTCCCATATCCTGCGAAGACACGGCGGGGAACTTTTTTATACTTTTGTTGCTCACATCTGCCGTGATTGCGTGAATCAATTCTCGTTTTCTTCGGGAGTCTCGGCGGGTGTTTGCTCTGTTTTGTCGGTATATACGGCAACGCCGTTTTTGAAAAGTCCCGTGTAGTCGCGGCCGCTTGCCCAGGTGTATTTACCCTGCCCGTGTATAACGCCGTGCTCAAACTGTCCTTCGTATACGTCTCCACATGCGAAGGTGTACTTACCCTGTCCGTGTGCTCTGCCGTTGAGAATCTCGCCCTCGTAGACGTCACCGTTTGCGAAGGTGTGCTTGCCCTGCCCCTGACGTGTTCCGTTGGTGAAGTTTCCTTCGTATACCGAGCCGTCGTAAAAGGTGAGCTTGCCCTGGCCGTTCGGCAGGTCGTTTTGGTAGTTTCCTTCATAGATTGTGTTCGGGCTTTGAGTCAGCGACTTGTAGGTGTATTTTCCAAAGCCCGACTTCTTGCCGCCCTCGATGTATCCCTCGTAGACGTCGGTGCTTGAGTAGTACTCAAACCTGCCCTGTCCGTGAATCTCGTCGTTTTTCCACTCACCCGTGTATACGTCGCCGTTTGCGTAGGTAAGAGTTCCCGTGCCCGAACGGATATAGCCGTCAAGCGAGCCCGTGTACTCGCTTCCGTCTGAGTACACTATCTTGCCGTCGGCAACCGTGCCCTTGATTCCAAGAGAGTTTGATATGCTTCCGCTTGTAGCGCGGCCGTCAGTCACAAAGCCGATAAAGCTGATTCTCACCTCTTGTCCCGAGTGCTGAGTTACGGTTTTTGCCGATATACGAAAACCAAACGCAATAAGCCCAACGAATACAAGCGCAAGCGTAAGGACCGCGCATATAAATATCGTAAGAAGTATCTTTGCGGGTGAAGCACGGCGTTTCAGTGCTTTCTTTCTTTTAGGTTGTCTGAATGTTCTTTGACCGTTCATTATTTTACCCCCTGTACAGCGGCAAAAGCGTTATCTATAACTCGAAGAATAAGCGGCGCGTAAATTGCCAAAATTAAAGCGACAATGCCCGTGCAAATAATTGAAAGTATCAAAAGTCCCAAGCCGTTACCGGACTTGCGGTAGCGCGTTTGTGCTTTTTTAAGAAGCTCCTTCGGAATGTAAAAAGCGACTGTATCCAAGTCTTCCTTCCCTTTTGCCTCAACCGCAGAAGAAACCGCTTCAAAAGAGGGTTTAACCGCCACCTCGCCTTCTGCTTCCCCGTCCGCTTCCGTTCCTATTCCCTTGTAAAAACCGCTTGTAACGGGAATGGGATCGTCTTGCGCAAGTACGCATTTCCGAAGCACTGAGCCGCGCCGCAGAGAGCGTCTGAGCATCTTTTTTTTACCGTAGCCGAGCTCGTCGAGAGTCTTTGCGCTTTCCCACTCCGTAGCGCCCGAAAGAATAAGCTTCTCGACAAAGCCGCCAAGGTAGTGGTTGTTGTAGTAGGAGGAGCAAAATGCGAAAATTGCTCCTATCCACAGAAAGAAAAGCACAACTCTGAAAGTGTCGTTTCCAAAAGTCAGCACGCTGTACCCTCCTCGGTCATACGCGTGGATCGCCTCGTTAAACGCGGCAGCTATGTCTTTGAATATTATTGACATTTTGACTCCTTTGGTTTAGTTTTTCCGTGTGCCGAAGGCACGCCCCGCAGGGCGAAGCCCTGCTTCATACGCCGACAGGCGTGCTTAATGCGCCTTATGGCGCGCTTCATTTTATAATAGTCTGTCCGCCCATGTAAGAACGCAAAGCCTCGGGAATGTTTATCGAGCCGTCAGCGTTCATGTTGTTTTCAAGGAATGCGATAAGCATACGCGGAGGTGCTACCACAGTGTTGTTAAGAGTGTGTGCAAAATACTTGCCGTCCTTGCCGTTTACGCGGATACGCAGACGTCTCGCCTGAGCGTCACCAAGATTCGAGCAAGAGCCGACCTCAAAATACTTTTTCTGTCTCGGAGACCAAGCCTCAACGTCAACGCTCTTTACCTTAAGGTCTGCAAGGTCGCCCGAGCAGCACTCAAGCGTTCTTACGGGAATGTCAAGAGTTCTGAACAGGTCTACCGTGTTTTGCCATAATTTGTCAAACCACATGGGTGATTCTTCAGGCTTGCAGATTACTATCATTTCCTGCTTTTCAAACTGATGTATACGGTAAACGCCACGCTCCTCTATACCGTGCGCGCCCTTTTCCTTGCGGAAGCAAGGCGAGTAGCTCGTAAGAGTGTAAGGAAGCTTTTCCTCGTCGTTTATCGTGTCGATATATCTGCCTATCATCGAGTGCTCGGACGTACCGATAAGATAAAGGTCCTCGCCCTCTATTTTGTACATCATAGAGCTCATTTCGTCAAAGGACATAACGCCCGTAACCACCTCGGAACGAATCATAAAGGGCGGAATACAGTAGGTAAAGCCGCGGTTTATCATAAAATCGCGTGCATAGGAGAGAATTGACGAATGAAGGCGCGCAATATCGCCCGTAAGGTAGTAAAAGCCGTTTCCTGCAACCTTTCTTGCGCTGTCAAGGTCAATTCCGTCGAGAGCTTCCATAATTTCAGTATGGTAAGGAATATCAAAATCGGGCACGAGAGGCTCGCCGTACTTCTGCACCTCTACGTTTTCGCTGTCGTCCTTGCCTATCGGAACGCTCGGGTCGATTATGTTCGGTATAACGAGCATTCTTTTCTTAATTTCCTCGGCAAGCTCAGCCTCTTTTGCCTCAAGTGCGCTGAGATTTGCGGTAGCCTCGGTAACCTGCGCCTTTACAGCCTCAGCTTCCTCGCGCTTGCCCTGCCCCATCAAAGCACCTATCTGCTTCGAGAGCTTGTTTCTTGTTGCTCTTACGTTGTTGGCTTCTGTCTGCACAGCTCTGCTCTCGCGGTCAAGTTCAATAACTTCATCAACCAACGGCAATTTTCTGTCCTGAAATTTATTTCTTATATTCTGTTTAACAATTTCGGGGTTTTCCTTTAAAAATTTAATGTCAATCATCGTTTTATCTCCTGTTTTTTGCTTTTTTGCTTAATTTTATGCTTGTTTCACGTGAAACAAGTGCATTTCTTCGAATGTGTTTCACGTGAAACATCCGTTATATCTCTATGCTCTTCCCTACTATTCTCTTAAGAAGCTCATCGAGGTCGTCATTATCCTCGTAGAATATTTTTATATGCTTGTCCTTGCCGTCAGCTTTAATTCTGACCTTGCGTCCAAGCTCTGCCATGCTCTTCTCTTCAAGTGCTTTTACATAATTTACTATCTCGACGTCCTTCATCTGCTCGGCTTCGTCGTCTTCCTGCTTGGAATTCAGCTTTTTGACCGCCGTTTCTACCGTTCTGACACTCAAACCGTCAGATTCTATCTTTCTTGCGAGATAAATCACGTCGGCTTCGTCCTTAAGCCCAAGAAGCGCTCTTGCGTGGCCTGCCGAGAGCTTTCCGTCGCGCAGCATAGCCAAAACCTCGTCCGGTAGGTCAAGCAAACGCATTGCATTTGCTATTGCAGAACGGCTCTTTCCTATCTTTTCGGACAGTTTTTCCTGCGTAAGTCCGTAATTTTCACTCAAATCCTTGTAAGCCATAGCTTCCTCAAGAGGATTGAGATTTTCTCTTTGTACGTTCTCTATAAGCGCGATTTGTGCGGTTTTTTCATCGTCTGCATCGACTATAAGCACGGGAACCTCGCTCAAGCCTGCCATTTTAGCGGCTCTGTAGCGTCGCTCTCCCGCAATTATCTGATAATAACCCGAGCCTGATGCGCGAACGAGTATCGGTTGAAGTATTCCGTGTTCCTTTATTGAGTCTGCAAGCTGAGCAAGTCCTTCGCTTTCAAAGGATTTTCTCGGCTGCTCGGCTCTTGCTTCTATCTGCGAGATTCGGATAGTGCTGACCGAGTTTTCAGCCTCAAGGGAGTTATCGAGGAAAATATTGTCAATTCCTCGTCCAAGTCCTGACTGTTTTTTAGCCATTTTATACTTTTTCCTTCCTTATTATATATAGGGGGTATTTCAAGGTTAAATTCTTGTTATAAGCTCCTTCGCTACGTCGAGGTATTCAAACGAGCCCTTGCAGTATTTATCGTGGTAATATACCGGCACGCCAAAGCTTGGTGCCTCGGAAAGCTTGACGTTTCTTGATATAGTCGTCTTGAAAAGCTTGTCCTTGTAGTATTTTTTAAGCTCGGCAACCACCTGAGAGGTCAAAATCAGTCTGCCGTTGTACATAGTCAGCAATATACCCGTAATTTCAAGCTCGGGATTGTAAAGCTGCTTTATCTTTCTTATGGTTATCATAAGCTGGCTCAACCCTTCGAGTGCGTAGTATTCGCACTGCATCGGTATAATTACGCCGTCGGAAGCCGAAAGCGCGTTTACCGTCAGCATACTCAGGGAAGGGGGACAGTCGATAAATATATAGTCAAAATCCTCCGACACCTCTTTTAGTGCATCTTTGAGTCTGTATTCGCGGTTTTCCATGCTGAAAAGGTCAAATTCCGCGCCCGCAAGCGAAATGGTAGAAGCAATAACGCTTAAATTCTTAAATTTTGTCTCTATAACAGCCTCTTTTGCGGTGCATTTGCCTATAAGCAGGTCGTATGCCGAGTGAGTAACGTCCTTTTTGTTAATTCCGAAGCCGCTTGTGGTGTTTCCTTGCGGGTCAAGGTCGACCATAAGCACCTTTTTCCCAATAACACCTACGCACGCCGCGGTATTTACGGCACTTGTAGTCTTTCCGACACCGCCTTTTTGGTTTGCAAAGGATATAATTTGCGCCATAATTCGACCTTCCTTTCGAAATTGCATACTTAGATAGAATAATTATACAACAAAAACAGCCTAAAGTCAACCAAATATATATATAAATAGCCCGAAAAACGCCTTAAATTTGTAAATTTTAATGCAAAGCAATAAAGGAACAGAGCAGGGGAGCATATATATAATAAAGGAAGAAAAGCAGAAAAAAAGGAAGCGCGATGCGTTCGGTCGTCACGCGGGCGGGTACTCTGTGCATAGACTGTTTTTTCACATCCTGCGAATAGAAATATTTACTAACAGAAATGTCTGATTTTTCGAAAAAATGACTCAGAAATGCGGCACATAAAACGAGTCTTATTGTTTGAATTTAACGAGTCAATATTGTCGATTTTGCCATTCAATCTTTCCGCAAAACCATCGTGTCAAAAGCTGTCGTTTTGTTTCACGTGAAACAAAACGGGGCTTGTGAATATCTTGTGGAAAACTTTACACATTTTCACAAAAGCCACGAACAATGGCAAAAACTATGCAAAACGCACAAAAAGGACTTGCCGAAACCGTGAATTATGGTTAATAATTCGGCTTGCTTTTTTGAAAACGAAAATGTTATAATACCGCTTGCGAAAAACCGAGACATGCCAAGAGGCATTTTACCCAAGGCTCATCAAAATTTTTCAAGGAGAATAGATATGCAACCGATAAAAGACGTACTTCGTAAGGTCGTCTTGTGTGTTCTGTTTATTTGTTCTGTCATTGCAATTTTCGTTATGTCAACGAGTGCACAGGCAGATGGAATGCAAGATAGTGCGGCGGAGCCGACGCTTGAAATGGAAGTTCAGGCTGACGCAGAGGCTGCAGAGGCAAGAGATAACAAAATAGCAATTTTCGTTGATTACGTGCAGGTCTGCGGCATTACCACCGAGCTTGCGGGCGGCGAGGTCTACGTTCCCGTAAGACTTTTTGCCGAAGCAATGCTTGACTGCCGTATAGAATATTCCGAATCAGCAGGGAAGCTTACGATATTCGCTGACGGACTTTCGTTCGAGGCTAAATGCGGCACGAGCTACGTCGTAGCAAACGGCAGATACTTTTACGTAGAAGAGGGAATCACACTTCGTGAGGACGGTCAGATCTGGCTGCCTCTCTCGGTGCTTGTAAAGCCCTTCGGATTCGACTATAAGCTCGACCTTTCCGCAAAGGCAGCATACCTTACCGATAACGGCGAGGTGCTTGAGCACGGCGATACTTATTACAACGAAAAAGACCTCTATTGGCTCTCTCGCATAATAAACGCAGAGGCGAGAGGCGAGTCTCAGCTCGGACAGATAGCGGTAGGAACCGTAGTTATGAACCGCGTAAAGAGCTCGAGATTCCCTAATACAGTTTACGGCGTTGTTTTTGACGGCTCACAGTTCTCGCCTGCCGTCAGCGGAAGTATTTACAAGGCACCGAGCGAAAAGTGCATTATTTCCGCAAAAATAGTCCTTGAGGGCTACCGTGTCAGCGACAGCATTCTGTTTTTCCATTCGATTCGCTCGTCGAAATACGATAATTTCGTAAATACCGATACCGAAATGGTAATCGACCATCAGTTCTTCTATACGAACTACAAAAGATAACCGAAAAAGCACGTCACCGTAAAAACGGCGTCGTGCTTTTTGTTGTACGTACACCTTTATGCTTGACAAAATTCACCCTTTAGTGTATACTCAACTTAGAAATATTTCGGTTTTAAATAAAAACAACAGAGGTATAATATGAAAAAGAGCGTAATAATAGCTATTTCTGCCTTTCTTGCGGTGTTGCTTATCACCTGCGTGGTTATTGTTGTGGTAAAGAACAACGGCGGCGCGCCCGACGATACCACGGCGCCCACGGACACTACGGCACTCGCGCCGACTCTTGTAGGCACTTGGGCATTGCCCGAGAGTGAGTGGTTTACGCACGGTTCACCTGAATATTGGGAAATTAACGAGGACGGAAAACTTAAGTATTATCAGACGAACGCAAACGGCATCGTTTTGAATACGATAGACGGCTCGTGGACGGTAGAGGGTGAGACCTTGCACGTAACGCTTGCGGGCTTTACGGTTGATTACACGTACAAGCTCACCGATGCAAATACGATGCTTCGCTCCGACCACGGCACAGACGTCACGCTGACCAGATACACGGGGAAGATAGTGAAATAGATAAAAGATAAGAGAGCATAGATAAGAGATAAGAGAAAATGAAAAAACGGCAGAGAACACTCTGCCGTTTTTGTTGTAATCGTTACTTATTTTTGAGTCTTTTCATAAATATCGTGGGCGAGCTTCATAAGCGCGGGCTCAAGCGCCGTGCCGAAGCGTTTTTCGTCGCCGTATTTCTCGGAAAGCGTGATAGAATCTGCCACGAATCTGCCTGAAAACTCGCAAGCTGACTCAAAATCCTCGCCGCGAAGCAAAAGACCGAGCATAACCGAAGCGAAAAGCTCGCCAGTGCCGGGGTAGTGCGAGCCTATTTTCTTTTGAGGGTGGAAGCTGTGTGCGCTCTCGCGCGTTGCTGCCGCGGTAAGAACGTACTCGTGCTCACCGTCCTTGTATTCAACACCCGTAATTGCGACCCTCGGGGCAAGGGTGAGAAGCTCTGCGAGCAGTCTTGAGCAAATTTCCTCTGCCTGTGCCTTGCTTTCTATCGGATGCGCGGGGAAGGGCACGCCGCAAAGAAGGCAAGCCTCGGTAAGATTCGGAGTGATTACGTCTGCGCGTGTGCATAGGCGGCGCATCGTATCCTTCATGTCGTCCGTGCAGGTAGAATAAAGCTGACCGCCGTCACCCATAACGGGATCAACGAGCACGAGCGTGTCGGACGAGCCGAATTCGCTTATGACCTCGTCTATAATATGCCCCTGCGCCGCGTCGAGCACGAAGCCCGAGTATATCGCATCAAAGTGCACGCCAAGCGACTTCCAATGACGGTACATTGCTTGCATATCAGAGGATAGCTCTCTCATATAAATATCGGTGTATCCGCCCGTGTGCGTGCTCATAAGCGCGGTGGGCAGGGGAATTGTCTGGATACCGAGTGCCGACAGAGCAGGGATGACCACGGTAAGCGCGCACCTGCCAAACGAGGACAGGTCGTGTATCGCGCAAACGCGCGGAATCTTATTCTGCAAGCTTAAATTGTGTAAATTCCTGTTTTCCATAGCTGACACGTGCGTTGTGCACCCTTTCAAATGAGAGATTGCCTTTTGTTTTTCTTTAATTATACCCCCACGCCGACTCTTTTTCAATACTAAGCCGCAATAAAATCGGGAAATTTTCAAAAAAATATAAAAAACCCCTTGACAAATATCGAATATGCTGATATAATACTCGGGTATCCAAAGACAGCAGGTTTCGGTAAAAGTGCTTGCACTTTCCTGCCGAGGAGGAATTTTAATAATCATTTTATGACTATTACTGTCCTTTTTCGGCCGAGCTATGCTTGTACGGAACAGGATTTATTTTTTTGCCGTCACGGATACAGGCGGCACAGGTTAATTTCGGAGGTGAAACACAAAAATGCCAAGCAATGTAATTCTTGAAAAGAAGCAGGGCATGGTTGAAGAGCTCGCAGCGAAGTTGCAGGGTGCAGTTTCGGGCGTACTCGTAAACTACCAGGGAATCACCGTTGAGGATGACACAAAGATGCGTGCGGCACTCCGTGCAGCAGGCGTTGATTACGCGGTTATCAAGAACTCTATCACAGGCAGAGCTTGCGACAAAGTAGGCTACGGCGATATGAAGCAGTATCTTGAAGGCATGACCGCTCTTGCCATCAGCACGTCTGACCCCGTTGCTCCTGCAAAGATCCTCAAGGAATATGCTGAAAAGGTTGAGAGCTTTGAAATCAAAGCCGGCTTTATCGACGGTGCTGTAGTTGGCGCTGACACGGTAAACGAGCTTGCAAGCATTCCTTCAAAGGAAATCCTTATTGGACGACTCATGGGAAGCATCCAGAGCCCCCTTTACGGTTTTGCCCGTGTACTTCAGGCAATTATCGACAAGGACGGCGGCGTAGCAGAGGATGCACCGGCAGCAGAAGAAGCACCGGCAGAAGCAGCTACGGAAACTACAGAAGCGTAAGTTAAACGCACAGAAAAATTTTATTGTAATTTTAGGAGGAACACAAAAATGGCTACTGAAAAGACAACTGCAATTCTTGAAGAAATAAAGGCACTCACTATACTCGAGCTCAACGATCTCGTTAAGGCTCTCGAGGAAGAATTCGGCGTATCCGCTGCTCCCGTAGCAGTTGCAGGCGCTGCTGTTGCAGGCGCTGCTGCTCCCGCTGCAGAAGAGAAGACCGAGTTCGACGTAATTCTTAAGGACTTCGGCGCTAAGAAGCTCGACGTTATCAAGGCTGTTCGTGAGGCTACAGGTCTCGGACTTAAGGACGCAAAGGATCTCGTTGAGGGTGCTCCCAAGGCTGTTAAGGAAGGCGCTTCCAAGGAAGAGGCTGATGCACTTAAGGCAGCTCTCGAGGCAGCAGGCGCAACTGTTGAGATTAAGTAATCAAACCGAAAAATTAACCCGAAAAAGCACCGTTTATACGGTGCTTTTTTGCGTTTGCGGGGAGAGGGGAATAAAGAGTTTAGAGTTATAAGGCTCGCTTGCGCTCGCCGTTATGAGCGAGGCTGCGCCTCGCGTTATGATATGATTGCCAAGATTCTTCAAACTGTGCCGAAGGCACATCATAACTGCGCGACGGCGCATCATAACTCATAACTT
>JAZORU010000028.1:0-17521 GCA_045656765.1 Eubacteriales bacterium
GGTTGCGTTTTTCTTCTTCTCTTGCCGCCGCCTTTGCAGCTTCTATCTTCTGCTTATCCTTTTTATTAAGAATATACGGTGTTGCTATAAACGCACCTACTACTAAAACACCAACGCCTATCAAGATAAAGTCGACATATCCCGTGCCCGAGATTTCCTTGCCTGTTATCCATTCAAGCGCAAGGCTTGCCTTCGTGTATTTTTTGTGAGGGGTGGTCGAGACGTATTTCTGTCCCGAATAGCTCTCGCAAACCGAAGCCGCACTCTCGCTCTCGCCCGCCGTCAGCTTGACGTCGGATAGCTTTATCTTTTCATAAGGAGACTCACTGCTCGCTCCGTCGATTATAAACGCAGAAGATGCACTGCTTATATTCAGCTTAATATCCGCTACCTTTATATCTCTCGAAAGCACCGATGCGTTTGCCTTAAACGAGCCGCCGAGCAGCTTCACCTGTCTTGCGTTTATCGCATAAGCGCCCTCACCTGCATTTATCTCAAGCTTGGCACGGTCGTTTTGCGTAACCTGTGCATACTCGCTGTAAATGCCATCACCCTTTGAGTTTACGGTAACCGAGCCGGATACGAAGGTCAGCTTTTTGTTCATATCGGTGGATGATGCGTTGATTCCGTATCCGTCAGAGTGAAGCGTCAAGGAGCCGCTTCCCTTGACCGTAAGATTGCCCTCAATCGACAGAGCGCATCCCGAGGCTCTGATTATATTCTTTCCCTCAAGCACAAGCGTGCAATCCTCGGGCAAACGAAGTCCGTAGGTGTCGGTCGTGTCTATCGTCGCATTGGTGAGTGTCATCGTCTTGTTTATATTGTCCCAGGAATAGCCCGCGCCCTTTTTGTTTCTGTTTACAAAAATAAGGTTAACCGTCTCAAGAATGACTCCATTTTCAGTCTTCTCGGGCTTCTCTGTCTTTGCCGCCGTCGTCTCTGCCGCCGAAACGGAAAGAGCTGCAAACGGACAAACGAGCATCAAAAGCGCAAGTATTAAAGATAAAACCGCAGTTCTTTTCATCAAAATCCACCTCAAAAGGCAACGTTACTTGTATATTATATCACACCTTAAATTGCAAAGCAAGAGAAAGCATCGATATTTCACAGAAATATCACAAAAGGGTAAATATACCAAAAACACTTGAAAAAACCGAGATTTCGTGCTACAATATAGGTACAAGATTACACGTGAAGGCATAGTCTCACCAAACTAAAAAGCAAAGATAATATGTTTCGCATAAGAATGACGGGAGCTATGCCCCGATATCCTTATGCGATTTTTGTTTTATCACCCACAAAACAGGAGGTAGAAACCATGAAAAAAACGGCAATTTTCCTTTTAACGCTTCTCACACTCGCCCTGCTTTTATGCTCATGCGCAAAAGGCTCTCTGCCTTCGGACACGGAGGGAGAGCAAAAGCCCTCGGTCACAAGCACAGATGAAACGCAACAGCCTTCGGGTGACGAGGAAGAGCAAGACCCTTTAGCGAAAACCGCAACAGGTACGAGAATATGGGACGTATACCATCCCGACGAGGACCCCGAGCGTTACCCGTATTTTTGTCTGCCAATACCCGAGTTTGATTACATAATAGTTGAATACAATCTGGATGATTATACAGTATATGCAGACGGCGAAAAGCTTATAGGCGGAACAGGCCACTATTGCCGAAGCTTCTATTTATCCGACCTTACAGGCGACGGATATCCCGAGTTTTGCTTTGTTATGGAATTGGGTAGCGGAATAGTTATCAGACAAATTGTAATCATAGACTATACAACAAATGAAACGATATTTTCGCTGACGGAAGGCTCGTCGCACGACGTCACTCTCTTTTTAAGAGACGGTATCCTTTGCGTAAAGGAAACCGATATCAACAAGAAAGACCCGACTCGCACGGGCAAGCTTACCTACAACGGCACAGAGATATCGGTCGACTGGGACAGTGAGGTCAACTATAATTTCGACAGAGACGAGGTAAACTAACCAAAAGCAGCAGTTCAAAAAAGAACTGCGGCTTTTGTGTTTTATTTCATAAACTTTTGATTAAATTCTTTCACCCTATCTTTTATCGAGCTGTCTATTCTGCTTTCGCAAAAGCGTTTGATATGCTCGGGTATTTCCTTGTAAAATGCTTCTGCAATACCGCCGGCTATACATGCCTGCGTGTCAGCATCCCCGCCGAGAGAAATAGCACCTCTGATTGCGCTTTCATAATCTGTAGATTCCAAGAAAGCAATGATTGCGGGCGGAACGCTATACGATGTACGACTGTCAAAAACGTGAGTTTTTTTGATGCTTGACAACGGCTTTGAAAGGTCATATTTGAATTTCTTTTCGATATATTCCCGAATACTGTCCTTCCCCTCGCCGCTTCTCGCTAAAAAAACAGCAGAAGCAACCGCCTGCGCCCCCGAGACAGCCTCGCGGTGAGCGTGAGTACAAAGACAGCTTGCCTTCGCTTGAAGAAGTGTTTGCTCTAAGCTTTCGTACGCATAACCAATAGGAATCACACGCATAGCCGCACCGTTTCCATAGCTATGCACCCGTCTTGCATACGGATCCCTTGCCCAATCGGCAAACATATTACCGAATCCCGCATCCTTATAGCGTGAAAAATATTGGCGGTAGTATGCCGCATATTCTTCCGAGCGAGTGCGAACACCCCACCTTGAAATATCAGCAGGATTGCAGAGTATGGCACTGCATACCGCCGCTATCAACACAGAATCATCGGTAAAAGTACTGTCCGATTTGAATTCAAACCCGTAATCCTTCGTGCAGTGCACCTCGTAATACGAGCCTATAACGTCTCCGTATATTGCACCAAACATCACAGCACCGCCTTTCTTTGCCTCATTGTACCACAATTCTGTAAACATTTCAACTATTTCGCCGGTTTGAACCTGTCTACAGACCCGAAAAAGCCGAAATACATCTACGAAATTTTGAAAAACTTTAGAGTCGAAAAAATGAAGCATTCGCTTCGCGAATATGAAGCACAAGCCTACGGCTTGTATGAAGCGGCGGCGTTGCCGCCATGAAGCGAAGCGCGCGGTATCCTTTCCGTGTGCCGAAGGCACGCTTCATAGGGCGAAGCCCTGCTTCACGAGTTGCTGCGCAACTCGCTTCATGCGCGTCAGCGCGCTTCATTGAAAAAAGCACTTGCTTACGCAAGTGCTTTTTTCTGGCTGGGATGGATGGGTTCGAACCATCGAAATGCCAGAGTCAAAGTCTGGTGCCTTACCGCTTGGCTACATCCCATTACATTTTGATATTTTACCATATAAGCCTTCTGTTGTCAATAATAAAAACCTATTATAAATTTAATTTTTTTCAAAACACTCCCGTTCATATTATTATTTTTTCAATTCCCTATTGACTTTTCAAGGTTTATGTGCTATAATTTAGCGTGCTAAAGTGATAACGCGACATAATAGTAAAAGCATAAACTTATAAAGCCACAAATCAAAAACAGCGGAGGTGCGCCATGAACACTTGGAAGAGCCATGATACTGACGAGCTTTTCAAAGCAATCTTATCCCTTAAAAATCTTGAGGAATGTTACGAATTTTTTGAGGACGCATGTACCATCAAGGAGATTCTTGACATATCGCAAAGACTCAAGGTTGCAAAAATGCTTAAAAACAAGGTGAACTACGCGACCATATCAAAGGAAACGGGCGCGAGCACCGCAACTATATCCCGCGTAAGCAAGTGCATCGAGTACGGATGCGGCGGATATGAAAAAGTAATTGAAAGATTAAAGCAGGCTGATTAACATGACGAAAGAACTTCAAAGAAATGAGGAAAGGGCTGTATTTTCGCTTCGTTCCTTATATAAAAAATACGGATATCTACCGTACAAAATGAGCAAATTCGAGGAATACGAGCTGTATTCCAAAAACAAGGATTTCCTTGTCAGCGACAGGGTCATAACCTTCAACGACACAAACGGAAAGCTGATGGCTCTAAAGCCCGACGTTACCCTCTCTATCATAAAGAATGCCGAGGAATACGAGGGTGTCAAAAGCAAGGTATACTATAACGAAAACGTATACAGAGTATCCGAGAGCACGCATCAGTATAAGGAAATAATGCAAACGGGGCTTGAGTGCATAGGCGACATTGACCTCTACGACGTATACGAGGCGGTTTTGCTTGCCGTAAAGAGCCTTGAGTGTATAAGCGAGAGCTTCATACTTGACATATCTCACCTTGACATTCTCGCGTCGGTGATTGACGGTGTGTCAACCGACGTAAAGGTAAAGGGTGAGATTCTTGACTGTATAAAGGAAAAGAACACTCACGACATAGAGCGCATCTGCCGCCAAAACGGGATAGGTGAGTGCGAGCTTGCCCTTCTCTCTTCTCTTGCTTCGATTTACGGAAAGCTCTCTGACGTAATACCCACGCTTGAAGGAATATGCAAGACTGAGCGGGCGCAGGCGGCTCTCTGCGAGATAAAGGAGCTGTATTCGCTTTTGTGCGGTTCGGGATACGAGGACAGAATATACTTTGACTTTTCTATAGTCAGCAATATGAAATATTATAGCGGCATAGTTTTCAAGGGCTTCCTTGACGGAATCTCATCGGGTGTGCTCTCGGGCGGAAGATACGACCGACTTATGCAGAGAATGGGCAGAAGATCGGGTGCTGTCGGCTTTGCTCTCTACCTTGACCTGCTCGAAGGTCTCGGCGGTGAAGGTGACGGCTACGACGTAGACGTGCTTTTGCTCTACGACGATACGGTCAGCACCGAGAAGATTAAAAACGCAGTAAACAAGCTCACTCTTGAAGGCAAAAGTGTGACAGCGCAAAAAGCAGTGCCCGAGAAGCTTCGTACCAAGGAAACGGTAAAACTATGGGAGGCAGAAATATGATAAACATAGCATTACCTAAGGGCAGACTCGGCGAAAAGGTGCTTTCAATGTTCGAGGCGGCAGGCTATGATTGCCCGTCTATCCACGAAAACAGCAGAAAGCTGATATTTGAAAACGAGAAAAAGCAGATACGCTATTTCTGGGTAAAGCCGTCGGACGTTTCAATTTACGTTGAGCGCGGTGCGGCAGATATCGGTGTTGCAGGCAAGGATATTTTGCTTGAATACGAGCCCAATATATACGAAATGCTTGATCTCAACGTCGGCAAGTGCCGTATGGCAGTAGCGGCAAAGCGGGACTTCGTTGACCGCGGTGAGAGAACTCTTCGCGTGGCAACGAAATTCCCGAGGATAGCATCTTCATACTACGCATCTATCTGCCGTGATATTGATATAATCAAGCTCAACGGCTCGATTGAGATAGCGCCGATACTTAACCTCTCCGACGTTATAGTAGATATAGTAGAGACGGGCACGACTCTGCGCGAAAACGACCTTGAGGTGAAAAAGGAAATAGTACCGCTTTCCGCGCGCGTTATAGTAAACCGCGCAAGCTACAAATTCAAAAACGCAGAAATTGCAAAGATTTTAAGTGCACTGAAGGAACAGGTAAAGCAGGATGATTAAAATATACAAATGGGGCGAGGTTGAAAACAGCGAGATCTTCGCCCGTGACAACATATCCCCCGACGTTGAGGGTGTTGTCGGGGATATAATAGAAAAGGTAAAGGCGGAGGGAGATGCGGCACTCTATTACTACTCGGAAAAGTTCGACCGTGCCACACTCACCACGCTTGAGGTTTCACCCGAGGAAATAGATGAAGCCTTCTCGTCGGTCGAGCCCGAGTTTCTCGACGTCATTCGCGAGGCGGCGGAAAACATACGCGCCTTTCACGAAAAGCAGGTACGCACGAGCTTCATTATAAGCGAAAAAGAAGGCGTGGTTACGGGACAAAAGATAACACCTATCGAAAAAGTAGGTCTCTACGTTCCGGGCGGTACTGCCGCGTACCCTTCGACCGTGCTTATGGACAGTATCCCTGCAAAGATAGCGGGCTGCTCGGAGATAGTTATGGTAACACCGCCGTCCCCTGACGGACGAGTTAATCCCGTAATCTTAGCGGCGGCAAAGATAGCAGGTGTTGACAGAATATTCAAGGTAGGCGGAGCGCAGGCGGTAGCAGCACTTGCTTACGGCACGGAGACTCTGCCAAAGGTAGACAAGATAGTAGGTCCCGGAAACGCATACGTAGCCGAAGCAAAAAAGCAGGTGTTCGGTATGGTCTCTATCGATATGATAGCAGGCCCGAGTGAGATTTTAGTCGTAGCTGACAAATCAAACAACCCCCGTCACATAGCGGCAGACCTGCTCTCGCAGGCAGAGCACGATAGAATGGCGAGTGCCGTTCTCGTGTGCGACAGCGAGGACTTTGCCCGTGCAGTGTCGGACGAGCTCGAAAAACAGATTCCCGAGCTTCCCCGCGCGGAGATAGCACGTGCTTCTATCGACAATAACGGAAAGATAATAGTTGCAGAGGACGACCTTTTCCTCGCTATTGATATAGCAAACGAAATAGCACCGGAGCATCTTGAGATATGCGTAGACAATCCCTTCGACTATCTTGACCGCATCAAGCACGCGGGCTCGATATTTATGGGCAAGTACTGTCCCGAGGCTCTCGGCGACTATTTTGCAGGTCCGAACCACACGCTTCCCACAAGCGGCTCGGCACGCTTTTCTTCCCCTCTCTCTGTAGACGATTTCACGAAGAAATCGCAGTTTACCTACTACACGAAGGATGCACTTTCAAAGGTTGCTGACAAGGTTGCTTATTTTGCGCGCAAGGAAGGGCTTGACGCTCACGCAAGGAGCGCTACCGTAAGAACAGAGGACTGATAACAGATATGAGTAGATTTTTCTCAGAAAGATTTGCTGCACTTATCCCGTACACACCGGGAGAGCAGCCGAAGGACACGAAATATATAAAGCTCAATACAAACGAATCCCCCTACCCACCTTCCCCCGCAACTGTTGCGGCGGCGAGTGCGGAAGCGGGCAGATGTGAGCTTTACTCCGACCCCACCTGTGCCGCTCTGACAGAAAAAGCGGCTGAATATTTTGGTGTGGGCAAGGAAAACGTAATTTTAACAAACGGCTCGGACGAGGTGCTGAATTTCGCATTTATGGCTTTCTCGGACGAGGCGCACCCGATAGCGTTTGCGGATATCACCTACGGCTTTTACTCTGTTTTTGCAGAGCTTAGCCGTATACCCTACCGCACAGTAGCTCTAAAGGACGACCTTTCAATTAACCCGCTCGATTATATTGGCACACGCGAGAACATAGTTATCGCAAACCCAAACGCCCCGACGGGAATTTATATGCCGCTTTCAGATATAGAAAAAATCGTCGCATCTAACCCCGAAAGAGTGGTTATAATCGACGAAGCGTATATCGACTTTGGCGGCGAGAGCGCCGTGCCTCTTACGAAGAAATACAAAAACCTGCTCGTAACGCAGACCTTCTCAAAATCCCGTTCGCTTGCGGGAGCAAGGCTGGGTATCGGAATAGGGGACGCGTCGCTTATAGCCGACCTTAACACCATAAAATACTCGACTAATCCCTACAACGTAAACCGTATGACTGCGGCGGCGGGGTACGCGGCTCTTTGCGACGACGATTATTATATGAACAACGCAAAAGAGATAGCAAAAAACAGAGAGTATCTGCAAAAAGAGCTTCGTGCGCTCGGCTTTGAATGCACCGACTCAAGCGCAAATTTCGTCTTTGCAAAAAGCAATGAAATAGGCGGAGAGGAGCTTTACCTCTCGCTTAAGGCACACGGAATACTCGTGCGCCACTTCGAGCGTGAGCGCATATCCGACTACAACAGAATCACAGTAGGCACACGCGAGCAATGCGAGTGTCTTATTGATAAGATTCACGAAATATTAAAGGAGAAAAACGTATGAGAGAGGCACAAATTACAAGAAAAACGAGCGAGACGGACATCACACTCTCCCTCAATATAGACGGCGAAGGAAAAAGCAATATAGATACAGGATGCGGTTTTCTTGACCACATGCTCACGCTTTTTGCGCGTCACGGCGGCTTTGACTTAGACGTAAAATGCGTGGGCGACACATACGTAGACTACCACCACACGACAGAGGATATCGGAATTTGCCTCGGTAAAGCTTTCGCTGACGCTATGGCAGACAAAAGAGGTATTGAAAGATACGCGACAGTAACCATTCCTATGGACGAGACGCTTATTATGAGTGCAGTCGATATCTCGGGCAGAGGCGGACTTTTCTCAAAGTTCAGATTTTACTCTTATAAGGTAGCCGACTTTGACTGTGAGCTGTGCGAGGAATTCTTTGTTGCATTTGCTCGCGAAGCGGGAATAACGCTTCACATAAGACAGATATGCGGCAAAAACTCGCACCACATAATCGAAGGAACCTTCAAATCTGTCGCAAGAAGTCTCGGCAAGGCTCTTTCTATAAACGAAAAAAACAAGGACAAAATTCCGTCAACAAAAGGAACTCTCTGATGATAGCAGTAATCGACTACGGAGTAGGGAATCTTTTCTCGCTTTGCTCTTCTCTTAAATATATAGGGGCTGACAGTATAGTCACCTCTGACAAAAATGAAATTGCACGGGCAGACAAAATAATTCTGCCGGGTGTCGGCGCTTTTGCCGATGCAAAGGCTAAGCTTGACGCTCTCGGGCTTACCTCTCTTATCCGCACGCTTGCGGCAGAGGGCAAGGAAATTATGGGAATATGCCTTGGTATGCAGCTGCTCTTTGAGCGCAGCTATGAATTTGGCGAATGTGAGGGGCTGGGACTTCTTGGGGGCAGTATAGTTCCTATAAAGGACTACGTCGCACCAAGCCTCAAGGTTCCCCACATAGGTTGGAATTCGCTTAACAAAACAAAGGAAAGCAAGCTTCTGCGCTACGTAAACGAGGGAGAGTACGTATATTTCGTACACTCGTTTTTTGCCGACGGCTGCGGGGACAGCGTTGTTGCAACCGCAGAGTACGGACACGCGCTTACGGCGGCAGTCGAGCGTGGCAATATTATGGGATGTCAGTTTCATCCTGAGAAAAGCGGAGATGTCGGCATGAGAATACTTCGTGCGTTTTGCGAGGAGGATATGGTATGAAAATATTTCCCGCAATAGACCTCTACGGAGGCTGTGCCGTCAGACTTCTGCACGGCGACTACAACAAAATGACAGTTTACTCAGACAATCCCATAGAAATTGCCCGTCACTTTGAGGCAGAGGGTGCTGATTCTATACATCTCGTTGACCTTGAGGGGGCTAAGCTCGGAACTACACCGAACATCGACAAGGTTGCCGAAATAGCTCGCGAGACCTCGCTATTTTGTGAGATAGGCGGCGGTATTCGCTCAATGGACACGGTAGATAAATACATCGAGTGCGGTGTTGACCGCGTTATCATCGGCACGGCGGCAGTCACCGACAGAGCCTTCCTTCGTGCCGCCGTCTCAAAATACAAAGACAAAATTGCGGTAGGTGCGGATTTCCGCGACGGCTATATCGCGATAAAGGGGTGGCTTGAGCAGTCGCAGTATACCCTTGACGCGTTTCTGTGTGAGATGAAGGATGAAGGCATTGGCACCTTCATTATCACGGATATATCAAAGGACGGAGCTATGAAGGGCACTAATCTCGCTCTCTACAAACGTCTGAGCGAAGAATATTCGCTTGACATTACGGCTTCAGGCGGTGTAAGCTCTCTCGACGACGTGAAAAAGCTCAGAGAAATGAACCTCTATGCCGCTATAATAGGCAGAGCGTACTACGAGGGCTCAATTAAGATTTCAGACGCAGTCGAGGTGGCAAAATGATAACGAAAAGAATAATTCCCTGCCTTGACGTTAAAAACGGACGGGTAGTCAAGGGTGTAAACTTTGAGGGGCTGAGCGACGTAAGCTCGCCCGTAGAGCTTGCACGCTACTACTCAGAGTGCGGGGCTGACGAGCTCGTTTTCTATGACATAACCGCATCTTACGAGGGACGTGCGCTCTTTACCGATATTCTGCGAAAGGTCGCTGAAACTATCTTTATTCCTCTTACGGTAGGTGGCGGTATCAATACTCTCTCAGACTTTGACCGAGTGCTCAAATGCGGAGCAGACAAGGTAAGCGTAAACTCGGGCGCTATAAAAAATCCGTTTCTCATAAAAGAAGCCGCAGAGAAATACGGCAGCCAGTGCGTTGTGCTTTCAGCCGATATAAAGCGTATCGACGGCGAGTTTCGCGTTTTCTCAAAGGGCGGACGCGAGGACACGGGAATGGAAGCTATATCATGGATCAAAAAATGCGTCGGTCTTGGTGCCGGCGAGGTAGTCGTCAACTCAATCGACACGGACGGTGTTAAGGGTGGCTTTGATATAGAGCTTCTGCGTGCCGTATGTGAAGCCGTAAACGTACCCGTAATAGCATCGGGCGGGGCGGGGGCTGTCTCACACTTCACCGATCTCTTCCGTGAAATACCCGATATAGACGCGGCGCTTGCCGCATCGGTATTCCACTTCGGTGAGATAAAAATACCCGAGCTTAAAGCTGAAATGCAAAAGAACAATATTACAGTGAGGTTATAAAACATGCTTGATATAAACGAACTTAAATTTGACGAAAAGGGACTTATTCCCGCAGTCGTAGTTGACGAAGCTTCAAAAAAGGTGCTGACCGTCGCGTATATGAACCGCGAGAGCCTTGAGATATCAATCGAAAAGAAGCTGACCTGCTTCTTTTCACGCTCACGAAACGAGCTTTGGCTAAAGGGCGAGACAAGCGGAAACTACCAGGAAATAGTCTCTATTACTGCCGACTGTGACAACGACGCTCTCGTCGTTGTAGTAAAGCCGAAGGGCCCTGCCTGCCACACGGGAAGCTTTTCCTGCTTTACGAAAGAGGTATATCAGAACCCCGAGCTTCACGAGTTCTCTCTTGAAGGTCTCTATGAGCTTCTCGTAGGCAGAAAAAAAGACAAGCCCGAGGGCTCTTATACGACCTATCTCTTTGAAAAAGGCATAGATAAGATTCTTAAAAAGGTAGGCGAGGAATGCACCGAGGTCATAATCGCAGGCAAGGCAAACGACAAGGCAGAAACGGTGTATGAAATAGCAGACCTCGCGTATCACGTAATGGTGCTTATGGTTGAGATGGGGATCTCTGTCGAGGATATCCACCGCGAGCTTTCCTCCCGTCACATAATAGACCATAAAGTAAAGCAGGAAAAAATGACGAAATAAAATCTATAGCGCAAAAAAGGTTACCGCTTTCGCGGTAACCTTTTTTAATTGTTTTTCTGTCAGATCAATTAGTCCTTGATCCAGCCGTACTGAGCAGCTACAGACTTCGTGTAGCTTGTGTAGCCGATAATACCAACTACGTCATCGTCAAGTTTCTTTGCCTTGCTTCCTGTGAAGAGGTGAAGCTCGCCCTTGTAGTTCTTGTAGTCCTTGAGGAAGAGGATATCCTCGTTGGGAGTAATTTCGTAATCATATACGTCGTCGCCAACCTTCGTGGACTTGCCCTTGAGCGTAGCTATCTTAAGCGTACCCTTTTCGCCCTTCTCGTCCATATCGCAGAAGTAAAGGATCTTCTTGGAATCCTTAAGGTATGCATAGCTGGAAAGAGCTACGTCGGTATCTATCTTTACCTTGTCTACGTAAAGATCGCCCTTGCCGTCCTTTACGTCCTTATAGTAGATAACGTTGCCTGCGCTTGTAACGCCGATGCTGGAGGGATATACCTCCTCGTCAAACTTCTCAGCCTTTCCTACGCTGTCAGAGAGCTTGATCTTGTAAAGGGTTGCGGTAGGCTCCTTTTCAGCGGGTGCTTCATCAGCCTCGTCAACACCGTCGTCCTTCTCTTCTTCCTTCTCTACCGTCCATACGTAAGCAACCTTACCGTTTCTTGCGATACGAACACCGTAAATATCATCAAGGTCTATCTTAGCAGCCTTATCCTCGATTGCGATGTACCATTCAGTAAACTCATCAAGACCGTAAAGCCCATCTTCGTAGTCCTTGTCTGTTATCTCGGAACGGTTTACAGCACAGTAAGCGAGTATCTCTTTGTCATAGCAAACAGATCTGCCGCCATTGTAGTACTGAGTTGTAATAACCTTCTTTTCCTTGCCGTTGAAGAAGCAAAGCGTATCCGTAGCTTCCTCTACCAATCTGTCGATAATATCCGATGTCTCGGTAGGCATCTCTGCATCTTCGGCTTTCTCTTCTTCCTTCTCTACGTAGTAGAAGGTTCCGTCCTCATAGAACTTAATTACGCTTTCAACGTCAGAGCAGATCTTCGCAAGATCCTTCGAGCCGTCCTTAAGGTATACTGCATCTTCCTTCAATACGTAGATCTTGGAGAAGCTCTTGTTTACGTAAAGAACGTCTTCTATATTGCTTGCAATCTTTTCTGCATCCTTCTTACCGTTCTTGAGGTAAAGATCCTGCTTTTCCTCAGCATCAGAAATTGAGAAAATGATCTTCTTTCCGTCAAGGCTTGCAATAAAGCCGTCAACGTCACCCTTTATCTTTGTCTGATCCTTAAGATCGTGCTGATAGAGCGAACCGTCCTTAATATAAGTAACAATGTTGCCCTTCTCGTTTACCATAAATCTGCCGCTAATGCCGGAAGCAAGCTTCTTAGCCTCAGCCTTAGCATTTGTTGCATCTCTGTAATAAAGATCGTCACCGTCATCAATGTAGAACAGCTTTTTGCCATCATCGGTGAGATAGGTATAGTAGCCGAGCTGGTCAGCCATGCTTGCAAGCTGGGAATTCTCCACGCCGTCAGCAAGCTCGTCGGTTACCTCATAGGGCTTCTTGAAATTGTTAGCGAATACCATCTCGCCGTCCTTTATGTAAAGGGCGTAGTCAGGCGATCCACCGCCAAAGATAAGAGAGCCGATAAAAATAGCGAGTATAATAACCGCTACCGCCGCAACACCTATTACGGCAAGTTTCTTTACGTTAAAAGCGGGCTTTGCTGCCTCGGGTGCTGCTTCGGGTGCCGAGAGGATCTCGCCGCACGCGTCACAAACCTGAGTTCCGTCTTCTAACTCTTTGTTGCATTTTGGACAAATAATCATATTGTTCCTCCTTTAATAAAAATGCAGTATATAAAATTAATTTTTCCCGTTTAATATTATATGCACGGGTATTTTATACATTTACATTATATCAGTTTTCGTTCACAAAATCAACACATTTCTACAAAAAAACACTATTTTTGCATAAAATTCGTTTGATTCTTATTAAAAACCTACAAAAAATGCCTGTTTATTTTAATTTTATTTGAGTTTAGCCAAATATCTTGCCGCCGCCGCGGGAATTTCTCTCGGAAGCACGCCCGCCAAAGAATACTCTTCTGCGAGCATCTCCGCCGCCTTTCCGTGCAAATATGCACCCAATGCCGCCGCAAGTCCCGTCTCTGTACCTTGCGCAAGAAGTGCTCCTATCATACCCGAGAGCACGTCGCCCGAGCCCCCTTTGGCAAGGCCTGAGTTTCCGCTTGCGTTTATATAACGCATACCGTCACGGGCGGCAATAACGGTCGAAGCGCCCTTGAGAAGCACGTTGATACCGCACCCCTCGCTGACACGGCAGGCTGCATATATCCTGTCCTTCAGCACGTCCTCGATATCGCAGTAGATAAGCCGCGCAAACTCCTTCGGATGTGGAGTTATAAGGATGTCTCTCGGCGAGTTTGCGAGTATCTTTACCTTGCCGTCAAGGGAATTGAGTCCGTCTGCATCAATAAGAAGCGGACAGCCCGCAATAGAGGAAAGCAGTCGTATCAGCTCCTCAGCGCGAGGACTCATACCGAGTCCGCACCCAACGACTATGGCTGATGCCTCAAGAGAGTGCATAACTATCCTCTCAAAGACGTCCTCATTCCATTCGTCAACGCTCGGCACTACCGTATATATGACCTCGGGACAAAGTGCCGATACCGCGCGGGAGACCTTTTCAGTGCACACAAGCTCTACAAGCCCCACGCCCATACGCAAAGCCCCCTCGCACGCGAGAGCCGCCGCCCCCGTCATACTGTCAGAGCCGCATATAAGCATAAGTCTGCCGAAAGTCCCTTTGTGCGAGTCAAGCGGGCGTGAGCGTAAGTACTCTTTCAGCTCGGCATCCTCTACAGTACGGTAGTTGAAGGATATATTATTCTCAATATCAGCCCTGTCAACACCGATATCACACACCCGCACCTCCCCGCAGTATTCGCGTGCAGGGTATATAAGCATACCGCATTTTACGTACTGCATAGTCAAGGTAAGGTCTGCGCGGAAGCAAATATCCGAGCAAGCACCGCTATCCGAGTTACATCCCGAGGGAATATCAATCGCAATTTTCTTTGCCATTGATGCGTTGGCTATCAAAATAGCCTCGCCCTCGGTGTTCGGCATTTCCCCGTGAAATCCAACACCGAAAAGAGCGTCGATTATAATATCCGCTTCGGCGCATTTTTGGCTGAGTCTTTTCACGTCTGTAAGCGAGTATATGCTCTTGGTCTTTTTCTTGAATCGCGTGCGGTAGAGCTCGCTTGCCGCGTCTCTCTTATCGCACTCAGCTTCAAACACGCTCACGTCACACCGATATTCCCACAGCTCCTCGGCAATTACGTATCCGTCGCCGCCGTTCTTCCCCTTGCCGCAAAGCACTACGACGGAAGCCGTCGCATCAAGTCCCGCAAGTATTTCCTTTGCAGCCGCAAGCCCTGCGTTTCCCATAAGCTTCTCCGGGGAGATTCCCTGCACCTTCTCGGCTCGGTTGTCTGTTTCGTATACAAGATTTCTCGTTACTAAGCGCATAATTCACCTCAAAAAACTCTGTTGATTCCCTGCCCCGTCCGAGCGAAGCTATATAAATTCTTATCAAGCACATCTATCAGCCTGCGCCTTGACTCGATACTAGTCCACGCACTGTGCGGAGTAATAAGACAGTTTGGTGCTTTGAGCAAAGGATTATCAGGATCGGCAGGCTCAGCGCAAAGCACGTCAAGACCCGCACCCCCTATTTTCCCAGAGCATAGTGCCGCCGCTACGTCGGCTTCATTCAGCACCGCGCCACGCGAGGTATTTATGATAATAACGCCATCCTTCATTCTACCGATAAACTCGGCATCAACAAGCCCGCGAGTCTCATCGGTCAACGGGCAATGGAAGGAAATATAGTCGCTCTCGGATAGCAAAGTCCCCTCGTCAACGTACTCGATTCCGTCCTTTACACAAGGGGAGACCGAGCGTCTGTAAGCAAGAACGCGCATACCGAAGGCAAGGCAGATTTTGGCAAAGCACTCGCCTATAGCACCGCAGCCGTATATTCCAACGCACTTGTCCTTAAGCTCTGTAAAGCGCACCTTTTGATAAGCAAATCCGGGCACGCCCGTCCACTTTCCCTCTCGCACGATGCCGCACAGCCCCGCAACGTCGGTGGTAAGCGACAAAAGCAAAGTAAAGGCAAGCTGGGCAACCGACGGCGTTGAATACCCGGGCACGTTGCATACCTCTATTCCGCGCGCTCTGCACTCGGCAACGTCTATCATATCATAGCCCGTACCGAGAGCACTTACGTACTTTATATTCGGGCAAGCGTCAAGTATAGCCGAGTCAATCTTTACGCGGTTGGTAAATACCGCATCAGCTTCCCCTATAACCTCGGCAGCCTTTTCGTGAGGTGTTTTATCATATACCGTATATTCTCCGTATTTAGCTAAAAAATCAAAGGACAGATCCCCCGGATTGACAGCGAATCCGTCAAGCACAACACTTTTCATTTCATATCTCCGAAAAAAATTTTTATCAACTGTTATTTTACCATATAATAAGCACAACAATCAAGAGAAAATGAGTACTAAAAACGCAAAAATCGGTTTGCTTTCTCTCAAAGCAAACCGATTTCCCGTTTTACTGTTTATTCTTTCTGTAAATAATCATTAGTCCCTTCAAAAGAAGCTCGTCGTCGGTGATTATCTCTCTCTTGCAAAGAGGCGTTACAACGGATGACATACCGCCCGTTGCAATAACCGTACAGCTCTCGCCAAGCTCCTCTTCTATGCGCTCAACTATTCCGTCTATAGCCGCCGCGTTTGAATACATAAGTCCGTTTCTCATACTGTCTACCGTATTCTTGCCGACAACGGTGCTCGGCCGCTCGAACGCAATTCGGGGAAGCTGTGACGTGCGCGAGGTAAGTGCCTCTGCCGATATCGCCATACCCGTCGTGATAAGCGTGCCTATGTAGTTTTTGTTTTTGTCGATAACCGAAAAGGTCGTCGCCGTGCCCATATCTATGATTATCTGAGGCACGGGATAGTTGTTTATACCTGCAACCGCGTCAACCGCAAGGTCGCTTCCAAGCTGGGCGGGGTTGTCTATGTGAATGTTCAGCCCCGTCTTGACTCCCGGTCCTACTACCGTAACCTTTACCTGCGCATACTTCTCTATCGCACGGCGCACGGTATTCGTTACCGTCGGCACAACCGAGGAAATTATAGCCCCCTCTATACTGTCGCTTGTCACTCCGTGTATATGAAGCGCCATTCTGATGACTGCCGCGTATTCAAGGTCGGTTGCGGTGAGATTTGTCGATACTCTTTCAATAAAAAGTATCCTGTCCTCCTCAAAGCAGCCTACGACCGTGTGCGTGTTTCCTATATCTATCGCAAGAACCATATCTCTTAACCCTTCGGCATTATTATTTTTATAACGCGCAAAACGACGGGAACCAAAAGCACGTTTATCAAAAATTCAACTATGAAATTGAGTCCGACTATGCCGAGGAAAATGAATGCAACCGCACCCGCAAATGCATTTGCCGCCGCAAACGTCTCCATCAAGGGATAGTAAAAAACGAACAGTCCGCCGACGAATATACCCGTGTTAACGATAGGGCAAGCAACCGCCGCCAAAATTACGCCGAGCGTCTTTTTGCTCTTCAGAATATTGAAAACCGCGCCCGAGGCAAAGCCTGCCGCAACACCCTTGAGCACGCAAAGCACGAGCGTAACTGCGGGATGCAGCATAAACATCTCTGTACTGAGAACCCCTGCCATACCCGTCACCACCTGCGCCGCTACGACAACGCCGAAAACGCCGCCCAAAAAAGCACCCGTTCCCATACCGTAAAGAATAGCTCCTACCATTATCGGCACGAGTGAGAACGTGATGTTAAACGCACCTATCGGTAACACCACGAACGATAGCACCGCTACGAGTGCCGCTAAAATTGCCGTTGATACGAGCTTTGTCAATTGTTGATTTCTGCTTTTCATAGAAAATTCCTCCTGTTATTATTTCGGCTTTGCCGAATACAAATACATCTGCAAGGCTCCCCCTCCCGCACTGCGTCAAGTTTCGCCTTCGCGAATACCTGCGGCTCTCGTGGGGGCAAAGATTCCCCTGCGTTTCCATTATAAAACAAATTACAGAAAAAATCCATACCTTTTTGAAAAAAATTCAAAGCCTTCTCCTATGGGATAAGTGAGACTCTAAATCTTCGATTTAGTCAGTCGAACTTATGCATAGCGAAGTGAGACGTGGCAAACGGCGACGCCACGCCGCAGGCGTCATTCTG
>JAZORU010000029.1:0-17875 GCA_045656765.1 Eubacteriales bacterium
ACCGCAGGTATGGGAGGCGGAACCGGAACGGGCGCAGCTCCTATTATTGCAAGAATCGCGCGTGAGATGGATATACTCACCGTAGGTATAGTAACCAAGCCCTTCGGATTTGAGGGCAGACTCAGAATGCAGCAGGCTGAATCGGGTATCGAGCAGCTTCGCGACTACGTTGACTCTCTTATCGTTATACCTAATGAAAGATTGAAGCAGGTTTCCGACACGAGAATTACTCTCGTTAACGCCTTTGAAATTGCCGACGACGTTCTTCGCCGCGGTGTTCAGAGCGTTTCCGAGCTCGTTAACGTAACCGCATACATTAACCTTGACTTTGCTGACGTTACTTCGGTTATGAAGGGCGCAGGATACGCTCATATGGGTATTGGCTCTGCAAGCGGCAAGGATAAGGCAGAGCTTGCTGCTAAGGCAGCAATTTCCAGCCCGCTTCTTGAGACGTCTATCGACGGCGCAAGAGGACTTCTCGTATCTATTACTGCTTCTCCCGACATCGGACTTGAAGACGTAGATACCGCAATCGCTATGATTACAAACGAGGCGCATCCCGATGCAAACATTATCTGGGGAGTTGCGTTTGATGCAAATCTTGAGGATGAGATGCGCATCTCCATTATAGCTACCGGCTTTGATAAGAAGGAAGTAGTAGACCCTAAGAGCGCAAGACTCGCTGCAGCTTCCGCAAGAAGAGCACCCGAGGCTGTGAAAGCAGCGCCTAAGGCACCCGTAGCCGAGAGCGAGGATACATATACTGAGGACGAGCCCGGAGAAGATTATCTTTCGGATAACGAGTTTGAGGAGCTTAAGAAGATTATAGCAAGCTCCAAGAGAAGAGATGCTCAGACACCTGCTCAGAGCAGTCCTATCAACAGATACGGCAAGAGATTCTAATTAAAAAACAAAAAATGCGTGTCAGCCGACACGCATTTTTCTTTTATTATTCTTCTAAAGCCTCGTATATACTCATAAGCTCTTCTTCGGCTTCGTCAATGCTTTTCTGTATTTCTGCAGCTAAAACGTAGTCGGTAGCCGCATCACCGAAAAGCCTTTCTGTCAGCTCTTCGATATACTTTTCAAGCTCACGTGCTCTTTTTTCGTTTCTTTCGCGACGTGATTTTTCTTTTCTTTTTTTTGCAAGCTCTTCCTTTGAAGCGAGATAATCCCGCTTTGAGTCCGAGGCTTCTGCGCGTGACGGTTCGCTCGCCGCTTTTTCTTCCTTTTGCTTTTGCCTTGCATCACGGTACTCGTCATAACCACCGTCAACCGACAAGGGATAGCTGATAATTCCGCCACCCTCTGACACAGGTACAAGCTCAAGAAGCCTCGTTGCAAGCTTGTCAATAAAGTATCTGTCGTGCGATACCGCAACCACCGTGCCGTTATATTCATTTATAGCTTCCTCAAGCACCTCTCGAGAGCCTATGTCAAGGTGATTTGTAGGCTCGTCGAGGACAAGCAGATTTGAGTCGGAGTTCATAAGCTTGCAAAGAGTCAGCCGCGCACGCTCACCGCCCGACAGGGAAGATACGCGCTTGAAAACGTCCTCGCCTGTGAAAAGGAAGAGCGCAAGCTGGCTTCTTACTTCCGTCTCGGTCATTCTCGGGTATGCCCCCCAAAGCTCGTCTATTACCGTGTTTGAAGGAGACAGCCCTTGATTTTCCTGGTCATAATAGCCTATTTTGATGTTATGTCCTTCTTCAAGCTTCCCTTCGGTCTGCGTCAGGTGCTTCATAATAAGCTTCATAAGCGTAGATTTTCCCGTACCGTTAGGACCCACGAAAAACGCACGCTCACCGCGCTTTATAAGAAAATTCACGTCAGAGAAAAGCTTAAGATCCCCGAAAGCCATAGAAAGATGCTGTGCACGCAAGACCTCCTGCCCACCCTCTTGGGCATCCTTAAAGGAAAGCTTGATATCGCGAAGATCTCCTTGCGGCTTTTCTACAAGCTTCATTCGCGCAAGGGCTTTTTCTCGGCTTCTTATCGTTACGAAATTTCTCTCGCGTCCAAAAGAGCGTTGCTGCTCTATGTGCGCCTTTATTCTTGCTATCTCTGCCTGTTGAAGCTTGTATTGCTTTTCGTTGTATTCTCGCTCCGCCTCGTATAGCTCTGTTGCCTTCGAGTAGTTTCCGGGATAAAGCGTTGCCCGTTTTCTCTCTATTCTGAGCGTTTTGTTTGTTATTTTATCAAGAAAATATCTGTCGTGAGAAATTATCATAACAGTTTTCTTGTAGGCGCACAAATAACCTTCAAGCCAAGTTAGTGTCTCTATGTCGAGGTGGTTTGTAGGCTCGTCAAGAAGGAGTATATCGGGCTCTGTGTAAAGCATGCGCGCAAGCGCAAGACGGGTACGTTGACCGCCTGACAGCGTTTTTATTTTTTGGTCGTGTGTACCGCGCGCAAATCCGGTGCGAACAAGCAGCCCCTCACACCTTGTTTTGTATTCAAGACCGCCTATTTCGGCATATTTCTCGCTTGCACGTGCAAGCTTTTCTGCGTTTTTTTCAGCGGCTTGAGTGTCGGTTATATTCGAGGCGCTTTGTGTCAATTTTTCGATTTCTTCTTCAAGCTCAAACACCTGCGGGTGAGCCTTGTACATGAACGAAAGAATGCTTTGCTCTTCGTCCTCACCGTCAAGATTCGCGTTTTGAGATAGCATACCGAGGGTTTTGTCCTTGGATATGAATACCTCGCCATCAGTTTTTTCAAGCTCGCCTGTTATTAACTTAAAAAGGGAGGACTTGCCCGCACCGTTTACGCCCACGATACCGAGCTTATCCCCCTCATTTAAAGAGAAGGAGACACCGCACAGTATCTCGTCTACACCGAAACTAAGTGAAAGTTCCCTGCAAGAGAATATTGTCATGTGGCGCTCCTTCTATATGTTCTGTTTTATATGTAGATTACTTTTTAAGGCTTTCTCTGATATCGCGGAGAATGTCCTCTACGCTTTCTTTTTCAGCCTCTTCCTTAGCTTTTGCCTCAGCCTCTTCCTTAGCCTTAGCCTCTGCCTCTGCGATTTCCTTTGCGTGAAGCTTTGCATTCATCTTAACGACAACGCGAAGCACGCAGAAAATGCAGAATGCAACGAGAAGGAAGTCTACGATAAGCTGGATGAAATTACCGTACTTGATAGCAACCTCAGGGGTAGTCTCTGTCAATGTTTCAGCGTCGATTACAGCTTCAGTAATAACGTACTTAAGATCAGCTACGGATTTTCCGCCGGTAACCATGCTGAGAGCAGGCATAATGATGTCGTTTACAAGGCTGGTTACTATCTTACCGAAAGCACCGCCTATGATAACGCCGACTGCCATGTCAATGATGTTGCCCTTTGCTATAAAGGCCTTGAAATCAGAAAAAAACTTTTTCATTTAAGTATTCCTCCAAAGTATAATTTTTACTTATATATTTTAGCAAATCATAGTTATAAAGTCAAGGTTTTGGTCGATATTTGTCAATTTTACGCTATAATACCACCGCCGAGCAGAATGTCTCCATCGTATATAACGGCCGACTGACCTTTAGCCGGCGCTCTTTGCCCCTCGTCAAATATAAGCGTTGCACCGTTTTCGTCTGTTATTACTGTACACGGGGCAGCCTTATGTCTGTATCTGAGCTTTGCAGTTGCGCGAAATTCTTTTGGTGGTGCGTCAAACGCTGACCAGACGAGATTTTCTATTTTTACTTCGTTTTTGAATAACTCAGGCTCTGTCACAAGCAAAATTTCGTTATTTTCCGGTCTTATCTCGCTTACGTACATGGGCTCAGATGTGACAATCCCCAGCTTTTTGTGCTGACCTATGGTGTATCTTATAATGCCTTTGTGGCTTCCCAATACGTCACCGCTTGCGTTTACGAAGGAGCCGCCCTCAAAGGTCTTTTGACGGTACCTTTCCAAAAAGGAAACGTAGTCTCCGTCGGGGATAAAGCATATATCCTGACTTTCCTTTTTCTCTGCATTTGAAAAACCGAGAGCCGATGCTCTTTCACGCACTTCGCTTTTTTTATATGAGCCGAGCGGCAGAATAACACGGGCTATTTTGTCGGCAGGCAGGGAATAAAGCACGTAGCTTTGGTCCTTTGATTCATCAATCGCTTTTTTCAGCACGACTCTGCCGTATTTTTCATCATATTCAGTGCGTGCGTAGTGGCCTGTAACAATACAGTCGATTCCGTGCTTGTCCGCATAGTCGAAAAGATGTCCGAATTTCATATATCTGTTGCACTCAACACACGGGTTAGGCGTAACGCCCGACTCGTATGAAGCGACGAATCGCTCTATTACGTTTTTGTCGAAGCTGTCCTCGCAAGTGAGAAGCGAAAAAGGAAGGCCGAGAGTGTCGGCGACCTTTCTTGCGTGCTCTGTGTCTGCCGGCGTGCCGCAGCTACCGTCTTCACCCGAAAAATCACGGTGAAGCTTCAGCATTACGCCCTCGCAGGAGTAGCCAAGCTCGACTGCAAGCGCCGCCGCAACCGACGAGTCAACCCCCCCGCTCATAGCAACTATTGCACTTTTCTTTTCTCTCATAAATTATCCGAGACGGAGCATTTCGTCAATGCAACCGCGTGCTTTCTTTATCGTTTCCGCATCAAGCAGTATCTCCTCACCGCCGACACCGCGAATGCAGTCGTAAAGGTCGGGAAGAGTGGTTATCTTCATGTTATGGCACATCAAGTTTTTCGAGAGCGGATAGAAGCGCTTGCCCTCGCACTCATACTGCAGGTGCTCTGCAATGCTCGTTTCGGTGCCTATTATAAATTCTTTGTCCTCGCTCTTTTTTGCGTAAGCCATAATGCCCGTCGTGCTTCCGACGTAGTCTGCAAGTGCCACGACCTCGGGTCTGCACTCGGGATGTACGAGAAGCTTTGCCGTCGGGTGTGCGGCCTTCGTCGCTTTAGCCTCTGCAAGAGTTATGGATGCGTGAGTCGGGCAACAACCACTGTAAACTACGATATTTTTCTCGGGTATCATATTTTTTACGTATGTGCCGAGATTTGCATCGGGTATAAAGAGGATGTTGTCGTTTTCTATCTTTCTGACTATATCAAGAGCAGAGGATGACGTAACGCATACGTCGCACATAGTCTTGAGCGCCGCCGTAGTGTTTACGTAAGCCACAACAGTGTATCCCTTATATTTTTTCTTTAGCTCGGCGAGCTTTTCGGTGTCAAGCTGCTCTGCCATAGGACAGCCTGCATCCGCATTTGCTATATATACGCGCTTCTCGGGTGAGAGAAGCTTCACACTTTCCGCCATAAAGCGCACGCCGCACATTATGACGTTTTTCTGCTCTGCCTTCGCCGCCTGCTCGGAAAGTCCGAATGAATCTCCCACGTAGTCGGCAACCTCAAGTATCTCGCGCGCCTGATATGCGTGGGCAAGGATCAGCACGTCCTTTTCCTTTTTCAGCTCTCTTATCTTGTTTTGAATATCTATTATCATAACAATCTCCGTTTTTTGTGTTTATTTCACTATTCTTTATGGTATCATAATAAAAAAATTATGTCAATAGAATTGACACCTAAAATATCTGTAAAAGCTTCTATTATCTACAAAAACGGTCACAAGAATACCCCGACAGACTTTTCTCCGTCGGGGTATTCTATCAATTGTTTTTATTTAACTATCACGTTTGCTGTTTAAAACCGAAAACATAATTTTCTTGTTTCGCACGAGATTCAGCCCAAGAAGAAAAACTATTATGCACACGCCTGTGCCGGTGGCTATGTTCATAATACGAATCTCTGTTTCGGTCATTCCGTCAAAAGAGACCAACATAGACCTTTGAAGAGAAAATATTGAAACGAAAGCATCGGCAAGCGAAATGTTTCTCAGTGTTATAAGCTTTACCGACGAGCTTTTTCTTGATTTTATCAAATTTACGATTGCAAGCGTAATCTTTGTAAAAGCGTAGAGCGCCATTACTATCATAACGATCTCGTGCAACACAAGCCCTCTGTCTCGCACAACCGCAAGAATAACCGTTCCCACAAGAGGCAGAGAAAGAAGCATAAGCATTATCCCCGTGAATTTTGTTGCAAAACCGTCTCTTTTTTTTGTTTGAAGCACGGCAAAGCGAACGGTACTTAAAAGCACGTAATAAAAGCCTACTGTAAAAAGCCACCAAGAATGTGTTATTACTCCAAAAAGAATGTGGTAAGCACTGTACGCCATATTGAACAGTAAACTGTAAAGTGAGAATTTTAAAGTTTTATTCATTTATGTCCCGCTCTCCCATAACACATTCTTCTATGATCTTTATCACTCTGTTCATGTCATCTTGACAATCGTTTTTTATCCATTCCATTACAATGGCAAAAACACCGGTCAAGTAGAATTTTATTACGTAAGGGCGCTCTTTTTCGGAAACGTGAAATCTCATTAGAATAGGTTCAAAGATGTACTTAAACATTTTTTCGTACACATTTTCCATATTCATAACGTGGAATTGCTTAATGGCGATCTTGAAAATACGGCGGTTTTCTTTGATAAAAGTCAAATACGGAACAAGATAATCTTGCGTTATAAAAATCAGTTGCTTTCTGTCTTTGCACTCCAGCCTGCTGACAACGTCGTGTTTATCTGCGTTGTAATAGGAAAAATGTCTGTCAAGAATGTACTGTGTGGCTTCTTTAAGCAGATCGGCGGTGCTTTCATAATGAAGATAGAAGGTGGAACGGTTTACACCTGCCGCAGAACAGATCTCCTTGACCGTAATATACTCAAACTCCTTCTTTTCAAGAAGGGTCAAGAGGGCTTGGTCCATTTTGATAGCCGTATTAAAGTATTTACTTTCGTTCTTATTCATAAGGGCTGCCCTCCTGAATTATTATTTTCCTTCGCTGATCTCTCTTGCAAGCTCAACGATTTCATATGCATACTTTTTCTTGCCGTTTTCAAGCATTTTCTTATAGATCGGATAGTTTATCCCGCAGCAAGCAAAGCCGATTATGCCAATAACTATTCCAACGATCATAAGAGGCATGGTTCCTCCGATTACTTGCATTGCAAGACTCATTCCCGTACCTGCGACAAGCACAGAGATGATACCAAAGGTATATGCAAAGATATTTGCCGGGCGTTTTGCCTTTGCATCCAGCTTGCGAAGCGCGGCAATTTTTGAGTGCTCCTTTGGAGCGTACTCCTTAGCTATTGATTCTGCGTAAATTTTGTCTGTGTTCATTTTGTTTCTCCTTTTTGTTTTGGTGCTTTTATGATACCACCGACAAGGAAAAAACTGAACAACATGTTTCAGAGATTATGTTGTTTTAAAGATTTTTTTCTTATTCTTTTTTATTATACAGTAAAATCGACAGCTGAACAACACCTAACCGTAGATTTAGTGCATATTTATAAAGAAAAGCAAAAAGCACTTGCAAGCGGCAAGTGCTTTTGTGTATAGCTTTACGCAGTTACAATACTGTCCGCTTTTTGAAGGCCGAGCTTCTTTATAGCGTCCTCGCGCATCTTGTATTTGAGTATCTTTCCTGCGACGTTCATCGGGAACTCTGTTACGAAATCAATATATCTTGGCACCTTATGGCGAGCCATATGGTCCATAATGTACTGTTTCATCTCTTCTACCGTCATTTCCTGACCTTCTTTAAGAATGATACAAGCCATTATTTCCTCACCGTACTGCTCGTCGGGAACGCCTATTACCTGAACGTCCTTTACCTTTTCGTGAGTGTAGATAAATTCTTCAATTTCCTTCGGGTAGATATTCTCGCCGCCGCGAATTATCATGTCCTTAAGTCTTCCCGTGATTCTGAAGTTTCCTTCGGGTGTTCTGCAGGCAAGGTCACCCGTGTGAAGCCATCCGTCACGGTCTATTGCCGATGCCGTTGCCTTTGGCATTTTGTAATAACCCTTCATTATGTTATATCCGCGGGCAACGAACTCACCCGTAACCTCGTCGGGACACTCTTCTCCCGTTTCGGGGTCTACTATCTTACATTCTATCTCAGGAAGAGGACCGCCGACAGTTCCAACGCGCACCTCAAGCGAGTCGGTGGTAGAGGACATAGTGCATCCGGGAGAAGCCTCGGTCTGTCCGTAAACTATCGTTATCTCCTTCATGTTCATCTTGTTTACCACGTCCTGCATGACAGAGATGGGGCAGGGGCTTCCCGCCATAATTCCCGTTCTCATATATGAAAAGTCTGTCTTTTCAAAGTCGGGATGCTCAAGCAGGGCTATAAACATCGTAGGAACACCGTGGAATGCGGTTATATGCTCTGAATTTATGCACGCAAGCGATGGCTTGGGTGAGAAATAGGGCAGAGGGAGCAGTGTAGCTCCGTGCGTCATTGATGCGGTCATGGCAAGCACCATTCCGAAGCAATGGAACATAGGCACCTGTATCATCATTCGGTCAGCGGTCGACAGGTCCATTCTGTCTCCGATACACTTACCGTTGTTTACTACGTTGTAGTGAGTAAGCATAACGCCCTTCGGGAAGCCTGTCGTTCCTGACGTATACTGCATATTACATACGTCGTCCTTGTCTACCTTTGCCGCAAGTCTCCAGACCTCTTCAACGGGAACGCGCTCAGAGAGAGCCAAAGCGTCCTTCCAGGTAAGACATCCCGCCTGCTTGAAGCCTATAGTAATTACGTTGCGAAGGAAGGGAAGTCTCTTTGCGTGCAAGGGCTTTGTAGGGTCAGCCGTTTCAAGCTCGGGACAAAGCTCGGCAATTATTTCCGAGTAATTGGAATCGCGGTAGCTCTCTATCATGATAAGAGTGTGCGTGTCCGACTGCTTTAAGAGGTATTCAGCCTCGTGAATCTTGTAGGCGGTATTTACGGTTACAAGCACCGCACCTATCTTCGTCGTTGCCCAGAAAGCAATATACCACTGAGGAAGGTTTGTAGCCCATACGGCTACGTGCTTACCGGGGCCTACTCCCATAGCGATAAGAGCGCGCGCAAACTCGTCTACGTCGTCTCTGAACTCGCTGTAGGTTCTCGTATAATCAAGCGTAGTATACTTGAAAGCGTATTGGTCGGGGAACTCCTCTACCATACGGTCGAGCACCTGCGGGAAGGTGCAGTCGATAAGCGCTTCTTTTTTCCACACGTATTTTCCCGTGTGTGCGTTGTTGTAGTAAAGAGCGCTTTCAGCCTTCGACGTGTCGCCGAACTGTCTCATATAGTTTACAAAATGAGAGAAGATTATCTCCATGCTGTCAAGCTCGGGACACCAAGCAGGACTCCATTCAAGAGAGATAAAGCCGTCATAGTTGATAGAGCGAAGTGCAAGCATAGCGTCGGATATAGGAAGCTCGCCCTCACCTATGAGACAGAAGGATATGTCTCCGTCCTCGCGTACGGCATCCTTAATATGTACGTGCTTTATATATGCGCCAAGATTCTTTACGGTAGTTTCGGGTTCTTCACCCATATCAAAGTAGGGAGAGTGCATATCCCAGAGAGCCGCTACGCTGTCGCTTGCAAAGGAATTGAGCATCTCGTGAAGAGCTGCGGTATCAGAGAAGATTCCCGTTGTTTCGAGAAGCACGGTAACACCTAAACTCTCGGCTTTGTCAAGAATAGCTCCTATAACGCGGCTGACGTTTTCCGCCTTCGCGTTTTTATCCGCTTTTGCTCTTACGTAAGGAGCTTTGAGGTTGTGTGCAATATCAATGCACTTTGATAATTCTTCTACCGAATAGTCGTAGCCGCCGTCGTCTCCAAGAGGACAGATAGCATCTATACAGGGGATAGAGAGCTTCTTTTCGTAAAGACCTCTTACCGTTGCGGCAGAGCTGTAGTCGTAGAAAGCCCCATCCTTGTCGGTAAACATGCTTCCGTGTATGTTGTGAAGCTCTATTCCTTCAAATTTCAGCTCTTGTGCTATATTGCAAAATTCATCAAAGCTGACACCGTGCCAGCCTTTCGTTGAAAATGAAAATTTCATCTTATGCCTCCTCGTAAACTATCTTGTTTACGGCATTCAGATACGCTCTAATACTTGCGCCGATTATGTCTGTAGAAATACCCTTGCCGGAGTAGAGCTTGCCGTTGTTGCGGAGCTTTACAAGAGCGCTTCCCATAGCTTCCTTACCTTCGGTTACCGACTGGATCTGGAAGTCGTCAAGCTCATAGTGATGTCCGATTATATGGTCTATAGTTTTGAAGGCGGCATCAATAGGACCGTCTCCTGCCATAACCCCGTGAAGCTCCTCGCCCGAGCGCTCAAGCTTTATCTGAGCGGATGCGGCAATAATATTGCCCGAGTTTATGATATAGCTTACAAGCTTGTATGTAGGCGGTACTTGAAGTGCCACGCTTGCAATAATGGCATCAAGCTCGCGGGCGCCGACCTTTTTCTTCTCGGCAACTCTTAAAAATTCCTCGTAAACCTTGACAATGTCCTCGTCGGAGAGATCGTATCCAAGCATAGAAGCGGCAGATGCAACAGTATCCTGCGTGTCGTTTGAATCAAGCGTGATCACCTTTGAGTCAGAAGTGTCTATCGAGGATGCCATGCTTTTAGCCGCACTTTCGCCGTTTACTATCCAGGAAATCTGGGATATGGTTCTCTTTGCAATAGTGTTGTTTATATCCGAGTAAAAACCGCAGTTGTTTCCACAGTTTTTGATAATGTCCGAGACGGTTGAAAGGGAAGTGATGTTAGAGCTTACGGCAGCCTTGATAAGCGAGCATTTGCCTTTGATTGCCATAACCGAGCAAGCTGCAGCCATACCGTTTGTATCGGTGCAAAGTACGCCTACGCATACGTCGTCTGGAATATTCGATCCGTTTACCGTATCTTCAACGAAAGCGGCAAACTCGTCGGGCACCATAACACCCTCGCTGTCGCAAAGTGTGATAGTTTTAGCACCGTTTTCGCACGCGCATCTCAAAGCGTCACACAGAATCTTTCTGTCGGCTCTCGTCGCATCTTTTGCGCAAAACTCAACGTCAGTGCACTTTCCCTTCGCATACGCAACAAGCTCTCCGATGATCTTTACCATCGCAGGTCCTTTTTTATGATACCCGTATTCCATACCGACGTCAGAGAGCGGTATCGCAATACGTACTCTCGGCTTCGCGGCAGAAGAAAGAGCAGTGCACGCAAGGTCGATGTCCTCTTTTGATGCATCGCACTCAACCGATATAATGCCGTCTTTTACAAATGCAGCTACGGTTTTTACAAGCAGAGTGTCTGCGCGTGCGTTGCTTATTTTGGGCATTTCGATCACGTCTATCTTAAGGTTTTCAAGCTGACGTGCTATCTCGATGCTTTCCTTAAAGCTGAACGTGCCTTCCTCTCTGAGAAGTGTAGAATCTGCGATAAAAACTTTTTTCATAATGCGTATCCTTTCAAGAAAAAGAAAATCCCCGGAGTTTTATCAAACTCCAGGGACGAAATAAATCCGTGGTACCACCCTGATTATCGGTAAGACCGATCACTCGTAGGCTCTGACAAGCCTTTTGCCATGATAACGGGGCAAGCCGGAATTCCTTACTGTTACTTCGGAAATTCTGCTCCGGAACGAGACTTTTTTATCCTTACGTATCGGCTTGCACCTAACGCCGACTCTCTGAAACGAATAGAGATAAAAAATAATTCCTTCATCGCATTTAAAAAATTATGAAATTATTATATGACAAAAAGCCCTTGATGTCAAGAGCTTTTTGAAAATTATTTTATAATATAGTATAAATCCGATTATTTTACGGGGTATATCCAGCCGTATTTATCCTCGGTCTTGCCCCACTGAATGCCCGTGAGAGTATCGTAGAGCTTCTGTGTAACCTCACCTATCTCGCCGTTGTTTACGGGGTGCTTGATACCCTTGTAGCAAAGCTCTCCTATAGGAGATACGACAGCGGCAGTGCCGCAGCCCCATGCTTCTTCAAGAGTGCCGTTTTCCATAGCCTCTTCAAGCTCCTCGATAGAGATAAGTCTCTCACTTACTGTGTAGCCTTCGTCGCGAAGAACCTCAATGCAGGATTTTCTCGTAATACCGGGAAGAATTGAACCGGAAAGCATAGGTGTTACTATCTCGCCGTTTATCTTGAACATTACGTTCATAGCTCCGACTTCCTCTATGTACTTGCGGTGAACACCGTCAAGCCAGAGCACCTGTGAATAACCCTTTTCCTCGGCTCTTAGACCTGCTCTGTTGCTTGCCGCGTAGTTACCGCCGCATTTTGCCTCGCCCGTACCGCCTCTTACTGCACGAACGTCGTCAGACTCTATCATTATCTTTACAGGATTAAGTCCCTCTTTGTAGTAGCTTCCAACAGGGGATGCTATGATAATATAGGTTGCGTTGTGAACTGCGTGAACTCCGAGAGTCTCGTCGTTTCCGAACATGAAGGGACGAAGATACAAGGAAGTACCGGGTGCGGAAGGTGTCCAGTCCTGCTCTACCGAAACGAATTTTTCGAGTACTTCGAGAGCGAGCTCCTCGGGAATCTGAGGCAGGCACATACGCTCAGCGCTTCTGTTCATTCTGCGGATATTTTCGATAGGACGGAACATCTGTACCTTGCCGTCAGCACGGCGGTAAGCCTTAAGTCCTTCGAAAATTTCAGAGCCGTAGTGAAGCACGGTTGATGCGGGGTGAATAGACAAGTTCTCAAAAGGAACTATTCTTGCATTGTGCCACTTCAACTCGGGATTGTAGTCCATTATGAACATGTGGTCTGTAAATATTTTACCGAAGCCAAGTGTCGAGCTGTCCGGCTTTTCTTTCGGGCAAGCAACCTTTTTGATTGTGATTTCCATCGTTAATTGCTCCTTTTTGTCATTTTTCTCCGAATTAGTTTTCAGAGCCTATTTTGATAGCCTTGAGATTGGTGTCAAGCATATCTGCACGCTTTGCGCTGATAATCTTCTTGAGAGCTGCCATAACAGAGTCCTCGTCATATTCGCCAAGCTCCTTGAGTATCTTTCCTACGATTATCATGTTCGCAAGAGTAGGCATACCGTTGTCGGACGCAAGCTTTGTAGCAGGTATGTAGTGAACCGTAACGTCATCGCGCGCAACCTTTCTCTCGATGAGAGTAGAGTCGGCGAATATAACGCCGCCGGGTGCGACCTCGCCCTCGTATTTATCAAGCGAAGGGAGATTCATTGCAACGAGAACGTCGGGCTTAGATACTATAGGTGAGCCTACAGGCTCGTCGCTTATAATTACAGAGCAGCTTGCCGTTCCGCCTCTCATCTCAGGGCCGTAGGAGGGAAGCCAGCTAACCTGCTTTTCTTCGATGAGTCCCTTGTATGCGGCAAACTTGCCTGCAAAGAGAATTCCCTGTCCGCCAAATCCTGCAAACAAATATTGAGTGGTTTTCATTATTTCTCCTCCTTTGCAGAACGATCCTTGTAAACACCCAAAGGATAGTAGGGAATCATTGCCTCGTCTATCCATTCAAGAGCCCGCTTGGGTGTCATGCCCCAGTTGGTAGGACAGCTTGATATTACCTCGACCAAAGAGAAGCCCTTGCCGTCTATCTGGTTCTGGAAAGCCTTTTTGATAGCCTTCTTTGCGGCCTTGATATTCTTTATGTTGTTTACTGCAACTCTCTCGATGTACTCAGCACCGTCAATCTCGGAAAGCATCTCGCTTACCTTTATCGGAAAACCGCAAGCCTTAACGTCTCTGCCGTAGGGAGAGGTCTGGGTTACCTGACCGGGAAGAGATGTCGGTGCCATCTGACCGCCCGTCATACCGTATATTGCGTTGTTTATAAAAATTATTGTGATGTTTTCGTTTCTTGCGGCTGCATGTACTGTTTCAGCCATACCTATGGAAGCGAGGTCTCCGTCACCCTGATAGGTAAATACTATGTTTTCAGGAAGAGAACGCTTAACGCCGGTTGCAACGGCGGGAGCTCTTCCGTGTGCCGCTTCGATCATGTCGCATGCGAAATAGTCGTATGCCATAACCGAGCATCCGACGGGAGCAATACCTACGGTGATGCCTTCGATGCCAAGCTCGTCAATAGCTTCAGCTACGAGTCTGTGAACGATACCGTGAGTACAGCCGGGGCAGTAATGAAGCGGTGCGTCCGTTAATGCGTGTGGTTTATCAAATACTACCATTACTTGTTACCTCCGTTCTTTGCAGCTTCCATAATAGAAGCGAGTACCTGCTCGGGCGAGGGGATCATACCGCCTACGCGGTTGCAGAGAATGTAATTGCCCTTGCACTTTGTTGCAAGTTGAACGTCCTCTATCATCTGTCCCATAGAAAGCTCTACCGAGATGAATGTATGTACCTTGTCAGCTGCCGCCGCAAAGGGCTTTGCAGGGAAGGGCCATACAGTGATAGGACGAATCATACCAACCTTTATACCCTGACGGCGAGCCTCGTTTATAGCATTCTTCGATACTCTTGCGGCAATACCGAAAGCGGCAATGCAGATCTCTGCATCATCCATCATGTACTCTTCATACATGACCTCGTTTTCTTCGATTGCCTTGTATCTTTCAAAACGCTCAAAGTTTGTAACCTCAAGAGCCTCGGGCTTAAGGAAAAGGGAATTAGCTATGTTATGCTTACGCTGCATCTTCGTTCCCGTAGTAGCCCAGGGCTTGTCTACGGTTACCGTGCTCTTAAGCGACTCAAGATCAACCGGCTCCATCATCTGTCCCATAGTACCGTCAGCAAGGATCATGCTCGTTACTCTGTACTTGTCTGCAACCTCAAATCCCTTAACCGTAAGAGCTGCCATCTCACTAACGGAAGCAGGCGCGTAAACTACCATGTGATAGTCTCCATGACCGCCGCCGCGTGTAGCCTGGAAGTAGTCTGACTGAGAGGGCTGAATACCGCCAAGTCCGGGACCTCCGCGCTGTACGTTTACTATAAGTGCAGGAAGATCTGCTCCCGCGAGGTAGGATATACCTTCGTTTTTAAGAGAAATTCCGGGGCTGGAAGAGGATGTCATTACTCTCTTTCCCGTAGCGGAAACACCGTAAACCATATTTATAGCAGCAATCTCGCTCTCTGCCTGAAGGAACACTCCGCCTATTTTGGGCATTCTTTTTGCCATATAAGCGGCAATTTCCGTTTGAGGAGTAATAGGATAACCGAAGTAATGGCGGCAGCCTGCGATTATAGCGGCCTCAGCTATTGCTTCGTTGCCTTTCATCAATACCTTCTCTGACATATTTTTCACTTACCTTTCTACCTTAATAATACAGTCGGGGCACATGGTAGCGCAGAAAGCACAACCGATGCACGCTTCTTCATTTGCTGCTTCTACAGGATGGTGTCCCTTTTTATTTATCTTGTCCTTTGCAAGAACAAGTACACCCTTGGGACAAGCATCAACGCACAGACCGCAGCCCTTGCACAAGTCTGTTTTAAATGTTAACTTTGCCATTTTAATACTCCTTTTTCAGTTAATTTTCTTCTGAAGCTTAAGTGGGAATAAATTATCTATTTTGTCTTTTAATTTATCATACAGCCGTATATCGACCGCAGTTGCAATAACGGGAAGCGAGAGCAGGGAAGCTACGCTTTTTGCATATTCAAGCGAGCCCGTTACATCCTCTTCGTTCGTTTGCACTCCCAGATTTGAATTGTTGATAATACCCGTAAAGCGCATACCCATTGCCGCTTCGATTTCGCGAAGCACCTCTACGGTTGATTCTGCATCAGCCGTCAGAGGACGGTATTTGTTTATTACCGCGATTATCTCGTAGTCGTTTTCCTCCAAGATAGCGGGTGCAAGCCTGCCAAGTGCGAGGGCGCCTCTGTCATCTCCTCCGATATCAAGCACTGCCATGCTTGTTTTATCATCGGTCAGAGAATACATCTCTGCAGGAAGCGCAGGAATATCTACGTTTGAGCCAGCGTATTCAGAGCATATTAGCTTAATGCCTGCTGCTTCAAGCTCTGCGCGGCTGTCTTTTGTGCGGAAATACGGATTTACTATATCAAGGTCGGCTATTGATACTTTCTTGTTTTGTGACTTGATGTCAAAAGCCATATTGACTGCAATATTGGTTTTACCGCTTCCGTAGTGACCGCACAGCAGTGTTATTCTTTTGTAGTTCATTTTATCACTTTCTTCTTGGTAATTATCAGAGCTTGTTTCTCTGTATCTTTCCACTCGTCGTCTTAGGAAGCTCGTCTCTGAAAACGACTATTCTCGGATACTTGTAGGGGGCAGTTCTGTCCTTGACGTATTTCTGGATTTCGCGCTTCAGCTCATCCGTCGGCTCTGTTCCCTTGACAAGAACGATGCTCGCCTTGACTACCTGGCCTCTTACCTCGTCGGGCTCGGCCGAAACGCCGCATTCAAGAACGTAGGGAAGCTCCATAATAACGCTTTCGATCTCAAACGGCCCAATACGGTAGCCCGAGGACTTGATAACGTCGTCAACACGTCCGACGTACCAATAGAAGCCGTCCTCATCACGCCACGCCGTGTCTCCGGTATGGTAATAGTCTTCGCACCAGGTCTCTGCCGTCTTCTCGGGGTCGCCGTAATATTCAACAGCAAGTCCGCAGGGACGTCCGTCTTTTATCTTAATTACGATCTCGCCCGTTTCACCCGTATCAACGCTATTTCCGTCAGCGTCAACTATGTCAACGTCATATATCGGCGCAGGCTTGCCCATGCTTCCTATCTTGTGGGGGGCGCCCGTCATATTGCCTATTATCATCGTGGATTCTGTCTGACCGAAGCCTTCGAGAATCTGAAGTCCCGTAGCTTTCTCAAACTGACGGTAAACCTCGGGGTTTAGTGCCTCTCCCGCGGTCGTCATGTGCTTAACGCTTGAGAAGTTATACTTTGATATATCCTGCTTTACCATCATACGAAGCATCGTAGGCGGTGCGCAGAAGGTTGTTATATTGTATTTTTCAAACATCGGCAGAATATCCTCTGCATCGAAGCGGTCAAAGTCGTAAACAAAGGTAGCCGCTTCACACAGCCACTGGCCGTAGAGCTTGCCCCACATCGCCTTTGCCCATCCCGTGTTTGAAATGGTGAAGTGCAAGCCGTCGGGGTCGACGTTATGCCAATACTTTGCAGTATGGAAGTGACCGAGAGGGTATTTATAGTTGTGTGCCGCAATTTTCGGATATCCGCTTGTGCCCGACGTGAAATACATAAGCATAAGGTCGTCTCCGCAGGGACTCTCTTCCGTGCGGTAGAAATGCGTGCTGTAAAGAGGGTATTCCTCGTCAAAATTGTGCCAGCCTTCTCTCGTGCCGTTTACGATCATTTTATGTACGAGGGTAGGGCAGTTCTTTGCCGCAATATCTACCTGCTCCGCAGTATTGTCGTCGCCTGTACAAACGATAGCGCATACTCCCGCCTTATTGAAGCGGTATTCAAAGTCGTGCTCCTGTAGCTGATTTGTTGCGGGAATAGCGATAGCGCCGAGCTTATGGAGTGCAAGCATGCAGAACCAGAACTGATAGTGGCGCTTCAATACGAGCATTACCGTATCGCCCTTCTTGATTCCGAGCGATTCAAAGTAGTTCGCCGTCTTTGCGGAATATTTCTTCATATCCTTAAAGGTGAACTTGCGGTCGCTCTTATCGTTGCCAACCCACATCATAGCAAGCTTATCGGGATCCTTATCGGCAATAGCGTCCACGCAATCGAATGCGAAGTTGAACTTATCCTCATTCTTAAACTTGATTCCGTTGAATACGCCGTTTTCATCGTAGTAGGATTCAATAAAGTTATCGGCAACGGTCTTTGTGTCCGCCGTTTTTTCAACAGCCTTTGCGCTAACGAAGGGAGCCTCGGGGTATTCCTCGCTTACAAGTCCGTCCTGAGGATTGAGAACCACTGCGTGGAACTCGCATCCACCCTCACTCACGGCTATCATTCCGTGGGGGATAAGGCTGTTATAGAATATAGAATCGCCCTCGTGAAG
>JAZORU010000030.1:0-66012 GCA_045656765.1 Eubacteriales bacterium
ACCTGCGTCGATAGCCTTATGGTTCATGTCAACGATATCCTGACCCTTCTTGAGGAACTTCATGGCAGCCTGTTTCATATAACCGATTGCTTCGTCCTTAGGAAGAACGTTTGCAAGAGCAAAGAATGAAGCCTGAAGGATTGTGGCAGGCAACGAAGTCAGCCTTGGTGATGTAGTAAGGAGACTTGATGGGGCTGTCACCGAAGCGGAGGTGAGAAATTGTTACACCGCCCGTCTTCTTTGAGTCATACTGGAAGTACGCCTGAATGTACTTGTCGGTATGGTCGCCGATGATCTTGATGGAGTTCTTGTTTGCTCCAACAGTTCCGTCTCCGCCGAGACCCCAGAACTTGCAGGAGATAGTTCCCTTAGCTGCGGTGTCGGGTGCGGGCTTTTCCTCGAGAGAGGTGTTAGTAACGTCATCAACGATACCGATTGTGAAGTTGTTCTTAGGCTCGTCAGCATTGAGGTTTTCAAATACTGCGAATACGCTTGCGGGAGTCGTATCCTTAGAACCGAGACCGTATCTACCGCCGACTACCTTTGCATCAACACCGTTAAGTGCAAGAGCGCTGACAACGTCGATGTAAAGAGGCTCGCCGAGAGAGCCGGGCTCTTTCGTTCTGTCGAGAACTGCTATCTTCTTAGCGGTTGTGGGAAGAGCCTCGATAAGCTTGGAAGCTACGAAAGGTCTGTAGAGTCTTACCTTGATAAGACCAACCTTCTCGCCCTTAGCTACGAGGTAGTCGATAACCTCTTCAGCAACGTCGCAGAAGGAGCCCATACATACGATAACTCTCTCTGCATCGGGAGCACCGTAGTAGTTGAAGAGCTTGTAGTTTGTGCCGATCTTCGCGTTAACCTTGTCCATGTACTCCTCAACGATTGCAGGGAATGCATCGTAGTAAGAGTTGCATGCTTCTCTGTGCTGGAAGAAGATGTCTCCGTTCTCAGCAGAGCCGCGAAGCACGGGATGCTCGGGGTTGATAGCTCTCTTGCGGAAAGCGGCAACTGCATCCATATCAACGAGCTCGCGAAGCTCGTCAAAGCTCCAGGTCTCTATCTTCTGTATCTCGTGAGAGGTACGGAAGCCGTCGAAGAAGTTAAGAACCGGAACTCTGCCCTTGATAGTAGCAAGGTGTGCAACTGCACCGAGGTCCATAACTTCCTGGGGGTTAGATTCAGCCATCATAGCGAAGCCTGTCTGACGGCACGCGTAAACGTCCGAGTGGTCGCCGAAAATGTTAAGAGCGTGGGAAGCTACGCAACGAGCAGATACGTGGAATACGCAAGGAAGAAGCTCACCTGCGATCTTGTACATGTTCGGGATCATAAGTAAAAGACCCTGCGAAGCTGTGTAGGTTGTAGTAAGTGCACCTGCTGCAAGCGAACCGTGAACGGTACCTGCCGCACCTGCCTCGGACTGCATCTCAACGACGCTTACCGGCTCTCCGAAAATGTTAAGAGCAGGCTCTCCGAGAATGTTCTTGCCTGATGCTGCCCACTGGTCGCAGTAGTCAGCCATAGGGCTGGAAGGGGTGATGGGGTAAATGCCAGCAACCTCGGTAAACGCATAAGATACGTGAGCCGCGGCGGTGTTACCATCCATCGAAAGCTTTTGTCTTGCCATGGTTTTAATCCTCCTGAAAAGATTTTATATTTTATTTTTAATATAAATCAAAGCCAAACGAGCAAAGCCCGAACTTTGCCAACAATAATGATACCACGAATTTCGCTTTTTGTAAATATATAAATTATACTTTTATTAACATTTTAAGGCAAAAATCGATAATTTTTTAACAATTTTTCGGCTTTTGCAGTCAAAACGGACGTCTGCACCGAAAAACAGGCTATTTTATATAACCGAGCGAGCGGTTTGCCGCCCGCTTGTTGCGCTCGAAAATTTCGGAATATGCTTCGGTTCCCGTGCACGCATCCGAAAATGCGGAAAGCGTAGCCTTTGAGAAATTCGCAAACTCATCGGTATAATAAAGAGTAAAATCGGTGCGCTCTGCCGCGAAGAGACGGGAGAGCATATCCATGCTCTTTTCGTTTCTGACGTAGTGATTGAAATAGGTGTCAAAATATGCCGCGTCTATTATCTTATACGATGAAGCAAAGACAGACTCAATAAAAACGCCCGTTTTTGCAAGGTCAGCGGATGTGCTCGGATAACAGATAACGCGAAGCGACTTCGTGTGAGGAAGTGCGTGTCCCGTGCCGGATACGGTAGGCAGAGGAAGAACTCCCCATACGTCAGGCATATTGTAAATTTTTTCTATCGCTTCAAGCTTTGATGCCAAAAACAGTCCTTTCCCCGAAGCGAACGCACTCTCGGCAGTCGTATCCTCTACGCTTGCCGCAAAGTAAGCCCCCGAGCCTGTAAGCTCGCGCAGCTTTGCCGAGACGGCATCAAGGATTTCGGTATTGTCCCGCACTGTAAGCGAGCCGTCAAGCTCGACACTGTCAACACCCGAGGCAACGTAAGCCGATGAGAAAAGGTCGCTTGAGTCTGAGTTAAGCATTCCGTATAGCTTGCTCTCGTCGGTGGATGCCGCCTGCGCGGCTTTTGCAAGCTCGGTCATTTTATCATATGTCCACTCGCCCGAGTAAACAAGCCCCTCAAGCTCTGCAAGCCCGAGTCTTTCTCTCAATGCCTCGTTATAGAAAACCGCGCTCATCTGCCCGTAGTCTCGCAAGGCCTCACCGTAAAGCGCGTACAGCCCCGACGGTGTTTTCATCTCCTCGCAAAAAGCAGAGTCGTAGTATGGCTTGCCTGTGTCTACGTAAGGAAGTGCCTCGATGCTGCCTATCATGCCGTTGTAAGCAAGCGAGCCGACGTGCCGCCCTTCAACGTGCAAAAGGTGAGTGTATACGGAAGCCGAGTTGCTTGCTTTTTTCATGCTCTCAAATATATTGTCTATGCTGTCGGTTGCCGTGACTATATTGACGTGAAGTCTCTCGGCGATATATTTGAGCCTCATGTACTTTTCTTTTGAAACGGTCGTCGCGCCTACGCTTTCACCGAAAACACCCTTGCTGTCGGTAGAGGTGATTATAAAGGTCATTCCCTCAAAATCAAGCTTGGGCGCGGCGCTGAGAGCCGCCTCTGCCTCCGCCATAGCCTCGGATAGTCTGTCGGGCAGGGAAGTGTCGGGGGCGCTTGGCGACTCTCCCTCAAGCGTACCGCCGCCAAAACAAGCGTCCGTTCCTTGCACCGCCGAGCCTGCGCCCGAGCAAGCGGTAACGAACAGCATCACGAGAAGGATGCATAAAGCCGTGTTTAATCTTTTCAAAATCTATACCTCGAAAATACAACTATGATTGCCCTGCGGGCAAGTTATGAGTTATGATTGGCTTCGCCAAGTTATGATGTGCCTTCGGCACAGTTTGAAAATACAAGGCAATCATATCATAACGCGAGGCGCAGCCTCGCTTATAACGGCAAGCGCAAGCGAGCCTTATAACTCTAAACTTTTATCTATCTCCGTCCGCCCGTATAGGAGCGCGGACGGGTGTTGCGACGACGTCTTTTTTCACGTTTGTAGCTGTTAAACAGTACAAATCCGACCGTCACGACAACCAATGCTATAGCGGTGCATATAAAAAACTTGCTTTGAGTGAATTCCTTTATCCCCTCAAGTGCGGACAAAAACGCGCTTTTTTCGACCTCGTTCTGTGTCACGAGCGTGACCGTCCCGAGAAGCTCGTCTCTGTAGTATACCGATATGTGCCCAGCTTCCAAGCCCGCTTCAACGGGCGCGGTGAGCTTTTCGTTTGTAAGCGTATAGGAATAACTGATATCATTCTCGAAGCTTACGTCAACAGGCAAAAACGCCTTTATCTCTCCACTCGGAACGAGCATGACCTTGTCGGTCTTTTCGCTCAGCTCGACGGGGATATCGTAAACGAGCTTGTCCGTGCCGAGCACCTTAACGTAGCCGAAGCCGTCAAGCGCGTAGCTGCAAAGCGACCTTGCCGCGTCAAAAGCGTAGATATGCTCCTGCGCGTCCTGCTCTCCGCCGAGAATTACGCAGATATATGAAAGCCCGTCTCGCTCGCATAGCGTAACGAAGGAGTCTCCGCCTTCCTCGGTCGAGCCGTACATAATGCCTTTTGCATTCGGATAGTAGTATTCTATTGTTCCCATGCTGTTAAGCTTGGATATAAACGCGTTTCGCGTGTATATATCTCTCTTCGTGCAGTCTGCCGTACCCTCTATCGTGTGCTTCGGTGTGCTTGACATCGAAAGAAGCTCCGGGTATGAGCAAAACAGTCGGGCAGCCTTTGCCTGATCGCGTGCCGTCGTATGCATTGCCTCGTCGTGCATACCCGTCGGGTTTGTGTAACGGGTGGATCTCATCCCAAGCTCGCTTGCACGGCGGTTCATCTCGGAAACGAAAGCCTCGGTCGAGCCGTACGCCGTATGTACTAACACGTAGGTCGCATCGTTTGCTCCCTTCAGCAGCATCGCATAGAACAGGTCGCGCACCGAAATTCGCTCGCCCGCTTCAATAGCTATGTAGTTACCGCGCGACTCGGCTATCATTTCCCTCGTTACCGTAATCTTCTCGTCCATTCGGTCGCGGAGAGCCTCGTATGCGACTACGCTCGTCATTATCTTGACCGCCGCCGACGGATATTTCACGGTATCTGCTTCGTAGGCAAATATTTCTTTTTCGTTTTCCAAATTAAAAAGGAAAGCCGCCCCCACGTGCTCGGTGCTCGGCGCTTCAAGAGCACAAGCTCCGACGGCGGCAAAAGAAAACAGCAATAGTACCGACAAAAAAACGCTTATTGCCGCAATAATTCTTTTGTGCATTTTTATTGTTCCTTGCTTTCGGTTTTTTTGCATTGTCTGAAAAACTCTCTTGCACGCTCGGCGTCGGCCGCAATCTGCCTGCGAAGCTCGTCTACCGAGTTAAATTCCGTCTCTTTTCGCAAAAAGCACAGAAGCGAGGTCTTTATCCCGCGTCCGTACAAGTCTCCCGAATAGCCAAATATATGGCTCTCGCAGTTCGGCTCTTCTCCCGACACGGTCGGACGAACACCTACGTTTGAGACGGCTTCATAGCGTTTGCCGTCAACCTCAACCTCGGAGGCGTATATCCCGAAAGGAATGTCTGCCCCGCGCGGAAGCTTCTGGTTTGCGGTAGGGAAGCCCATCGCTCTGCCAAGCTGCTTGCCCGCCTCAACCTTGCCGTTTAGCGTGTAGAGTATGGGCGCGCCTTTTTCTTTAGCTTGCACCGTTATACTCCGAGATAGTGAGCAAGAATGGTGTTAAGAATCTCGTCGCGGTCAAGCTTACGGATAAGCGTGCGCGCGCTGTTGTGGTTCGTGATGTAGGTCGGGTCCTCCGAGAGAAGATATCCTACTATCTGGTTTATCGGATTGTATCCCTTTTCAACTAAAGCATCGTATACCGTGGCAAGCGTTCTTTTCATTTCCGTATCCTTCTCGTTTCTGATGCGGAAGGTTTGAGTCTTTTCTTTTTCGTTATGCATATCTATGTTTCCTTTCGAAATAGTTTTTCTTGTTTTTGGACAGAGTCGTTTTGCCCGTCTCTCTATCATATTAACATTATATAATATTTCATTAAAATATTCAAGTTAAATTTTTATGTATTAAGGTTCGAATACTGAATTTTCCGCAATTTCCGCAGGGCTCTTTACTTTTTCTTTGGATTATGATATAATGCTACTCACAACAGGGGGATTACTATGTCTTGGATTTTTGACTTGATGAGCAACCGTTTTTTTGTAACTGCAATATCATCTTGGGCGATAGCACAGGTGTTTAAAGTAATTATTCACGCTTTTATTACGCGTAGCTTTGATATAAAACGTCTTTTCGGTGACGGCGGAATGCCATCGGGCCACAGCGCCACCGCATCCTCGCTTGCCGTAGCTGCGGCTCTCTCATACGGCTTTTCAAGCTTTGAATTTGCCCTCTCCTGCATCTTCGCAATAGTAGTCTGCCACGACGCTATGGGTGTCAGACGGGAAACGGGTAAGCAAGCGGTCGTGCTTAATGAAATTATCAAAACCTTCAGTATTATTTCGAACAAAAAGCTTCCCGAGGAAAACCTAAAGGAATTCGTCGGCCACTCGCCCGTTCAGGTAACGGCAGGCATTATTATCGGTGTCTCAAACGCCCTCGTGCTAAATTGGCTTTTCTTTGCATAGAACAGCCAAAGCAGCCATATTGAAGAAAAAAACAACAAAAGCTTCCCGCAGGACAAACAGGTCGTGCAGGAAGCTTTTTATGTCGCATAGGAAATTACGCAGAAATTTCACAAAGCAACCCTTCGCCTTGTCATCCTTGAGCGAAGCGAAGGATCTTACTATTAGCAAACATACTAACAACTGAACCAAAACCATATAAACGGCTTGAAGTGATAAAACAATTGACAACATTTAACAGAGAAACTATTTTAGCAGAACTTTCAGACGTTTAATTTGAAAAACGAACCAAAAACATATAAAAAAGGAAAAGTACAATAAAAAATAACGATTTGGTTCACAACTAATTATAACGTATATATGCAGACCAAATGTCAAATAATTTTAGAAAAGGGATAATTCGCAAGTCGCGAATTATCCCTATGTTAGATATTTTTGAAAAAGTAACGGTAGACCTTTTTGTATAATTTTTGATTATTTTATATATTGTTTTCTTTTTCGTGGTTTGGACATTTTTAACATCCCCTTACTCCTTCGGTATTGTTATGGTGATAACAGTACTCCCCTCGTCATCCTCTCTTTTCTGTGCGCCGATGCTGTATCCTGCCGCGCGCATAACGTCAAGTGCCCTCTCTATCGTATTATAAAAGATGCGGATATCGCGTATAAGACAGCAGGACGACTTTGACGTAGATTTTTTCAGTTTCTTTTTGAGGCAGGAAAGCACAAGCGCGTCGGTTGAGCAGTCGTCAAGGCGCTCCCTTATCGTGCGGTCGAGCATTTTTGCACGAACCGTTCTGTCCTCTATGTTCAAGAGACTGCTTGCTTGGCGCTCGCTCAGAGCCGCTTCTCTTATCCTGCGGCGCTCTGCCTCGCTCCATTCAAGCAGGTGAAGCTTCTCTGCAACGAACGCTTCTGCAACGCAAAGGCGCGCGGCAACCGAGCAAACGTCAAGGTTGTATTTCGCTGCGAGCTTTCCCATGCTTTCCGCTATGTCGAGATAGTTCATCTCCACGGTCTGCAGGTTTTCGCACAGCATCATCGCATCGCTTTTCTGTCGGTCGGTGGATATCACGATGCAGTTTACGTTTTTGTATCCGAGAAGCCGCACGGCGCGAAGTCTGCGCTCTCCGCATATAAGCTCGTACGTACCGTCGGGCATATCCCGCACGGTCAGGGGGTGTATAACTCCGTATTTGTTTATGCTCTGCGCCAGTGCCGTAATGCTCTCGGGCGAATAATACTTGCGGTTAGGATAGCCGTAGCTTTTTATTTTCGCCACGGGAACGCTGTAGACAGCAATACCCGACGGACATAGACTCCGCGGCATTTCCTTTATTTTTGTGGCGGCATGGGACAATCCTCTCACCTCGCCCACGGCACGCTTTTGACTTCCCGAGGTAATATTCATGTATTCTCGCTCCTTTTTCGGTGTTTTAGACTTTATCGGATATATTTTATCACCGTTTTTGCGCGAAAAAGCGCGAAGCGTGTTTCCCTTGCAGAAATTTTTGAGAAAATTGCGTATTTTTTTGTGCGTGCGCAGCTCTTCGTTTTTAGTCAAGCCTTCTTGTGTATTCTGCGGCGCACCCTCTGATTGCTCGGTTTCGTTTGTTTCTTCCTCTTTTAAAAAATCGCTTTCGTAGGTTTTCGACATATTCGGTTACTTCCTTTCAAGCTCAATTGCACTTTAACCTTGCCTTTTTTTGTAATAATTATATAATTGCTTTATATATAAGTCAAGTGCTATATAAAGAATACAGAAAGAGCAGCAGGGAAAAAGTATAATTATATTGAGAGGCGGGTGAACAAAAGATGAGCAAAAACGTAGATTTTAAAAACCGAGACAGATTTATTCAGTTAGGAATTGCGATTGCCGCTTTGCGTAAAATGCGCGGTATGTCACAGGAAAAGCTTGCAGAAAAAGCTAACGTCAGCCGTTCACATATAAGTGCTATTGAAGCACCCGGATTGGTTCGTCCTTTTTCATTAGACGTGTTTTTTAATATTGCGGATGCTTTGGAGATAGACCCTGCCGATTTAATTGATGCGGCAGTATTCCCCGACAAAATACTTAAAAGAAACAAATAACAGGGCATGTTGTTAAGTCAAGTGCAACACTTTGTCAAACGGACGGTTGATACGGTATGCCCGCGAATTCAAAAAAGGGACAATTTCCTTCGTTTGTACTTGACAAAACGGCTTTTGTATTGTATAATGTCAAAGCAAACAAAACACGGAGGCATAGCTCAGTTGGTTAGAGTACTTGCTTGACATGCAAGGGGTCGCAGATTCGAGTTCTGCTGTCTCCACCAAAAAATTCCGCACGAAAGTGCGGGATTTTTACTTATTACCTTTTACGTCTTCACTCTTACCTTGCCAAAAATTACGCAGGATTTTTTGAAAAGTAATAAGTAAAAGGTAATAGGTAAGAAGTGAGGTAGCTTTTCGCCTTAGCGAAAAGCTTTTTTATTTTCCGTCAACCACCCAAACACAGCCGATTTTTGTTACGGCTGTGATTTTTTTTCATTTTAGGGTAAAATAGAAGCAGACGGAGACAGCTCCGCAAATCAACGGGAGGTTAAAATGAAAAATCAAACGGTTACAAACGAGAGCATTGCGAGATTCGGAGAATTTTTGAAAAAAGAAGAAAAGGCAGAGGCAACCTGTGAGAAGTATATCCGCGATATATGCCGCTTTTCTCGGTTTTTGGCAGGGAAGCTTTTGAAAAAAGAGCTTGCAGTCGAGTACAAGGGTGAGCTTTTGTCGGGAGGATATTCCCCGCGAAGCGTAAACTCAATAATAGCCTCGCTCAACGCATACTTTGAATTTGCAGGTGCGCGCGAGTGCAAGCTAAAGACGCTAAAGCTTCAGCGGCAGATATACTGCCCCGAGGAAAAGGAGCTCACAAAGGCGGAGTACACGCGCCTCGTGCAAGCCGCCGCGAGAGCGGGCAACGAAAGGCTGAATTTGATAATTCAGACGATATGCGGCACGGGCATTCGTGTAAGCGAGCTGAAATTTATTACCGCGGAGGCGGTACGGGCAGGGGAAGCGATTGTCAGCTGCAAAGGCAAAACACGCTCTGTGTTTATAGTTCGGGCATTGCAGAAAAAACTGCTCTCATTTATTAAAAGAGAGGGTATCCGCGAGGGATGCGTTTTCGTAACTCGCTCAAAAAAGCCTGTTTGCAGAACTAACGTATGGAAGGATATGAAGGCTCTTTGCAAGCAAGCCAACGTATCTCCGAGCAAAGTATTTCCGCATAACCTGCGCCACCTTTTTGCCCGCACCTTTTACGGAATCGAAAAGGACATAGCGAAGCTTGCCGACGTGCTCGGACATTCAAGCATCGACACCACGAGAATATATATAATGACAAGCGGACAGGAGCACCGTCGCCGTATGGAAGGTATGCGCCTTATTATTTAAAAACATAATTCAGAAAAGAAAAAACGCCCAAAAAACAGGCGTTTGAAACGTAATCCGTATTATGTAGTACATATGCTCTTGAAAAAATCGTTCGATATGACCGATTTCGGTTTATTATACCTTGCTTTTTTTCGTATTTCAATAGTTTTTTAAAAGTTTTCACTTTAAGTTGCTAAAGTCAAAAAATAGTGCACAAAATGCGCATAGAAACAAAGCCTTTTTTTGTAGCTTTTTAAAAAAAGGCTTTGTCTCTATGCTTTTTTGGTGGCTTTTGTGATTTAGGAATTTATCTTGCATTGTCTTTGCTACATAATACGGATTACGTTGCGGCTGCCGGAGATGGCGGCTTTTTAATATTACATAATACGGATTACGTAGTACGTCCCGCATTATCCGTTTTTGCAAAGCTAAAGAAAGGAACAAAATTGATCAACTTTATATGGATTTTAACTGTAATTTGTGTTTTGACAATTGTTGCAAAGGTATGTTACGACGTATGCCTTTTTCTGAAAGCCTCTTCGAAATTTGCGAATAAAAGCGCTGAGAATGAAAACGACAGTTGTTTAGACTGCGAAATCGAAAAAGGGTAAGACGTTATGTCGGAGCTTAAAATATTAACGTCAGACGGCTTTTTCCTGCTGATAATTGTTTTGTTTTTTGCGGTGATCTTTTTCGTTGGTTTAGTAAACTACGTAGCGCAGTATATTGAAGCCTTAAATGACCTGAGAAGATCTTTATACAACTCGGAGAGCGAAGAGGAGTACAGATACTGGAAGCGGGAGCTTAGGATATACCGTCTGTGCATTATTCCGTTTATGACGCCTCAAAGAATAAAAAAGCTTCTCAAAATCTTCGGGATAAAGGCCGAATAAAAAGTCAACAGTCTATTTTTTCATACAAAATCCTGCTGTCTGATGAAGTCGGGCATAACAGAGCCGTCGTCCCTTAAATGATCCTTCACACACTAATCATCCTTCACACAAACTCTCTAAAAGCGAAGGCTCTCCGACCGTGACGGGCAACAGAATTGCAAAAAAGCACCTTTTGGGGTGCTTTTTTGTTTGCACAATTACAAATAACAGCTTTCTCTTGTCTACCGCTTGAAATCGGGAGGCTTTTGATATATAATATATTAAGAAACGTCATGTGAAAGGCGCAAGGTATGAAAGAAATACATCAAAGAACGGTATCTCTTATAGGGGAAGCGGCGCATAGGAGGATAGAGGCCTCGCGCGTGCTTATCTTCGGTATCGGGGGCGTGGGCGGACATTTGTGCGAGGCGCTTGCCCGTGCGGGCGTGGGAAGTCTGACGCTCGTTGACTCGGACACGGTCTCGCTTTCAAACATAAACAGACAGCTTTTTGCGCTTCATTCAACGGTCGGGATGAAAAAGGTCGAGGCGGCAAAGGCGAGGATAAGGGACATCAATCCCGACGTCGAGGTTGTGGCGATAGACGAGTTCTTTCTGCCCGAATGCTCGGACAGGTTTGATTTTACACAATACGACTACGTGGCTGATTGCATTGATACCGTCAGCGGAAAAATCGAGATAGCCGTAAAGGCAGACAGAGAAGGCGTGCCCGTGATAAGCGCTATGGGTGCGGCAAATAAGCTTCACGCGGATGCTTTCGAGGTGAGCGATATATATAAGACGTCGGTGTGTCCGCTTGCCCGCGTGATGAGGACCGAGCTTAAAAAGCGCGGAGTGAGAAAGCTAAAGGTGGTATATTCGAGGGAAGAAGCGAAAAAACCGCTTTTGGATGAGTGCGACCGGCTCGGCAGGCGCGTGCCTGCGAGCATTTCCTACGTTCCGAGCGCAGAGGGGCTTATAATGGCACAGGAAATACTGCTTGATCTTATAGCGGACTGTCCGCGAGACGAGCAGTAAAGTGAAAACGCATATAATCAAAAATTCCCGCAAGCCAAAAACGGCTTGCGGGAATTTGTTGTTTTGGTGTTGTTTTGTTTGGGCTTTTGGGTTTTTATCTCACGTATTTTTTCAGCTTTATGTGAGAGCCTTTGGCGTCAAGTATTCCCTCGTCCTTTAGCTTTTTCATCTCGCGCATCATGGCGCTTCGGTCGGCGCACAGATATTTCGACAGGTCGGAGAGGGTGATATTTATATTGAACTCGGCACTTTGCACGTCGTTTGCACAAAGAGAAAAGTAAGATAGGAGCTTGTCGCGCAGGCTCTTTTTCGATATTATCGAGAGACGGCGTGTGTCGGCTTGCGACTGTGCAACTATCAGTCGGTAGAGATTTCTTGAAAAGCGCACGTGTATGGGGCATACGTTTTCGCAAAAGTCGCTGATACGTTCAAAATCGGTATAGGCTACGGTGCAGTCGGTTTTCGCTTCTATAACGTAGTAATCGTCGGCAGACTCAGTCAAAAACATAGAGCCGAATACTCCCTCGCCCAAATACATCTGTGTAAAGTAGGTCTCGCCTTCAACGTCGCAGAGCGAAAGCTGAGCCACCCCTTCGATAATTACGCCGACCGTGCGCGCGGAGAGTGTGTCGGAGGGAAACTGTGCCACCGTCATGCCCGCGTCATATTTTCTTATCTTCGCGCCGAAGCACCCGAGCACCTCGTTTATCTGCGCCCTGTCAAGCCCGTCGTAAAGTATGCTTGCCTTCACTCTCTCGCCCCCTTTTTGCGTCCGCGTTTTTTCTTTAATTCTATTCTAACATACAACTGTTGCATTTGCAACAGTATTTTTTTATACCTTAAAGTATAATATTTATTGACACGAAAATACCGTAAAATGATGAAAGGAAAAGAGTATGCAGGTAGTAAAGAGAGACGGAAGCACGGTTGCGTTTGACCGTACTAAAATTATGCTCGCAATACAGAAGGCAAACGCAGAGGTAGAGCCTGCGGAGAGGGCAACTGCCGAGCAGATAGAGGAAATAATCGAGCATATTGAGGGAAAGCATCGCCAGAGAATGCTCGTTGAGGACATTCAGGATATTATAGAGAAGCGTCTTATGATGTACGGCAAGCTCACCTTGGCCAAGACCTACATCATATACAGATACACGAGAGCTCTGGTGCGCCGTGCAAACACGACCGACGAGAGTATTCTTTCGCTGATACAAAACAGCAATAAGGACGTAATGGAGGAAAACTCTAACAAAAACGCGATTATAGCGTCTACCCAGCGCGACCTTATTGCAGGAGAGGTCTCAAAGGACCTTACACGCAGGATCCTTCTTCCCGAAAAGATATCGAAGGCGCACGACGAGGGAGTTTTGCACTTCCACGATGCAGACTATTTCCTTCAGCCCATTTTCAACTGCTGCCTTGTAAATATCGGGGATATGCTCGACAACGGCACGGTTATGAACGGCAAGCTTATAGAAAGCCCGAAGAGCTTTCAGGTTGCCTGCACGGTAGTAACGCAGATAATTGCAGCCGTCGCATCCAGCCAATACGGCGGTCAGTCGGTTGACATAAGACACCTTGGCAAGTACCTGCGCCGTTCACGTGAGAAGTTCTATGCCCAGATAAAGAAAAAGCACCCCGAGCTTGACGAGGCAACCGTACAGACTTTGACAGAGGAAAGAACCCGCGACGATCTTCGCTCGGGAGTGCAGACTATACAGTATCAGATAAACACGCTTATGACGACAAACGGACAGTCCCCGTTCGTTACGCTTTTCCTTTACATTGATGAAAATGACGAGTACGTAGAGGAAAACGCGGCTATTATCGAGGAGATACTTCGTCAGAGATACGAGGGAATCAAAAACGCGACGGGAGTTTACGTTACCCCCGCGTTCCCGAAGCTCGTTTACGTGCTTGACGAGTGCAACTGTCTCGGCGGCGGTAAGTACGACTATATCACCAAGCTCGCGGTAAAATGCTCGGCAAAGCGCCTTTACCCCGACTATATTTCCGCAAAGAAGATGCGCGAAAACTACGAGGGCAACGTGTTCAGCCCCATGGGATGCCGTTCCTTCCTTGCGCCCTGGAAGGACAAGGACGGAAAATACAAGTTTGAAGGACGTTTCAATCAGGGCGTCGTTTCGATAAACCTTCCCCAGATAGGAATTATCGCAAAGGGCGACCGTGAGAAGTTCTGGCAGCTCTTTGACGAGAGGCTTGAGCTTTGCTATGAGGCACTTATGTGCCGTCACGAAGCACTCAAGAAGGTCACCAGCGACGTAAGCCCTGTTCACTGGCAGTACGGCGCGCTTGCGAGATTCGGCAAGGGCGAGAGCATCGAGCCGCTTCTCTATGGCGGTTATTCGTCAATTTCGCTTGGATATATCGGTCTTTACGAGCTGACAAAGCTGATGTGCGGTGTCAGTCACACGCACCCCGACGGCCGCGAGTTTGCTCTTGAGGTAATGAACCACATGAGAGAAGCGACTGACAGATGGAAGAGGGAGACCAACATCGGCTTTGCTCTTTACGGCACGCCCGCAGAGTCGCTTTGCTACCGCTTTGCAAGAATAGATGCGGAGCGCTTCGGCACGATAGAGGACGTAACCGACAAGGGCTATTACACCAACTCCTACCACGTAGACGTGCGCGAGGACATTGATGCATTCAAGAAGTTTGAATACGAAACGCAGTATCAGCGCATTTCCTCTGGCGGTGCTATCTCTTACTGTGAGATACCCAATATGCGCCATAACCTGAAGGCTCTTGAAGAGGTAGTTAAGTATATCTACGAAAACGTACAGTACGGCGAGTTTAACACAAAGAGCGACTACTGTCAGGTATGCGGCTACGACGGCGAGATAATTATAAACGACGAGGGCGAGTGGGAGTGTCCGCAGTGTCACAACAAGGACCACGCGAAGATGAACGTTACCCGCCGCACCTGCGGTTATCTCGGCGAGAATTTCTGGAACGTCGGAAAAACCAAGGAGATCAAGGCAAGGGTGCTTCACCTTTAATATTGTGATATGAACTATGCAACGATAAAGAAAAACGACGTGGCAAACGGCCCTGGCATCCGAGTATCGCTTTTCGTGTCGGGTTGCCGCCACGCATGCCCGGGCTGCTTTAACCGCGAGGCATGGGATTTCGGCTACGGCGAGAAATACTCGAAGGAAACAGAAGAAGAGATACTCGACGCGTGCGATAAGCCCTATATAGAGGGACTGTCGCTTCTCGGCGGAGAGCCCTTTGAGCGCGAAAACCAAGCACAGACGGCAGAGCTTTTGCGTGCGTTTCGCACACGCTTCCCAAATAAAAGCGTGTGGTGCTACACGGGCTTTACGCTTGAGGAGCTGAAAGGTGGCTCTCGCGCAAGCTCGCCCACAGCCGACGAGATGCTCTCGCATATCGACGTGCTCGTCGACGGCAGATTTATAGAGGCAAAGAAGGACCTGTCGCTTCGTTTTCGCGGCTCGTCAAACCAACGCATTATAGATATGAAGAAAACGGCAGAAGCAAAGAGCATAGTTCCGTGGACGGACGAGGAATAAAAAGGAGATAAAACGAAATGAAACCTACTGTAAAAGTTAAGAAATTAAACGATAGAGCGCACCTTCCCACGCTCGGCTCGGAATTTGCGGCAGGAGCTGACCTTTACGCGATAATCGACGGAGAGCTCACCATAGCTCCGAGCGAGACGGTGCTCGTTCATACGGGACTCTCTATGGAAATACCCGTAGGATATGCAGGACTTATATACGCAAGAAGCGGACTCGCTTCAAAGAAGGGACTCGCCCCCGCAAACAAGGTGGGCGTGGTCGATGCGGACTACAGAGGCGAAATTATGGTAGCGCTTCACAATCACTCGGCAGAGCCGCAGACTATCGGCGACGGCGAGAGGGTTGCCCAGCTCGTTATAGCACCATTCCTTTCGGTAAATTACGAGGAAGCAGACGAGCTCTCGGACACCGCACGCGGCATAGGCGGCTTTGGCTCAACAGGGTCTAAATAAAAGTGCTCCAAACCGTTGCACAACATCGGTTTGGAGTGTTTTTTATCACCGCCGTGTCGATTTGTGTAAATCAAAAAATTCCCGCCCGTATTGAAAACTCGGCTCGCGTGTGGTAAAATAAATATATACAGCAATTATGCACAAGATATAGACAGGATAAAACACAAGCTAAAACAACGGAGTGTCAAATATGAGCCTTAAAATTCTAAAAATTGACCCGTATCTTATGCCGTATGAAAGCGACCTTGAGCTGAGAATGGAAAACTACCGGCAAAAGCGGGAGAGCCTGCTTTGCGGACAGTCTATAGCCGATTTCGCGCAGGGATATAAATATTTCGGAATACACAAGACCGAGCGCGGCTGGGTATACAGAGAGTGGGCGCCTGCGGCGGAGGATATGTATTTAACGGGCGACTTTTGCTCGTGGGATTTGTACGCGCACAAAATGACGCGGAAAGACGGCGGCGTTTTTGAGATATATCTTGACGGTGCCGACACGCTTAAGGTCGGAGACAAGGTGCAGGCGGTAGTTATCCACAACGGCGAGACCCTTCGCCGCATCCCTACCTACGCTACGAGAGTAGTGCAGGACAAGGAGACTTATCTCTGGTGTGCCGAGGTAGACGACGTGCTCTGCGACGGCTTCAAGTGGACTGACGGGAGCTTTTGCCGCGCGCGCACGCCTATTATATACGAGTGCCATATCGGAATGGCGCAGGAGGAGGGCAAGGTAAGCTCGTACAGAGAGTTTACAAAATATACTCTTCCGCGAATAAAAGCGCTCGGCTACAACACGATACAGATAATGGCGATAATGGAGCATCCCTATTACGGCTCGTTTGGATATCAGGTGTCAAACTTTTTTGCCGCATCCTCGCGCTACGGCAAAAGCTCGGAGCTAAAGGAACTTATAAACACCGCGCACAAGCTCAAAATCGCCGTGCTTCTTGACGTAGTTCACTCGCACGCCGTAAAAAATACGAGCGAGGGACTCAACCAATTTGACGGCACCGAGTATCAGTTCTTCCACGAGGGCGAGCGTGGTGAGCATTCCGCGTGGGGCACGAAGCTCTTTAACTACGCAAAGGACGAGGTGCTTCACTTCCTTCTGTCAAACCTGCGCTTCTGGATGGAGGTCTATCATTTCGACGGATTCCGCTTCGACGGTGTAACGAGTATGCTCTACCGTGACCACGGACTCGGCTCTGCTTTTACCGATTACAGTATGTATTTTTCGCTTAATACCGATACGGAGGCTGTTACCTATCTTCAGCTTGCGAATGAGCTTGTGCACGAACTCAATCCAAACGCGCTTACGGTAGCTGAGGATATGTCGGGAATGCCGGGTATGTGCCTTCCCATATCGGATGGCGGCATCGGCTTTGACTACAGGCTGAATATGGGCTTGCCTGACCTGTGGATAAAACTGATAAAGGAACGGCGCGACGAGGACTGGGATATGTGGCAGCTCTGGCACGAGCTTACCACGAGCCGTCCGAAAGAAAAACGCATAGGCTACGCGGAGTCGCACGACCAGGCGCTTGTCGGAGATAAGACTATAATGTTCCGCCTGTGCGACGCGGAGATGTATTCCGAGATGTCGAAGTATAGCCAAAGCCCGATAATAGAGCGCGCGATTGCCTTGCATAAGATGATACGGCTCGTGACCTCGTCTCTTGCGGGAGAGGGATATCTTAATTTTATGGGTAACGAGTTCGGTCACCCCGAATGGATAGATTTTCCGCGCGAAGGAAACGGCTGGAGCTATCACTACTGCCGCCGCCAGTGGCATCTGTGCGACAGCGACGAGCTTAAGTACAAGTATCTTTACCGCTTCGACCGCGAAATGATAGGTATGCTTCGCCGCGAGAGACTTCTTACTAAAGCGGCGGTCAGCCGTTGGATACACGACTCGGACAAGGTGCTTATATACTCGAAGGGCAGGTGTGTATTTGCCTTCAATTTCAATCCGACAAGCTCGTTTGAGGGATACTTTATCCCGACGGGCGAGGAGGGAGAGTACAAGGTTATCCTTTCAAGCGACGACGCGCGCTTCGGTGGACAGGGCAGAGTCGATACCGAGTACGTCTACACCGCAACGAAGGGCGAGGACGGCAGGACAGGGTTTATGTGTTATCTGCCGCAACGAAGTGCCATAGTGTTTCGTGGGATGTAAAAAACGTCCAGACCACGAAAAAAGAGAAAAACAAATTAAAACACAAAAAGGACACAAATTTTCTCCTGTTGGTACTTTTATACACTCAAATTAAGGAATAAAAAGCCCAAAGCATGAAAAAAGAGGCTGCAGAGAACCTTTCGGTTTTCTGTAGCCTCAATTTTTTTATTTTCCCGCCCTGCCGTGTAATGCAAGTATGATAAACCCTGCTTGCGCAGGATGGTGCCCTCTCCCGTACTTTGTGCTTCCAACGTCCGCATATACCGCATGCGGTATATGCGGGAGGCCTGCATTCCCATAAGGGAAGTCCGGGCTCCCTTGTATATCTTGTGGGTTTTAAACTCACACTATCACGCACAGTGCAGGCTGTACTAAGTATACGCAAAAGGGGGAATGATTATTCGCCCTGGTCGTAATCTACCTCGTCGAAGAGCTCATCCTCGAAGAAGTCTGCTACCTTATCAAACTCATCGTCATCCTCGATGGTGATAAGAATATCCTCGCCTGCTTCGTCCTTGGTAAGCTTGAGAATAACGTACTCGTCGCTCTCTTGCTCGGGAATGAGTGCGTAGTAGACGTTATCGTTCATCTCGACGCTTCCGATAAGCTCAAAGCGACTTTCGTTGCCCTCCTCGTCGGTCAGTGTATAAAACTCGCCTTCAAGTATCTCGTCTGCCATTTTCTATTTCCTCCAAATTTTCGTTTGTTTTGTTTGTTCGCTCTTTAGTTATATTGTATCAGCGAAAGCTTTCGCTGTCAACAATTTTTATATCAAATATTTTGACATTATAAGTCAAGAATATCCGAAAGTATCCTGTTTGACACGTAAAGTCCCTCGGGTGAGAAGGCGCATTTTGCGTGTGTGTCAACGATAAAGCCTGCGTCTGCATACTCGCGTATGCGTTCTGCATATTTTGAGTCGAAATCAAAGCCGAACTTTTCTTCAAAGCGTGCCTTATCAACTCCCGCGCTTGTGCGAAGCGCAAGCATAACGTACTCGCACTCAAGCGTGCGCGCGTCTATTTCCTCAATCGAGCCTTGCGCGATGATCTTCGTAAAGTCCTCCTCGCCGCAGATATAGGCAATATATCTGTCTACGTCGGTTATGCGCGCAAAACGCTTGCCGTCGTAATAGGAATGTGCCGCAACGCCAAAGCCTATGTATTCCTCGCATCTCCAATATTTAAGGTTATGCTTTGATTTATAGCCTTTGCGTGCGTAGTTGCTTATCTCGTAGTGCGAGTAGCCCTGCGCTTGAAGCGCGGCGCGTCCCTCTCTGTACATAGCGTATTCCTCGTCCTCGGTGGGAAGCGGAAGCTCGCTTTGGTGAATACAGAAGGGAGTGCCTTCCTCTATTCTCAGTCCGTACATTGAGATGTGCTCGGGCTCAAGCTCACATACCGTTTTCAGCGTCTCTTTAAAGCTTTCGAGCGTCTGCTCGGGGATGCCGTACATAACGTCTACGTTGATATTCTCAAAGCCCGCTTTGCGCGCCGCCTTGAAGGAAGCCAAAAAATCCTTGTATGTGTGTATTCTCGAGAGGCTCTCAAGCTCTGTGTCGTGTGCCGACTGAAGCCCGATGCTCAGTCTGTTTACACCCGAGTCAAGCAGACATTTCGCTTTGCCGCGGTCAAGCGTTGCGGGATTCGCTTCAAAGGTAAACTCAGCATCCTCCGTTACGTTGAAGCTGTCGTATATCGTGTCGGTCAGAAGCTCTATCTCGCGCTTCGAGAGAAGAGTCGGTGTGCCGCCGCCGACGTATATGCTGTCTACGACGACGCCCGCGTCCTTCAGCTCTTCGCCCGTGTGTGCGATATCAAGCATCAGCGCATCAACGTACGCTTCCTTTTGGTTTTTGTCCTTTGGTACACCGGAGCAAAAGTCGCAGTACGCACATTTATGAAGGCAAAAGGGTATGTGTATATAAAGTCCTATATGCCGTGTATTGTTTTCCATGATTCCTCCGAAATTATTTGTCGTCGTCAAGCTTCAATACTGCCATGAAAGCCTCGGGGCTTACCTCAACGGAGCCGAGCTTACGCATTTTCTTCTTGCCCTCTTTTTGCTTTTCAAGCAGCTTCTTCTTTCTCGTTATATCTCCGCCGTAGCACTTTGCAAGGACGTCCTTGCGGAGTGCCTTTACCGTTTCTCTTGCAATTATTTTCGAGCCTATCGCCGCCTGTATCGGTATCTCGAAAAGCTGGCGCGGGATGTTGTCCTTGAGCTTTTCCGCTATTCTTCTGGCTCTCGGGTACGCCTTTTCCTCGTGAACGATAAAGGAAAGTGCGTCTACCACCTCGCCGTTGAGAAGGAAATCGAGCTTAACGAGCTTGCTCGCTCTGTACTCGGAAAACTCGTAGTCGAGCGAAGCGTATCCCTTCGAGCGAGACTTGAGTACGTCAAAGAAATCGTATACTATCTCGTTCAAGGGAAGTATATAGTGAAGCTCCGCGCGCTCTGTGTCGATATATTTCATATCTATAAACACGCCTCGTCTGTCCTGACAGAGATCCATAAGTCCACCGACAAACTCTACGGGTGTGATTATGCTCGCCTTAACCACGGGCTCGCGCGCTATCTCTATTTCGTCTGCCGTCGGGAAGTTCGACGGGTTGTCTATTTTCACGCACTCGCCGCCGCGGCGAACTATCTCATAGATAACGCTCGGGGCGGTGGTTATAAGGTCAAGATTGAACTCGCGCTCAAGTCGCTCCTCTATTATTTCCATGTGCAAAAGACCAAGGAAACCGCATCTGAAGCCAAAGCCGAGAGCTATCGAGGTCTCGGGCTCGTAGATGAGCGCCGCGTCGTTTAGCTGCAGCTTTTCAAGCGCGTCGCGGAGGTCCTCGTATCTTGCGCCGTCGGCGGGATATATACCTGCGTAAACCATCGGCTGAACGCTCTTAAATCCGGGAAGTGCCTCCACAGCTCCTCCCTCTGCATGAGTGACCGTGTCTCCCACGCGAGTGTCAGCGACGTTTTTGATGCTTGCCGTGATATATCCGACCTCGCCCGCCGAGAGCGACTCGCACTTTTTAAGACCGAAGGCCTCCATAGTGCCTACCTCTACCACGTCAAACTCAACGCCCGTGCTCATCATCTTTATTCTATCGCCCGCGCGAAGAGTTCCGTCAATTACGCGGATGTTTACGACAACACCGAGGTAGCTGTCGTAGTAAGAGTCAAATATCAGGCACTTAAGCGGAGCATCCGCATCCCCCTCGGGTGCGGGAATATCGCGTACTATAGCTTCAAGCACGTCCTCTATATTCAGTCCGGTCTTTGCCGAAACCGCAGGACATTCCTCGGCGGGAATACCTACGACGTCCTCTATCTCTGCACGCACGCGTCCGATGTCTGCGCTCGGAAGGTCTATTTTGTTGATAACCGGCACTATCTCAAGATCAGCATCTATCGCGAGATAAGCGTTTGCAAGCGTCTGCGCTTCAATACCTTGCGTTGCATCAACCACCAAAAGCGCACCCTCGCAGGCGTTGAGCGAGCGTGATACCTCGTAGTTGAAGTCAACGTGGCCGGGGGTGTCTATAAGGTTGAGAGTATAGACCTTGCCGTCGCGTGCCTCGTACTCTACTCGCACTGCTCTCGCCTTTATCGTGATTCCGCGCTCGCGCTCAAGGTCCATGTTGTCGAGCAGCTGCTCCTCCATGTCGCGTACCGCAACCGCACGGGTGCGCTCAAGCAGTCTGTCGGCAAGCGTGCTTTTGCCGTGATCTATATGGGCTATTATCGAAAAATTTCTTATAAGTTCCTGTTTTGCCACTTCAAACCTCTGTGTGAGTTATTTTTTAAGCTATTCATATTATTTTAGCATATTTTAAAATGATTGTAAAGAACTTTGTAAATTTGTTTGGCGATTTTTACCCGTAATTATACTTAATATTGCATTTTAGAGGAGTGTGTGGTATACTAACTATAATAGCCTATCTATAATCTAACGGCTGACAGGACAGTGATAATTTATGCAAAAAGAAAAATATCCTCTTTTGAATAAAATAAATTCACCCGCCGATCTCAAAGCCATGCCCGAGTCGGACATGGGGGCGCTTTGCCTTGAGATACGTCGGTTCTTGGTTGAAAACGTAAAGAACACGGGCGGACATCTTGCTTCAAACCTCGGTGTAGTTGAGCTGACCGTAGCCTTGCACCGCATCTTTGATTCCCCGACGGATAAGTTTATCTTCGACGTTGGACACCAGAGCTACGTCCATAAGCTGCTGACGGGCAGGCGCGAGCTTTTTGTGACCTTGCGGCAGCCGGGCGGAATGTCCGGCTTTACGAAAAGAGCCGAGTCGGAGCACGATCCCTTCGGCGCAGGACATTCGTCAACCTCGGTCTCGGCGGCACTTGGATTTGCCGCGGCGGACAAGCTCTCGGGGAATGACGGTTTTAGCATAGCGATTCTCGGCGACGGTGCTTTCACGGGCGGTATGGTGCACGAGGCACTAAATAACTGCTCGCCCGACCTTAAGCTGATAATAATTCTCAACGAAAACGAAATGTCGATATCGAAGAATATCGGCGGCTTTGCAAATTATATGGCGAAGATCAGAGCTTCGCGCGGATACAACAAGGCGAAGAGAAGAACGAAAAGCCTGCTCAACGCTTTCCCCAAGGCAATAGGAAAGCCTCTTTATAACGTCGCAAGAGACACAAAGCAGTTTATAAAGAACACCCTTTATTCCTCGAACTACTTTGAGGAGCTCGGGCTTTTCTATCTCGGTCCCTGCGACGGTAACGACTACGAAAGCGTCAGCCGTATGCTTATTGAAGCAAAGGAAAAGGGCGAGAGCGTTATAGTTCACATAAAAACGAAAAAGGGCAAGGGATACCTTCCGGCCGAGCAGGAGCCGAACAAGTATCACGGGATCCTGCCGCGCGGAAAGAGCGAGTGCTATAACTTCTCGCGCGCTATGGGCGAGCATTTGTGCGCTCTTGCAGAGAAAAACGAAAAAATATGCGCCGTAACGGCGGCTATGTGCGAGAGCACGGGACTTTCACCCTTCAAGGAGAAATACCCCGACCGCTTCTTTGACGTAGGAATAGCAGAGGAGCACGCGCTTACCTTCTCGGCTGCGCTTGCCGCTGACGGAATGCGTCCCGTCTTTGCCGTATACTCGTCCTTTTTGCAGAGAGGATACGACAATATTATCCACGATATAGCTATGCAGAATCTGCCCGTTTCGGTTATGATAGACCGCGGAGCGCTTGCGGCAGGCGACGGGCCGACGCATCACGGAATATACGACGTCTCAATGCTTGCGGCGGCAAATAATTTCACCCTTTACGCACCTATGAGCTTCGCTACCCTGAAGCTCGCTATGGATGAGTCGCTGTCGCTTTCATCCCCCTCTGCCGTACGTTATCCGAACAGCGCGGAGATTCCCGAAATTATGGACGCGTTTGATTTTTCGAGTCTTGATATTAAGACAAGCTATCCTGACGGCGAGGCACCGAGCACGGTTATCGTTACCTATGGCAAGATAGCGGCAGAAGCACTAAAGGCAAAAGAGGAGCTTTCGCGCGGCGGTATCCGTGTGGGTGTGGTGCTTCTTGAGAAGCTTATGCCTTATAGCGACGTAGCCCCCCGCCTTGCAGAAATTATCTCGGGCGCGGAGCATATAATTTTTCTTGAAGAGGGTATTCGCGCAGGCGGATTTGGCATGATGATGACGGATGCACTGAGAACGCATCACGCAAACGCAGTGAAGGCGGCGAGAATAGACATTCTTGCTATCGACAGCGGCTTTTGCGGCGGCGAGCGCGGTGTGGCTCTCACCGAAAGCTTAGGCATATCCTCGAAGGATATTATTGAACTTTGTAAAAAGTAAAAGGATTATTTTGTGAGGTCGGATATGAATTTTTCACAGAAGAAGCTACCGAAAATACTTGCTCTGCTGCTTGCATTTTTGCTCAGCGCACCGCTTGGCGCGTGCGTGACGGCAAACGCAGAGGGAGAAGAAGCACAGCCCGCAGGAGAGAGAATTCTTCACGTTAAGGCGGGCGGAGAGGGAGACGGCTCGACGGCTGAAGCGCCTATGGCGGATATAGGCGGGGCGTTCTCCGCGCTTTCTGAGTCGGGCGGTAAAATTATCGTATACGGAAGATACGAGCTTGCTTCGGCATCTGCCCACGACAAAACGCTTGAAGCCTTCGTTGAGCCTGCACATTCGGCAAAGATTACGGTGTCGGGCGTTGATGCGTTTCTTGAATGTAAGGAAAACTACCGCTATTATATGAGTGGCTCGACACAGTTTGAGCATATCGGCATCTCCGGAAGCGGTACGCTGATAATTGCCGCGAGATACAATCCGCTTTGTATGGGCGACGGTATAAATATCGTCGGATGCTCGGACGGAGTATATCTTATAGGGGGATACAACGGCGCGAACAGCGGACTTACCGAAGAGTCGCTTTCAAAGAATTCCTCTATTGAGATAAGAAGCGGAAGCTACAGATACGTAGCCGGCTATAACAAGGGCACGGCTTCGACAAATTGCACGGGTGAGGCGAATATAAGCGTCTCGGGCGGCAAGATAAACTGTATTGCCGCGGGCATTTCAAACCTTAGTCCCGCTTTTACGCAAAACACGATGAAAAAGCTCAACGTCAAGGTAACGGGCGGCGAGATATACAAGATATGCGACACCGATATGGCAAGCTACGGAACGCTCTCGGAGCTGTCTCTTGACTATTCGGGCGGAGCTATCGAAAACGTAATCATCCCCGACACAACGTCGGCACAGGTCGGATTTACAGAGGAAATGAGCACGGCAATAGCGCCGTTTCTGCGCTATTTTGACACCTACAAAAAGGGAGACGGCGAGGTCTCTGCAACAGATAAAATAAAGGTAGCCTGTGTCGGAGACAGTATTACCGCAGGCGTGCGCGCAGAGGGTGAGGCTGATACCAGCTATCCTGCGAAGCTCGGTGAAATGCTCGGCGACGCCTACGAGGTCGGTAACTTCGGCGAGGGCGGAGCTACGGTTATAAATTCGAGCGAAAGCGCGTACATAAACACACAAAAATACAAGGACAGCCAGAGCTTCGGGCCGAGCGTCGTATTTATAATGCTCGGAACGAACGACCTCTCGACGCTTATATCCGATGCTACGGCAAAGGACAGACTCTACTCGGATATGCTCTCTCTCATACAGAGCTACAGTGCACTTGAGTCAAAGCCTGTAATATACCTTCTTTCACCCACGCAGAGAACAGACTCAAGCGAGCTTGACGCGGCGCTCAGAGATATTCTCGTTCCGCTTTACAAGCAGATAGCAGAGCAAACGCAGGTCGGCTATATCGATATATACGAGATATCCAAGAGCATAAAAAATCAGTTCCCCGATGCGATACACCCGAACGCGACAGCCGCATCGCATATAGCGACATGGCTTTACGGCGCGGTGGTTACAAACTCAAACATAAACGGTATAAACCCGAACACCACGCACGTTGAGCTTACGATAGGTGAAGCTCAACCCCCTGTAACAACACCCGCACCCGCTCCCGCGAAAGCGAAGGATTCGAGCGCAGGACTCGTCGTGGCTATGCTTCTGTTCGTTTTGGGTGAGGCAGGGTATTTTACCTATCTCGCAATAAAGAAGCGCGGTGAGCGCACGGGCGAAACCGAAGCGGAAGCGCAAGCCGAAACCGAAAAGGATAACGAACAGGAAAACGAAAACTGAAACGGGTGAGCTTATGGCAAAAACGCAGAATCAAAAGCTGAAGCTTCTTTGGCTGAAGGAGTTTTTAGAGAGAAATACCGACGAGGAGCACGGCGTAACGCTTGCAGAGATAACCGACTACCTTTCGGCTAACGGCATTAAGGCGGAGCGAAAGAGCCTTTATGACGATATCGAGCTTTTGCGCGAGTATTGCAATATGGACGTAGTGCTCGAAAAAAACGGCGGTCGCTTTGAATATAAGCTGCTCTCGCGTGACTTTGACCTTCACGAGCTGAAGCTTCTTGGAGACGCGGTGCAGTCCTCGAAGTTTATAACAGAGAAGAAAAGCGGCGAGCTTATCTCAAAGCTAAAGGGGCTCTGCAGCCGTCACGAAGCCGAGGCGCTCTCGCGACAGGTGCTTTGCGGCAAGGTCAAGGGCATGAACGAGAGTATATACTACTCGGTAGATGCTATATTCGACGCTATTGCAGACGAGCGCTGCATAGAGTTTAAATATTTTAATTACAACTTCAACGGCGAGAGGGAATACCGCCGCGGAGGCGAGAGCTACGAGGTAAGCCCGTATGCGCTCACCTATTCAGAGGAAAAGTATTACCTTATCGCGCATGATTTCAAAAGCTCTCAGATACGGCATTTCCGCGTAGACAGAATGGAGAAGATAACCAAAACCGAGCGCAAACGCAATGCCGCGCGCCTTTTCGGCGGGCTTGACCGCACGAAATATACCGATATGCATTTCAGTATGTTCGGCGGAGAGTGTGTGCGTGTGCGCCTTGAGTTTGAAAGCTCGCTTGCAGGCGCATATTACGACCGCTTCGGTGCGGATACCGCCGCAATAAAAACCGCCCCCGATAAGTACGAGGTCTCGGTCTCGGTCGCAGTATCCGAGCAGTTCTTCGGCTGGCTTGCGGGACTTGGCGGAGGTGCGAGGATAGTAGCCCCGAAGGAAGTAAAGGAAGAATACCGCGCCTTCCTTGAAAAAGCACTGGAAAATACGAAGTAATAAAAAACGGACGGCAGCCGATAAGACTTCCGTCCGTTTTTTGCTTCTGTATCAACGAAGGGCGGAGCGCATATAATATAAAGGTACGGCGAATAAACGCATAGCGGTGCTTGGGCAGCGCCAAAATTATTTTCCGTTTTTTAAAAAAAGATGTTGACAACACATCGCCTCTGTGCTATAATAGCTTGCGTGTTAAAACACGGAAGTAAATAAATCGGCGCCATAGCCAAGCGGTAAGGCATGGGTCTGCAAAACCTTGATCCCCAGTTCAAATCTGGGTGGCGCCTCCAAAAAATGTCGAAAGCTCTGCTTTCAGGATTTTTTTATTCAAGCCGACAGGCTTGGTATATTATCACGCAGTATGCGTGTATATCATCAACACGGCAACGCCGTGTTGTATCTCATCACACCGTAGGTGTGTATCAAAAAAACTGTCGGCTTGATGATATACAAAACTTGCGTTTTGATGATATGCAACGGTTTCACCGTTGATGATATACAATGCTCCGCATTGATTTTTTACCGCTTTTATGCTATAATACACCTAAAGAGGTGATTTTATGGAAATTAAAGCAAAGTGCAAATACGATTTAGATTCAGTAAAAGCATTAACACATTTAACAATGTATAAAAAATCTGACCCTAGAAAGCGATTAATATTTTGGTCTACTGCTTTTGCGATTTTCTTTATAATCATAATTTTAGAAATTATTGCTTTTGGCTTTGATACAATTTTGGCTGTGTTACTCGGTGTAGAAATTTTTGGACTATTGCTGATATACTTTTGGTATTTTATTATTCCAAAGATACAATACAAATCATTAGCAAAAATGCAAAATGCAGAAAATCAGTACATCTTTTGTGATGATGTGTTGAAGGCATTTACTAAAAGCCAAGAATATAATGGTGAAGCAGAAATCGAATATTCTTTGTTTGTAAAAGCCTATGAAACATCGAAGTATTTGTTTTTGTATCAAACAAACAATCAAGTTTTTATTGTTGATAAAAATACTATTGAAGGCGGAACTGTCGAAGAAATCAGAAATAAATTATCTGCTTTCGTAACGAATAAGTATATTGTTTGTAAATATTAAAAAATCTTCGGTTTTCAGGCACTTTAATTCGTGCCACTAAGTTCAAACTACCCAAAAATCCCGTTCACGAAAGTGGGCGGGATTTTTGGGTAGTAAGAAGTAAGAAGTAATAGGTAATAAGTATTGCACCGTCACCGTTTTTATGCTATAATACACATAGGTGGTGATGATGTGAAAAAATACACACTTAAAAGAATAGTGCTTTCGGCTTTGTTTTTGGGCATAGGGCTTGCTCTGCCGCTTCTTACAAGCCAAATAAAAGAGATAGGCGACACTTTGCTTCCGATGCATCTTCCGGTTATGCTATGCGGGCTTATTTGCGGTGCAAAATACGGCGGATTAGTGGGGCTTGCCCTGCCTGTCGTGCGCGCTTTGACCTTCGGCATGCCGCCTATTTATCCCAATGCGGTCTGGATGGCGGCGGAGCTTGCGGCATACGGCTTTGTTGTGGGCGACATATATGAACGTTTCAAGCGCAAAAACACGGTTGCGGTATGCGTCAGCTTGATTATTTCGATGATAGCTGGCAGAATAGTATGGGGAATAAGTAAGGCACTGCTGCTTGGTGTCGGGGGCAAGAGCTTTGGAATTTCGGCGTTTATTGCCGGGGGATTTGTTGATGCGCTTCCCGGAATTATTATTCAGCTTGTGCTGATTCCCTTGATAATGAAGACGGTGAATAAAGGCAGAAAGAAATAACGTATAAAAACAGCGGGGTCAGGATGATTTTGAACGCCGCTATATTATCAAAAATATGCTATAAAATATCGCAAATGTGCTCTTTTTTGTCAAAATCACACTTGAAAAGATATTCTCTTTTTGCTAAAATTTAATTAGAAAAAACTTTTTCTTTGGAGAGCGAAATGAAAGCAATAATTAACGGAAAAATTATTTTAAAAGACCGCGTAGTTGACGGCTGTGCCTTGCTTTTCTCGGACGTGATCGAGGGTGTTGTACCCGCAGAGAGCTTGCCCGAAGGAGCAGAGGTCATAGATGCCTGCGGCGGATACGTTTCCCCCGGACTTATCGACCTTCACATTCACGGATATCTCGGACGTGACGTGTGTGACGGAGAGGAAGAAAGCATCAGAGTCATATCGAAGGGACTGCTCCAAAACGGCGTCACGGGATATCTTCCCACCACTATGACGGTGGATATGAAGGTAATAAAAAAGGCGCTTGAGGTATGCCGAGCGCTGAAGGAAGAGAGCAAGAGCTGGGAAGGCTCGGAAATTCTCGGATGCCACGCGGAAGGCCCCTTTATCAGCGAAAGCAAAAAGGGCGCTCAGGATGCAAAATACATACTTAAGCCGGACGCTTCTTTCGTTCGTGAATACGCGGATATTATAAAGACTATCACGCTTGCACCCGAGTGTGACGAGGGAGATTTTTCTGCTATCCGCGAGATAGTGAGAGATACCGACGTCGTCGTTTCTATGGGACACACCTCGGCTGATTATAACACCGCTATGGCAAGTACAGCCGCGGGAGTTCGCCACGCAACGCATCTTTTCAACGCTATGACACCTCTTGCTCACAGAGCACCCGGTGTTGTAACGGCGGCGCTCAATTCCGACGTCTCGGTTGAGCTTATCGTGGACACCTTCCACGTAGATAAGTGCTTTTACGATATGCTCTGGAAGCTCAAGGGCAGAAAGCTCTGCTTTATAACCGACTGCTTGCCCGCAGGCGGACTTCCTTTTGGCGAGTATACTCTCGGCGGAGCCAAGATAATTTACAGAGACATCGTTTGCCGTCTTGAAGACGGGACGGTTGCGGGAAGCGTGCTTCACCTCAACCACGGTGTTTGGAACGTATACAAAAATTCAAGCATTCCGCTCCATGAGTGCGTAAACTGTGCTACTCTCAATCCTGCAACGGCAATAGGCGTAGCAGACAGAAAGGGCTCGCTTGAAATAGGCAAGGATGCCGACATAATTATAACTGATGATAATTTTGAAGTTAAGAAAACTATTATAAGAGGAGAAATGAAATATGAAGCTTAAGGTTAGTGCAAAATTAGACCCCCAGTTCCAGCCGCTTTCTCTCGTTTGCCGTGAGATGCGCGAAAAAACGAAGGAAGACGGACAGGATATCGTAATAGCCGTTCGCAGAAACAAGGGCTATACGACTACGTACAAGACCCGCATTTTCAAGGACGGCTGCGGTCACGACGAGGAGAATTTCCGCTTCGTTGAGCGAATTGCGAAGTCGCTACTCTGGGTTGCGGGCGGTTATAAGATAATAATCGCAGGTAGTGAGGTCGTAGGAAACAAGATAAAGGAAGCATACACCGACGGAGGCCTTCGCGATTTTGACGTTCACTTTATGGAAAGAGTTTACGAGGAGAAGTTCGAGGTAGAGGTAGTCTCGCTTGAGAACGCTCCCGAGGATAAGAGCGGTGCCGCTCCCATCGGCCGTCATCTTGACGGCTGCCGCATCGGCTTTGACGCGGGCGGAAGCGACAGAAAGGTCAGTGCCGTTATCGACGGTAAGAGCGTTTATTCTGAGGAGGTCGTATGGTTTCCGAAGATAAATTCCGACCCGAGCTATCACTACGAGGGCATAAAGGAGGCTATGAAAACAGCCGCTTCCCACATGCCGCGCGTTGATGCGATAGGTGTATCGAGTGCCGGCGTTTACGTTGACAATCGCATAATGGTCGCATCCCTTTTCCTTAAGGTAAGCGACGAGGAATTTGATAAAAAGGTCAAGAATATGTACCTTGACGTTGCAAAGGAAATCGGCGAGAACATACCGATCGAGGTTGCAAACGACGGCGACGTAACTGCGCTTGCAGGTGCTATGGACCTTGACGACGACTCTGTTCTCGGTATCGCTATGGGTACGAGTGAAGCGGGCGGCTACGTTGACCCGCAGGGCAATATCACGGGCTGGCTCAACGAGCTTGCTTTCATTCCCGTTGACTACTGCGAGGATGCTATGGTTGACGAGTGGTCGGGTGACTACGGCTGCGGTGTTAAATACTTCTCTCAGGACGGCGTTATAAAGCTTGCTCCCTATGCAGGAATCGAGCTTGACGAGGCACTTTCCCCTGCAGAAAAGCTCAAGGTCGTTCAAGGACTTATGGCAAAGGGTGATGAGCGCGCCGCTGCAATTTACGACACTATCGGTGCGTACTTTGGCTATGCAATCGCATATTACGCTGAATTTTATAAGATCAAGCACGTTCTTATAATGGGACGCGTTACCTCGGGCGAGGGCGGAGTTATCCTTCTTGAGCGCGCTCAGGAGGTGCTCGACAAGGAATTCCCTGAGCTTGCTGCCGAGATCAAGCTTCACATTCCCGACGAAAATTCCCGCCGCGTAGGTCAGTCGGTTGCTGCCGCAAGCCTGCCTAAGATAAAATAAAACAAAGCATTAAAAAAAGCTGTTGCGTGAAAACACGCAACAGCTTTTTTAATATCTTTTTGGATTGTCGGTTTCTCCGAGAAGGTAATCGATGCTCGTTCCGTAAAATTTTGCAAGCTTTATGAGCACGGCGGTAGGAATGTCGTTTTCTCCGGTTTCGTATTTCGAATATCCGGTTTGCGACATCTCGAGAACCTTTGCTATTTGCGTTTGGTTCATATCCATATCTTCTCTTAAATCTCTCAAGCGTGAATACATAAATCCCTCCATAAACAGTATGGTGGTTTTATTATAATTTAATCTGTTTCAGGGTATTGACATTTAACCTGAAACAGATTATAATGTTAAATACTGTCCGAAGCTGCTCAAAAACAACAAATTTTGAGTTGTTTTCTTCTTCGACAAAGTTGCCCTCTTTTACCGCTTTTTTATGTGAAAACAGAGCTTTCGACTAATAGTGACGGAAATAGAACTAATTCGAGCACATATTATAGTAGAAAAATAACTAAAAAGGGTTGCAAAACCAAAAACACCGTGATATAATAGTAGAAGAAAATTGGGGAAGTGTCCCTATACTGCTTTTTTTCAAAACGAAAGGGCAGGACGGGCATTTTTGAAAACAAGGGCTTTCGCACAGACCTTTTCTGTGCCTTGGAATGATAAAAGGAGCGAAGGAAACTAATGGAAAGACAGGATAACAGAGAGTATTATACTATTGACGTTTTGCATATAGCGAAGACGCTTTTGAGACGCTTATGGCTTATCGCCTTGTGCGGTTTGCTTGCGGCAGCTATCGGTTTTTCGATAGCCGCTTTCGGAATTGCGCCCACCTATTCGTCATCGGTTAAGCTGTACGTTAATAACAGCTCACTCAGCATAGGAGAGTTCAGCATCAGTGCATCCGAGCTTACGGCGGCGCAGGGACTTGTCAGAACTTACGGAGAAATACTTGACAGCCGAAGCACTCTTGAAATGGTTATAGAAAAGGCTGAGGTCGATTATACCTGGAAAGAGCTTTCGGGTATGATCAAATACGCGCCTGCAAACGACACCGAGATCATGCGTGTTACGGTTACCTGCGAGGATCCTTATGAGGCAAGCAAGATAGCGAACACCATATCGGAGGTGCTTCGCGACAGGATCGGTGAAATAATAGACGGTGCTACGATGGAAGTAGTTGACTATGCCGTTGCGGATACCGAAAAGGTGGCACCCAGCATTACGAAATACACGGGTGTAGGACTTGTGCTCGGCGCACTTCTGAGTGCGGTTATGGTAACTATCTCCGCTATGATGGACGATACGATTCACGACGAGGAATATATTCTCAGAACGTACGATTATCCGATACTCGGAAAGGTTCCCGACCTTCTGAACAGTGCAAACAAGTCTTACGGCTATTATTACCGCAAGCACCAGAAGACAGGTAACTGAGAAAGGGGGAGCTGAAAATGGGATTTTTTGATAAAAGACGCAAGCACAAGCACTTTTTGTTAGGTACAAACGAAAACAAAAAAACACTCCACAAGAATCTGGAGTTCACGGCGACCGAACAGTACAAGCTGATACGTGCAAATCTTGACTTTACGCTTCCCGAGGATGAAAAGTGTCCCGTCATAGGCGTAACGAGCTCAATGCGAGGCGAGGGCAAGAGCACGACGGCGGTAAACCTTTCCTACGTTTTTGCCGAGAAGGGAAGCAAGGTGCTTTTGATAGACGCCGACCTACGTATACCGTCGATTGCAAAGAAGCTTGATATCGAAAGCTCGCCCGGACTTGCGGATCTCTTGCGAGGCAAGGGCACGCAGATAACAGAGCTTAAGTCACACCTGCTTGATAACTGGTTCGTGCTTCCGTCGGGAGATATTCCCCCGAACCCCTCCGAGCTTTTGGGCTCGGGCAGAATGGAAAACACGCTTAACCAGCTCAGAGAGATGTTCGATTACATCATAATAGACCTTCCCCCCGTCAATATAGTTTCGGATGCGGTTTCCATTTCAAGCTTGATCTCGGGTATGATAATAGTTATCCGCGAGGAATACACCGAGAAAAAGGAGCTTGAGAGGTGCTTCAGACAGCTTAAGCTTTCTAACGTAAACGTACTCGGATGCGTTATGAACGAGGCAAAGACTGAGGGCAAATCTTACGGCAAATACAAGAAATACAAGTATTATAAGTACTACAGATACTACCAGAGCGAATCGAAGGGTGAGGGCAAGTGATAGACTGGCACACCCACGTTTTGCCGGGAATTGACGACGGGGCGCACACCGTGCAGGAAAGTGTTTCGATGCTTGAATCGCACGCGGCGCAAGGGGTAGACACGGTAATAGCAACTCCGCATTTTTATGCAAACGAAGACTCGGTAGAGTCATTCTTGAAAAGACGCGACAAGGCTTTTTTGGAGCTTTGCTCTCATCTGCCGGAGAGAGCACCTAAGATTCTCTTGGGTGCCGAGGTAAGATACTATCCCGGAATCAGCCGACTGGAAGAGCTAAAGGCGCTGAGGATAGAAGGAAGCAAGCTGTTGCTTCTTGAGATGCCGATGACGCGCTGGACCGAATATATGATAAGAGAGCTTACCGAGCTTGCGGGCAGGGGCAGTGTGAAAATAGTTCTTGCTCACGTCGAGAGATACCTGAAGCTTCAGCCGCAGTCGGTATGGGACAGAATAGCAGAAAGCGGCATTTTGATGCAAACGAACGCAAGCTTCTTTACGTCTCTTTTATCAAGACGGCGTGCTTTATCCCTTCTGCGAGAGGGAAGTATTCAGTTTTTGGGCACCGACTGTCACAATACGACGTCGAGACCCCCGAATATAAGCGGTGCCGTTGATCTTATCCGCAAAAAGCTTGGCGAGGATTGTATCGCCGAAATGAACGAGTACGGCAAGAGCCTGCTCGGGATATAAAACAATTAAAAATAAAAAAATTTATTATACATTGAAAGGATGAATTCCAAAATGAAAAAATTATTGGCAATTTGTTTGGTGCTTGTAACGGTTGTTACAATGTGTGTGAGCGCAGTAGCTGCTCCAAACGGCTTCGTTTCCAGTCCCTCGGGAAATTCCGCTCCTACGGTAGAGGATTTTGAGGCAAGCGACGAGGATTGTACCGCAAGACTCGTTATTACTCCTTACGCTGAAAAGGAAGAGCTTCCTCAGGTTCTTCTCGACCTTTTTGAGAAGGCTTACGACACTATCGTTGAAACCGACGATCTTACAACTCTTAACGAAGGTCTTGCAAAGATAGCGGCTGACAAGGGAATTGCAGGCGCAAACCTTGCGGTAAGCGATCTTTTTGATATTCACGTTACCGGATGCGATTTCCACGACGGACACGTTGACTTCGACGTTACGCTTGAGGCAGATACGCTCAGCCACTTCGTCGGACTTCTTCACATGAACAAGAACGGCGAATGGGAGCTTGTTTCCGACGCTAAGGTTACGAATAACGGCGAGCATCTTGAGTTCTCGGTTGAGTCATTTTCACCGTTTGCAGTTGTTGTAGACACAAGCGACATGCCGAACACAGGCGACAACGCTATGGTCTACGTTTACGCTGTTATTATGGCGGCTTCTGCTTTGGCATTCGTTTTCGTTTGCGTAAAAATGAAGAAGCAGGAAAACTAATTAAACCATAAAACCCAAAAAAAGAGAAAAGGCGGTTGTGAGATTATGAAGGCGAAAAAAAGCTACCTTAAATATATAGCTATAGCTCTTGCGGTAATTTTCGCGGTTTCCGCCGCTTTGATACTTCTTGAGATGTGGGAAAAAAGGCAGAATACCTTTCCCGATTTCAGCGAGGATGACGGTGTAGTTAAATACAACGGCAAGGAATACGTTAAAAAGGACAAGATCGAAACCTTTTTGGTGCTCGGACTTGATAAGTACGAGGGCGACGTTACCGCGGAATCGCACGAGCACGGTGTTCAGGCGGACTTCTTGATGCTGTTCGTATTCAACAACGAAACCAAACAGACCTCTGCTATCCACATCAACCGCGACAGTATGACTAAGGTAAACAAGCTTTCTGTCGGCGGTACGTCCGTCGTTGACAGCTATACGAAGCAAATTGCGCTTGCCTATAACTACGTCAACGACTCAAACGACAAGATCAGATGCCGAAACACGAAGGATTCGGTAGAGTATTTGCTTAACGGAATCAAGGTAGACCACTATCTGTCTGTGACTATGGACTTCGTTTCTGCGAGCAGCGAGCTTGTGGGCGGTGTTGAGGTGACCGTGCTTGACGATTTTACGGGTATTGACGACACTCTCGTAAAGGGAGAGAAGGTTACTCTCTCGGGCGAGCGTGCTCTTACCTACGTTCGTACACGCTACGGCCTTGAGGACAACACCAACGGCACGAGAATGGCGCGCCAGCAGCAGTATATAAACGCGCTCTACGATAAAATAGTTTCCCGTGCGGAGTCGGACGGTGAGTTTCTTCTCAATGCAGTCGCAACCTTGGGCGACTACGTTACCTATGACTCGTCGGGACAACGGATGCAGGAGTTTGCCGAGAAGTTTAAGGATTATGAATTCCTCGGTGTAAGAGATATCGCAGGAGAGACGAAGGTTGGAGAGTTCGTTGAGTTTTATCCCGATGAAAATTCGGTGTGTGAGATAGTGCTTGACCTATTCTATAAAGAAAAAGACGGTAAATAAATAGTGAGAAAGGCTTTAAGCCGGGAGCAGTTAAATGTCAATTGAAGTAAAAGATAATAACACAATAACGGCTCCCGCGCAGGAGAGCACGGCTTCGGCAAATAATATTGCCGGGGAGAAAATACAAATTCAAAAGAAGCCCGTTTATCTGTTCTTCAAAAGGGTGTTTGATATAGTATGCTCGGTCTTGGGCTTGGTAGTGCTTTTTGTGCCGCTTTTGATAGTTGCTTTGATAGTAGTTATCGACAGCCCCGGAGCATCGCCGATATACGTTCAGGAAAGAGTAGGAAAGAACGGGCGCAGGTTTAAGTTTTATAAATTCAGAAGCATGGTGCCTGATGCCGACAAGATGCTTGAGCAGCTTCTCGACAAGAACGAGATGCAAGGGCCTGTGTTTAAGATGAAGGACGACCCGAGAATCACGCGAGTCGGTCACTTCATAAGAAAAACGAGCATTGACGAGCTTCCGCAGCTCTGGAACGTGCTCAAAGGAGATATGAGTCTCGTAGGTCCCCGCCCGCCGCTTACACGCGAGGTGGAGATGTATAACGAATATCAGATGCAGCGTTTGTCGGTCACTCCCGGTATTACTTGCTATTGGCAGGTACAGCCTAAGAGAAACAGTCTGTCGTTTGACGAGTGGCTTGAGCTCGATCTCAAATACATAAGAGAGCGGAGCTTCCCTGTGGATATAAAGGTTCTGTTCAAGACGGTGGGAGCCGTGTTCGGACAGGAGGGCGAATAAGTGCCGAAGGGGAAGGACAAAAAGCTCAGGATCGCTATGCTTGGGCATAAGAGAATACCCTCGCGCGAGGGCGGAGTTGAGATAGTAGTAGCCGAGCTTGCAACGAGAATGGCAGCGCGCGGATATGACGTCACCTGCTACAACCGACGCGGGCATCACGTGGGCGGCGCCGAGTTTGACTCTGCCCGCGAAAAAGAGTACAAGGGCGTGAAAATAAAAAACGTCCTGACTATTGATAAAAAGGGACTTGCGGCGATGACAGCTTCCGTGTCGGCGGCACTTTGCGCGGCATTTGGAAGATACGACGTCGTTCATTTTCACGCAGAAGGCCCTTGCGCTATGCTGTGGCTTCCGAAGCTTTTCGGTAAAAGGTGCATAGCGACCATACACGGACTTGACCACCAGAGAGCCAAGTGGGGAAAATTTGCATCTTGGTATATACGCACGGGCGAGAGATGTGCCGTGCGTTTTGCTGACGATATAGTAGTTCTCAGCGAGAACGTAAAAAATTACTTTAAAGAGAAGTATAACCGTGACACCGTTTTTATTCCCAACGGAGTGTCCCGCGCAGAGATTAAAGAGGCGGACGAGATAACGGACAAGTACGGTATATATAAGGATGATTATATTCTCTTTTTGGGAAGACTCGTTCCCGAAAAGGGTGTCAAATATTTGATAGAAGCTTACCGTGGGCTTGATACGGACAAGAAGCTCGTTATCGCGGGCGGCTCGTCGGACACGGACGGGTATCTCGGTGAGCTGAGAGAGCTTGCAGGGGATGATGAGCGAATCATCTTCACGGGCTTTACCCAAGGGCGAGAGCTTGAGGAGCTTTACGGAAACGCCTATCTCTACGTGCTTCCGTCCGACCTTGAAGGTATGCCACTCAGCCTGCTTGAAGCTATGAGCTACGGTAACTGCTGCTTGACCTCGGATATAGCAGAGTGTGCGGACGTGCTCGGAGAGTTTGGATTGACCTTTAGACAAGGAGACTCATCCGACCTCAGAGAAAAACTGCAGCAGCTATGCGACGAGCCCGCAACCGTCGCCCTCTATAAAGAAAAGGCGGCTGACTATATAACAGCCCGCTATAATTGGGACGACGTTACAAATAAGACTTTAAGGCTTTACGGAGTAACCGATGCAGATGCTTTGGCAACTTCGGCAAAGGAGATAGAATATGAAGGTGCTTCTCGTAAATAAGTTTCTGTATCCTAAAGGGGGAGCGGAGACTTATACGTTTAAGCTCGGTGAGGCTTTAGAGAGCCACGGACATACGGTTGAATATTTCGGGCTTGACAATCCCAAAAACATAGTGGGAAACAGTGCGGGCGAGTACGTATCCGATATGGACTTTACTCGCGGTGTTCGCAAGAATCTTTTAGCTCCGTTCCGCATCATTTATTCGGCAGAAGCAAAGAAAAAGATGAGCCGCGTGTTGTATGATTTTGAGCCTGACGTCGTTCACTTGAACAATATTCAGTTTCATCTGACGCCAAGCATTATTATTGCGGTTGAGAAATACCGCAAAAAGACGGGCAGAGCGGTGAAGATAGTATATACTGCTCACGATTATCAGCTGATATGTCCGAGCCACGGACTGTTTGATTCGGATATAAACGTATGCGAAAAATGCCTTGGCGGAAATTACACACATTGTCTCAGAACGAAGTGTATGAAGAATTCGCGCGCCAAAAGCTTGCTTGCTATGCTTGACGCATACCTATGGAAATTCAGCCGAGCATACAGCTATATTGATACGATAGTTTGCCCGTCGCGCTTTTTAAAGAGCAAGCTTGATACTCAAGCACGTTTTGCGGACAAAACGGTAGCAATACATAATTTTATTGAGGAACAGACCACGACCGAGACGCGTAAAGGGGATTACGTTTTGGAGTTCGGTCACCTTTCAAGAGACAAGGGAACGCTCACACTTCTTGAGGCAGCAAAACGCATGCCCGACGTTCGTTTTGTCTTTGCAGGCTACGGTGCGGCAGAGGCGGAAATTGCGAAAGTGCCTAACGCAGAATACGTCGGCTTTAAGACGGGAGACGAGCTCAAAGCGCTTATCGCAGGCGCGGCATGCAGTGTTTATCCATCCGAGTGGTATGAGAATTGTCCGTTTTCTGTTATTGAGTCTCAAATTTACGGCACACCGGTTATATGTTCGCGAATGGGCGGCATACCCGAACTGATAAAAGATGGCGAGACGGGGCTGATGTTTGAAGCCGGAAATGCAGATGATTTGGAAAATAAACTACGCTATTTGCTTTCTACACCTGAAATTCTGCAAACCTACACCGAGAATTGCCGCAAAGTCAGCTTTGAGACACCGGAGACCTATTATAGCAAAATGATGAAGATATACGGTGAATAAATATGAAAATATACGAAATAGGAACGGGATATACACCTATTCCCGCGCAGATGGGCGCTGCAACCGAAATAGTCGTTGAAGAGCTCACGCGGTCCTTTCTGAAAAACGGCGAGGACGTTGAGATAATAGATATTAAAGCCCAAAGCAGAGCAAAGACCGAGCTTCCTATCAGCGAGGTAAAGGTTCCCGCTATGTTTACAAAAACAGACGTGAGCCTTGGAATTATGCACAAGCTGAAAAGAGTCGTTTATTCTATCTGCTTGGCAAGGCATATAAAACGCATTCTGAAAAAAGTGACGGGAGACGTGGTTTTTCATTTTCATAACCAGTACAACCTCTTTTTTGTATTAAAGCTCGTACCCAAAAAGCTGCTTGAAAAGGCAACCGTGGCTTATACGGTCCATTCGTATATTTGGGGAACAGAGTGGGAAAAAATCGAGAGCACGGTTAAAAAGAAGTACTTTCAGGAGATTGCCTGCGTAAGAAGGGCAGATCTCGTTTTCGTTCTTAACGATATTACTACAGACCACTTCGTAAACCGTTTGGGCGTTCCAAAGCAGAATATACATAAAATCAAAAACGGTGTCAATACAGACCGTTACGCACCGTTGCCCTTGCAAGAGATCAACCGTTTGAAAGAAAAGCACGGTGTTGCAGGGAAAAGAGTCGTCTTTCAGGTCGGCTCTGTATGTGACAGAAAGAATCAGCTCGGCTCTGTGAAAATGTTAGCTGAATATATGAAAGAGCACGGTGACGTGGTTTATATGTATGCAGGCGGCATAATTGATGCCGAGTATCAGCAGGAAATAGCGGAGTTTGCAAAGGATCAGTGCTTAGCGGACAGAGTAAGATACGCAGGCGAGCTTGTTCCGGGCGAGCAGCTGAACGAATACTACAATATCGCAGACTGCTGTGTGTTTACGTCTACCTTAGAGTCGTTTGGACTCGTTATTATTGAAGCGATGTCATCAGGCACTCCCGTGGTAGTCGGGCCTAATTTAATGTTTGATTTGTCAGGCGGATACTTTATGTATCACGACGAAAAGGAGTTTGTCGAACAAGTAAACGCGGCGCTGAACGCTACCGATGCCCAGAAGATAGAGGGACGCGAGGCGGCTTCTGTTTACAGCTGGGATCCGGTGGCGGAAAATCATAAAGCGTTGTTCTGAACATAGCTTTTCTTGTTGAAGCAGGATTGAAAGAGGAATTTGTCATGTCAAAAAAGCTTAACGGCACGGTAATCGTTACGTATCGCTGTAATGCGAAATGTACGATGTGCAACAGATACAAGGTTCCATCGAACCCAGAGGAAGAAATATCTATCGAAACAATACGCAAGCTTCCCGAGATGTATTTTACAAACATCACGGGCGGCGAGCCCTTCATTCGCGAGGATCTCGCTGACATCGTCAGAGAGCTTTATAAAAAAAGCGAGCGTATCGTTATTTCGACAAACGGATTTTTTACCGACCGTATAGTCGCTCTCTGTAGAGAGTTTCCGCAGATAGGTATCAGAATATCCATTGAAGGTCTTGAGCAGACAAACAACGAGATACGCGGCCTTGACGACGGCTTTAACCGCGGATACACTACGCTCAAAACCTTGGTTGATATGGGTATGAAGGACGTGGGCTTCGGCATGACGGTGCAGGACAAAAACGCGCCTGACCTCGTAGCTTTATACAACATTTCTGACGAGCTCAATATGGAATTTGCTACGGCTTCTCTTCATAACAGCTTCTATTTCGTAGAGTCAAACAACATTATCCACGACAGATTGATGGTTGCTCAGAATTTCGAGGATCTTATAAACCGTCTTCTTGAATCGAACAGTCCTAAAAAGTGGTTCAGAGCATACTTCAATCACGGACTTATCAATTACATATTCAGTCAAAAGAGACTGCTTCCGTGCGATATGAGCTTTGACACCTTCTTTATCGACCCGTTTGGCGACGTTATGCCGTGTAACGGCACAAAAGAGAAGGAAGTTATGGGTAACTTGAACACGCAAACGTGGGACGAGCTATGGAACAGCCCTGAGGCTGAGCAGGTTCGCTCGAAGGTTCGCTCTTGCAACCGCAACTGCTGGATGATAGGCTCGGTGTCGCCCGCAATGCACAAGTATATTCATAAGCCTGCGCTTTGGGTGCTCAAGCATAAATTCCTTTACTTCTTTAAAAAGAAGAAGTATTCAATGTACGAAAACAAGATAGTGCGCGATCTTCGCGACGGAAAGGTGACAAAGGAAGAGCTTGACGCTTGCAGCACGTGTGAAAAATGTGCAAATTATCAAGTGTAAACGCGCAAGGAGATATATATGTTAGGTGTTTGCCTGAAATATAATCAACACAATTACGGCAGTAAGCTTCAAGCGTTGGCTACGGTCAAAACGTTTGAAGATTTAGGTATAGAATACGAGATCATCAGATATAACAAGAAAAGCTTGCGTTTTTATATCAAGTCTATCCCGCGGTTTTTTAACTGGGTGTTTATAAACGATAGGTATCTTCAGATCCAGCGAAAGCTGGAGTTTAAAGCGCACCCGCAAATAAAAGCACAGGTAGACGTAAGAAACGCGGCGTTTGATTCGTTTGACAGGTATTTTTCGGACTGCTTGTCAAAGGTTTACCCAAGCTATGCGGACTTGAAGCGCAAGTGCTCGGATAAATATAACAAGGTTATTACCTGCAGTGACCAGCTATGGAGTCCGTCTGCACTGGGGTCGGGCTTTTACAACCTGATGTTTGTCGGAGAGTCGACCGAAAAAATTTCCTGGGCATCGAGCTTTGGTGTCAGCAGGATTCCTTGGTATCAGAAATCGAGAACAAAAGCTTACCTCGAAAGAATAGAGCATATAAGTATGCGTGAAAATCGCGGTGCGGAGATCGTAAAAGAACTTACAGGACGGGATGTTCCCGTTTTGATGGACCCTGTATTCGTCTTTGACAAGGATGAGTGGAACACGCTTGTGCCTGTCGAAAAGCCCGAATGGGATAACTACATATTTTGCTACTTTTTGGGATCTAATCCCGAGCACCGAGTTGCCGCTAACGAGTTAGCAGCCCGAACCGGTATGAAGATCGTTACGTTGCGGCATTTGGATAAATACGTAGCTGACGACGAGGATTTCGGCGATATAGCCCCATACGACGTTGATCCGATACGCTTTTTGAACATATTAAGAAACGCAACCTATATTTGCACGGATTCTTTTCACGGAACCGCTTTTTCCGTGATTTTTGAGAAAAAATTTATCGTGTTTGACCGATATGATTCTAAGTCCTCAAATTCTAAAAATTCCCGAATTGATTCGCTGTGCCATAACGTCGGACTGTCAGAGAGACGGTATATTGATAAAGAGCATATATCAGGGATGATGGATAAGGATATCGATTATGCTTCGGTTTCCGAGAAGGTTGCACTGTACAGAGAAAATACGAAGCAGTATTTAAAAGAAGCGTTAATTTAAGCAGTTAGCAGAAAGGGAAAGAGCATGGGTGTACCAAACATTCCGGTTACCGACTGTTGCGGTTGCACCGCGTGTGCAAGTGCCTGTCCTACGAGGGCTATAGATATGAAGCCCAACGAAGAAGGCTTTTTATACCCCTCGGTAAACGGCGACCTTTGCTATAGTTGCCATAAATGTGAAAAAGCTTGTCCGCTTATCAATCCCGCGCCTGTCGCAGATGCGTTTTCCGACTGCGTTGTCGTGCAAAGCAAAGATGAAGAGGTTTTAAACGAAAGCACGTCGGGCGGTTTTGTTGATGCCTTGTGCAGATATATGATCGAAGAAAAGGGCGGATACGTGTGCGGCGTAGCTTTTGACTCGGATTTTATTCCCCGTCATACGATAGTTGATACCTATCAAGAGGCAAAAGCCTTTAGAAATTCAAAATACGCCCAAAGTGATCTTGGCACTGCTTTTTGCGATATAAAAGAGCTATTAAAGCAAAATAAAAACGTATTGTTTATAGGAACGCCGTGCCAGGTAGCAGGATTACATTCCTTTTTAGGCAAAGACTTCAGCCGGCTTGTTTGTGTAGACTTGGTGTGCAGAAGCGTTCCCAGCCCAAAGCTTTGGCGCATGTATCTTGATTGGCAAGAGCAGCGGTACAGATCTAAAATAACAAAGGTTGTGTGCAGAAAGAAAACCTACGGATATCACAGTGGGGCGCTTGAAATAGACTTTGAAAACGGGAAGCACTATGCAGGCAGCAACCGAGTGGATTATTATATGAAATCCTTTCATGGTGACGTTTGCTCGCGCGAGTCCTGCTATAATTGCAAATTTAAAACCAAGCATCGATGCAGTGACTTTACAGCCTTCGATTCGTGGCGGCCGGCTTCCGTTACTACCCCGCCCATTGTTGACAACGACAGGGGATATTCAAATGTTCTTGTCCATACCGACAAGGGCAAGGAAATAGTTGGTTCTCTAAAGGAAATTGATCTATATTCCGCAAACGCTGATCGGCTTCTTTCTGTGATGGGAAGCATGGTTTCGGCTTCTATCAAACAAAAAAAAGAAAGAACTTCGTTTTATAGCGATTTAAACACCCAAGGCTTTTATCGGACAGCTAAGAAATACAGCAGGATAAGCTCCAAGGATAGAATCATAGAGTCGCTCAAGCCTATTAGATATAAGCATAGGCTTCGTGTAGCATCAAGACAAAAAAGCAAAGAGTAGAATATGGAACTTATAAGTGTAATTGTGCCGGTGTATAACGCAGAAAAGTATTTGCTTAGGTGCGTTGACAGTATTCGACACCAAACGTATACGAATCTTGAAATTATACTTGTAGACGACGGGTCCCCCGACAATTGTCCGCAAATGTGCGACGAGGTATGCGGGAAGGACGCTCGCGTGAAGGTGATACATAAGCACAACGCAGGCCAGGGATTGGCAAGAAACGATGGGCTTGACATTGCAACCGGCAAGTACGTAACCTTTGTTGATTCGGATGATTGGATAGGTCCGGAGCATGTTGAAAATTTATATAACGCAATTAAAAAGCACGATGCAGACGCTTCGCTTGGAAATCATACGAGGGTTAGCGCGGATGGAATCAAAACACCCCGTATGCTTCCTTTGGAGGAAGGCACTTACGAAGGCGAAAGAATCATTTCAGAGCTGATGCTTCCTTTGATAGGTGCGGATACTAAAACTTCCGGGGATATACTGATCAATTCAAGCGTGTCTATGAATATGTACCGTATGGAGTGCATTTCAAAAAACAACATCCGCTTTATCAGCGAAAGATACGCCGTGGCAGAAGATTTCTATTTTAACGTGGACTTTTTTCACTACGCTTCTAAAATAGTCTACGTTAAAGAGAAGGAGTATTATTACTTTAAAAATCCGGATTCAACCTGTGAAAAATATAATCCCAAACGCTTTGAGAGAACGCTTAATTATTATAGCGTTATTTCCCAAAGAGTTGATTCTTACGGCTTAAGGGATAGGGTAGAGAACCGTGTCGAGCGAAGCTTTCTTATGAAGATAAGAGTGGCTATCCGTCATATCGTTATGTCAGAGCTGTCCCGCAAGGAAAAGCTTCGGCAGATACGCGAGATTTTAGATAACGATACGGTAAAGACGGTGCTTTGTAATTATCCTATCGAGACATACGGCAGATCAATGCGTTTGCTTATGAGCAGTATGCGAAAGAGAAACGCAAAAACAGTATACTTGCTTATGCGTTTTAGAGAAAAGGGACGTCGCGGCAAGGCATCCAAAGCATTTTTGCGTTGGATAGGAATAGGAAGATAAAAGACAAAAGCAAAGAGAGCAAGAAGGGTATGCTGATATTATCAAACAGTCTGACGGGCAAAGCGGATGAAGGCAGCTTGAAGTTAGCTTCGAGTTTGGTAAAAAGAATAAAAAGCAAACATCCAAGCGATGCTTTGGTAGTTACGTTTGAAAGAGAATTTCCACTAAGCGACCTGCATCTTGAGCTAAGCAAGCTTCATATCAGCTCACGGCTGATATCTCTTATAAGAGGGCAAAAGGAAAACCTGCTTTATATCCCCTTTCCCGCCCCGACTGCGTCTATGGCGGTACGCATTTTCCTTTTATCTTTGTTTGTCCGCGGGGGATTTCGTGTTATGATGATACGTCAGTACCCTATGAGCAGGATTGCCGCCGCGCTTTTGCGGTGGAGCAAGGCAGAGATTGCCGTTTTTTCGAAGAAGGCCTGCGATTTTTACAGACCTATAGTGAAGGGGCGTGTGCTTTATCTTAAGACCGGAGTGGATACCGAGAAGTTTGTACCCGTATCCGAGCAGACGTCAAGAGAGCTTAAGATAAAATACGGATTTGATCCTGACAGACCGATAGTGCTTCACGTCGGTCATATGAAGGAAGGCCGCAACGTAGCCGAGCTTATGAAAATAGATGAGAAGTATCAGGTCCTGCTCGTTGTCAGCACCTTGTCAAAGGATCGCCAAAACGGCGAATTGAAAGAGCGTCTCTTAAAACGCCCTAATATTAGGGTTATGGAAGGATACATACCTTGTATTGAGGAAATTTATCAAATGAGTGATGTATACTTCTTTCCCGTTAAGGAGGTGGGTCATTGCATTGACGTGCCGCTGTCTTGCTTAGAGGCGGCAGCCTGCAACAAGCCCATTATTACGACGGAATACGGCGAGATGGCTGAGTTTGTCGGATCAAAGGGATTTTATTTTATAGACGATATCGATTCTGATACGGTTAACGGCAAAATATCCGAAGCATTAGTCGAGGAAAATTGCAATACAAGAGATTTTGTGATAGATTACGATTATGAGAGGTCTATCGAGCGTTTATATGTCGGTAAATAATTTTAAAGCCGATTTGATGATTTGGGAGATCGTGAAGTATGAACTATGAACTTGGACAATTGCATATAAAAAAACGGTCATTCCCGCAATGGTTTTCGTTAGGAATCTTTGTTTTGCCGTTCTTCTTTTCTTTCTTTATTGATTTGTTAAACCTGCCGAGCTTCATTAAATATATAAATGACGTAATGTGGGTTGCTTTGCTTATCGTTATGTTTTTCAGCAAACAAATTAGAATCAAAAAAAATATTACGCCGTTTATAGTAATTTCTTTATTGTGGCTCTTATATGTGCTTTTTGTATATCTTTTTAATTATCAGTCCATCTTCTATTTTTTGTGGGGCATAAGAAACAATTTCAGATTTTACATCGCGTTTCTTGCTTTTTCTTCCTTTTTGGATGAGGACGACATTGAAAAAACACTTGGCTTTGTTGATATTTTGTTCTGGGTGAACATACCGATATCCCTGTATCAATTCTTCGCTTTGGGATATAAGCAGGACTATTTGGGCGGAATATTCGGCGCCGAGCGCGGTTGCAATGCCTTTACGACGGTGTTATTTGCTTTAGTCATAACGAAATCGCTTCTTCGGTATTTTGAGGGCAAGGAACGGTTTTCCATCTGTTTGTTAAAGAGTGGATTCTCTTTGATCTTAGCGGCTATGGCGGAGCTGAAATTCTTTTTCGTTCTGTTTATGATCATGGTTGTCATTACAATGATAATGACAAAATTCTCTTTTAAAAAGCTTGTTGTGCTGTTCGGTGTCGGCATTATAATTTCTTTTGCGGGAACTATTCTGGTAGGCTTGTTTGGAACAAACCAAGAGCTTAGCTTAGAAAAGATTATCAGTTTGGCTATGTCTGAGAACTATGCGACGGGAGAGGATCTGGGACGCTTTACGGCGATACCGACTATTTCAAGGAGCATACTGACAGAGTGGCATGACAGAATGTTTGGAATGGGCATTGGAAACTGTGATACGTCGGCGTTTGCGATTTGCAACACCCCTTTCTTCCAAATGTATGAATACCTACATTATACGTGGTTTTCGAGCGCGTTTTTGTTCTTGGAAACCGGATATATTGGATTGATTATAAATCTGTCCTTTTACGTAGCCGTAATGGTTTTGGCAATTAAAAAGATGAAGTCGGGTCAGGGAAACAGATTTTTCTGTCAGATAGCGATAGTCTTTGCAATTATATGTTTAATACTTACCTTCTACAATTCGGCATTGCGAAAGGAAGTCGGGTATTTAGCATATTTTGCCCTGGCGCTTCCGTTTGTGAAAAACAACAAAAGCCAAGAGCAAGCATCAAACGGTGATCGAATATGAGAAGAATTCTTTCTTTGGATATTCTTAAATATTTTGCCTGTTTTTTGGTTATCTGTATTCATATGGATCTTCCCGAATCGTTTGAATATATTCTTCGCCCGCTTTTGACGACGGCAGTTCCCGTTTTCTTTATGATAACCGGTTACTTTTATAATCAAACTCTAAGTGCGGGCAAGGCTAAAAAGCAAATATGTAAGATTGCTGTTTTGGCACTTGTAGGCAATGCGGTGCATTTTGGGTATTACGTCTTCAAATATGTATTAAGCGGAGAACCGTTACTGCAATTGGGAGCAGGGCTTACCGAACCGTCTTCCCTTGTTAATTTGATTATATTTAATCAACCTGTGTGGCGTACGTCATTATGGTTTATAAACGCTTTGCTGTTAGTGCTTATATGTATTTATCCGATTCGTAAAAGCGAGACGTTACATAAGTTATATCCGCTGATTCCCGTATTTTTAATATGTAATTTGTTTATTGGGACGTATTCGTTCGCTTTGTCCATAGAGGAATACTTTCCTCTGTGTTATAGCAGAAACTTCCTTTTTTGCGGATTTCCGTACTTTTTGATGGGGAACTTCATATTTTCCCACAAACAACGGATAAGTTGTTTTGGCAAATGGAAATTCACAGTTTGTTTTTTAGCTATGGCATATGTCGAGATAGCCATTTTGAGTTATTTAGATAAATTACATTACAAAGATCATCTAATAAGTACTTTCTTTTTAGCGGTTTCTTTGTTTTGCTTGTTTTTGGAAAAAGAGGATGCGTTCAAGGGCAACATTTGGACAAAGATTGCACAATTGGGCAGAAAACATAGTTTTGTAATATATATTACTCACTCAATTATAATAGAGATCCTTTATAAAACCGTTGCTATTGTGAGCAAACGGCTGCCTTTTGTGTCAGGTGCGTTTGCATTTGCAGGACCGCTTGTTGTTTTGGTATTATCCAGTGCTTTTGCAATCCTGTTTGGGCATTTAACGAGCAAAGTTAAGGCAACCCGAAAGGCTTGATAAATTAACCATATAAAAAACGCCTTAGTGCGTAATTATAAAAAATTTTTCTTAGGAGGAAAAATCAATGAAAAGATTTCTTGCAATGGCATTGGTAGTATTGATGGTAACGTCAATTTTGCCGATGTCGGTCATCGCATCAGAGTTTGATGTGTCGGCTACGGGTGATTACTTTACTGTAATTTCCGAAGACCGCTACGCTCTCGCTCCCGGTGCGACCGAAACCGAATTGGTGCTCAATAACGTTGAAGGTAATGACCGTAAGGTCGTTCACTACTTTGAGGTTGACACCAAAAACGAAAATATTGAGGTTTTGCCGGGTTACTACGGAATCGACAAGCTTGATCCCGATAACCTTGCCCTTGACGGCATCGCTGACAAATCTCAATATTGGAAGGCAGAGCAGTTGACAAAGACTGTTGCTTACTACGAGGCTATGGGTTACAACGTAGTCGGAGCTATGAACACTGCTTTGGCTTATGACTCCAACGCTCCCTATGGATATATGGTAATGAACGGAGTTGTGCTCGGCTCTCCCGAAGTACACAAGGGTGCTCAGACCTATCTTGCAATTGATGCAGAGGGTAACTGTGAGCTTCGTTCTATGTCTACTCCTCTTGACGGAAGCGAAGTTACCGCTATTTCCGCAAACTTCGGTTGGCTTGTAAAAGATGGTAAATTGCAGAAAACGGCGGTAGAGCGTACCTCTTCCGACGCGTCCCGTTCTATGATCGGTATTAAGGCTGACGGAACGCTTGTGTTCTGTCAGGTTGACGGGCGTAATGCTCCCGTTTCTTCCGGACTTTCCGACTATGAGATGGGTGAGATGATGCTTGCTCTCGGTTGCGTTAACGCTGTTAACTGCGACGGCGGCGGATCCTCTACTTTTGTTTCGAAGCGTGAGGGTGAAACCGCAAACACAATGCGTTCTGTTCCCTCCGACGGTTCTGAGCGTGCAACCATTAACAGTGTTATCCTCGTTTCCAAAGCTAAGGCAACGGGTGAGTTTGACCACGCAGTTCTTAGCTCCGAGTATAACTACTACGCTCCCGGCACTTCGGCAAAGATAATTATAAAGGGTGTTGACGTTGCAGGCTCACCCGCAGAGCTTCCTGCAGAGGGAATTACCTGGGCACTTTCCGATTCTTCTTTCGGTAGTGTTAGTGAAGGTGTATTTACCTCTAACGGCAAAAAGGGCGACGTTACGGTTCAGATGTTCTATAACGGTGAGATAGTTGGAGAGAAGACTATTCACATCGTTGACCCCGACGTGTTTGCTCTGCTTCTTGACGAAACGGTTCTTCCTTACGGAAAGAGCATGAATATCGAATTTGCCTGCACATACGGCGCTGACGACTGGGCAGTTTGCGTTGACGGTGCGTATACGCTCACTCTTTCGAACAGTTCTGCCGCTACTCTTAACGGCAACGTCCTTGTTGCTCCTACAGACGAGTCGATATTAGGAGTTGACGTAACTGCAACCTATATTCCCAACACTGCAGTAACAGACGTTTTAAAGGTTACATACGGTAAGGGCTCCGAGATCGTTTTCGACTTTGAGGATGGAGACGTTTCCGATTTTCTCGGCGTTGACGAAATGTACGACTGGGCAGAAGAGGTTGGCGCACCTGCTCCCATTCAGTCTAACAGCAACTATTCTGAAAATACCGACTCAGAGACATTCCTTTCAAGCAATATTGTAAGAAACGGAAAGTATTCTCTTGGTGTGACACTTGATTACACAGATGCAACGTTTGCAAGCTGGTCGTACAACATGTTCTTCTATACGGGAGAATCTATTGTTCTTCGCGATGTTGCAAACGGAAAGAATGCAACCACTTTCGGTATGTGGGTATACATTCCCGAGGGAGCAGCGGGATTGGCTATGCAGATGCAAGGATTCAAGAACGCAGACGGTACCGGAGGTACAGGCGGACACTTCTACTTTACTACGGTAAGCGGTGTCAAGAAGAACCTTAACTCTTGCACGGAAGCAGACATTCCCGAGTCTCGTTGGGTATACGCTACTTGTGACCTGACTCAGTTCGGCGATTTCTTTGCAACCTACGCTCCGTTTGGTACAAACGGTCGTGAACCTTCTTTCATTCGTTTTTATATCAAGCCTGATACTGCGGCTAACCTTACGTTCTATTTTGATGACTTCACGCTCGACTACAGCTCGGCTGTTGACGACAGAGTTTTGCCCACAATAAGCGACGTAAGCTATACTACGCAGGATGAGTCTGTTGCGCTTAACGAAGGTGCTACTATCAACGGTAACAGCATTTCCTTCTCTGCCGTTGTAGCAGACAACATTAAGCTTGACAATGCTACAGGTAAGATATACGTTGACGGAAACGCATTGGCGAACGTTGCGGTTTCGGGCAAGTATCTTGCTACTACGACAAACGCAACTCTTCTCCCCGGAGTTCACACCGTTACGTTTGAGATAAAAGATACTCTCGGCAACACAGCAAAGGTAACCAGAACCTTTATGGTTGCAGGCGATGCGGTAGTAGCTCTCGATGGACACAACGACGGCGGATTTAAGCCCGGAGATGATGCAAACGCTGAAGGTGCACCCGCTCCCGAATACGGCTCTGTATATTACGTTGATATTAACGTAGCAGACATTACTGCCGTCAATAAAATTACGGCAGCTCTTGCACTACAAACAGGAAACACGTGGGAACCTCAGGGTGTCGTTGTTGCCGAAGGCTTTAAGTATAGCTACAGCTTGAATTCTGTTGAACAGATCCTTTACGTTACTATTGAACGCAACGGTGAAGCGGTTGATGCTGGTGCAACAACAATAGTAAGCGTTCCGGTTCGTCTTTGGACTTGGAACGGTTTAAATCACGTAACCGATACTCCCATTACTCCCGAGGCTCAATTCAAGACGGGATATTGTCCTGTTGTTAAGGTAGAATGTAAGGTACTAAACGGTCTTGTAAACGACACCGATTTCTTCGGCGGAAAGATTACCGTTGCTACGAAGATCAACGATAACGTTTATCCTTGGCACTATCACGATGCAGAGCTCACAGTTCTAAGCAAGGATGCAACTTGTACCGTTGACGGCTACAAGAACAGAACCTACTGCGAGACTTGTAAGTCTGTAGTTGATTGGGGCGAGGTTATCGAAGCTGAAGGCCACGACTACCAGAACGGCGAGTGCACTAAGTGCCACCAGGAGTTCAACTACACAGGACTTTATCAGGTCGGCGAAAACTGGTACTACTACGTAAACGGCAAGGCAGTAACAGGCTGGCAGATGATAGGCAGCGACTGGTACTACTTTGATACAACGACCGGTATCGGTGCAAACGGCGACGTTGAGATCGGTGTCATTACCTACAACTTCGTTGACGGTAAGCTGACCTCCGGTGTTTGGGCAAAGACTCTGTTCGGCTGGAGATACTATTACGGCCCGAGCTTCTACAATGACAGAGGAAGCTGGAGAACTATCGACGGCAAGGATTACTTCTTTGAGAAAGGCGTAAGACTTGAAGGCGGATGGCAGCTCGTATTTGAAAACCAGAAAAACAAGAACTGGTATTATTTCAATGAAGACGGTTCTTGCGACAGAAGTGTAAAGCCTGAGGACGGTTTCTACACTGACCGTAACGGATATGCTTATGCTAAGGACGGAGAGGGTCTTTCGGGACTTCAGACTATAGACGGCAAAACCTACTATTTCGATTCCAAGGGATATGCAAAGACTAACGGTACTTACGCAAGCCATCTGTTTAAAGACGACTATGCAGCATATACGGGACTTCACACGGTAGACGGAGTACTGTATTACTATCAGAACGGAAGAACTGCAACCTGCGGTCTCTTTAATATTGACGGTGACTATTACTACTCATACTGGGGCGGTGTTATAAAAACGTCCGGTCAGTATTACGTAAGCCGTACCTACTGCGATCTTCCCGTCGGAACGTACGAATTCGGCGCAGACGGTAAGATGCTTCAGGGAATAGTTGAAAAAGACGGTGTTCAGTATTTGTACGCTAACGGAAAATTGGCTTCTTACGGCTTGTATAAAATAGGCGATGACTACTATTTCGCTTCTTCTGCCGGAGAGTTCAAGACAAGCGGAAGATACTACGTTTCCACGACTTACTGCGATCTTCCTGCCGGCAACTACACGTTTGGTGCTGACGGCAAGATGCTTGACGGTGTTGTAGAGCAAGACGGAGTTCTTTATCTCTACATCAACGGAACTACTGCAACCTGTGGTCTCTTTGAGGTAGATGGCAAGTACTACTACTCATACTGGGGCGGCGTGCTCAAGACTGACGGCAGATACTACGTATCTTCGTCATATTGCGACCTTCCCGGCAAGAGAAACTATACCTTTGGTGCAGACGGTGTAATGCTTGACGGTATCGTAGAGCAGGACGGCGTACTCTATCTCTATAACAATGGAACTACCGAAACCTGTGGTCTCTTTGAGATAGACGGCAAGTACTACTACTCATACTGGGGCGGCGTGCTTAAGACCGACGGCAGATACTACGTTTCCCGCACCTACTGCGACCTTCCTGTAGGCAACTACACGTTTGGTGCAGACGGTGCTATGCTTGACGGTATCGTAGAGCAGGACGGCGTACTCTATCTCTATAACAATGGAACTACCGAAACCTGCGGTCTCTTTGAGATAGACGGCAAGTACTACTACTCATACTGGGGCGGCGTGCTTAAGACCGACGGTAGATACTACGTATCCCGTACCTACTGCGACCTTCCCGCAGGCAACTACACCTTCGGCGCTGACGGCGCTATGCTTGACGGCGTTGTAGAGGTTGATGGCGAGCTTTATCTCTATGAGAACGGAACTACCGTTACAGCCGGCTTATATGAAGTAGACGGTGATTACTATTACGCATACTGGGGCGGCGTGCTTAAGACCGACGGCAGATACTACGTTTCCCGCACCTACTGCGATCTTCCCGTAGGCAACTATACTTTTGATGCAGACGGTAAGATGCTCAACGGCTTCGTAACCGTTGACGGTGTTAAGTACTTCTATAAGAACGGTTCATGTCCTGCTCCCGGTGTAATAGAGGTAGACGGTGATTACTACTTCGTTAACTGGAACGGCGTAGTGGTAACTAACCAGAAATTCTACGTATTCGCAGGTAATGGATATACCATTAAAATGACCTACACGTTTGATGCAGACGGAAAAATTGTCGGATAAATAGAAAGCTATTCTCCCAACCGACATCCTTGTCGGTTGGGAGAATTTGATTTTATTATGAAAAGCAAACAAGTTATTAACAATGCAAAATGGATTATAGTATGTAAGATAGCACAGTCTATTCTTCAACTGATAATCGGAATGATATCGGCAAGATATCTTGGGCCGTCAAACTACGGACTTATAAATTATGCATCGAGTGTCGTTGCATTTGCTCTGCCGATAATGAAGCTGGGATTGGATGCCACGTTGGTTCATGAGCTTGTAGAGTCGCCGGAGCGAGAGGGCGAGATAATGGGAACGTCTCTGCTTTTAAACGTGATATCGGGTATTCTTTGTATAGGCGGTGTTACGGTTTTCTCGTGGCTGACGAATATGGGAGAGACGGAAACGCTGATCGTTTGTATCCTTTACAGCATTTCCATATTTTTTGCTGCCCTTGAAATGATCCAATATTGGTTTCAATATAAGCTTTTATCTAAGTATTCATCCGTCATAATGCTTTTTGCTTACCTATTTGTATCTGCATATAAGATTTTTCTATTGGCTACGGCAAAAAGCGTTTATTGGTTTGCTCTTTCTCACTCGGTTGAATACGGCGTTATAGGAATTTTATTAATTTTGTTCTACAAGAAAAACGGCGGGGGATCTTTGTCGTTTTCCTTTGCACGAGCAAAAAAAATGCTGTCAAAAAGCAAGCACTATATATTGGCGGCACTTATGGTTATAGTTATCCAGAACACAGACCATATAATGTTGACGTCAATGATTGGAAAAGCGGAAAACGGTTATTATGCAGCTGCAATTACTGCCGCCAGCGTTGCGCAGTTTGTTTTTACTGCAATAATTGACTCTTTCAGACCGGTCATTCTTGCTTCCAAGAAAAATAACGACAATGAATTTGAAAACAACATAGCAAGACTTTACGGTGTAATTATCTATTTATCATTTGCACAAAGCTTGTTATTTACAATATTTGCTCCCGTTATAATCAATTTGCTGTACGGAATAGAGTACGCGGCTGCCGTTCCTGTGCTTCAGATTTTGACGTGGTACCGTGCATTTTCATTTATGGGAACTATTCGTAATATTTGGCTTCTTGCAGAAGAAAAGCAAAAATACTTGCCTTTTATTAATCTTGTCGGTGTGCTGACAAACATAGCTCTCAATGCAGTTGCAATTCCTTTTTGGGGGGCGTGCGGTGCGGCAACGGCTTCTTTGATAACTCAGGTGGCGATGAATTTCCTGTTTGGTTTTGTGTTCAAGCCAATAAAACAAAACAACGTTTTGCTGTTGAGAGGAACAACTCCAAAATACTTGGTGAGGGAAATAAAGCTATTTATTCAAGAAACAAGGAAAACGGACGAAGGAGTCTGATCGATGAAACGAAATTGTAATATTTCTGTCGCAGTTATTCTGGCATGTTTGCTTGTTGCAGTAACAGGATTTATATTCTTTAATTCTGTAAAGGACTATCAGGCATCACACAATTACAGCAACAGTATTGCGGATATAATCGTGTCCGCCGGCGAAAAGCAAAATGTTGCAATAGAAACAATAATCAGAAAAGCGGCACACGTAATTGAATACGCAATATTGGGCGTTGCCGTTATGGCTCTTACCCTACACATAAAACAAGCATTTCAAAGGACGTTTGTCGGCACCTCGTTATTCTACACCCTTGCCGTAGCTGTGGCGGACGAGCATATACAAAGCTACTCTGACAGGACAAGCTCGACGGGGGATATTATACTTGATTTTTGCGGAGCGGTTATTGGATTTTTTGTTGGTTGGATAATAATCAAAAGCTATACTTACATAAAACATCGTTGTAAAAGAAAGCATGAGGTAAATTGATGATAAATGACAAGGACGATCAGGTAACAGATACAGAAGCACAGCAAACGGCAAATCAAGCCTTCGTATTGTCTGTTACGGAATCCCGTGGAGAGCATCACGGCAAGCATCATTCGCACGGCCACCACCGAAGCCGACGCGGTCATGGGCGAAGAAGAGGAAACTCGGGCAATAAATTCTTTTCGTTTTTAAAGAAAAACAGAAGCATCCTTATAAACGTTTTGTCTTGTACGGTTTCTGTTGTGCTTTTGGTTGTTATAGCATTTAATATGGATCTCTTTCGAAGCAAGAAGGCTGAAGGCGACGTCTTTCAGACAACACAGTCTACGGTTAAGATAGAGACGTCCGTATATCCAAAAAAAATTCCGCTTGCACACAACGCAGTTTTATATTATATGTCTGAGAGCAACACCGCGAGTGCAAACGAGGTTTACAAAATATTTGATGGACACAAAACGGAGCTGAACAAGGGACTGCCCTTGCAGTTTGTTTACAGGGTTGCCGGCTTGCCTGTAGGAGTGGAAGCAAAGACCGCGCAGCTTGAAATTTCGGAAAATGACCAATACAGCAATGCGCTTACGTATCAACTTAGCTTGGAAGAATCCGCTATTGATATATACAACTTAAAAACCGCAACAAAATATTACTATCGCTTTAAGCTTACCTTGAGCGACGGGAGTGATATAGGAACTGTCGGCTCGTTTGAAACCGAAGCGTCCCCAAGGATACTCAATGTTGACGGAGCAGTAAACGCAAGGGATATCGGCGGATGGAAAACGGAAGACGGACAAACGGTACGTCAAGGACTTCTTTTCAGAGGAAGCGAGATTGACGGAGCGTATGAGCCCGGATTCAAGATCACCGACAAAGGCCTGCAGCAAATGATAGCTGAGCTTGGTATCCGTTATGATATGGATCTCAGAGTGAAGCCCCAAAATGCAGACAGCGTTAGCATTCTTGGAAAGAACGTCGTGCACGAATACTACAGTGTCGGTATGTACTCGGAGATTTTAAACGCCAACAACAAAGAAAACCTGAGACGTATCTTTTCTGATCTGGCAAGCCCTGATAACTACCCCGTGTACCTTCACTGTACATACGGCAGAGACAGGACAGGAAGCGTTTGCTATTTGCTTGAGGCGCTGCTCGGTGTCTCGGACGATGACCTTAAAAAAGATTACGAATTAAGTGCGCTGACTGATTCATATATAAGTATGGAGTTTAGTGCGTTTGTTGAGAAAATAGCCTCTTTTGAGGGCAATAGCACGAAGGAAAAGGTAGAAGGGTATCTATTATCTATCGGCGTTACCGAAGAGGAGATCTCAAACATTCGAAGCATATTTCTTGCCAAATAAAACAAAAAAACACAACACCCTGCAGACGATAGGTCTGCAGGGTGTTGTTGTATACAGTTTATTTTTTATCGGGCGGAGAGCTTTTTTGAGCGCCGCCGCATTTTCCGCCGCAGTTTTTTGCGTAAGGGCAGCCGATACACTTCTCACCGCGCTTTTTTGCGCGGATAAGATATAAAACGACGCCTGCCGCAATGGCGGCGAGGATTAAGATAACGATAATATCTTCCATAATCAGATTCCCGATTTAATAATTTTGGGCTTTGAGCTTTTAAGCGCTTTTTCTGCTTTGAGCTTCTTCTCTGTATTTATTATCATTCCGACGATAATGAAAATAATCGAAAGAATCGCAACGAGTCCGCCGACAGCCGCGCCCGCATTAAGAGGCTCGCCTGCGATAATCGTGCCGATGGTATAAACGAGGTATGCTACACTATAGCCTACCGAAAGCTGAAGCCCGATACCGCCCCAGAGCCATTTTGCACTTTTCATTTCCGCACCCATTGCCGCTATTGCCGCAAAGCAGGGGGGAGAGAAGAGGTTGAACATAAGATAAGCGAGAGCCGCAACCTTGGTAATTGCCATAATTCCTGCAACCTCACCGCCTGCGCCTTCTATCAGGGCAAGCTCTTCCGTGTTGATAAGATTCTCAAGGCCGACGAAGCAAACTGCAAGCGTGCCGACGACGTTTTCCTTGGCTATAAAGCCCGTGATAGCCGCCGCTGCGAGCTGCCAGGAAAGAACGCCAACGACAGGCAGAAGAATATATGCAAATGGGGACGCGACGGATGCGAGAATTGATTTGTCAGCACTCTCGGCTACAGCAAAGCTCCAAGTGAAAGTTTGCATTATCTGAACAGCCATATTGCAGAGCAAAATAACGGTAGTTGCTTTTACAATATAAGCCCAGCCGCGACTGCAGGTCGATTTAAACGCACCCCAAAGCGACGGCGCCTTATATTCGGGAAGCTCTATGATGAAGAATGACTTTCTTGCCTTGTGTCCCGTGATTTTGTTCACGAGCAGAGCACCGAGGAAAATGATAGCGATGCCCGAGAAATACATAAGCGCGCTTACCCACCAGCCGTCACCGAAAAACGCACCTGCAAAAAGGGCGATAACGGGAATTTTAGCCCCGCACGGCATAAAGGGTGCAAGCATAGCGGTCGCTCTGCGCTCGCGCTCGTCTCTTACGGTACGGCTTGCCATAATGCCGGGGACGGCACATCCTACGCTGATAACGAAGGGGATGACCGACCTTCCCGAAAGTCCGACGCGCTTGAAAATAGGGTCAAGCACTACAGCCGCACGCGACATATATCCGCAGTCCTCAAGCAGTGCTATGAGGAAATACATTACCATAACGAGAGGAAGGAAGCCAACGACGGCAACGACACCGCCGATAACGCCGTCAACGAGAATAGCTGAGAGCAGGGGATTAGCCCCTTCAAAGAGTGTGCCTACCCAGCTCTGAAAGCTCTCAAGCAGAGGAACGAGTCCGGGGATAAATTTGCCGTTTATTTCAACACCATCGGCTATCCACGTGCCGAGGGTCGTTTGCGATATGTAGAAAACAAGAAACATAACTGCGGCGAATATCGGAATACCGAGCCACCTGCTTGTGAGCAGGTTATCTATCTTGTCGCCGATGTTTTTATCCTTGGTTAAAACCTTGCGCGTTTCAACCTCTTTTACTATTTTGTTTACGAACTCAAAGCGCGCGCGGTCTGCCGCTTCAGCCTGTGCCTTGGTGGTAAGCTCGGACGCGTTATGTGCGTAGGGGGCGATTTGTTCTTTGCCCTCTTGCGCGATTGCCGTTTCGATTAAAGTCTTCAAGCCGTCAGCCGACGTGGATACGGTTTTCACAACGGGACAACCGAGCTTTGCCGAGAGGGAGATTTCGTCTATCTCGTTTCCTTTTTTCTTGCCAATGTCACTTTTGTTTAGAGCAACGACGACGGGAATACCAAGCTCAAGCAGCTGTGTTGTGAAAAACAGACTGCGGCTGAGATTATCCGCGTCAACTATGTTGATAATAACGTCGGGGCTCATATTTTTTACGTATGAGCTTGTAACACCCTCTTCGCTTGTGAAGGGGGAGATAGAGTATGCGCCCGGAAGGTCAACGGCAAAAATTCGCTTGCCGTCCGAAAACGTTTTCTTTATTTGGTGTTCTTTTATATCTACGGTAACTCCTGCCCAGTTTCCGACCTTTTCGTTTGCACCCGTCAGCGCGTTGAACATCGTCGTTTTTCCTGAGTTGGGGTTGCCTGCCAAAGCAATTTTCATCCTATGCATACTCCTTTCTGTTAGCCTTTTAGTTAAAATCAGTCTTCCTTGACGGTAATGGCTTCTGCAAGCGGCACGTCAATGCTGTATCTTGCATCCTTTATAGAAATCGTAGAGCCGCCGCGGCGGTGGGAGATGACGGTAACACTCTCTCCTGTGTAGCATCCGAGAGAGAACAGGAAAGCGTCAAGCTCCTCGTCGTTCGTGCTGATATTTTTAATTATGTATTCTTTTCCCTCTTGTGCTTCTCTTAGTTTCATGTCAAATACCGCCGTATGTTTTGCGTAGTTAGCCGCCGCTAACCGAACGTTTATAAAATGCAGTTAGCCACCGCTAACCTATAATAAGTATAGCGGCTTTTCCTTGATTTGTCAATATTTTTTTGTGAAAAATTTTGAGGCTTTTGTTTTTTTGTAAAAACTGTATTGTTTTTACCATTGCACTCCGAGCTTTTTTGTGCTATAATATAGCAAAAGAATGATAAAAATTGCTTTATGGAGAGCTTGTTATGTCACTCAAACCGTCGGGCGAGATGTATCTCGAAACAATTTACGTGCTTTCAAACACGAAAAAAGCCGTACGTTCTATTGATATTTCAGAAAAAATGAATTATTCAAAGCCGAGCGTCAGCCGTGCCGTAGGTCTCCTTAAAAAAGAGAACTATATAAGCGTAGACGGCGACGGATATATCACTCTTACCGAGGCGGGACTTTCGCTTGCGAAAAAGATATACGAGCGCCACACGGTCTTGACAATGGCACTCGCGATGCTCGGAGTTGACGAGGATACGGCAAGCGAGGATGCCTGCAGGATAGAGCACGTTATCAGCGATAAAACCTTTGAAGCTTTGAAAAAATATATAGATAATATATAAAATGAACTCGGCGGCAGAGAGTAGGTTCTCTGCCGCCGAGCTTTTTTTGTTTTATCATAAAAGTGCCGCGACAGCCGCCGCTCTGTCGGGTTTACCGAATACAGACGAGCCTGCAACAAGCACGTCAACTCCGAGATCTGTGCAGGTTTTTGCGTTTGACGCGTCAATTCCTCCGTCAACCTGTATAAGAAAACCGAGTCCCTTTTCTCTGCGTATACTGTCGAGGGCTTCTACCTTCGGAAGCATATCCGCCATAAATTTCTGACCGCCAAAGCCGGGCTCAACCGTCATAACGAGAAGCATATCTATGTCCGCGAGGTATTCCTCTATTGCAGACACGGGAGTTTTTGGCTTTATCGAAATGCCGACCTTTTTGCCTGCCGCCTTTATTTTATCTATCGTTTCCTTGATTTTGTCGGTAGCTTCTGCGTGGAAGGTTATCATGTCCGCTCCCGCGCGCACGAAATCGTCTACGTAGCGTATCGGCTCGTTTATCATCAGATGAACGTCAAAGAAAATGTCCGAGTGTGGACGAAGAGCCTTGATTACGGGTGCGCCGAAGGATATGTTCGGAACGAAAGCACCGTCCATTACGTCGAGGTGAAGCCATGGCGCGCCTGCCTCGCTTACGCTTGCAACTTCTTCCTTCAGTTTTGAAAAATCAGCGGCGAGAAGAGATGGGGATATAATTGTCATGATTTTTGCCTTTCTTTTTATCACAGGTTTTCACACCTGCCATATATTGATATTGTAAAGCCTTATCTTTACAGCTCGCGGAAGTAGGCTGCATACCGAAGTATAAGCTGCGGGAAGTCATCCTTTTTTATGCCGCCGCCACCGCTTATATATATCTGCCGTGCCGAGAGGTGCGGCAGAGCCTTTACATACTGTCTATAAGACAAACGGCAGAGCTTGAGATTCCTTCGCCCTTGCCGGTAAAGCCGAGACCTTCCTCGGTCGTTGCCTTTACGTTTACGCAGTCTACGTCAAGTGCGAGCGCCTCTGCGATATTCTCTCTCATTTTATCTATGTGCGGGCGCATTTTCGGTGCTTGTGCGATTATAGTTGCATCTATATTAAGTATGCGGTATCCGCGCTCTCGCAACATCTCGCCGCAGAGAGACAGAAGCTTTTTGCTGTCTGCACCCTTGTATTTTTCGTCAGTGTCCGGAAAATGCTTGCCTATGTCGCCGAGCGCCGCCGCGCCGAGCAGAGCGTCGCTTATTGCGTGGAGCAAAACGTCAGCGTCCGAGTGCCCGAGAAGCCCAAGTGCGTATTCAATTTTCACACCGCCGACGATAAGGTCGCGTCCTTCGACGAGACGGTGCACGTCATATCCTTGTCCTATTCTCATTTGCGCTTACCTGCTTTTTGCTTTTTTGCTTTCTTTGCTTTTGCTTTGATTATTTCGAGCCTTTTTGCTTCTTCTTTTCTGTTTTTCAGTATTGCTTCAGCAAGCAAAAGATCGGTCTTCGTGGTTATCTTGATGTTTTCGTCCCCTACGTTGACGGGCGCTACGTCAAAGCCTATGCGCTCAAGCAGGCTCGCATCGTCCGTTCCTGCGAAGTTTTCCTTTTTTGCCATATACGCGCACGCGCGGTAGATGTCAGCGCGTATTATCTGAGGCGTGGAAGCGAGCCAAACCGTGCTTCTGTCGGGAGTTTCTTTTACTCTGTCTGCTTCAACTATCTTTATCGTGTCTTTAGCTCGTGATGCGGCAATAGCCGCGCCTACCTCGAAGGCAGTGACTGCAACGTCGCGTATCTGCTCGGGTGTAATAAGGCATCTTGCCGCGTCGTGTATAGCTACGAATTTTACGTCGTCGCTTATTTTTTCAAATGCCGCGAGGGCGCTGCTCTGTCTGTCGGCACCTCCTGCGGTCACGCATTTCATCTTTTTAATTCCGTATTTCTTTACGATGTCACGGTATAAGGGAATCTCGTCTCTTTTTGCCGCGACGACTATTTCGTCGATATAAAGGCACTCCTCAAAAGCAAGAAGAGTGTGCGCGACAACGCTTTTACCGCATATCTCGACCTGTTGCTTCGTCCTGTCCGCGCCGAGCCTCGTACCTGAGCCCCCCGCAAGTATAAGCGCGGCGACCTTCGGTCTTTTCGTTCCTTTTATTGCATGAATTATACTTGCAAGAACAAATCCCGTTTTCTTCATTTATAAACACCTACCTGTAATAAACATAGTGTGCAATTACCGTATGTACCTCGCCTCCGCGTTCAATGTCGGGTGCAGTGATAACCACTCCGTCCTTTGAAAGAAGCTCGGATGCGTCCATTTCCTCTATCCTGCATCTCATACTGTCCTTGCCGTAAGTGCTGACGATAAGCTCGTCACCCTTTATCGAAATACACCCGTCCTTGCCTATGACCTCTTCAATGCCGTTTATTCTCTCGGTAACGTATCTTATGCGCTTGCCGCTGATACGCTCTGCCATCTCATAACGGTAGGCTTTCGTGCCTTCCTTCTTCTTTTTTTTGAAAAGTGAAAACATCAGAACTCCTGCCTTTTTGCGTATTTTTGCTTTTTGCTCTTGCTTTTACTTTCACACTGTGATATAATGAAGCGTACGTCACGTTGGTTTTCTTCCTTATTATAATATTATAATGCGTACCGAAAACCTTCCATACAGTATTGTACCACATATCTATTATATTTTGCAATATTATCTTGAAAAACGGTGAGAATTATGACTAAAAAAAATATGCTCGGCAACGCCCTGCTGCTTATTACCGCGATAGTCTGGGGTGCTTCCTTCGTTGCACAGGCGGTAGGAGGAGCTCTCGGCACGTTTTCCTTTAACGGTATTCGTGCCTTGATAGGTTCTGCAGGAATCGGCGCGGTCGTGCTTTTTCAGAGACTTATTACGAAAAAGAAAACGCCAAATGACAAAACGCTTTTCCTTGGCGGTATCTCCTGCGGACTCGTCGTGTTTGCCGCGTCCTCACTTCAGCAGTACGGGCTCAATCTCGGAGTATCGAGCGGAAAGTGCGGATTTATTACTGCTCTTTATATCGTAATCGTTCCTATTATATATAAGGCGATGAAAAAGAAGGTCAGCCCGATGATATGGGTAAGCGTCGCTTGCGGTGCCGTCGGACTTTATATGCTTTGTATGGATTCGAGCTTCGATATGTCAAATCCCCTGAAAAGCATCATCAACTCGTTTTCGTTCGGGCTTGGCGAGCTTGCCGTTCTTATGGCGGCGGTGCTTTTTGCGGTTCATATTATAATTATCGACGCGTTTGCCCCGAAGGTCGACTGCGTAAAGATGTCGGGACTGCAGTTTCTCGTCGTAGGTGTGTTGTCGCTTCCGATAATACTGTTCATAGAGCAGCCGAGCCTTGAAGCAATAACACTTCAGGCATGGCCCATTCTGTATGCGGGTCTTATGTCCTGCGGCGTTGGATATACGCTTCAGATGGTAGGGCAGAGTATGACGAAGCCCACGGTCGCCTCACTTCTTATGTCGCTCGAGAGCGTATTTGCCGTAATTTTCGGTGTAATACTGCTCAGCGAGAGCCATACGCTCTTTGAATACATAGGCTGCGTTCTCGTTTTTGGTGCTGTGATAGTTGCTCAGCTGCCTCAAAAAAGCGATGCAAACAAGGCGGAAAAAGAGTAAAAATATTTTTGTTCAGATAAAATCGGGCGGGTAAAAATTATTCCGCCCGATTTTTAACAAAACCACTTTTGGTAAAAGTGCACAAAAACAAGAACGAAATTTCGTTAAAATTTCTACATAACTTTTTTGTTTTTCTTCAAAAAAACTATTGCAAAAAGCATATATATAATGTATAATTGTAAGGCTTGATGTGCGATGAAGCGAAAGGTTGCCGTCGACGGACGGGTAATTTTCGTGGAGTATGTCCGATAAACGGGCGAACAAAGCGACATCTACAGCAACGCATTCCCGGATGAAATTATGTCTGCTTCACATAATCTATCCGGTTTTAAAACGGGTGTTGATGAAACACACGGCGCGTTGTAAGCAGATGTACCACGCCCCCCATTATTTAATAAGGAGGCAAAACAATGGCAGTTAAGGAAAAGATCAGAGTTAAGCTCAAGAGCTACGACCACAAGATCATCGATGCAGCAGCAGAGAAGATAGTGGAAGTTGCAAAGAGAAACGGCGCTACCGTTTCGGGTCCTATACCGCTTCCCACCGAGAAGGAAATAGTAACCATTCTCCGTGCGGTTCACAAGTATAAGGACAGCCGTGAGCAGTTTGAAATGCGCACGCACAAGAGACTGATTGACATTCTCAAGCCCTCGCAGAAGGTTGCTGAGGCTCTTGCGGGAATCGAACTTCCCGCAGGCGTTGAGATGGAAATCAACCTTTAATTCTGATAAACAGTCAGGCAAAAGAACAAGTGTACCTCACTTGGTCAAGTTGATGCGAAGCACGAAAGTGAAAATTCAAACGTATCAACCAATAACCTTTTAAGGAGGAAAAACAAATGAAGAAAGGCATTATCGGAAAGAAAATCGGTATGACACAGATCTTCGACGAGAAGGGCAACGTCATTCCGGTAACCGTCATTGAAGCGGGTCCGTGCGCAATCGCACAGAAGAAGACGGTTGAAACAGACGGCTATGAGGCTTTGCAGCTTGCATTCGAGGATGCAAAGGAAAAGCACAGCACCAAGGCCGAGATCGGTCACGCAAAGAAAGCGGGACTTACCCCCAAGAAGCATCTCAAGGAGTTCAGACTTGAGGACTGCAGTGCTTACAACGTAGGCGACGTTATAACAGCCGATACCTTCGCCGCAGGCGAGAAGGTCGACATTACAGGTATAACAAAAGGCCGCGGATACACGGGTCCTGTAAAGAGATGGGGACATCACATTCTTCGTATGACACACGGTACCGGTCCTATCCACAGACAGCCCGGTTCTATGGGTGTTATCGACCCTGCAAGAATCTTCAAGAACAAGAAGATGGCAGGTCAGTACGGTAACGAGCAGGTTACAGTACTTAATCTCAGCGTAGTTAAAATCGACAGCGAAAAGAACCTTATCGCAGTTAAGGGTGCCGTTCCCGGTGCCAAGGGCGGTATCGTGTTCATTCGCGATTCTGTAAAAGCGTAACGGAAGGAGGAAATAACGATGCCAAGCATAAAAGTTGTAGATATGGCAGGTAAGGAAGTAGGAAGCATGGAGCTTTCTGAAAAGGTTTTTGCGGCAAACGTAGACCAGTCCGTCCTCCACTCAGCAGTTAAAGTTTATCTTGCAAATCAGAGACAAGGTACACAGTCCACTCTTACACGCTCTGAGGTTTCCGGCGGCGGAAAGAAGCCCTGGAAGCAGAAGGGTACAGGAAGAGCACGTCAGGGTTCTACCCGTTCACCCCAGTGGACACACGGCGGTATCGCTCTCGGCCCGAAGCCCCGTTCCTACCGTCTTACCCTTAATAAGAAGGTTAGATGTGCAGCAATGTTCGGAGCACTCAGTGCAAAGGTTGCAGGCTCGGATATGATAGTTGTAAACGAGATCAAGACCGCAGAGTACAAAACAAAGAACATGACCGCAATGCTCAAAGCTATCGGAGCTGAAGGCAAAGCGCTCGTTGTTCTTCCCGAGGTTGACAGTGCAGTAATTAAGAGCTGCGCAAACATCCCCGGCGTAAAGACGGTTCAGTTCAATGAGATCAACACCTACGACATTCTCAATGCCGACAAGGTCGTTATCGCAGAGGCTGCCGTAAAGAAGATCGAGGAGGTTTATGCGTAATGAAGGCTATACAGGATATTATCATAAAGCCCATCATCACCGAGAAAAGCATGGACATGCTCGCTGACAAGCGTTATGTTTTCAAGGTAATGAAGAACGCTACAAAGCCCGAGATTGCAAAAGCAGTTGAGGAAATGTTCGACGGTGTTAAGGTTGCATCCGTAAACACCATCAACATGAAGAAAAAGCCGAAGAGACTCGGCGTTCACGCAGGCTACACGTCTGAGTGGAAAAAGGCGATCGTAACACTCACAGCTGATTCGAAGAGCATAGCTTTCTTTGACAGCTTGAACTAATGAAAGGAGGAACTGACTAATGCCTACAATTAAGTACAAGCCTACTACCCCGTCGAGAAGACAGATGACGGCTCCGTCTTTTGAGGAAGTTACAAAGTTTACTCCTGAAAAGAGCCTTATAGAAATAAAGAAGAAGCATTCCGGTCGTAACAGCTACGGCAGAATCACCGTAAGACACAAGGGTGGCGGAAACAAGGTTAAGTACAGAATTATCGACTTCAAGAGAAACACCAACGAAGGTGCAGCTACTGTTCTCGGTATCGAGTACGACCCCAACAGAACCGCTTATATCGCACTTCTCCAGTACGAGAACGGCGATAAGTCTTACGTTATAGCTCCCGTAGGTCTTACGGACGGCGACGTTGTTTATTCGAGTGCAGACGCTGATATCAAGCCCGGTAACACACTTCCGATAGCTAATATCCCCGTTGGTACTTTCATTCACAACGTTGAGCTTTACCCCGGCAAGGGCGCACAGCTCGTTCGCTCTGCAGGCGTTGCGGCTCAGCTTATGGCTAAAGGGAACGGTCAGGCTCAGGTAAGACTTCCCTCCGGTGAGG
>JAZORU010000031.1:0-17866 GCA_045656765.1 Eubacteriales bacterium
CATCTGCGCTACATCCCGATAATAAAGTTATTAAATTGTATTTTGTAAGGTACGGAGCAGACACATTCTGCTTTGTCCGCCCTGCTTGCAAGCCAAGTAATTATATCAAAAAAAAGCGGGTATGTCAAGGGGCGGGGAACAAATTGCGTATGTGTTAGGCTTTGATTTGCGTGGCGAGCCGTAAAATAACGCAATAATATTGATACTTTAGCAAAAAAATACGAAAAAATAAAAAACCTTACTTGACAAACGGGGGTATTGTGTGTATAATATTTCTGTTGCAGTTTGCCGATTTGTGAGGAGAGGGTTTTATGGTACTTGATTTAACACGACTTCTCAGCGGCGAAGTAAGCAAAATTGATATCAGCTTTGAGCTTGACGCGGGGGCATCCGAGGACATAACGGCTACCCTTGACGGTGTTAGCTTTACGTCACCTGCGAGGGTGCGGGGGGTTGTAACCGACAACGCGGGATATATGCGGCTTTGCCTTGAGGTATCTCTTGATTATCTCGGCGAGTGCGCGCGTTGCTTGCGTGAGGTGAGAGACACCTTGACCTTTTCCTTTGAGCGCACGGTCGTGAGCGAGGATACGCTTACCAGAGACGCTGAAGAGGATGCAGACGAGTATTCTGACGAATACGCTGTCTTGCACGACGGAAAGCTTGATATCGACGAGCAGCTTTGCGAGATGCTTATACTTGAGTTTCCTACAAAGCTTCTGTGCTCTGAGGACTGCAGAGGTCTCTGCATAAAATGCGGACACGACTTAAACGAAGGGGATTGCGGCTGCGACCGTTCCTATCGTGATCCAAGATGGGACAAGCTTCTCGGAGTAAAATTTTCGGCGGATGCCGACAAGGATGAATAAAAATAAAAATATAAACAACACGGCACGTGAGTGCCACGGATTTAGGAGGTGTAGCTGAAATGGCAGTACCAAAGAGAAAAACATCAAAGGCTCGCAGAGATAAGAGACGTTCAAACGTTTGGAAGCTCGATATGCCCGGCATGGTAAAGTGCCCCAAGTGCGGTGAGTTCAATCTTGCACACCGTGTTTGCAGCAAGTGCGGCAACTACAAAGGCGAAGAAATCATAAAGATCGCCGACTAATTTAAGAATTAAAACAAAAGAGTGCCGACAGGCACTCTTTTGTTTTTTGTGTCTTTAGACGTGGAAATATCCCCCAGTTCTACTGGGGGATATTTATTAATCCAATTCTTTCTTTCCCGTATAAAGCTCGTAGTATCTGCCGCCGAGGGCGAGAAGCTCCTCGTGCGTGCCTCGCTCTATTATCTTGCCAGCTTCAAGCACCATAATGGCGTTTGCGTGACGTACGGTTGAGAGTCTGTGCGCGATAACGAAGGTAGTGCGGTCTTTCATCAGTCTATCCATTCCGTGCTCGATATGGCGCTCGGTTCTCGTATCTACAGAGCTCGTTGCCTCGTCAAGCACGAGGATAGGTGCTTTTGAGATAGCGGCGCGTGCGATGTTGAGAAGCTGCCGCTGACCTTGCGAGAGGTTTGCACCGTCTCCTTCAATGACCGTGTTATAGCCGTCGGACAGACGCATGATAAAGGAATGTGCGCTTGCGGTTTTTGCAGCCTCTATTACCTCTTCGTCGGTTGCGTCAAGCCGTCCGTATCTTATGTTCTCCATGACCGTTCCCGAGAAAAGATGCGTATCCTGAAGCACGGTTGCGATGTTTTTGCGGAGCATATCACGGGGGATGCTTTGTATATCCCTGCCGTCTATCCTGATCTCTCCCTCTTGTATTTCATAGAAGCGGTTGAGCAGGTTTGTTACCGTGGTTTTTCCTGCGCCCGTGCTTCCGACAAAGGCGATTTTCTGTCCCGGCTTTGCGTAAAGTGAAATATCCTTTAGTATAGTTCTCTCGGGCGTGTAGCCAAAGTACACGTGCTCAAGCTCTACGTGTCCGACGAGTGTTTCGGTATCTGCCGTGCTCTCGTCGCGGTCGGGGGCTTCGGGCTCTGCATCCATTACACCGAACACACGCTCTGCTCCTGCAAGTGCGCTGAACACGGTCGACATCTGCATGGATATGTTGTTTATCGGGAAGGAAAACTGCTTTGAATACCCTGCAAACAGGGTAAGAGCACCCGGTGTAAAGCCCGAGGTGCACATAAGCACACCGCCGACACCTATGGTTGCCGCGTAGCTTATCATAGAGGTATTGTGCATTATAGGGCCCATAACACCGCCCCAGAACTGCGCTTTAAATTGCTTTTCGCGCAGGTCGCCGTTGAGCGTGTCAAATTCCTCCGTGCACTCGGCCTCATGGTTGAAGACCTTAACGACCTTCTGTCCCGTGACGGTTTCTTCTATGTAGCCGTTGACGGCACCGAGAGCCGCCTGCTGTCCCGAGTAGAACTTGTGCGAGTGCTTAGCAATAGCAGCGCCCCCCCACACAAAAATCGGTATGAAAACGGCGGTCACAAGGGTGAGTATCCAGTTCGTCGTTATCATAAAGACAAAGGTGCCGACAAGCGAAATGCTTCCCGAAATAAGCGAAATAAGTGAATTGTCGAGCATAACGCCGATATTGTCAACGTCGTTGGTGTAGCGCGACATAAGCTCACCCGTCGGGTGCGAATCGTAGTATTTAACGGGCAAAGACTGCATCCTGTCAAAGAGGTCGCGGCGTATGTCTTCTATAGCGCCCTGCGAGACAGAGAGCATTATCCTTGCCTGTGTGTATGTGCAGACTATTCCAAGCGCGTAAACGAAGGCAAGGATTATTACCGCGCTTATAACGTATACAAGCACCTCAGCCGCCCCGCCGCCCATAAAAGAGAAAACGGGGGAAATTACCTGTGCAAACGAGGATATAACGTAATCAGCGAAGCTTTCAAAAATACTCGGCTCAAGGTACATATCAGGATTTATAAAAAGTGCCAGCTTGTTTATTATAGGCGAGAGCAGATACGCTCCGCAAAGAGAAGAAACAGTAGCGCCGAGCATACACAGAATTACCAAAACGAGCAGTCCCGTGTGTTTTTTTATATAAGAGAAAAGCCGAAGGACAGTGTGTTTAGTGTTTTTGGGCTTTCCCGTCGGACGTGGTCCGCCGTGCCGTCCTCTGCCGCCGGGACCTCCCGGACCTCCCGGTCCTCTCGGCCCAGATGCATTTGCCGAGGCGTGGTTATTATATTGCTTTTGAAGCTCTTCGAGCGTTCTTGCCATATTACGCCTCCTTCTTCTCAGTCACCTGAGAGTTGTATATTTCGGTGTATTCGGTGTTTGTGCCGAGAAGCTGATCGTGCGAGCCTATGCCCGTCACCCTTCCTTCGTTCATTACGACTATTATGTCGGCGTCAATAACCGAAGAAATTCTCTGAGCGATAATTATCTTCGTTGAGCCCGAAAGGCTGTTTTTAAATTCCTCGCGGATTCGCGCCTCGGTTGCGGTGTCAACTGCTGAGGTAGAGTCGTCGAGAATAAGGATCTTCGGTTTTTTCAGCAATGCCCGTGCGATGCAAAGTCTTTGCTTTTGTCCGCCCGAGACGTTAGTGCCACCTTGCTCAAGCTTCGTGCCGTAGCCGCCTTCAAAGGACGAGACAAATCCGTGCGCCTGAGCTGCCTCTGCCGCCTCTATTACTTCTTCGTCGGATGCCTCCTGATTTCCCCAACGTAGATTGTCATCAATGCTTCCCGAGAAAAGCACGTTTTTCTGAAGCACCATTCCGACACCCTCGCGAAGTCGCTTCATATTGTAGTCGCGAACGTCCACGCCGTCTACCTTGACAGAGCCGCAGTCGGTGTCGTAAAGGCGGGGAATAAGAGACACGAGCGTGCTCTTTCCGCAGCCCGTCGAGCCGATGATACCGACGGTTGCGCCTGCGGGAATCTTAAATGAAATATCGTCAAGTACCTTTTCCTCGGCGTTTTTGTAGTATCTGAAGCTTACGTGTGAAAACTCAATTTCACCTCTCTTAACGTCAAGCTCGGGGTATTTTGCATCCGCATCGTTTATGTCAACCTTCTCGTCAAGCACCTCGCCGATACGCTTGGCGGATGCCAAAGCTCTTGAGGATGAAACGAATATCATCGTGAGCATCGTAAGAGACATAAGTATCTGCGAAACGTATGTGATAAAGGCGCTGAGATCCCCCGTAAGCATACCTCCGCCCGTGACGAGCTGAGAGCCGAACCAAATAACGAGGCAGGTCGTTACGTTCATTATAAGAGTCATTGCGGGGGACATAAGTATCATTACCTTGTACGCGTCCATACCGCTTTTTTTAAGCTCTCGGTTTGCTTCGTTGAACTTTTCTTTTTCGTAGTCCTCGCGCACGAAGCTCTTTACAACGCGGACGTTTGTAATGTTTTCCTGAACGGTGGAATTGAGCTTGTCAATTTTCGTCTGCACGCGCGAAAAACGGGGAAAGCCGCAGCGTATAACGACCGCTACCGTGATTATCATAAGAGGAACGGTGACCGCGAGCACGAGAGCAAGGCTGGGCTTGAGCGTAATTGCCATAATAAGTCCGCCTACCATCATACCGGGTGAGCGAAGGCACATACGCAGCAGCATATTTATAAAATTCTGTATCTGCGTAACGTCATTCGTAAGACGGGTTACAAGAGAGCCCGTTCTGAACTTGTCTATGTTTGAAAAAGAAAAATTCTGCACCTTGCGGTAAACGTCAGAGCGAAGGTCTGCCGCGTAGTTGACCGACGCCTTTGAAGCAAAGTAAGCACCGCCTATACCGCCCGCCATCATAATTACGGCTGTAATTGCCATTAAAGCGGCGGTGGACAGCGAGTTTTCGACCGTAAGCGTTCCCTCTTGCGCGCGGTTGAGGATTATCGACAGAAACTTCGGCATAAGCACCTCGCCGATAACCTCCGTTATCATACAAATAGGCCCTATGATGAAGAAGGGAAGATAGGGCTTTGCATATTTAAACCATCTTTTCATATCAGTTTTATCTACCTCTCAAGATTTTTTGCGTTGTCTATAAGACGTGTGAGATACTCGCAGAACTCTGCAATCTCCCCGTCGTCAAAGCCGTCGAACATCGCCGAGTCAAGCGTTTCTATAATATCCTTCGTTGCCTCGACTATCTCCTGTCCCTGCTCGGTCAGCTCGATTACGTTTGTACGGCAGTCACGCTCTCCCGAGATGCGCGTGATAAAGCCTCCGTCCTCTAATTTTCTCACAGCTACCGCAACGGCAGCGGCGCTTATCTCAAAATTGTCTGCTATATCCTTTTGCGAGGTTGGCATACCCTGCCTCTTTGACAAAAACATAAGAATCCTGTGCTGGCTTCTGTGAACGCCGAATCGGCTTACCTTATTTTCAAAAATGCGGTGGTGCGTGCGTGAAGCACAAAGGAAAAGCTTCACGAGCTCAGCCTTGTTTTTATCTATATTACTCAAAGCAAATCTCCCTTCATTTTTTAGTTAACACGTTAATAATTAACACGTTAACTATTATATTACAAAAAGCCGCCCTTGTCAATATAAAAAGCGTGTGTCGGGGGATGTTTTTTTAGGTTTTTGTGTAACCTTTTCATACTTTTTCGGGATTAACAATATTATAAAACAAATATATATCGAGGTTCTATTATGAAAGACTATAAATGCGTGCTTTTTGACCTTGACGGAACGCTCACAGATCCATTTGAAGGAATAACGAAATCGGTGCAAAGCGCACTTTTGAAGTACGGTATAGAAGAGCCTGACAGAGAGAAGCTGCGCGTATTCATAGGCCCGCCGCTTCGCGAGTCGTTTGCGCGTTATTACGGTGTGCCGTCGGACAAAATAGAGCAGGTCATCGCCTACTACCGCGAGTATTTCTCTGTAAAGGGACTCTTTGAAAACGAGGTATATGAGGGGATAGACGCATTTTTGCGCGAGCTTCACGCACGCGGAACTAAAATTCTGCTTGCTACCTCGAAGCCCGAGCCGTACGCAAAGAGAATAACCGAGCATTTCGGACTCTCTAAATACTTTTTTGACGAGTGCGGTGCTGATTTCGAAGGAAAATGCGAGACGAAGGCTCAGGTCGTTGCGCGCGCGCTTGAAAGATGCGGCTGCGACAGGAGTGACGTGCTTATGGTAGGGGATAGATGCCACGATATAATAGGTGCAAAGGAAAACGGCATCGACTCGGCGGGTGTTCTTTGGGGATTTGGTGACAGAGCTGAGCTTGAAGGCGCGGGAGCAGATATGATTTTTGATAGCGTAGAGGATATGTCACACGCGTTTTTCGGGCACTGACAAAGAGATAGTGTGCTGAGGATAATGCCCGTTTTTATTGACAAACGGGTGTATTTATGCTACAATTATAAGGATGTAAAAATTCAAGACACTTTTGTGCGTATATGAAAGAGAGATTTTTTTGAAATGGGTAAAAGATACTTGAAAAACAACAAGCTGACCGAGAGAATTTTCTCTGAGGTTCACGGAATACGCGAGTTTTTGGACGTTATCTCAACACACGGTGAGCGCACGGCTTATATGTGGTGCGAGCATAAAGAGGATAAGACCATTACATACAACGAGCTCTGCGATTGGGTAAAGAACACGGCGGCAGGGATCACTTCTATGGGACTTGCAGGTAAGACTATAGGTATCATAGGCGACACCTCTCCTTATTGGATAACAACCTATCTTGCAGTTTTAGCCAGCGGCGGTATTGCAGTTCCGCTTGACCGCGAGCTTGCAGCCTCCGAGCTTAACGGATTTCTTAATACAGTCGACGCGTCGGCACTCTTCTTCTCATCCTCTCTCAAGGAAAAGTACGAGGAGCTTGCTTCTTTGTCCCCCGAGCGTACTTACGTCGTTATGGGCGATGCGATTGAAGGCTGCACAGGCTTTTTCGACGTTATGGAAAAGGGAAAAGAGAACGCAGATTACGAATATCCCGAGCAGAGAGACGTCGAGAGCGTTTGCGAGTATCTTTTCACTTCGGGAACTACGGGAACGTCAAAATGCGTTATGCTTTGCGAGAAGAACATCTTCTCCGTAGTTAACGCCGCTTGCTCTACCGTTGATTTCTCAACCGACGACGTGCTCGTTTCGGTTCTTCCCATACATCACACCTACGAGCTTGCTATTATTCTTTGCGAGCTTGACTACGGTATGAAGATAGGTATAAACGACTCACTTCGTAACGTAATTCCAAACTTTAAGAAATATCAGCCTACGGGACTTGTGCTCGTTCCGTTGTTTGTAAACACGGTATATAAGAGAATCTGGTCAGAGGCAAAGAGAACCGGACAGGAAAAGAAGCTTCGCGCGGCAACCGCGGTATCTGACAAGTTCCTTCGTATAGGAGTTGACGTAAGACGCAAGCTGTTTTCAAAGGTGCTCGATTCATTTGGCGGAAAGCTCAATAAGATAGTTTGCGGAGGCGCTGCTCTTAATCCCGATATGGTATACGGCTTTGAGTCTCTCGGAATCAGCATTTACGAGGGCTACGGAATTACCGAGTGCTCGCCGCTGGTTGCGGTTACCCCGTACAACAAGAGAAAAATAGGCTCGGTCGGCCCTGCCGTTCCTTGCTGCAGCATCCGTATAGACGGAGAGACGATAGATGAAAACGGCTTCGTCACAGGTGAGATTCAGGTTAAGGGTGACAAGGTAATGCTCGGTTATTACAAAAACGACGAGGCTAATGCCGAGGCGTTTACCGAGGACGGATGGTTCAGAACGGGAGACGTCGGACATCTCGACGAGGACGGCTATCTCTTTATTACCGGCAGATGTAAGTCTGTTATAGTTCTTGAGAACGGTAAGAACGTATTCCCCGAGGAGATCGAGGAGTATCTTGAAAACGTACCCGGAATTGCCGAGTGCGTAGTCGTCGGCAGAAAGGATACCGACGGCGAGAGCGTTATTCTGACCGCAGTGATTTACCCCGACCTTGCGTATTACGAGGGTAAAAACGTGTCCGATATGAAAAAGGAGCTTGCGGCAGAGATAAACGCGCTAAACAAAAAGCTCCCGTCATTTAAGCATATAAGAAAGGTTGACCTCGTTGACCGCGAGTTTGAGAAAACCACGTCAAGAAAGATAAGGCGTCACCTTGTAAAGTAAGAAAACAATAAAAAATTCCGAGCAGGTCTGCTCGCAATTTTTTATTATTATCCTTTATTCCTTGTAACTCGTGAAATTTTCGTCGTACTTATTATTTGTGAACATAGCGCGCATCGGCTTGTATCTTGGGTGTGTGCGCCATCCGCTTGATACGGAGTCTACGTCGGAGAAGATTATTTTAGCGTCGGGGAAGGCTGATATGATCTCAGCCTGCTTTGAGGTTGCGGCGGCAGTCGTGGGAAGCCACAGACGCTCTATTTTATCAAGACTGTAAATAGAAGAAATGTCTTTTATCTGTCTGTTCCAGCCTATATTCAAGTCAACGAGGTTTTTGCACTCTGCAAGAGGGGATACATCTTCAATACGGTTGACGAAAAGCTCAAGGTATTCGAGCTTTTTGAGCTTCGATATAGGTGTGAGGTCGGATATTTTGTTGTCTGCAAGAATGAGAACACGAAGCTCGGGCAGCTCTTCGAGAATTGAAAGGTCGGTTATTGCCTGATGACCGAGGTCGAGCGCGTACATATTAGTGCAATAGCGGAGCACTGAGATATCTTCGCTTGTCATTCTCGTGTAGTTATAGTTATATATCATAACCGAGAATGCCTCGTCGTCTGTTCGAAGCGACCATTTTCCCATGTAGATACGCCAAGCAAATTCAAGGGTGGGGTACTCGTCGCGAAGTGCCTGCATTTCTTCATTCGTATATCCGCAGTCGCACATAACGAGCTTCGTAGGCTTGTCTATTCTTGAAAGAATACGCGAGAAGGATTCCTTGTCGGATACCTTGTGCTCGCTTATATCTATCTCGTCGGCAGAAAGGTCTATTATCTCGCCTTCGAAATCAACCTTTGAAATTATGCTCAATTTTTCGTTCAGATCACAAAGTGAGAGATACTCTTCGGAGCTAAGTGTGAGGGATTTTGCTCTTAGCTTTTTAAGGTCGGGGAGCTTTGATACAAGCTCAAGTGCCGTCTCGTAGCTTTTCTCGGGCAGGGCATCAAGGTCGGCTTCAAGCTCAGCGCCGCTGAACTCTACCCCGCATATCATAATAGGCTCAAGCGGTTTATGAGTGTCGGGGGTGCTGTCGTAATCCGACTGGGATTCAACCCCCGTTTGCCCGTCTTGGTATACTTCGTCCCCGCAGGAGCATAGAGTGTAAATGAGAGGGACAAGCACGAGGGCGAAAAATGCGGTTTTCAGTAAGTATTTTTTCAAGTTTTCGCTTCCTTCTGTAGTGTATTCTTGCACTTTTTTCGACTTTTTCTAAACGTCGGTACATATTATACCATTTTATAAAGGTTATGTCAATTCACTATTTTATATTGAAATACAACCGTTTTTTGTGGTAAAATGTTGAGGACAGATATAATATGTCAAAATACGCGAAAGGAGTGACCAAAAAGAAAGACACACACCAAATGCTGACGGCAGGCTTTGGAATTGTACTTAAGATACATAATTGTGTTCGCATGCCGACATTAAATAAAAAAACAAGATGAGGATATCACAAGCAAAAATTAAAAAAACAGGACTCAGATTACTTGTGACATTATTACTTGGCATTATAATTTTATCATACCTACCCGTAAGCTCATCCGAGGCGAAGGGGGCGGAGGTGTACGGTTACGACAGAGAAAGCTACTACGGAGAGCTTTTGGCAAAGGGCTTTCCCGCAGATTACGCAGAGCCGCTTTCACGACTTATGACGGCGCACCCCGACTGGAGCTTCGAGCCGCTTCTTGTGAGTGAGCTTAACAGTACCTACACGTTTGACTACATACTGAAAAAGGAGACTGAGAATCCATCGACTAATCTCGTTTACCCGTCGTCTGATTATTCTGCATTCCAGGACAAGCAGTCGGGGGCAGTATACGACAGCGGCTGGTACTCGGCAAACGACGCGGCGGTAGCGTATTTTATCGACCCGCGCAATTTCTTGAACGAGCAGGATATATTTCAGTTTGAGGACGTAAGATACTACGAGCGCGACTATAGCGCAGGTGTCAAGAGCATCCTCTCCGGCACGTTTATGAACGGCCTTAACCTTGAAAACGGCAAAAGCGTTGCCGAGAATATTTTAAGCATAGGCGCGGCACTGTCCGTCAGCCCCGTGCATATTGCCGCAAGAATACGGCAGGAGCAGGGAGCAGGCGGAGAGAGTGGAATGATAAGCGGCAGGTGCGGAGAGCTTCTCGCGTACTTTTATAAAAACAAGGTGCAAAGCGAGGACGGTGTTTACGTAAACACGCCCTCGTCGGGCTACAGTGCCGCCGAGCTTCGCGCATACAACGGCTACTATAATTTCTTCAACGTGGGAGCATCGGGCGACGGAGCGTTTTATATTTATCTGAACGCTATGAAGCGAGCAAAGAAGGGCACGCCTGAGATGGCATCCGAGTGGGGTAACGGCGGTGCATGGAATAATATGTATAAATCGATATACGGCGGTGCATATTCGCTGAAAAAGAGCTTCGTTGACGATTATCAGAACACCCTGTATCTGCAGAAATTCAATATAGATCCGCGTTCCTCGCGAAATTTCTGGGGACAGTATATGCAAAACGTAGGCGCGGCACTCTCCGAGGGACGCGCGGCGTACAAGTCCTACAAAGAGGCGGGAATACTTGAAGAGGAGTTTGTTTTCTCTATTCCCGTATACAGTAATATGCCCGCGCGCGTAAGCGCAGACCCATCGGGAGGCGGCTCGAAATACAGTCCGAGCAAGACCGGGTATACCTATGTAACGCACACCGATTACCCCGAGATGAAAACGACCGAAAACAGAGAAACGCAGGCAGTCGGCAGCTATCCCTCTGGCGAGCAGATAAGACTGCAAGGATACAGCGTTCATACATACGGCACGGAATACTACGAGATGAGTATTGACGGCGGTGCTTTTGAGAGGATATCAAGCTACCCGCGCGCTGACGTGCGTGAGACGTACGGTGAAAAATATCCCGAGTCGTATGACGTAAACGGCTATCTCGCTTATATAAACGCGGACAGGCTATCTTCGGGCAAGCACAGCGTCGTAATACGTGCAAGGACGAAGGCAGGCTCGTACTATCAGGCGGCAAGATTCGATATTACCGTGTCGGGTGTAAGGTATGATCTTAACGGCGACGGCAAGCTCAGCTCCGCCGACGTGTCGCACCTTGTTCGGTACCTTGCGGGCTACGGGGTGACGCTTCACGCTGACGGCGATATAAACGGCGACGGCAGAATAAACAACCGAGACCTGATAGAGCTAATAAGGATAGTATCAAAAGCATAGAACTAAAACTGATTTTAAGACGTATAATATAAAGACAATATAAAGGAGCAAGAGACATGAATTTTGAAAAAAGAATCAAGGCAAACGAGAGTGAGGACGTAGCACACCTTGCAACACTTCCCGACGTTGCAAGCGAGCAGCTGCTGTGCGGAATACTGAAAGACAATTCTATTCCTTTTATGCGGAAAGCACGCTCGCGCGCAGGCAACGTGATAGTGGGCATCGCGGAGAGCGAGGTGGATATTTACGTCAGCCGTGACTGCCTTGACAAAGCGCGGGAGCTATACGAAGCATTTTTCTGCACAAGCGGCGAGGAATTGTCGGAAATCGACAACGAAGAATAATTCCGCTTGGCAATAATTTGTTGAAATTGCACAAAAAATCATCGGTTTTTTCTACCTTTGTTCAAAGTAAAGTAACAAAAATTTGATTGATTAAAGTCCCGGAATATGATAAAATAATAAAGGAGACCAAAGAGGGCTACACAGTGTACGAAAGGAAAGATATATGAATATTATTTTTCTTCTGAAGCCTAAAAGTGCGGTTGCCTATATTAGCTCAAAGAGTACTATCAGACAGGGACTTGAAAAGATGCGGTATCACGGATACAAGGCACTTCCCGTCATAGATGAGGAGGGCAGATACGTAGGCACTGTCACCGAAGGGGATTTTTTGTGGTATATTTTAGACAACAACAGCTCGGATATCAGAGAAAATGAGGAGCTTTACATCAAGGATATCATCAAAGCGGACAGAGGAGCACCCGTGCGGATAAACGCTTCAATGAAGGAGCTTTTGCATCTCGTCGAGGAGCAGAATTTTGCCCCCGTCATCGATGACAGAGACGTGTTTGTCGGTATCGTTACAAGAGGCGATATAATAAAGCACCTTGAGAGCTTGGCAGACGATAAGGAGCATACCTTCCCCCGTCCGAGCATAGCGTAGGGAAAATAAAAAACACGCAAGCTGCGGCTTGCGTGTTTTTTATGCTTTTTTCACTCTTTCATCTTACCGAAGTCCACGAGTCCTTCGAAGCTGCGCTGGCGGAGCACCTCGTAGACGGCGATAGCCGCCGAGTTTGAGAGGTTGAGCGAGCGCAGGTTTTCTCGCATGGGTATGCGCACGCACCGCTCGTAGTTTTCGTACAGCATATCCTCGGGCAGTCCCTTCGTCTCGCGCCCGAACATCAGCCACACCTCGTCGGGATAGCAGACCTCTGCGTAGTCGCGGGGTGCTTTCGTTGAGAAAAAGTATATATTTTTATCCCCGTGCGCCTTGAAAAATTCTTCGGTATTTTCGTAGTAGGTTATATCAAGCTCGTGCCAATAATCAAGTCCTGCGCGCTTGAGCTTTCTGTCGTCTATCTCAAAGCCGAGCGGCTTTATAAGGTGAAGGGAAGCGCCGGTGGCGGCACAGGTGCGCGCAATATTTCCCGTATTTTGCGGAATTTCGGGGCAGTGCAAAACTATGTTTATCTTAGCCATTTTTTATGTTGTCCTTTGCTTTTTTGTCGTCTGTCACTCGAAAATTATATAACAAATCCGCATAAAAAACAAGATAATAATAAAATATTTACAAATAAGTATGGTTTTCTTCTTTATAATGTAGTATAATAAGATGTATTTTTATAATTATTGATGCTTTAAGGAGCTATAACGATATGGGACTTTTCTCAAAAATTTTCGGAACGTACAGCGACAGAGAAATAAAAAAGATAAGATCTATCGCTGACAGCATAGAGGCTCTCTCGGATAAGTATGCGGCAATGACCGACGACGAGCTTCGCGGAGTTACCGCAGCTTTGAAGGGGAGACTCTCTGACGGTGAGACTCTTGACGATATCCTTCCCGATGCTTTTGCCGCTATAAGAGAGGCAGACGACAGAGTGCTCGGAAAGCGTCCCTTCTACGTACAGCTGCTCGGAGGTATCATACTGCATCAGGGACGTATTGCCGAGATGAAAACGGGTGAAGGAAAGACGCTCGTTGCAACCCTGCCCGCGTATCTTAACGCCCTTGAGGGTAAGGGTGTCCATATAGTTACGGTAAACGACTATCTCGCGCGCTGCGGTGCTGAGGAGATGGGCAGAGTTTATGCGTTTATGGGACTTACAACGGGCCTCGTAGTTCAAGGTCAGTACAGAGAGGACAAGAAAAAGGCGTACGAGGCGGACATCACCTACGGAACGAATAACGAGTTTGGCTTTGACTATCTTCGTGACAACATGGTCATATACAAGGAGAAGATGGTACAGAGAGGCCACAATTTCGCGATTGTCGACGAGGTTGACTCTATCCTTATTGACGAGGCGAGAACTCCGCTTATAATCTCGGGTGAGGGGGATAAATCAACAGACCTCTACGAGATGGCGGATAAGTTCGTGCGTACCATCCGTAAGTTCGTCATAAAGGAGCTTGACTCAAAGGAGTCGCACGACGATATCGACGCGGACTATATAGTTGACGAGAAGGCGAGAAATGTCGTTTTGACCAAAAGCGGCGTAGAAAAGGCGGAGAAATTCTTCGGCGTTGAAAACCTTTCCGACCCCGAGAACTCTACCCTCTCGCACCATATAAATCAGGCTATCCGCGCACACGGCATTATGCACAACGACGTAGACTATATGGTAAAGGACGGACAGGTAATCATAGTCGATACCTTCACGGGAAGACTTATGCCCGGCCGCCGTTACAACAATGGACTGCATCAGGCGATAGAGGCAAAGGAGAGGGTAAAGGTTGAGCGCGAGTCAAAGACGCTTGCAACCATCACCTTCCAGAACTACTTCCGTCTTTACACGAAGCTTTCGGGTATGACGGGAACGGCTCTTACCGAGGAAATGGAATTCCGTGAAATATATTTCCTTGACTGTGTAAGCGTACCTACCAATAAGCCTATGGTAAGGGTAGACCACAACGATGCGGTTTATAAGAGCACGAAGGGAAAGATGCGCGCTATCGTCGCTCAGATAAAGGAATGTCACGAAAAGGGACAGCCGATACTTGTCGGAACTGTGTCGGTCGAAAAGTCGGAGGAGCTTTCAAAGAGGCTCAAGCTTGAAGGAATACCCCACGTCGTGCTAAACGCAAAGCACCACGAAAAAGAAGCCGAGATAGTTGCACAGGCAGGTAAGATGGGTGCGGTCACCATTTCTACCAATATGGCAGGAAGAGGTACCGACATTATGCTTGGCGGAAACGCCGAATTTATGGCAAAGAGCAAGATGCGTGAGCTTGGCTATGATGAAGAGATGATAGGTAACGCGGTCAGCTTTGCCGTTACCGACGACGAGGAAATACTTGAAGCAAGAGCGAAATTCGCCGAGCTCAAGGCTAAATTTTCCGAGCAGATACGTCCCGAGGCAGAGCGCGTGTGCGAGCTCGGGGGGCTCTTTATTCTCGGTACGGAGCGCCATGAGTCCCGCCGTATAGACAATCAGCTCAGAGGCCGAAGCGGAAGACAGGGAGACCCGGGTGAGTCTAAGTTCTATCTCTCGCTTGAGGACGACCTTATGCGTTTGTTTGGAGCTGACAGAATATTTGGGCTCGTTGACAGGTTAGGTCTTGACGACGACACACCGATAGATGCAAGCATCCTTTCGGGAAGCATCGAGTCGGCGCAGAAGAGAATAGAGGACCAGAACTTTACGAGAAGAAAGAACGTCCTCACCTACGACGACGTAATGAATCAGCAAAGAAAGGTCATATACAAGCAGCGTAACGACGTGCTTGACGGAATCGACCTGAAGGATAAGATATCCTCTATGATAAAAGATACTGTCTCGGAGAACGTAGATATGTTCTGCGCGGGAGACGAGCCTGCAGATTGGAATATCGACGGGCTTCGCGGTCACTTCTCGGCGTACCTTATAGGCGAAGGGGAGCTTGAATATACAGATGACGAGCGTGCATCTCTGACAAAGGAAGCGCTGAAAGAAACTCTTTGTGCGCGTGCGCTCACGATATACGAGGGCAAAGAGGAGCTGTTCGGCTCGGCAGATATAATGCGCGAGGTAGAGAGAGTTATACTTCTTCGCAACGTCGATGAGAAGTGGATGGATCATCTCGACGCTATGGAAGAGCTTAAGGGCAGTATAGGGCTTCACGCATACGCACAGCGCGACCCCGTTGCTATGTACAGACTGCAGGGTGCGGATATGTTTGACGAGATGATAGCGGATATTCGCGAAAGCACCGTCAGAATGGTACTTTCGGTAATGCCCAAGCCCAAAGAGGAAATAAAGCGTGTGCAGGTAGCAAATCCGCTTATCGAGGGATTTGCAGGGGGAAAAGCACCCGCAAAGAAGGCGCCCGCAAAGAAAGCGGACAAGGTAGGAAGAAACGATCCTTGCCCGTGCGGAAGCGGCAAGAAATATAAAAAGTGCTGCGGCCAGAACGAAAACGCAGGGGAGTGACAGACCGACATGGGATTTGGTATTTTACTTCTTGGATATATGCTGTCATTCAGCCTGTATCCCGGATATACCGACTTTATAGCATACACGGTGATTTTTTATGCAATGCTCAAGCTCTCGGATTATAACAGAGCTTTCCGTGCTGCAAAGCTTTTGTCCTTTGCCGTTGCCGTATTCGGTATGGCAGGGCTTATGCTTACTGCGGGCGAGTTTATAGGGTTCGTTGACGAGTCAAACGCATATATCGATCTCTATGACCACGCAAGCGAAGCACTGAAAGCGGTTTTTCACCTGCCGCTTCTACTCGGTATTTATAAGATCAGCCGTGACACAGACCTTCCGAAGTATTCATCTACTGCCGTATGGTGTATAGTTTTGGATATTCTCTACGCTATTATATACGTGCTCTCGTTTACAGAAGCACGGCTCCTGCCATACCGTATGTTTATGCGCGGTATGCTGATGATAGTTGTGGCGGTGCTTATATTCAACTGCTTCAGAATGATATGCAACGAGGGCGACGAGAAAACGCCTTGGTATACCATACGCTCGAAAAAAAAGAAGGACAAGGCAAAAAAAGCCGACACGGATGGTACAGATAACGCTTAAAAGGGAGTTTTAAATGAAACCTAACTCAAAAAAACGCATAGGGCGGATTGCTCTCGGAATTCTGTTTTTGCTTAATCCTAACCTTAACGTAATAGATGTTTTGCCCGATTTTATCGGATGCCTCTTGATTATTTCGGGGCTTGCAAGCCTGCGCGATATATCCGATTCGTTTGAGGATGCGCGTCTGAATTTTCTGAGACTTTTCTGGACGTCGCTCTCTCACATTCCCGCATTTGTCATAATGACACTGATAAGTGCAAGATATATGAGCGAAAAAACGATTATTTTGGTATTTACGTTTATTTACGCAGTGCTTGAGTTTGTGCTTGTAAACAACGCTCTCGGTTCTCTTATAGACGGCTTTGTGTACGTCGGCGAGAGACACGACGGCGACTGTTGCTTTTATCTGACGAACAAAAACGGCAAGCGTACCGACGCAGGAAAGCTTAAGGGCTTTACAACCTTGTTTTTGATAGTAACGAAGGCTCTCACGGTAGCTCCGAACCTCGTGTATCTTTACGATACCTCGCTTGACTATGGCATTGTCAACGGCACTGCCATGAGAAACCCGATAGATTATATAGGCCCTGTGAGTGTGATATGCCTCGTGCCCGCCTTGATCGTCGGCATAGTGTGGGCAACAAAAGCCTATGCATATATAAAAGGTGTGGCAAGAGACGAGACGTTTGCAGATACTCTTGACCGCGTTTGCTTGGAGAAGGCGGCAGAGCGCACGGCTGAATATAAGTACAGAAGAACGTCAACAGCGCTGTGCATATTCTTGACGGCAGTATTTTTGAGCCTTGATATTTATATGGACGAGTTCAATATAATCCCGGATATTCTGTGCGGTGCAGTGCTTTTGTGTGCGGTGCTTTATATGAAACGGAAATTCGGTATTTTCGCAAGAATGCCCGTTATGTTCTGCTCGCTTTACACGTTGGCTGAGGCGGCACTGCTCGTCGTAGCCGTATACTTTGAAGCTAATTTCAAGTTTTCCGACGTCGGCAGAATAGTAGAGACGGACGGCATATACTCAGCGTACGTTATACTCGTAGTGCTGTGCGAGGTGCTGTTTACAATAGCTTTTATATCTGCACTCGGCTTGTATATGCGCGCTCTTCGCTCGGGATTTGATATTGCAGTTCGAAAGGGACACACCAAAAACGGACGCGATATTTTCCTTGCCGCGCAAGGCAAGCGCAACCTGTTTTCATTTATCCTCGCAGGACTCTGCGGTGTATGCCATATCGTCTATATAATCTCTATGGGAAATATGGTAGACGTAAAAATGATGCAAAACGCATTTACGACGTCAAGAGTTACCTACCTGCCGTCTCTTGAGGGCTTCTGGATGGTGATGCTTGCGGTGAATATAGTCTTCTGCGCGTTTACCTACTACTCTCTTTCAAAAACGAAAGAGGAGCTGAAGGAAAGACTGTATATTATATAATAAAAGCTTCTTGATACAACAAAAGCCCTGTTGCTTTGGCTAAAAGCC
>JAZORU010000032.1:0-13217 GCA_045656765.1 Eubacteriales bacterium
AAGACGATAAATTTAAACAAGCCGAAAAGCGTAGCGGTACTGCCCTTTTGGGCAGGTTAAAGTTACAATGATTTGGCTACGTTAGGATGTGAGAAAATGGACTTGAAAAAGAACAGTATTATAGAACTTGAAATTGCCGACATAAATAATCTCGGATACGGCGTAGGCAAGCACGGCGGCATAACGGTTTTCGTTGCGGGCGCGGTTGACGGGGACGTTTGTGACGTAAAGATAATCAAAGTCGCACGTACATACTGCGTAGGTAAAATAGAAAGTATTAAAAAAAGCTCCCCCGAGCGTATTTCCCCCGAGTGTGAGCATCATGCCCGTTGCGGTGGATGCGCTTATCAAAGCATCGGATACGAGCACGAAAAAGAGCTGAAGCAACGCTACGTCTCGGTAGCATTTCACAAAGTAGGATTAGACGACGTAAAGATAAAAGAAACTGTCTCTGACGGCGTTATATGCGGCTATCGCAATAAGGCTCAGTATCCTATATCCGCAGAGGATGGAAGATACACGGTGGGCTTTTATTCTTCAAAGAGCCACAGGGTAACAGACGGTACCGCTTGCTCTTTGCAGCCTCGGATATTCGGCGAGGTGTGCGAGAAGCTCAAGGTGTTTTTTGAGCAGCACAAGCTCTCCGTATACGATGAGAAGACGGGCAGGGGGCTTTTGCGGCACATATATCTCAGAGCCTCCACAAAAAGAGCCGACCTTATGCTTTGCCTTGTTATAAACGGTAATAGCACGGGCTGCGACAGCGAGCTGTGCGATTACGTAAAGGAGCAGATTCCTGCCGTAACGACGCTTCTTTTGAATGAAAACACAGAAGCGACGAACGTGGTGCTCGGAAAGCGATACACGGTTCTTTTCGGTGAGGGGTATATCAAGGATGAGCTTTGCGGTGTTGAGCTTGAGATAGCGCCCGCCGCTTTTTATCAGGTAAATCACTCGATGGCAGAGATGTTGTATGCGAAGGCGGCAGAGCTTGCGCGACCTGATGAAGCAGATGCGGTGTACGACATTTATTGCGGTACGGGCAGTATAGGACTTTCGATGAGCGTACAGGCAAAGAGGATAGTAGGCGTTGACGTCGAGCCGTCTGCCATTGAATGTGCAAAAAAGAACGCACGTGCCTGCGGTGCTGAGAACGCCGAGTTTTTCTGTGCCGATGCAACGGGCTCACACGGGCTTTTCGAAAGCGTGGGAATAGACGGCTCACTTGAAAATTCGGTAGTTATATTCGACCCGCCGCGAAAGGGCTCAAGCGAGAGCTTTATTGAGTATATTGCACAGAAAAATCCGAAGCGTGTCGTTTATATATCCTGTAATCCCGACACTCTTGCGCGTGACAGCGTGTATTTCAGAAAGAACGGGTATATAAACCGAGAGGTTACACCGTACGATCTTTTTCCGAGAACAGGGCACGTTGAGTGCATTACCGTTTTTGAGAGATAATATGAAAAACTCGTTATGCAGTTTTCGAAACTGCATAACGAGTTTTTTTACTCTGTCCAAAACTTATTAAGCAAATGCCCGAGCGATTTTGGCTCGGAAACGAATTTTGCGTGTCTCCAATGCAGAGGAAAAAGCGAGCGGTATACTGGGGAGGAGAAGCGGTCGTCAATGAGAATGGATATGCCTCTGTCCTCTTCGCTTCTGATAACACGTCCGACCGCCTGCATAACGCGTGTCATACCGGGGTAAACGTATGCGTACATCATACCGTCCTCGTCCTTTTGCGTGTAGTATTCAGAGAGGACGTTTCGGTCGTTTGAAAGTCTCGGCATACCTACGCCTACGACTATGCTTCCAATAAGGCGCTCACCCACAAGGTCGATACCCTCGGCGTAAACTCCGCCGAGCACGCAAAAGCCTATCAGCGTTTCCTTGTTGTTCTCGTCAAAGCGTGCAACGAAAGCTGCTTTTTCAGCCTCTGTCATTCCTTTTTGCTGAATGACGGTGCTGATCTCGGGGTACATAGAGGTGAAAAATCCGTGCAGATCCTGCATGTATTTGTATGACGGGAAGAAAACCATATAGTTTCCTTTCCTTGCCTTTATTGCAGTGTGGATTATCGCGCTCAGCTCGTAAAGCGTTTGACCTCTGTCGGTGTAGCGCGTGCTCAGCCTGTCAAAAACGGTAAGCGAGAAGTTTTCCTTCGGGTAAGGAGAGGGGATTGACAAAAACGAGGAATTCTTGTTCATTCCGAGGCTTCTCATATAATACTCGCTTGGTGCAAGAGTTGCCGAGAACATAATCGCCGCGCGTGCAAAGTCGGAACGCTCTTCCAAGATTGCCGAGGGGTCAAGGCAGTTTATGCGATACGTGAGGTTTTCGCCCGTCTTTTCACACAGCACCTTGAAGCCGTCCGTGAAGTATACGCTTTTCTTTATCAGGTCGCGCATATTAAAGTAGAAATCGGTGACCTGCGCGGGAATCTTGGTCTGTTCGGCTCTTTTGAGTGCTTCGTATCTTTCGCAAAACTCAGCGGCAAGGTTTAACAGGCCCTCGTCAGCTTCGTCAAGCACGGCAAAGCCGCAGGTCTCTCCTTTTTCGTTTTGTGTTACCTGCTCGCCACATAGCCTGTCGTATTTTTCAAGTGCTGACAGCATTGCCCTGATGCTCTCCGTGGTCTTTCTTTCAAGCTCTGTCATACCGAGAGCAGAGGACAGTCTCTTCAACGTCTGAGTTCTTATCGAGTGTGAGTACATATTGCGTGCTCTGTCGGGCAGATTATGTACCTCGTCAGCCAAAAAGACGTATTTTGGAAGGTATCTTTTATCCCCTCCGGATAGGAACGGGTCAAAATAGCGGCGCAGATATACTCTGCAGTCGTAGAGGTAGTTATAGTCGCATATTATAAGGTCGCAGTATTCGCTTGCATCCAAGGATAGCTCATACGGGCATACCGAGTGCCTTGAGGCAACGTCATATACCGTATCGGGCGAAAGGCATCTGTGAGAGGATAAAAGCTCATATAAAGCATCGCATCTGCGAGAGTAATAGTCCTCGCTTCCCATACAACGCTCGCATTTGCTCTGTTCGCGGTAGGTGCGGTTTTCACGCTCGGGGGTGTCGGTTTCGGCAGGCTCGTTTGCACACTCTCTTAAAAGACACATCTTGTCCTTCGCAGAAAGAATGATAGAGCGAATTCCCGTGCCGTCGGGGAATATTGCGCGCACGGCATTTTCTGCCGCATATTGTGCCGTGGTTTTTGGAGTGAGGTAGAATATTTTGTCAACGAAACGGTGACCGAACGCTTTGACCGCAGGGAAAAGTGCCGACATAGTCTTTCCGATTCCCGTAGGTGCTTCGCACAGAAGCTTTCCGCCGCCCTTCATAGCCTTGAGTGCGGATACCATAAAGTCGCTCTGTCCCTGACGCTTCGTGTCAAATGGGAAGGACGCATCCTTTGCTGCGGGTATTCGCTCAGTCTCGCGTTTTATATATATATCTATCAGACGAGCCGCCTTTACTAACGTGTCAAAAAATACTTCGGTTGCTTCGGATACGCTTGATGCGCACAGATGCTCCTCAGGCATAATACGCCTGTCAAAGCTGTATAAAAGCTTTGCTGACAGCTTTGTTGCGCCGAGTGAGTTTGCGGCAATGGCGGCTATGCACGAGACCTCTCGCCTCCATGCATCAAGCGTTGCGGCAGACGCATTCTTCTTGCCGCCGCTTGCCTTTACGTTAATTATTTCAAGCGAGCCGCCGCAGAAACGGCTCAGCTCCGCCGCCCCCGATATAATATACGTGTACCCCTCGTGCAAAACAGATGCACTGAAGGGAAGGGCGCGTGAAAAATCTTCGTTTTGCTCTGCAAAGTCCGAGGCTATTGCCGCCGCGGTCTTCGGCTTCTCAAAATAGTCGCTCGAGTGTGCAAGCGACCCCGACGGATAGGAAAATGAAATAAGCTCGTCAAGCGAGAGACGTATCTCTTGCTTTGATACTTCGATAATCATATATATTCCCCCTTTCCGCCAAACTGTCATTATATAGTATTATAGCAGAAAAAAATCCCCCTTGCAATAGCGAAGGGAGAAATTGAGGTAAGAGGCAATCACGCCGAAGGCGTGTATGGAATCGCTCGCTTGCGAGCGTATGTAATCATCCCGAAGGGATGTATGTAATCGAGCCGACTTATATACACGCTGACGCGTGATGGCATGCACTTCTTCGAAGTGTTTTCATACCGTCGCGTCGCGACGGATGCCATACCAAGCCTGTCGGCTTGGATAAAAAGAAAACATCCGAACAAAGCTCGGATGCTTTCTTTTGGTGACCCGTACGGGAATCGAACCCATGTTACAGCCGTGAAAGGGCCGTGTCTTAACCGCTTGACCAACGGGCCGTTGGTGGCTGAAGTTGGACTCGAACCCACGACCTATCGGGTATGAACCGATTGCTCTAGCCAACTAAGCTATTCAGCCACATTTTTTGGCGTCGCTTTTGCAACGCTTGATTATTATATCACGGCAGAGTTTGTTTGTCAAGAATTTTTTTAAAAAACTTAAAAAAACTAATTTTTTTGCAAAAGGTGCGTTTTTGCATTATAAAACTTTAAAAAATTCATTTTTGGTATTGATTTTTACCAAAATTGGTGTATAATAGTATAAGTATTGCAATTTTTGATTTAAAAACTTTAAAAAATCTGTTTGCTTACAATTTAAGAAGCAGAAATAGGCAAATTTTTGTTAAAAATGTCAACATCATTTTGAGGAGATAATTTATATGAAGTATTCCGAAATGCAAAAAAACGCTCTCAAAGCAGAGTATGAGGCTCTTTGTGCTGAATACGAGGGCTATCTTGCAAGCGGTCTTTCACTTGACCTTTCAAGAGGGAAGCCTTGTACCGAGCAGCTTGACCTTTCAAACGGTATGATAGAGTGGGCGCTTACGGCAGAGGACTATATAGGTGAAGGTGGATTTGACTACCGTAATTACGGAGTTCTTTCCGGAATTCCGGAGCTTAAGCGTATATTCGCCGATGCTCTCGGACTTAAAGCTGAAAACATAATAATCGGAGGAAACTCCAGCCTTAATCTTATGTATGATGCTATTTCCCGTTATTTTCTTTTCGGCAAGCTCGGTGAGCGCCCTTGGTCGAAATATGAGAAGATAAAGTTTATCTGCCCTGTTCCCGGTTATGACCGCCACTTTAAAATTCTTGAGACCTTCGGTATTGAGATGATATGCGTTTCTATGAACGCAGACGGTCCCGACATGGATGAGGTTGAGAGAATTGCTGCGGCAGATGAAAATGTCAAAGGTCTTATCTGTGTTCCCAAGTATTCAAATCCTACGGGTGTAACCTTCTCTGATGAGGTGGTAGAGCGTATGTGCAAGATGTATACTGCCGCACCTGACTTTACTGTTATCTGGGATAACGCTTATGCGATCCACGACTTTACCGACACCCCCGATACGCTTGCAAACGTATTCGATATTGCCGAAAAATACGGAACAGAGGACAGATTCCTCTACTTCACATCTACCTCGAAAGTTACCTATCCCGGTGCTGGTGTTTCGCTTGTATGTGCTTCCTTACCCGTGTACAGAGAAATAATATCCTATATGGGCGCACAGACTATAGGTCACGATAAGTTAAATCAGGTAAGACACGTCAAATTCCTTCGCAATGCACAAGGACTTTTCGATATGATGAAGCGTCAGGCGGCGGTAGTTGCTCCTCACTTTGAGATAGCGGAGCAGGCACTTGAGAAAAATCTTGGCGGTCTTGGTATAGCAGAGTGGCACAGTCCTAACGGCGGATATTTTATTTCACTTAACCTTATGGACGGAACAGCTACAGACGTGTTTAACTGCATGAAGGCTGCGGGCGTTACGCTCACGAGTGTCGGAGCGACCTATCCCGGTGGCTGTGATCCGCACGATTCAAATCTTCGCTTAGCTCCTACCTACCCGTCACTTCCCGAGCTTGAAAAGGCTATGGCGGTGCTTGTATGTACGATTAAAATGGTATGTGCAAAGAAGCTTTTGGGGCTGTAATTTAAACACTGAAAAGAGAAGGCAGAGGAGTTTATCCGAAGCCCTCTCTTTTTTTTGAAATTACAGGGTAAAGCTATCATGCTTTTGGTGCTGAAATGTTGCAAATTTTCCTATTATTTCTGCTTTTGCTATTGCTATTTTTGTTTTTATATGGTATCTTATTATTGAGTAATTTTGGCACTCAAATACACAGTTATCAGTTAGGGCAGGGTATGCAATGAAGCTTTTTTTTCGGAAAATTTCAAATGTAACACAGGCTTCTTGCAATTCTAAGCTGAGCTTGCTTCATAATGAGCTCTTTTCCGTAACGACGTCCGTTGGCACGGTCAACGTATTTTCGTTGTTTCTTCCTATGTTTATTTCGAGTATATCATCCGTGCTTATAGGAACTATTAATACCGCCGTTTTGAGCGGCTATTCCGAGGTTGCTGTTGCGGCGACCGGTACGGTTAATACGCTTATCAATTTGTTTAACCTTCTGTTAATCGCCATAAATACAGGAGTCAGCGTTGTAATCAGCAATTATTTAGGCGGTGAGAAGTTAAAAAAAGCAGCTGAAACCGGCTTCGTTTCTATTTTGACGTGTGCGATGATCGGATTGGCGGTATCGGTTTCTATGTTTATTTTCAGCCATCCCGTCATCGAGCTGATGAATTTGGAAGGGGAAGTGCTGGAGCAGGGCATTATTTATTTCAGAATCCGTATTGCCGCTATGATAATTCCTGCAACAACGGGTGTTTTGTCTGCGATTTTGCAGTGTTACGGATATCCTAAATTTACAATTATAGCAAATTTGACGTCGGTAGTTTGCAATCTGTTCTTCAACATTTTTGTAGTATATTTTCCCGAGTATTCGCCTGTCAAGGGGGTGGCGGGAATCGCATGGGGCAGTGTATTAAGCCAGCTTATCGCTCTTTTGATAGTGCTGTGCTTCATCATTGGATTGAAAATAAAAATACAGCCGCCCAAAACCGTTCGTGATTATTTTTTGCGCATAGGACGCGTTTTGAAAGTAGGCATACCGTCTTCTCTTTCGGGAGGTTCCTTTACGCTTTCCCAGGTTATTACCACTGCGTTTATCGCAACGCTCGGCACAACTGCTATAAATGCAAAGGTTTATTATGCCAATATACTTACCTACGCATATATGTTCAGTATGAATCTAGGCAACGCTAACTCATTGCTTATCGGAAGACTGACGGGTGCTGAAAGATACGACCACGCAAGAAGGTTAAACAGGACATTGGTAAAAATAACAACGTCTGTTAATTTTGCTATTTCTATGTCTATCGTTCTCTTGCGCGTGCCGCTGTTGAGTATGTTTACGGATAATCAATCTATTATTGAATTGGGACTTACAATCTTCTTGATCGATATTATAACCGAGCAAGCGCGTGCGGTCAGCCAAATTTATGAGTACGCACTGCGTGCCGCGGGAGACGTTACCTTTACTTTGATAGTTGTAACGCTGTCCTGTTGGGGATGCAGCGTTGGGCTTGCCTACGTTCTTAGTATAAGCTGCGGCTTAGGACTCGTCGGAATATGGATTGCTCTTGCGTTGGACGAATCTATACGAGCCGTTGCGACATTTTTGCGCTGGCGCTCAAATAAATGGGTTGGAATATTAAAAACTTAAAATACAAATAAAGTGACAAACTTAAAATAAATACAAACATTGTTAGGGGGATATAAAATGAAAAATGAATGGCCAAATCGTTACAAGCCGATAATTTGTGCTTCGGTCAGACCAGAGCTTTCCGATGACGGTATCCGCGAGTCTCTTCAGGGGTTCAAGGATGACGGCTACGGCGGCATTGCCGTTCACGGACGCGGTAAAAAGGAAGAAACGGTTGAAGAGTTTTGCGCCCGATTTTTTCCTGCCGTAAAAAGATATTGCGACATATCGCGCGAGCTTGGAATGGATATATGGATATTTGACGAGTGGGGCTTCCCAAGCGGAAGAGCTGCGGGAACAGTCCTGACGGCAGATACCCGTCCCAAAAAGCTTAACAAAACCTACGATTTCTTTCTTGAGCCCGGTGAGAGCATTGCGCTTCCCACGCCTGAAAGAATGCTCGCGGCCTCGGCATTTCCTATCGACCGATTTGGCGTTTATCTGCCAAACGGCCCTGCCGAGAAGATTTGTGTGACAGATAATACTATCAACTATACTGCGAAGGTACGCAGCCGTATTGTAGTCGTAACCTGGGAGAACCTTTCATACCATACGTACGATTGGCGCGGTGAGAGACCTGAGGACGATACGGTTGGTACGGTTGATATTATGTCGTCTGCTGTCGTTCGAAAATTTCTTGATAATATGCATGAGAGATACGTGCCGTATATCAGCGACGAATTCGGAAAGACGGTGAAAGGCTTTTTCTACGATGAGCCTGAAATATGCTGGGAATTTCCTTACACACCCGAGCTTCCAGAGTTTTTCTTGCAGATGCACGGGTATGATATGACCGATATTCTTGCCGAAATAGTAACGTTTAAGGAACAGGATGCTTTGCCATTAGGCAAGAAGGAGCTTCGTGCTCATATTGCAAAGAGCTACGCTGACTATACATCCGCGTGGAATGCCTTGCTCGCCAAGAACTTTTATGGGCAGATAGAGCAGTGGTGTCACGAGCATAATCTTTTGTCCGTAGGCCACCAGGACCTTGACCATACTCTCGAAACCTTGAGCACTGTCAGCGGAAAGTTTTCGCTTAATAACGTTCATAACGATATGCCCGGTATTGACGTTATATTCAATCAGATTGAGCCTGACAGCTTTAGCGACTTCCCGAGATTTGCGGGAAGCATCAAGCGCGCGAGCAACAAAGCGGGTGCGGCAAGTGAGACTTTTGCTTGTATGGGAGACGCGATGCCGCCCGACCAGGCGCGTTTTGTTATGGAGCATCAGATACTCAGAGGAATCGACCAGTTCTTCCTTTATCTTCCTGAATTTGACCCGCAAAGTGCACCTTATGTTCCCGACATTATGCACAGAATTGAAAAAACTGCAGAAATGTTAAATCAAGGCACTGCCAGAGCCAAGTTAGGACTTTACGTTCCGCTTGACTATATTGCGGCAGGCAGACGGTCAAACGATCCCCACTATATCAACTGTCATGCAAGCGTTCCGAAGGGTTACGTAAATGAAATCGCACGTTTGCTTTGCTATACGCCATTCGATTTCGATTACGTATGGGAAGAGCATATGGACAATCTCTTTGAGCGCGGTATAGATACTTTGATAGTGGTAGGAACACCTCTTTCGGATGCTGAATGCAAAAAAATGGTAGAGTATCAGAATGCAGGCGGAAAGATAATTACTATGCTTTGGCACTCTCATCCTTGTATCGAGGGTCCTGCTTACTATAACACACGAGAGCTGATGAAGAATCTTTCGAGAGAAGTCAAGGTTGAGTCAGAGGACAGAATGATATCCATGACCTCACGGCAGCTCGACGAGGGTGTTCTTTATGCATTCTTAAACGAGGCTGACGCACAAAGCGACGCGAAGATAACCTTCCCCGGCGAAAACGTAAGGTATTATGACTTTTACAGTGACGAGTGGCGTGATTGGGACGGTGACGGATTATTTATGCCGTGTGAATTGAAGCTCTTCCTTGTGAGCAATAAAACCGAGTCTGCCAAGGAGAAAATTGTAAAAACCACGTTGCTTGATCGCTGGACTCTTAACGGAAAGCCGATAGACGCTCTTCTTCCATGGAACGAGATTGGACTTGAGGGCTTTTCCGGATGCGCTGAATATAAAACGGAATTTGATTTTGACGGCGGTATCGCAGACATATATCTTGGAGAGGTTCGCTATATTGCCGAGGTAGTGCTTGACGGAAAAGAATATCGCGTTCCGTTTGCACCTTGGCGCTTCAAGACGGAGCTGTCTCGCGGACACCACGAAATGACGGTCAAGATCCACAACACGAGCGCTTCAGCAAGATTTGCAGGAAGAAAGAACGTATATCCGACCGAGGAGGGATATCCTTGGGAGCAGAAATACCTTAACTGCGGTCTGCTTGGAACACCAAAGGTTAATAAGATAGAAAAGCTCTAAAATAAAAAGCATATTCAAGCTGTAAAGCATAGCTTGAACAAAAACACCGTCGGCCTGGCCGACGGTGTTTTTTTGTTATTTTGCTGAAAGGGTGAATTCAAACTCGCAATAAACTCCTTCTTCGCTGTTGACCGTTATCTCTTCTTCGTGAGCTTCGATAATGGTACGTGCAATATAAAGGCCGAGCCCCACACCCGTTTTGTCAAGTCCTCTTGATTTGTCGCTTTTGTAGAAACGCTCAAATACAAACGGCAGATCTTCTTTTGGTATTCCGACTCCCTCGTTGTATACCGAGACGGACACCTTTTTGTTCTGCGTGTATTTGATGCTTATTCTGTATTTTCCTCCGTCGTGCGAGAATTTGATAGCATTGTCGCATATATTATAAAGAATCTGGTATATAGCATCCTTGTCGGCAGAAACGGTCATATTGTCCTTGTCCGAGATAAATTCCACGTCAAGCTTCTTTTCTTCTATTTTTTGCTCAAAGGAAATGAGTATTTGACGAGCCATCTCGCATATATCGAACGGTTTTTTCTCAAACTTTCGCTCTCCCGCCTGAAGCCTTGAGATATCAAGCAGAGTAGAGACGAGGCGAGAGAGGCGCTTCGTTTCGTTTGATATTATATTAAGGTAGTACTCGTGCTGCTCGGGAGGGATTACCCCGTCCTTTATTCCGTCAACGAAGCCGCTTATTGTCGTCATAGGTGTCCGCAGGTCGTGCGAGACGTTTGCAAGGAAGGACCGCCTTAGGTTTTCCTGCTGCTCAAGCGAGTCTGCCATTTGGTTAAACGCGCGCGAAAGCTCGGTGAATTCATCGTTACCCGAGACTATTACTCTTGCATCCATCTGCCCGCGAGAGAAGCTTTTTACCGCCTTGTGCATATTTCTAAGCGGCACGACGGTCCTTTCGGTGATAAAGTATATCGCAATGAGCACGGCAAGCATAAGAGATGCGGTTGAGAGCACTATCGCTTTCATCATAACGTTTACGAAGTTCGAGATACTCTCCGATTCGGCACACACGAAAACTCCGCCAACGAACTCACCGCTGCGTTCAACAATAGGACGGGCGGAAACGAGGTGCTTTGATGACAGAGCCCCGCCAAGATTCGATGCCTCAAGCAACGACTGTCCATCTTCGAGCTTTTCTATATATCCGTCGGGCAACATACCTACGACCGAGCCGACACCGAGCTTCTGATCTCGGCATATAGGTGCACCGTTTGCATCGGTTATAAAGATACACGTGTCAGAGTAGGGAAGAAAGAGCGTCAGCATAGGATTTAGCCGTTCCTTTTCCGCTATAAGATATCCTCTGAAGCCCTCGGCGGTATCGCCCTTGAAATCACCCACGAGGTAATTTGAAAGAGCGCTGCTCGTTTTTGTAAGTCCCTCTTCCTTCGTTGCAGTTGCATAATCGTTTGCAATAGATGAGATTATAAGAGCTAAGGTCAAAAAACTGAAGGTTATAAGCAGCATAAATACCGCAAGGTATTTTGTAAAAACACTTTTAAACATAATTTCTACCTATTTTAAGTCAAATAATAAGAAGCAGGCACCGTGTGCACGGTGCCTGCTTCCTCGATTTAGCACGCGTATGGTGCATATTAGTCTATAGTTTCAAATTTGTATCCGACACCCCATACCGTCTTCAAGCACCACCTTGAGCTTACTCCCTCAAGCTTTTCGCGCAGGCGCTTTACGTGAACGTCGACCGTGCGCGAGTCGCCGAGATAGTCAAAGCCCCAGACCTTGTCAAGAAGCTGGTCGCGTGTGAAAACGTGATTGCAGTTTGATGCAAGGAAGTATAAAAGTTCAAGCTCCTTCGGGGGAATATCAACGCTCTTTCCGTTTATCTTAAGCTCGTATTTTATAAGGCTGATCTCGATGTTCTCGTATCTGATTATCTCTCCGTCATCCTTTTTGTCCTTGGAATACGAGCGACGGAGTACGGCTTTTATGCGGGCGGAAAGCTCCTTCATATCAAAGGGCTTTACCATAAAGTCGTCAGCGCCAAGCTCAAGTCCGAGCACCTTATCGAAGGTCTCACCCTTTGCCGTTATCATAATTATCGGCTTGTTCGATATCTCGCGTATCTCGCGGCATACCTGCCAGCCGTCTTTTTTCGGCATCATAATATCGAGAAGCACAAGATCAGGCTCGTAGGTCTTGAAGTAATTTACTCCCTCGACACCGTCGTACGCCGTCTTTACCTGATAATCCTCGTTTTCGAGGAACATTTTAAGCAAATCGCAAATATTAGGGTCATCGTCGACCACAAGTATTTTTGTACTCATATATACCCTCCAGTGCAGTAATCTTAAAGTATTATATACTATTATAAAGGAAAATGTTGTCGAATATATGAAGATTAAGTTATAATACTATAAATTTTGTAAGAACAATTTGTGTATTTCAAGAATATTATAACATTTTATACAGAAATAATCAATAGAAATAGTGAAAGTATGTGATATTATATATTGAAATCTTTCAAATTGTGTGATATAATGATATTGTTAAAATATTAACAAATATAACTTAAAAAGAAAAAGACCTTTTGCTTATATAATATAAGGAGGACAGGAAAATGAAAACGTATGATCTCGTAGACAGTGTAGAGAAGCTTGAAGAAGCAATCGCACGCACAAGAGAGGCACAGAAGGTGTTTGCAACCTACACGCAGGAGCAGGTTGACAAAATTTTCTTGGCTGCCGCATCAGCTGCAAACAAGGCAAGAATACCGCTTGCAAAAATGGCAGTTGAAGAAACGGGTATGGGTATCGTAGAGGATAAGGTTATCAAGAATAACTACGCATCCGAATACATCTACAACGCATACAAGAACACAAAGACCTGCGGAGTTATCGAAGAGGACAAGGCATTCGGTATAAAGAAGATAGCAGAGCCTATCGGCGTTATTGCTGCAGTAATTCCTACCACCAATCCTACTTCTACCGCAATATTTAAGTGTCTGCTTGCACTAAAGACTCGTAACGCAATCATTATCAGCCCCCACCCCCGTGCAAAGAACAGCACCATAGCTGCTGCAAAGTTAGTTCTTGAGGCGGCAGTAGCGGCCGGTGCTCCCGAAGGCATCATCGACTGGATCGACGTACCCAGCCTC
>JAZORU010000033.1:0-38247 GCA_045656765.1 Eubacteriales bacterium
ACATGGCTACGATCCGACTTCCTTGCGCTTGAGTGGATAACAGGCAAGGAAATTGCCGGCACGGGATATATCGACTTTATTCTGATAGGCGTGGGCGTTTTGATTGTTGCTGCGTTTATAGCAACGCCGTATATTCTAAATAAGAAGGATAAGAATAAGATAGAGGCGGCAAAGGCGGCGGCAAGAGAAGAAGAAAAACGCAACCTGAAAGAAATGAACGGAAGAAAATAAAAGAAAAAGGACTGTGTCGAGCTTCGTCACAGTCCTTTATTTTAAGCCGAGTACATAATCAGATGATACACCATAGAAAACGCATAGCGTAACGAGATGGTGCAGAGGGATTTCGTTTGTTCCGTTTTCATAACGGGAATATACCTGTTGGGTAGTTTTGAGTAGATTTGCGATATCCTGTTGTGTGAGGTCTCTGTCCTCTCTCAAATCCCGCAACCGTTCGTAATAGGTTTTCATTATTATCACCATCCTTGGATATTATTTTACAATACACCATAAAAGATGTATTGAATTTACACCTAAAGTAGTGTACAACACCATCCCCCTTGTTCTTTTAAAGCACTGCCCGATATATATTTATAGTACATTTATATATCGGGGTGCGGAATGGATAAAAATACGAGGTCGAGCTTACTGACGGTGACGGTCGGTGTGCTGCTTTTCTCGGTGCTTAATAATTTAGACGTTGCAGGGCGAATTTGTCTCAAGCTTTTTGAGGTTGTTTTTCCCGTTTTGCTCGGGCTTGTTTTTGCTTTTTTGCTCAATATTCCCATGTCGAGCTTTGAGGGGCTTTTGTTTAAGCTGACGGGCGGGAGAGGGGGCAGGGCGGTGAGCGTTATAAGTCTGCTGCTATGTGTTGTGAGTCTTCTGTCGGCGATTTTTTTTGCGGGAGTATTGATAGTTCCTGCAGTGTGCACCTCTTTTTTCGGTGCGTACGACAAGCTATGCGAGAAGCTCGGCGAGTGGGCGGGCGCTCTATCCGCGCGCGGACTTGACGCGCAGTGGCTATACGGTATAGTTTCAAGGGTTGACAAAAACAAGCTCGTCGCTTATATTGCGGGCGGAGCAGGAAGCGTTTTCGGCTCTGTCTGGGGCTTTCTTCGCGGGGCTGTATCGGGGGCGGCTGACGTCGGTGCTGCTTTGATTATCTGCGTGTACGTGCTTCTTTCAAAGCGGAAGCTTGGGCGTCAGATATGCGCTTTTTTGAAGGCTACTGTCGGTCAAAAACGCACGGATGCCTTATTGCATATAGGACGTGTGTTCTCTGACGTGTATTCTAAATTTTTTTCAAGGCAATGCACCGAGGCTTGTATTCTCTCGGCTCTGATGTATATAGCTTTGCTTATTTTTAAAGTACCTTATGCGGCTCTTATTGCGATTCTGTGCGGGATATGTTCTTTCGTGCAGTATCTCGGAGGTGCTTTTGCCTGTGTTACGGGTGCTTTTTTGGTAGCGCTTGCCGAGCCGTCGAAGGCAGGTGTTTATCTTGTCGTTTACGCGGTAGTGCAGTTTGCGGAGAATCAGCTTATATATCCAAACGTCGTAGGCTCGTCGGTAGGACTTGGCGGTACTTGGACCGTATGTGCGGCGGTGATAGGCGGGGGAGCTTTCGGGGTGGTTGGTATGGTTTTAGCTATTCCTTTGTCTGCCGTGGCGGTAACGCTTATAAAAGAAAAAATCAAGGGAAAGGAGCAGTCCGTGCGCATGGGATTGCATCAAAAAAATAAAAAAAGCTGACCTGCGTCAGCTTTTTTTATGCAATCGGGATTATAAGCCGTGTTCTGTGGGTGCATAATGCACTCTGCTGTCATCTATCTTTGCTATGCGTCTCCGCATAGCTCCAAGCCTTGCGGCTCTGTGCCACCTGCAAGATTCTGTCGGGCAGACATCACGTACGTGCTCTTGCGTGCGGTGTTGCTTCGGATAGGGTTTACATTTGCCCCATGTTACCATGAAGGCCGGTGAGCTCTTACCTCGCCTTTCCATCCTTACCGCTTGCGCGGCGGTTTATTTCTGTTGCACTTTCCCTAAGGTCACCCTCGGCGGCCGTTAGCCGTTATCCTCGCCCTGTGAAGCACGGACTTTCCTCACTGTAATACCTTTCGGCGACATACAGCGCGACAGCACCTCCCGGTTGCTTTGTTATTATACAATATTTTGTCCTGCGTGTCAACCGAAAATAATTCTTGAAAGCTTCGGGAAGTTAGGGTATAATGTTTATACAGTCTTTTTTGAGGTGTTAGGTATGCATGATATGGATTATTACAGAGAAAAAATTAAAAAGGGAATATACCGCCATTTCAAAGGTAATCTCTACGAGGTGAAAGAGCTCGCATACGACAGCGAGGATTTGAGCATTTTGGTAGTTTACAAGGCTCTTTACGGTGAAGGGGATACGTGGGTGCGAAAGGCAGAAATGTGGTGTGAGTGCATCGAGCGCGACGGCAGATGTGTGCCGCGATTTGAATTCTTGGGCGAGCGTGAAAAATAAAGAAAAATTATATATTGATTTTTAGACTTTTATATGATACAATAAAATTCGCAAATAAAACGGTGAGTTCGAAACCATCCTCACCGAAGGCTTATTGCCTGAAACAAAAAAACTAAGGAGTGATATTTTTGAAAAGAAAAAGCATGGCAAAATCTTTATGCACGTCGGCAATTATTGCCGCGCTCTACGTGGGGCTTACGTATCTTTGCGGTATGCTCGGGCTTTCAAGCGGCGCCGTGCAGCTTCGTTTTTCGGAAGCGTTGTGCGTGCTTCCCGCATTTACCGTACACGGTATCGGGGGACTGTTCGTCGGGTGCCTTTTATCCAATCTGCTTGTGGGCGGTGTGGCGCTTGACGTAATTTTCGGCAGCCTTGCGACGCTATTGGGTGCCGTCGGTACCTACCTGATAGGCAAAAGGAATCCCGTGCTTGCGGTAATTCCGCCTATCGTAGCGAATACCGTTATAATACCATTTGTGCTCTCTTTTGCTTACGGGGCAGAGGAATCGATATGGTTTCTGTTTTTGACGGTAGGCATCGGCGAGGTGCTTTCGGCGGGCGTGCTTGGATACTTTCTTTGGCGGTCAGCCGATAGGATGAGACATATTTTTAAATAATAAAAAGCTGTAAAGGCTCGGGTGAGCTTTTACAGCTTTTTTGTTTTTTTATTCTTTTCTTGCGTATGTATAGTCGAGTAAAAACGCACCGCCAAGGCTAAGCAAAAGCGAGGACGTGTAAAGGGTAACTATTTCCCTTCGATAATATATAAGCGCAAATATTTCGGTCGGCTTTGCCGTGTCGAGATATATGTAAAAGGCGCATAGCGAAAACAAAATTATATTAAAGCATATCATCAAAAGGGAAAATGCCCGATAGTTCATGCGCGCAAATCTGCCCCGAATCCTGTTTTTCAATAGACACCTCCCGAGTATTTTCACTGATTATATTATAATCATTATACATCGGGAAGGGGAAAATTGCATCACACAATTTGTGGAAAACATGCGGATTTATTTGTCATTTTCGCTTTTTTTGTCATAGCCGAGTCCTATTTCCTTTGCAAGAAGCTCAAGCAGCTCGTCTGCTTTAGCATCAGAAAACTCCATGGTTTGAGAAAAGTCCTTCTTGCTTTCTGACTCATCATCTCCGTCGGCTATCTCCTCGGTGTCCGGCTCTTGTTCGTTTTCGGACTCATCCTCAGACGTTTCATTTCGCAAAATGGCGGGTCTGAGATTTTCGAAAGTCTCATAAGCAAGCTCCGATCCGAGCTCTGCTTCCTCACCGTTTTCCTCTTCTGTTATGAATAAATATGCGGGGGCAGCTTCTTCTGCTTTTTCTGCTTCTTCGAGGTGTTCGGTATCTTGTTCGGCATTTTCGTTTGCCTCTTCCGCAGCATCTTCTGCTTTTGGTTCTTCGTATTCTTCACCTTCGGCATACAATGGCGCTTGCGCTGCGGTGTAGAATCGGTTGAAAAGCGGGGTCAGAGCACTTGCGGCGATGGCCGATATATAAGCGCCCTCATACGAGGTAAATCTTCCGATAAGTGCTGCGAGAGCACCGACCAAAGCACCGTAGGCGACCTTGCCTAAGGTTGATTTCGGAGCTGTCTGATATTCGGTTGAGCAGTATACCGAAACGAATATAATTCCCGTGCCGATAAGCATAGTCCTTGCGTAGTCTGCCGTGCTTGCCGCAGGTGCGACAAGGAAGCTTACCGCCCAGAAGGTCGATAAGGTAAGCGCGGGGATTATGGCGGATATGATTTTTCTCAGCGCAAGATAAATAAACACCGCGCAAAGAAGTATTACCGACGTTTCGCCAAGCGCGCCCTCGGTGTTTCCGATAATATAGTCAAAGGTAGTATAATTTCTCGGAGCATACACGAAAGCATCGTGGAATATAAGGGATGCAAGCACTCTTGCGCCAAACGCCGAGTGAAAGAGGTTCTTCCCGCCGCCGCCGAAAGCACCGCGAAGTATGATCACCGAGAAAAAGGCGGTTATTGCAGGCGCGTACAGTGGCACGTCAACGCTCAGCGTCAAGGCGCCGAGAAGTCCGCATACGGCAGAGCCTAGGTTCAGTATACCGCGGGTACCGTTCTTGGTTAAAGCATTGTATACAAGCTCGCACAGAACGGAGGTTGCAACCGAAATAAATGCAATTAAAAGAGCCCTTGGTCCGTGGCAGAACACCGACCACGCAAGAAGCATAAAGAGGGTGAGCAGAAAGTCGGAATTTACAGAACGTACGTTTTCGGGGTGCTTGATAAACGGTGATTTTTTCTTTTTATACGTTCTTTGTCTGCCGTCGGGCAAACGGGTATCCGCCTCCCCGCGTGCCACCTCGCATATCGGTATTCCTGCAGGGCAAACGTATGAGCAAGCACCGCAGTCGGTACATCTGTCCATACCGGACGCGTATATCGCATGGGCATAGTTTTTCTCTTGCTCCGAGATAAATACGCTCGGCAGAAGCCCCTCGGGGCACGCTCGGTCGCATCTTGTGCAACCGATACAGTCGCTTTGCTTGATGCACAGGTCTGTGTTTTTTATAAAGGCAATCGAGTGCGTGTCGCATCCGATAAATCCTTCAAGCTCATCTGCGGCAGTTCCGTTCATTACACCGCCTGTGACGGCAGTAAATTCGGATTTTTTCAGTGGCTCGGTGCATCTTTCGGCTATGTATTTTACGGGTGTGCCGAGCGGAAGCTCGTAGCATCCGCATACACCAGCAGCCGTGCCACCTATGCTGACGAGCCGTTTTATATATGGCATACCCTGCGAGAAGGCTCTGAAAATTGCCGCCGCCGTGTGTGCGTCAATGACGAAAAGCTCATCGTCACGCAGATCCTCGTTTTCGGGAAGATGAGCTATTATATGCTCCGCTTCGCCCATGGGATATTTAAGGTCTATATCAATAATATCGAAAAATTTCGAGTCTCCGATGCAGTCAACGAGAAGATTTATCTCATCTGTGTTTTTTCGATCCTCTATTATCTCGCACAGACGAAGCCCGAGGACCTTCAGCACTATCTTTGCTCCGCCTACTATTTCTTTTGCGTAGTTTGCTACGGCGCATTTTTTGTCAAACGAATACGGGTCTGAGTCAAGGCAGTTGAGCGCAAAGCGTTTTGCTTTGCCGGCGGATTCGGACAGAGCCTTCCAGTCGGGGATTGCGCACAGACGTATTCGCTCGATTATATCTTCCACCTTCATTTGAGAAAGACGTTGCCCGCACGGCTTGATGCTTGGGCAGAGCTTGTATTTTTCATCGTTATGTATCTCTATATACTCTCTGTCACCAAGATTTAGGATTCCTGCAACAATACCCGAAACGCTTGAGAGTATGGGAACTTCGCGGCCGAGTGCTACGCCGAGGGACTGGCCTGCACTAATGTGCGCGCCTTTTTCAACCGTTAGCGTATAAAGCTCGGGCAAGGGTATATATACCTTCGGTATGTTATCTATTCCGTATATATTCGTATCTTTCGTGTAAGCGGGCTTTTTAATTCTAACTAAGCTTGCCATGCTTACAAATCACCTCTTTTCGCGGGTCGGGGATGAACAAAACTTTTTATTTATTATACTATATTATGATCTCTTTGTAAAGAACAAAAAAGCATCCGACAGCATAAAAGTGTCGGATGCAGGTGAGTGTTTTGGGAAAATTACTTTTTCTCGGGAACCTCGTGATAAAGGTTGAGTCTGAAGAGAAGCGTCTCGTCGTCGATATTAGAGCAACGGATATATGCTTCGGATATCTTTGCTCCTTCAAGTATCTTCGAAAGACCTACGATGCGGCAGAAGGTGGACTTGAGATTGAGGCAGTCGCCTTCCTCGGTTTCAAGATATACCTCGCCCTCGCAAGCTTCAACAGTCTTTATAAGGTCTTCAATATTGAGATTGTGGATATACAGTTTTCTCATGTTGTTGTTTTCCTTTCTGTAAATTGTGGTGTGTGTTTATCTTTTGGTTTATTTTATATCATTGACTTTAAAAAGTCAACGGTATAGCAGTGAATTTTTCTAAAATCTTTTCGCTGAAATTCGACACGGTTGGTGCTTTTATTCTTCGCTGTCAAAAAGCGAGGACTGCTCGCCCTTCGATACCGTGCGGTATGGGATATTCAAATGGTCATACGCGAGCTTTGTTACACATCTGCCGCGCGGTGTTCTTGAAAGAAAGCCTATCTGCATAAGGTAAGGCTCGTATACGTCCTCGAGCGTTATTGCTTCCTCGCCTACGGTAGCCGCGAGTGTGTCAAGTCCAACGGGGCCTCCGCCGTAGAAGCTTATAATAGCTTTTAGCATACGTCTGTCGGTGTTATCAAGCCCAAGCTCGTCTATCTCAAGCATCTCGAGCGCGTATTTCGCTATTTTGTCGGTTATTGCTCCGTCTCCCTTTACAAGCGCGAAGTCTGATACGCGCTTGAGCAGTCTGTTCGCAATTCTTGGTGTTCCGCGTGAGCGTGAAGCTATCTCGTACGCACCAGACTCTGTTATGTCAACTCCGAGAATAGACGCAGAGCGCTTAACTATAGTAGAGAGCTCCTCGGTGCTGTATAGCTCAAGCTTCAAAAGCACTCCGAAGCGGTCGCGAAGAGGTGTTGTCAGCTGTCCTGCACGGGTGGTAGCGCCTATAAGTGTAAAGTGCTTAAGCGGCAGGCGGATGCTTCTTGCACTCGGACCCTTGCCTATGATGATATCAAGCGCGTAGTCTTCCATTGCGGGATAGAGTATTTCCTCGACCTGACGGGACAGACGGTGTATCTCGTCGATAAACAAAACGTCTCCGTCCTCAAGATTTGTCAGCAGAGCCGCGAGGTCTCCCTGCTTTTCGATAGCGGGGCCCGAGGTGGTTCTGATATTTACCCCAAGTTCGTTTGCTATAATGCAGGAAAGCGTTGTCTTACCAAGGCCGGGAGGGCCGTAGAGCAGTACGTGGTCAAGTGATGAGCCGCGCATTTTTGCCGCGTCTATATAAACCTTCAGGTTTTCTTTCGCCTTTTGCTGTCCTATATAGTCTTCGAGAGTTTTTGGGCGCAGGCTGTTTTCCGCGACCTCGTCCTCGGGTGAGTAGGTCGTGGATAATATTCGGTTTTCAAAATCAAACTCGTCTCTGTCCATACCCGACTCCTTTTATCTTTTCATGAATTTTGCAAGTGCAAGCTTGATTATATCCTCAAGCTCGTATTTTTCGGTATCAATCGTTCTGAGCACGGCGCTTATGTCAGCGCGCGTGTATCCAAGCACGCTGAGGGCGTTTTCCGCGTCCTTTGTCTTGCTTGAATCAGAGGGAAGAGCAAACACCTCGTCCGCCTCGATGCCGCCCGTGGCAGACAACTCGCTTCCGAACTTGTCCTTTAGCTCAAGGATAACTCTCGCGGCGGTTTTAGGCCCTACGCCCTGTGCCTGTGCGATAGCCTTTTGGTTACCGTTCATTATTGCTTTTATAATATCGGCAACCGATGCGGTCGAAAGTATAGCCATAGCCGCCTTCGGTCCTATGCCCTGTACGGTTATGAGCATTTTAAAGAGCTTCAGCTCCTCGTTTGTGTAAAAGCCGAAAAGCTCAACTCCGTCCTCACGGACTATAAGATGAGTGAGCAGCTTTACGTTTTGCTTTGACTCCAGCCGTGAGAGCGCGCTTGAGGTGCTCTGGCTTACCGTCAGAGAATATCCGACGCCGCCGCAGTCTATGACTGCCAAGCTTGGCTCAACTAAAGCAAGCTCTCCTTTTAAATAATAAAACATCCGAATTATCTCCCTGTTTTAAATTACGGGCGTACATATATGCGTATCGTATCCGAGCGACTTGAGCTTTTCACACGCTCTCTCTGCCGCACCGTAGCTATCAAAAATCCCGAACACCGACGGGCCGCTTCCGCTCATCATAGCACCGAGCGCACCGCACTCCCCGATGAGCTTTTTCGCGCCTGCCGCAAGAGTACATTCCCCGAGCACCACGTCCTCGAAAATATTGTACATGCCCTCGCAAGCTGCGGTGAGATCTTTTTCTTCGAGTCCAAGACAAAGCTTGTTGAATCTGTCCGCGTCAAAGCAGGTCTCGCAAAAGCCTCCGTATATTTCGTCAAGCTTTGCGTAAGCCCGCGGTGTTGACACGCTCTCGCCCGTGTTGGTTATAAGAATAAAGCAATTCTCAAGCGAAGCTACGGGTGTCAGAATATCCCCTATTCCTTCGGTTATCATACTGCCCTCAGCGAGACAGAAGGGAACGTCAGCCCCGAGCCTTGAAGCAAGCGACATGAGTGCTGTCGCATCGGCGGGATGCCCGAGAAGCTCGTCAAGGATCTTCAGCGTTGCCGCAGCATCCGTGCTTCCGCCCGCAAGACCGCCTGCCGCAGGAATGTTCTTTTCTATGTCTATTTCTACTTTGTAACAATTTTTCGAGTACTCGGAAAGAAACGCAGCCGCCGCCTTATAGGCGATGTTTTTCTCGTCCGTCGGGACAAAGGGGTTCGTGCAGGTGATGCTTATTTCATTTTGCTCGGACGGGGTAAGCGTTATCGTTACCGTGTCGCAAAGCGAAACTTTTTGCATAATGCCCTTTATATTGTGATAGCCGTTATCACGTCTTGACACTACGTCAAGATAAAGGTTTATCTTAGCGTAAGCTTTGACCGATTTTTTCATGACGGGTCCTCTATATAGTGAGCACCGACGCTTTCCTTGCGCTCGTATGCCGCCTTTGCGGCAAGATAGGAAAACTCGGTCATATTGTATAGCTCAAACGCGTAAAGAGCGTTAAGCGCCGTGTCTTCAAGCTCGCAGAGCCGCTCCTTAAAATAACCAAGGGCTGTTTTCATTCCTGCCGTCGTTCTTACAGGACCGACGTATTTCGTGTTCATATCGCGAAGCTCGTCGCGCAGGATATTTGCGCTCTTGCGGTCGAGCGTTTTCTTCGCCGAGCCGATAATAGAGCCTACGAAGCGAAGTGAGCTTTCGTCTACCCTTCGCGTGTCCGCGTTTACGCTGTACGCGGCCCGTCTGCCGAAAACAAGACATTCGAGCATTGAGTTAGATGCAAGTCTGTTAGCTCCGTGAATACCCGTGCAGGCACACTCGCCTACCGCGTAAAGTCCTTCAACGCAGGTCTTTCCGTCAAGGTCGGTTTTAATACCGCCCATGTGGTAGTGCTGGGCGGGGTGTACGGGGATCCTGTCGCTTGTAAGATTTATTCCGCTGTCGCGGCATTTGCCGTATATGGTAGGGAAGCGTTCCGAGAAAAATTCGCGTGACATGCTTGATACGTCAAGGAAAACGCACTTGTCGGGATTCTTTCTGAGCTCCTTCAAAATAAACCTCGTAACGATGTCTCTCGGGGCTAAGTCCTTCAAGGGATGCTTGTCTGCCATAAAGGCTTCGCCCTTTCTGTTTTGAAGAATGCCTCCTTCACCGCGAACCGCCTCGCTTATCAAAAAGAGTCTGTCCGGATTTTCGTCGGTCATAAGCGTGGTCGGGTGAAACTGAATCATCTCGAGCTTTTCAACCTCGGCTCCTGCTCTGTATGCGGCGGCAATTCCGTCACCGACAGCACCTCTCGGGTTTGTCGTGTGAGAGAAGTTATAGCCGATGCCTCCCGTAGCCAAAATTACATTGGGGGCAAGGACTATCTTCATGCCCTCGCTGTCTACGTCAAGCAGAGCGCCTACGACCTTGCCGCCGTCGGTTAAAACGTCAATAAGCGTCGTTCTGAAAAGAAAATCGAGATTCTTGCGTTCAAGCGCGACCTGTCCGAGACGTCTCGTGCATTCTCTGCCGGTAGCGTCTCCTCCGCAGTGCGCTATTCTTCTGCGTCCGTGGCCGCCCTCTCGGGTTATCTGCAGTCCGCCTTCCTCGTTTAAGTCAAACGGGACGCGCAGCTCCACCATTTCCTTTATATTTTCTGTGCTTTCGCGAACGAGAACGTTGACCGCTTCCACGTCGCAAAGACCTGCTCCAGCCTTCAAGGTGTCCTGTACGTGAGCATCTACGCTGTCGTCGGGTGATATTACCGCCGCGATTCCGCCCTGAGCAAGCCAGGATGCCGAATGGTCGATATCAGTTTTCGTCGCAACCAGACACTTTTTCTCGGGGGATATATGAATAGACGCGTAAAGGCCCGCAAGCCCCGTGCCGACTATAAGCACGTCGGTTTTTATAACGGGAAGCTTGTTTGTATCAAATTCGGTAAGATAACGGCGCATCAATGTTAGCTTCCTTTCAATGTATGCTGAATTTAAGGCTGATGTCAAGCGAGCGTACAGAGTGGGTAAGAGCACCTATGCTTATGATGTCCACACCCGTTTTTGCTACTTCGAGAAGGTCTCTGTCGCCCATATTTCCCGAAGCCTCGGTCTTTGCTCTGCCGTCAACTAACTTTACTGCCGCCGCCATGTCCTCGCAGGACATATTGTCGAGCATGATAATGTCTGCCTTTGCTTCAAGCGCTTCCTTGAGCTGCTCAAAGGTTTCTACCTCGACCTCTATCTTGAGCGTGTGAGGCGCATTTTTGCGTGCAAGTGCAACTGCATTTGAGATTCCGCCTGCGGCAACGATATGGTTGTCCTTTATAAGAATACCGTCGGCAAGGTTGAAGCGGTGGTTAGAGCCTCCGCCTACTCTTACCGCGTATTTTTCAAGAACGCGAAGACCGGGCGTTGTTTTTCTTGTGTCGGCTATCGTTGCGTTCGTTCCCTTGATCTTATCAACTGCCTCTCTCGTGCGTGTTGCAACGCCGCTGAGTCTCTGCATAAGATTAAGTCCTACTCTCTCTCCTGTGAGAAGGGAAATGGCGGGCCCGTCCACCTCGGCGATAACGTCACCCTTTACTACCTTGTCGCCGTCCTTTTTATATGCCGTGAATTTAACTCTCGGGTCGATTTTCGTATAAACTCTGTGTGCAATATCTATTCCGCAGAGAATACCGTCTTCCTTAGCAATATATTTTCCGTGTCCGACAGCACTCTCCGATATGGTCGTAAGCGTGGTTATGTCTCCTGTTCCGACGTCTTCCTCAAGTGCGCGGTCGATCAAGCTTTCTACCGATGCACAGTATCCGAGATTGTTCATATTAATCCTCCGTAGGTGTTTATATATAAAAGTTGTTTGGGTACAGATATCCATACTACTTTATTTTATCACAGAAAAACAAAAAACGCAATATATATATAATATTTAATTTACTTTATTCTACTTGATTATTGAAGATATTTAGAGTATAATAATAAAAACAAGAGATTTTGCGCGCCCGCCTTTTCTAAAAGATTGGGACGGTGCGTTTTTTAAAAAAAGAATTTGGAAAGGTTTTGCGGGGAGCTTTTGGTTATGAAAGAAAATGACAGAATAAAGCAAGCGGCAGCGTATATTTTGCTGTTTGTGCTTGTGGCTATACTTGGTGTGGCTCTCGCTTTCAACACGGGAAGGCTTACGGCGGTTGTCGGATATATCATAGGTGCGCTTATGCCGGTAATAATCGGTGCCGTAATTGCGTATCTTCTCTATCCTGCGGTGAAATTTTTTGAGGACAAGCTGTTCTCAAAAATGATAGCTTCGGGCAAGCGAAAGGCGGCAAGGGCATTGAGTGTCACGCTTACGTTTGCGGTGCTCATAGTTATCCTCGGTCTTATTGCGGGGCTTCTCATACCCCAGCTTCTTGTAAACTCTGCCGAGCTTGCGGGAAACGTGGAAAATTATATCGTTTACGTTGAGAATTGGGCTGACGGATTTATAGAGGACTCGGATATTTTCGGGGATACGTCTGAGCTCTCACAGCTTCTCGGCGGTAAGAAGCTCTCTGATTTTTTGGCAGGTGCCGTCGTTGATTCCCTGCTTTTTGCCGATAGGTTTGCTAACTTCCTCGTCGGTGCCGCGACAGGACTCGTTAAGTTTGCCGTCAGTGCCGTATTTACCGTTATATGCGCTTTCGGTATGCTCTTTTACAAGGACAAGATAGTCAGAGCTACCAACAGAGCAGCAAACGCTTTTTTGACCGATAAGCATATAGGAATTATTAAAATTTCCCTTCGCGCAGCTGATAGAGCCTTCGGTGGATTTTTCTCGGGCAGAATTTTCGAATCTCTTATAATCGGCGTGTTGGCTCTTGTCGTGTTTTATATAACGGGTATGCCGTATCCGCCTATCCTTGCGGTTATTTTGGCGGTGTTCAATCTCGTGCCATACTTTGGCTCGATATTTGCGGGGATCGTTGGCGGAGTTATAGTATTCGTCGCAGAACCCGGTATGTTTATATGGTTTATTATAATCGACTTGATCATGGAGCAGATAGACTCTAATATCTTGGCTCCGAGAGTGCTTGGCGACACAATAGGCATACATCCTCTGTGCATTATAGTTTCTATCACGGTAATGGGAAGCCTTCTCGGCGTGATAGGGCTTATTATAGGAGTTCCGATAGCGGCACTTCTTATTGATTTAGTAAGGTATATCTGCACTCTTCGCGAGAGGGCAAAGAGTGAGGAAAACAAAGAAAAAGACATCGAAGAGGAAAGCGGGGTGAGCTTGGAGTGAAGGGACTGAAAAACGAAAAATACACGAAAGTGTTTATGATAGCACTCGGAATACTTGCGGTCTCGATTTTGTTGCTTGCATTCGTTTTGAACTTTGACTACTTCAAAGGACTCTTGCATAGCTTCCTTTCTGCCTGCAAGCCGGTTATTTACGCGCTTCTTATCGTTTTTTGCGTAGGCGGTATCATAAGCACATATAAAAAGCTGTTTTTGAAGCTGTTTAAAAACTGCAAGCGCAAAGAGACACTCTCAAAGATCTTCTCGGTCGCTCTCGGATATCTTACTCTGCTTGTGGTTCTTGCGGCTATGCTCATAATAGTCGTAGTGCCTTTTGTAAGCTCCTGTGCGAAGCTGGTTGATGCGGCACCTGCGTATATAGACGGTGCGTACAAGTGGATAGGTGAAACGTTGAAGTCGATACCGTTCCTTGAAGGCGAGAGCGACAAAATACTCGAATATATAAACGGAAGCTTCACGCTTTCATACGATAGCATCACCGAATATGCCCCCGTTATTATGGGCGCGGCAAACAGAATAATATCCGAGGCATCAAACCTTCTTATCGGATTTATCATATCTATTTATATAGTGATATCGTCCGACTACATTTTACGCATAAGGCACAGACTTGTTCACGCCTTCCTTTCAGAAGAAAAGGCAAAGAAGGCTCACGCCTATACAACGTCGGTCTACGGCTTTTTCACGAAATATTTTTCGGGCAGAGTGCTCTACGCTATTATCGTTTGGATAGTGTTCTATCTTAGTATGTGGGTGCTCGGAATCGAATTTTATTCGGTGATTTCCTTGATAATTGCAGCGCTTACCTTCGTTCCTGTCGTCGGTACCGTGCTTGCTTTCGGTATTTCTGCGTTCTTCGTGCTTATAGCTTCTTACAAGATGCTCTTGCCGTTTGTATTGATATACGTGGGCGTTATGCTGCTCGGCAAGATTTTGCTTCAGCCCCGAATCATTCACACAAGTGTGCGTGCTTCGCTTACGGCATCTACGATAGCCGTTCTTGCTATGTACGGACTCTTTGGCACGGTAGGTGCGATAGTTGCAGTTCCCGTGTATCTGAGCATTAAGCTTCTTTTGGAAGAGATTTTGTCCTCGCGCGAGGCGAAAAAAGAGAAGCTTATAAAGGAAGATACGGAAAAAGAGTCCGAACAAGAGCAGGGCGAGGGAATTTAAAAGCTTAGCAAAACACAAAGGACAGAGAAGCGAGATTCTCCGTCCTTTTTGTGTGTTAATATGCTTTGATTTAATCTATACTTTCATCATATAGCTCTTTGGGGTCTACGCCAAGCACTTTGGCAATTGCAAAAAGCTCGATATCTGTTACCGTTCTGGAGTAGTCCTCAATTCTTGATACAGAGCCGCGGCAAATATATACCCCAAGAAGCTCAAGCTTGTTTGAAAGGTCTTGCTGACTGATTTTTAATTTTACACGAAGCCGCTTCAGATTTCTGCCTATAAGATTTTTGTTTTTGCCGTCTATTATTCTTGCCATAATATTGTCTCCATTATCAAAAATTGTCTTGACATAAGACATATATTATGATATACTAAATCCAAAATTAAGTTGTCCTATCACAAGACAAAATCAAAAAAAGTAAACGGGGTTAAGAAAAATGGACGGTGTCGGAATTACAAGAGAAATAGACAAACTGGGAAGAATATGTATTCCTGTAGAAATGAGAAGGCTGTTTAAGCTTGAAAACGACGTGGAGATTCAGGTTACAAAAAAGGGGATTTTGATAAAAAATCCGGAGTATGTTCTTGTTAGAAAAGCCGATATTGAAAAAGAGTCCGAACAAGAGCAGGGCGAGGAGAATTAATTTAGCAAAAACAAAAAGGGACATCGTCATATGCGGTATCTCTTTTTTTCTTTGTCATACAGTTTGAAGAATAAATATTTTTTTAAAAGCACTTGACAAAAACAAAAGAATACTGTATCATTGTATTAAGTCAATAATACAGTGCGGTGAAAGAAAATGAGTTTTGATTTTGATAACAACGTCCCGATTTATCTGCAGCTTGTGGAGCAGATTAAAAGAGATATTATATCCGGCAAGATTTCCGCAGGGGAGCGTCTGCCTTCCGTGAGGGATTTGGCACTGCAATTAAAGGTGAATCCCAACACTGTCGGGAAGGCGCTTGCCGAGCTTGAGGGCATAGGGCTTATATTTACCGAGAGGACAAACGGCAAGTTTGTAACGGAGGACTCTTTGAAAATTGAGAAGCACAAGCAGGAATATGCCGACGAAATTACCCGAAAATATATGGAGACGATGCGGAAAATCGGCATTGATAAAAACGAGGTATTGTTGATTATTGAAGGGCATGGAGGAAATGAATAATGGAACTGTTGCAATGTATTGATTTAAACAAAAGCTTTGGCAAAAAGCAAATACTTAAAAACGTGAATTTGACTATACCGCGCGGCAGGATAATCGGTCTTTTGGGCAAAAACGGAATGGGTAAAACCACGCTTATAAAGCTTATTTGTGACTTGCTGACCGCAAGCTCGGGGCAGATTCTTATAAACGGAGCGCCGGTTGGTGTTGAGAGCAAGAAGATCATTTCTTATCTTCCCGAGCGCACCTATCTTGATAAGTCGATGACGGTAGAGAAGACGGTTAAGTATTTTGCGGAGTTTTACGATAATTTTGACAGCGAGAAGGCTTATAGGCTTCTTGAGGATTTGGGGCTTGACAAAAAGCAAAGGCTCGCGAAAATGAGTAAGGGTATGCAGGAAAAGGTACAGCTTGTGCTTGTTATGAGCCGCAGAGCAGACCTTTATATTCTTGACGAGCCGCTCGGTGGGGTGGATCCCGCTACGAGAGACTATATTTTAGATACGATTTTAACAAACTTCAACGAGGGCGCAAGTGTCATTATTTCCACCCATCTTATAAGCGATATTGAGCGTATACTCGACAGCGTAATTTTTATAAATGACGGCGAGGTAGTGCTGACGGAGGATGCTGACGAGATAAGAGAACGCGAGGACGCTTCTATCGACGAGATTTTCAGGAGGATGTTCAAATGCTGACGAAATTGCTAAAACACGACCTTAAAAGCATTTTTAAGGTGCTTATGATCTTCTATACGTTAGCCTTGATTTTCAGCGCTTTGACAAGGGTGTTCTTAGGCTTTGAAAATTCTCTTGTGCTGACGATCATAGGCGAGATCGCGCAGGGTGCGGCTATTTCTATGATGTGCAGTACGCTGATAAACAACATAATGCGTATGTGGGTAAGATTCAAAGCGCATTTTTACGGTGACGAGTCCTATCTGACACATACCTTGCCCGTAGAAAAAAGGACTCATTATCTCTCAAAGATTCTGACAACGGTAATAACCCTTTTGGTTAGCTTTGGTGTGGTTGGACTCTCGTTGTTTGTGGCTTATTATTCAAAGGAAAATATGCTGTTTATCAAAAATATTTTACTGCCGCTTACAGAGATGTATGACAGCACGATATTTTGGATTGTGGTTTTATTTTTGTTTATTATGTTTCTTGAATTTTTGAACATATTACAGTGCGGCTTTACGGGAATCATACTCGGGCATCGGATGAACGGCGCAAAAACAGGACTTTCGGTATTGTTCGGCGGTGTTGCGTTTATGGCAAGCCAAGCCGTAGTAGTAGCGATACTGTTTGTAATAGCGCTCTTTAATTCTGATTTTATGAATCTTTTTGTAACCAATAGCATTGTGGACGTTCAAACGGTAAAGCTTATGATATACGCGTCTATTGCTTCTTATAGTTTTGTATCATTGCTTATTTGCTTTGTAAATATCAAGCTGTTTAAGAAGGGCGTTAACGTAGATTGATAAAGATAAGAGATAATAATAAAAGATAATAGAAAAGGAAAGAATCCACTCGTGAGAGTGGATTCTTTCGGCTTTTATTTATGATAAAGCTTTTTCGTATTATACTGCGGCTCGCTTGTGATGCTGATCCCAAGCTTTCTGTAAACGTCGTAATCTACCTGCGAGAGAATGACGGTCGAATGAGCCTGTGCGCCCGAGAGGACTTCAAGCTGTGCCATTGCCTTTGCGGCTATTTCGCTCGTAGAAGCGGAAATGGAGAGTGCGATAAGCGCCTCGTCCGAGTGAAGTCTCGGGTTGTGGTTGCCGAGCACCTTCGTTTTCAGCTGTTGTATAGGCTCGATGGTTTCGGGTGCTATCATCAGCGTTTCCTTCGGCAGTCCTGCGAGCACCTTTACGGCGTTAAGCAAGGCGGCTGAAGCGGCGCCGAGAAGCTTCGTCGTTTTGCCCGTTACTATTCTGCCGTCGGGAAGCTCTATTGCAACTGCGGGCTGATTGTTCGTTTCTATCGAGCGGTTTATTGCCGCTTTGACGGTTTTTCTGTCGTCTACCGAGATTTTTGACTTGTTCATCAAAACCTCGATCTTCTCCACGACCCCTGCCTTGACTCTGCCGTCTCTCTGGTCGCAGAGTGCGGCGAAGTAACGGCGGATTATCTCTTGGCGGGAGGCTTCGGAAACTGCATCATCGTCAATTATGCAGTTTCCTGCCATATTGACGCCCATATCGGTGGGGGATTTATAGGGGCTCTCGCCGCTTATATGCTCGAAAATAGCGTTAAGAACAGGGAAAACCTCAACGTCGCGGTTGTAGTTTACGCTCATCTGTCCGTAAGCTTCAAGGTGGTATGGGTCTATCATATTTACGTCGTCAAGGTCGGCAGTTGCCGCCTCGTACGCAAGGTTTACGGGGTGCGTGAGCGGTATGTTCCATACGGGGAAGGTCTCAAACTTTGCATACCCTGCCTTGATTCCGCGCTTGTTGTCGTGGTAAAGCTGAGAAAGACAGGTCGCCATCTTTCCGCTTCCGGGACCGGGAGCGGTAACTACGACAAGAGGTCTCTCGGTTTCAATATATTCGTTTTGTCCGAAGCCCTCTGCGCTTACGATATGCTCAACGTCATAGGGGTAACCTGCTATGGGACGGTGTATATAGGTTTTGATGCCGAGAAGCTCAAGTCGCTCTCTGAATTTAGCTGCGGCGGGCTGGTCGGTGTATTTCGATATAACTACGCTTCCGACGTAAAGTCCAAACTCGCGGAAAGCATCGATAAGACGCAGAACGTCGTTGTCGTAGGATATGCCGATGTCACGGCGTATCTTCATGTTCTCAATGTCGCAGGAGCTGATAACTATAACAATCTCGACGTCGCCCGAGATGTTTTTGAGCATCTGAAGCTTGCTGTCGGGTTTAAATCCGGGAAGAACTCTTGCGGCGTGATAGTCGTCAAAGAGCTTTCCGCCAAATTCCAGGTACAGCTTTCCTCCGAACTCGGAAATTCTTTGTGCGATCTGCTCGGACTGCAGTTTAATATACTTATTGTTGTCAAAACCTATCCGTGCCAAGACTATCCCTCCTTGCGAACGATAAAATACTTATATATTATACTACTTCTAAAAATATGTGTCAATATAAAAAAGGGGCATCTTGAAGAAAAATATCAAAAAATATTTTTGCGCGGCACGCGAGCAAATGATATGAAAAAACGAGAAAAAACGAGATTTTGAGAGCTTGGTGTGCCTTAAATTAATTTTTTGAAAAAATCTTTTAAAAAGCTATTGACAAACAAAGACCGTTGTGGTACAATTCCAATGTTCGTAAAAAACTAATTAAATTTTTGGAGGAATCAGTAATGTCAACATTTATGGCAAAAGCTGAAACGATTGAGCGTAAATGGTATGTTATCGACGCCGCAGGCAAGCCCCTCGGTAAGACAGCCGTTGCCGCTGCAAACATTCTCCGCGGTAAGCACAGACCTGAGTTCACACCTCACGTCGACTGCGGTGAGTTTGTAATCGTTATCAACGCTGCAGAAGCAGTTCTTACAGGAAACAAGCTCAACCAGAAGTACTACCGTCACCATTCAGGTTACATCGGTGGTCTTAAGGAAATTAAGTACAGCACCCTTATGGCTACGAAGCCCGAGCTCGCTATGGAGCTTGCAATAAAGGGAATGCTCCCCCACAACTCACTCGGTGACAAGGCATTTACCAGACTTAAGGTATATGCAGGCGCTGAGCATAAGCAGGAGGCTCAACAGCCTACTCCTTATAACTTTGACTAATAGGGAAAGGAAGGCTATATAAAAGATGTATACAAGTGCTAAACCCTATTTCTACGGAACAGGTAGAAGAAAGAGCTCCGTTGCTCGCGTTCGCGTTATGCCCGGTACAGGTGTTATCACCATCAACGGCCGCGATATCGACGAATACTTCGGTCTTGAAACTCTCAAGCTTATCGTAAACCAGCCCTTCGGCGTTACCGAGACAGCAGGAAAGTTCGACATCATCGCTAACGTAAGAGGCGGTGGCTTCAGCGGTCAGGCGGGTGCTATCCGTCACGGCCTCTCCCGCGCTCTCGTTACTGTTGACGAAAGCTACAAGCCCATGCTCAAGAAGGCAGGCTTCCTCACTCGTGACCCTCGTATGAAGGAAAGAAAGAAGTACGGTCTCAAGGCAGCTCGCCGTGCACCGCAGTTCTCAAAGAGATAATTACAGCTTTTGGGAGATTATTTCAAAAAATCACAGCACTCACTTTCGTGGGTGCTGTTTTTTTGCTATTTACTTTCTGTTGGTTTTATAGTATAATAAAATTGATAAATATATTGTTTATGGGGGGCTTATGGATAACATTGTTTTGGTAGCGTTGGGTGTTATATTTATCCTTATAGGTATTATGAACACAAAAGGGAACATTTCCATGCTTCATTCTTACCACAGAAAACGGGTGTCAGAGGAAGACAGGATTCCGTTTGGCAGGACTGTGGGAGTGGGTATGATAATAATAGGAATCGCTTTGATATTGACGGGCGGCTTGTATTTTGCGGCAAGCTGCTTGCAGGAGAATGTTTATTATATTATAGGAACTGTCGTCTTGGTTATTGGGCTGGCGGCAGGTTTGGGCGTCAGCTTCTATGCAATGATCAAATACAACAAAGGTATTTTTTGATCGGTGCTCGGATTTGAGTGCGATTTTGGCAAATCGGAGGAGATGTAATTATGTTTGATGTATGGTTTGGTGGCGTAGAGATTACTACGGTGGTTGTGATTGCATCGGTGGTTTTGATTTTGCCGATTCAGCTTTTGTTGTGCGCTAAGGTGAGAAATCTGTTGGTTCGCCTTCTGCCCGCGATCGAGCTTGCAGTACCTACGCTTGTATTTACCATACTCTATTTTATAAGCACGGGTTGGGACAAAATCGGATATTTGCTTCTTGCGATTTTTGCAGGCTTTATGCTGCTTATGTGCGGTATCGGCTGGGGAATTTGGGCAGTCGCGCGCCTTGTCAAGAGGAAAAAGCAAGTCGGCTGAAAATCCTCTGGCGCAGACGTTGCGGCTTTCGGTGCAATTAAAAAAACAAAAGGACTGTGACGTGTCACAGTCCTTTTTCATGCGTTTATCTCTCCGTTTCTCCGAGGGCAGCGGCTCCTATAAGCCCCGCATTGTTTCCGAGAGTTGCGATTTTGATTTTGGTTTTGTTTTCGTAGGTTCTCGTGTATTGGTCTCTTTCAACCAAAGGCGTGAGCAGATTCAGGAGGTAGTCACCCTCTCCTGAAAGTCCGCCGCCTATCGTCAGTATCTCTGGCTGGAATATGTTGACGAGGTTTGTAATTCCGCACGCGAGGTAGCTTATATACTCGCCGATAAGCTTGACGGCTTCCTCGTCCTCTTTCTTTGATGCATCAAAAGCAGTTCTTGTGTTTGCTTTCTCGGGTAAGCCGTCGCACATATCAAGCATAAGGGTGGGTGTGCCTGCTCTTTTTAGCTCTGAGAGCCTTTCCTTCGTCATTCTGACAAGGGCGGTAGCCGAGCTGTACGCTTCAAAGCATCCGCGTCTGCCGCATGGGCACGCAACACCGTTTGCTTCTATGACCATATGACCAAGCTCTCCTGCGGCGCCGTTGTTGCCGCTGAGAATCTTACCGTCGATTATAACACCGCCGCCGACACCCGTGCCGAGAGTTACCATGACGGAGCTTAAAGATCCTCGAGAAGCTCCTGCAACGCTTTCGCCGAGCGCAGCCGCGTTTGCGTCGTTATTAACGTAGACGTTTTTTACTCCGCATAGCTTGGAAAGCTTATCTGCAAGCGGATATGAGAAGAGGGAAGGAATATTGCAGCAGTACTCTACTATTCCGTTTTTACTGTCAACAGAGCCGGGCACTCCTATACCTATCCACTCTACCTCGGAAATTTGGACCTGTGCTTCGGCACGGGCTTTGCTGCAAAGCTCTGCAATATCCTGTGCGAGCTTGTCAGCTTCCCCTTTTGCATCAGTAGGGCAGGATACCTTTGATACAATGTTATATTCAGCGTCAGTAACGGCGGCTGAGATTTTCGTACCGCCGAGATCAATTCCTATTCTATACATACTTTTACTCCTGTTCGAGACACGTGAAAGCAAGCAATTGCAACTGCTTGCTTTTTTGTGATGTCTAATTATAGCATTTATATATATATTTGTCAATTGATTCAAAAGTTATATCGATAAAAACAAAGTCAAATAAATAATACACAATACAAGCGCAAAATGCGTAAAATTAAAAATTTGTTGAAAAGTTATAAGTGTAGAAAATTTTGTTCATAATTTGTGCATAAGTGACAAAAATGCTTATAGTACAATTTGCGGCTTGCAAAAACCGCTTCGAAACAAAATAGTAAATTGTAATTACTGCAAATTTAACAAACGCTAATAACGAGGTGCGTCGACAGGTGTTGTGGCTTTTTACGCAAAAATAGCAAAAATTGGCTTAAATAAGCCAAAATTACAACGATTTGGATGATAGGTTGACGAAAACAACCAACTTGAAAAGTAAATGAAAATTACCTATATAGTATACAATGCGTGCGCAAAAAGGAAGAGGATGCGAAAAAAAGCGAAAAATGGAGGTTTCAGTGTGGTATTTGCGATGATAGAAAACGCCTATTTTGCTTGTTTCGACAGGTGTTTTGAGGAATTTAAAACTCTTGACTTTTTTATATATTATATGGTAATATATACACGCGAAAGTTCGGTTTCGGTACAGGTAAATCTTCGTATCGAATACCTGATGGCTCTTCAGAACTTTTTATGAGTTGCCGCATCAGCGGCGCTGTTTGTTTTTCTGCTTCGTGCGGATAAGACAGCAGCTGTGGTTTTTACGGGAGTTTCGGGACACGCTTCACAAAAATATGTGTTACCGTACGAGTGACGGAGCGTTAAGAAATAAAAAAGCAAAAACAGTTGAGCCGATTTTTTGTAGATTTTTTTGGAGGAAAAGCAAAATGAGAAAATTCACACCCAAGCGTCTGATTGCTCTCTTTCTTGCGTTACTGATGCTTTGCGGCACCGGCACTACCGTTGCATTCGCCGATACTGCATCAGGTGAGGCAAGTGATGACGGATGGACGTCCGAAGAGAAGAAAGAGCTTCTCTACAACACACGTTCATACGCTGATTATCTGAAGAGACATGAAGGTGCGTCGGCGGCAACGGTTGCCACCGAAAACTTCGTTGCTTCCGTTGAGTCTAAGAACGCGGAAGTATCCGATATTTCAGAGTATCCGAATACCTACGCAACGCCTTGGTTCCAGATAAAGGACGAGGCAAAGGTAGCGGACATTGTCGGGAAACTCGGAGAGATACTTGACTACGAGATTGTTTACGACTATCCTGATGCTTCTGGTGCTTCGAGCAGAAAGTACTTTTATATCAAGTATACGAAATCTGCAGGAGAAAGCGGAACGGTTGTAGAGCTTAAGGACACGGGAAGCGCCACCTTCAAGGTCAACGTTCCCCAAAGCGGTTTTTACGCTATTGACCTTGAGTACTACCCCGTTTACGGAAAGTCTTCGAATATCGAGAGAATGCTTCTTATAAACGGTGCCGTTGCATACACCGAGTCGCGTTCTATATCGCTTACGAAGTCGTGGACAAATCTTTACTACGCTACGTACGATGAAAACGGCAATTACAGTTTTGACGAAAAGACGGGAATGTTTGCATCCGGATTCCGCAAGGACGTTCAGGGTAATGACATTCGTCCCGAAGCTGTACAGACTCCCGTTTGGAGAAATTGCACTATTTCAGATACATCCGGCTACTTTAACGGCTTGACGTTCTATTTTGAGGCAGGTGAGAACACCGTTAGCCTTTACGCTTCGAGAGAGCCGCTTGCTATTAAGTCAATAAAGCTTGTTCCTCCTGAAACAGAGATCAGCTATGCTGAGTATCTTGAAAGTATAAAGGGAAAGGCATCCGACAATGCAGGTGCGGCTCCCATTTACATACCTGCAGAGCTGTTCTACAATATGTCGGACGAGTCTATTTACGGTTATTGCAACCGTTCGTCCTCTTCCACTCTTCCGAGTTCGGCTTCCGCACAGCTTATTAACGTTGTAGGCGGAGCTACAAACTACTCGACGGCAGGACAGTGGGTTTCATACACCTTCACTCCCGAAAAGAGCGGATACTACAATTTGATGGCACGTTACAACCAGTCGGCTCTCGCGGGTATGTTTACGTCGAGAACGATAGTTATAAACGGAGAGGTTCTGTTCTCAGAGGCTCACAATACGCGCTTTGACTACAGCACGGATTGGCAGTTCGAGGTGCTTGGCGACGGAACGAACAATTTCGAGTTCTATTTTGAGGCGGGCGTCCAGTACAACATAGAGCTTGAGGTTTCTCTCGGATCTCTTGCCGAGACGATAAGAGACGTAGAGGAGTCGCTTAGCGTAATCAACGACAGTTACCTTGAAATACTCAAGCTTACAGGTGCTGAGCCTGACGAATACCGCGACTACGGTTTTGCTCGCCTTATGCCTGAAGTTTTCAACAATTTCGCAAAAGAGTACAGACGCCTTGATAACGTATCAAAGCTTCTTACAGAGCTTTGCGGCGAAAAGGGCTCTCACGTAGCAACTCTTGATAAGGTTTCCTTCCTTCTTAAGAGAATGAGCTCGAGCGAGGATGAAATAGCAAAGAATCTCGGAACGCTCAAGTCTTACATAGGAACTCTCGGTACGTGGCTTAACAGCTCGAGAGCGCAGGCGGTTACCCTTGACTACCTTCTTGTTGTTCCTTCGGGCAGCACACCTGATTCTGTAACAAAGGCAAATTCCGAGTATAAGGCAAACAGCAGCTTCTTTGAATCTGCAGGCTTTGAAATAAAGCTCTTCATTCAGTCTTTCTTTACAGACTACAGCTCAATGGGCTCAAGCGGTGATGGTAGCGAAGCATCCATTGAGATATGGATTGCTACGGGACGTGACCAGGCTCTTATCGTAAGAAACCTCGTTGACTCCAACTTTACGCCTCAATCGGGTATACCCGTAAACGTTAAGCTGATCGTTGGAGGAACGCTTCTTCCGGCAGTTCTCTCGGGACTTGGTCCTGACTGTTACGTTGGACTTGATGCGTTCTCTACCATTAACTACGCTATACGAAACGCAGTTCTTTCTCTCAACGACTTTGAGGGATTTGAAGAGCTGAAGAGCGAGTTCTCCGAGGCTGCGTATATTCCGCTTTCTCTCAGATTTACAAATGAGGAAGGTGTAGAAGAGCTCGTTACGTATGCAATACCCGAGCAGATGAGCTTCTCGATGATGTTCTACAGAGACGATATTTTGACGGACCTTGGTATTGATCCTCCTAAAACGTGGGATGACGTTCTCAGTGCCCTTCCTGTTCTTCAGTCGAACAACATGGAAATGGGTCTTGCTGCAGGTTACGATACGTACCTTTACCAGATGGGCGGAGACAGATGGGCTGATAACGGAATGAGATGCGGACTTGATTCCAACATCGCACTTGAAGCATTCCAGTATTATTGCGAGTTTTATACAATGTATAGCTTCCCTGTATCTTTTGACGGCTCTAACCGTTTCAGAACGGGTGAGATGCCCTTAGTCATATCGGCATATACGGCAATGTACAATACTCTTACCTGTTTTGCTACGGAAATACAAGGACTTTGGGACTTTACGGTTATTCCCGGAATTGATAAGGACGGCGACGGAACTCCCGAGAACTACGATGCCGTTTGTACAGTTACAGGTCTTGTAATGCTCAGCACCTGCCCCGAAGAGAATCAGGCAGATACGTGGGAATTTATGAAGTGGTTCTGCGGAGCAGAGGCTCAGTCTAAATATTCAAACGGACTTATTACGACTATCGGTAATGCTGCAAAGCATCCTACTGCTAACATAAAGGCGCTTGAGACGATGACTTGGAGTACTTCTGAGTATGAAAAGATAAAAGACCAGTTTGAGCATATGGCTTCTGTTGAGAACTGGCCCGGAAGCTATATTTTCGACCGTTATATCCAATTCGCTTTCTATGATGCATACAACTCGGATGCTGATCCCGTTGAAGCGCTTCGTTCCTATATTACTCAAATAAATAAGGAAATAACCAGAAAGCGCGAAGAGTTTGGAATGGAAACTCTTGAGATCGGTCAGACCCTTGCCGACAAGCGAGCAGCAGAAAACAATTCTGCTGCCGAGTAAGGCAACAAGAATAAATCAAATTAAGGAGATATACTCATGTCAGAAAACACGGCGGTAAAGCGTCCTGTTAACAGAAAAGATATGGGAAAACTGCAGTGGACTTGGAATGAGATGAAGAAAAACAAGGTTGCATATTTCATGATAGCGCCTTTCTTCATTTTGTTTACGATATTTACGGTATTTCCCGTTATTCTTTCGATACTTTTAAGCTTTTCCGATTTTAACCTTCTTGAGATTCCGAATTTTGTCGGAGTTGCAAACTACACAAGACTCTTCCTTGACGACGATATCTTTATTCTTGCTTGCAAGAACACCTTGATATTTGCGGCAGTTACGGGTCCTGTATCCTACTTGCTTTCACTTTTGGTAGCTTGGTTTATAAACGAGCTTGCTCCCAAGCTCAGAGCACTCGTTACGCTCGTATTCTATGCACCTTCTATTGCAGGTTCTGTTTACCTCGTTTGGCAGACGCTCTTCTCGTCTGACTCATACGGTTGGGTAAACGGTACACTGATAAATCTTGGATTTATTTCCGAGCCTATTCAGTGGTTCCAAAATGCATCCTATACGATGGGACTTTGTATAGTAGTTGCGCTTTGGACGTCGCTTGGTACATCCTTCCTTGCGTTTATTGCAGGACTTCAGGGTATTAACCGAAGCCACTTTGAAGCGGCAGCTGTTGACGGAATCAAAAACAGATGGCAAGAGCTTTGGTATATAACTCTGCCCGAGATGAAGCCTCAGCTTCTATTCGGTGCGGTGCTTGCTATCACGAACTCGTTTGGATTTGGTGCTGTCGTTACTGCACTTTGCGGATTCCCCTCTGTTGACTATTCCTGCCATACCATCATGCATCATCTTGATGACTACGGCGGACAGAGATTTGAGGTCGGTTATTCATCAACCATTGCTGTTGTGCTCTTTGTAATCATGGTAGGCTCGAACTACCTTGTTAAGAAACTTCTTGGAAAGGTAGGTAAGTAGTTATGGCTCAAAAAGAACAAAAGCTACGTACAAGAGGCCATCAGGTCGTTCTTAACAGAAGCGCAGGCGGAGACTTCGGCATATTCTTCTTTCTTGCATTAATGGGAATTTTTATGTTCCTTCCTATGTATTACGTAGTTATGCAGTCGTTTAAGCCTCTTGATGAGCTCTTTATATTCCCCCCGCGTTTTTACGTTACAAACCCTACGTTTTCAAACTTCGGTGACCTTTTCAGACTTATGAGTGAAAACACCGTACCTTTTTCAAGATATATATTTAACACGGTGTTTATATCGATTATAGGTACGTTCGGTAACCTTCTTCTCTCATCCATGGCGGCGTATTCGCTTGCAAAGCTCAAATGGCCGGGAAGAGATACCATTTTCCAGATAGTCGTCCTGTCGCTTATGTTTAACACGACGGTTACGTCTACTACGAACTTCTTGACAATGTCAACTCTCGGTTGGGTAGATACCTTTTATGCGATAATCGTACCTGCGTTTGCTACGTCACTCGGTCTTTACCTGATGAAGTCCTTTATGGAACAGCAGGTATCCGACGAGGTTCTTGAAAGTGCAAGACTTGACGGCTGCTCAGAGTTCAAGACCTTCTGGGTAATCGCAATGCCAATGGTTAAGCCCGCATGGCTTACACTTATTATTCAGACGTTCCAGGGACTTTGGAACTCGGGAGCTTCAGTGTATATTCAGTCTGAGCAGCTCAAATCCTTCAACTACGCAATACAGCAGGTTATAGCCGGCGGTATTCAGCGTTCGGGAGCAGGTGCGGCATCAACGGTTATTATGATGATAGTTCCCGTTACGGTATTTATTCTTGTTCAGAGTAACGTTATTGAGACGATGGGCGCATCGGGTATGAAGGATTAAGGAGGCGATAACATGAAAAACTTTATAAGAGTCATTGTTATCGCACTTTGCCTGATAACAGTGCTGAGCGTCCCGGTAAGTGCGGCAACGCCCTATCAGACGCATACCTATATGGCGCAAACAAAGCTTACGTTGAATTCTCCCGATGCGTACGTTCCGCTCAGCTCGATCGATGCGGCGTACATGGGACTTGCGTTTAATGACACTACTGCGTTGCAGGATATGTTCGTAGACGAGGATAAAAACGTATATATCGTAGACTCGGGTTCAAACTCTGTTTACGTTCTTGACCGTTATTATAAATTGAAGTTTACTATAACGGACTTTATAAACGAATACAGTGTTCCGGACTCGTTTACACAGCCCCGCGGCGTGTTTGCGAATGAGGAATCCATCTACGTATGCGATACAGGAGCTAACCGACTCGTTCTTTTTGACCGCAAGGCATCTCTTGAGGCGGGCGAGCCTGTGTTTGACAGAATAATTACAAGACCTGTATCAAAGCTTTTTGGTGAGGATGCTATTTACCGTCCAATCGCGTGTGTCGTTGACCCGTACGGAAGAATTTACGTAGTATCCGACGCTACATACCAGGGCATTATCGTTATGGACCAGACCGGTCAGTTTACCGGATTTATAGGTGCTCAGACGGTATCTGCCGATCCGCTTTATATCTTCCTTCGCAGATTTATGACTGAGGAACAGCGTGCTTCAAAGGAAGCGTTGATCTCTACTGAGTTTAACAACATTTCTATAGACAAAGACGGATTTATCTATATAACGACGTCTTCTATAGAGGAATCAGACCAGCTTGGTGCGGCTACGTCAAAGTCCGGTCAGTATTCACCTGTAAAGATGCTCAATACCGCCGGTAAAGAGATAATGAAGCGTAACGGCTTCTACAGCCCTGTCGGAGAGATTGCCGTTTCGAACGACGTAGGCGTTTCAACGATAGTTGACGTAGCGGCAACCGGCCCCGAGGGAACTTGGACGATTATCGACTCCAAGAGAAGCAAGTGCTTTACGTACGATGCGAACGGAAACCTTTTGTTTGCATTCGGCGACAAGGGTAACCAGCTTGGAAACCTTCAGAGCGTTAAGGCGGTTGATTATCAGGGAGATAAGCTTCTGATACTTGATGCAACGTCAAAGAGCTTTACCGTTTATAAGCGCACCGAGTACGGTAACACTATCATTGATGCACTTGCAAACACAAATAACAGAAATTATGACAAGGCTATTGACAGCTGGTTTGAGATACTCAAGAGAAACAGTAACTTCGACGCAGCTTATATAGGCATAGGCCAGGCATATTACCGTGAGGGTAATTATGAGGAAGCTATCAAGTATTTCAAGTCTGCTTATGATACTGAGAACTACTCAGAGGCATACAGAGAAATCAGAAATGCTTGGATAGAGAAGTACATACTTCTCATTCCCGTTGTCGTAATTGCAGTAGTACTGTTGTGGGGAATGTTCTCAAAGTACTACACGAAGGTCAACAAGGCTGCTCAGCTTAAGGTTGGCAGAAAAACCTACAAGGAAGAGCTGCTTTACTCAATGCATCTTATATTCCATCCCTTCGACGGATTCTGGGATCTGAAGCATGAGAAGCGAGGCTCGGTGCGAGCTGCAATCACGATAGACACTTTAGTGGTCTTTGTGTTCTTCTACAACAACATAAGCTTGGGATACATAATGAATCCGTACGGCGAATACAGCACTATACTTGAGGTTGCGGTATCGGTTCTTCTTCCGCTGTTCTTAGCGGTAACGGCTAACTGGTGTCTGACGACGCTCTTTGACGGCGAAGGAAGCTTCAAGGACGTATTTGTGGCTATCAGCTATGCACTCGTTCCCCTGCTCTTTACGATGACGATAGGTACACTTTTCTCCAACGTTGCACTTGCAAACGAGGTTGATATGGTTAACCTTATTATGAACATCGGATGGGTTTGGACAGGATTGCTTGTATTCTTTGGACTTATGGTTACACATGACTATACGACAGGCAAGAATCTTATAATGATTTTGAGTACAATACTCGGCATACTCGTTATAATGTTTGTTGGAATACTCTTCTCGACACTTATTATAAAGATGGTAAGCTTCATCTCGAACATCATTATTGAGATTACTTATCGTTCGTAGGAAACGGGAAATAAGGAGAAAAATGAAATGAGAAAAAATAGAATAATAGCGTCTCTCATGGCATTGCTCATGGCACTGAGTGCATTTAGCGGTCTGTGCGTTCCCGTGAGTGCTTCGGAGACAGACGACGCGGTTTGGACCGGACTTGGCTTCTACGTAACTGAAGGCAAGGGCACAGAAACAAAGTACACGATAAAGATTACCGATAAGGTAATGTTTCCTGAAGAAAAAGCGGTAGATTCAACCTACACGACTTCAGACGGCGTACATACGATCAGTATCTTGGTGCAAACGGACGAAAATGAAGCTAAGCACGAATATCTTAGCATCTACAATAATACGACCAAGGTATCATACCTTATAACCGATCTTGAAAAGGGAACTGTTCATTGCAAGGGAGAGGGCGTCAATGAGTCTGAGAATTACTACAAGATGCCTTATGACTGCTATCTTGACAAGCTCTTTACAATGGATATGCTCCTTGAGAACGAGACTCACAAGCTCTTTGTACAAAAGTATACGGGCGAGGTAGCCTGCTATGATAAAAAGAGCGGACAGATACTGTTCTCAAACCCCTTTGACGTATCGACGGTAATTACCAAAAGTGAAGCTATATATCAGCAGCTTATGTCCCAGATAATTCTTGAGTACTCGGACAACACCGGTGCAAAGAAGACGATGTACAGCTATGCTGAATCTGCTATCACAAATCAGATAAAGATCAAGAGCATAAAAGGCGGTATCAGAGTTGAGTACACTCTCGGCCGTCAGGAAGCAAACTATCTCGTTCCCAAGATGATCTCAAAAGAACGTTATGAGAAGGTTATACTTGGACCTATCTTGGCAGCGTATGAGTCGGGTGCTGCCGGCGAGATGGTTAAGAGAAAGTTTGATAAAGACACTCTCTTTATACTTAAGGACCCTGCAAACGAGCCCGTAGAGGCTGTAAAGCAGCAGATACTCAAAGAGTATCCTCAAAGTAAGGAAACACCTTTGTACGTTCTTGATGGAAAAATTACGACTCGTGAGATAACAGAGCTTGAGGAATACATAAAGACTTATTGCCCCGACTATACTTATGACGATCTTGAAGCAGACCACGCTGAGATGGGTTACGAAGGACTTCAGAAGGCTCCTGCGAACTTCAAGATGGCAATTGAGTACACTCTAAACGACGACGGATTTACCGCACGCCTTCCCGCAAACGGTATCCGTTACGACGCAACTAACTATACGCTTGAGAATATAAACGTTCTTCCTTTTATAGGAGCGGGCTCAAACGAAAACACAGGTTATATCTTCCTTCCCGACGGTTCCGGCACGATCACGAGATTTGAGGACTTCGTTGGAAAGAGCATTAACGTTGCCGGATCCCTTTATGGAATAGACTATGCTTACCATACTATATCCGGAAAGCTTCAGGAGACGATGCGTTTCCCCGTGTTCGGCATAGTTGAAAATGCAACGGTAACTGATAAGACTATTGTTCCGACAGAGACGCCCGATGCCGAAAATGGTGACGGAGCTGGGGTTGAGGGCGATACTGCAACGGTTGCAGAGGAAAACGCAAACGAAGGCAACACCGAAGGCAACGAACAGGAAGAAAACCTGCCGCAGACGAAGGTAGAGAGCACTGAAAGAGAAGAGAGCAGAGGCTTCCTCACTATTATTGAGGAAGGTGACGCGATGGTTTCCATCCAGAGCTCGAGCGGTGTTAACTCTCATAAATACTACAACGTAAAAACATCCTTCTCGCCGAGACAGCGTGACGAATACCGTTTGTCAGACAGCATATCGGCAGGATCGAGTGCAGCCGTTATTATCGAATCGAAGCGTAAATACGTAGGCTCGCTTACACTTAAGTTTGTAATGCTTACGGATTCTGACATAATCGAGGAGAAGAAGATAGACGGTGCATACGAGACGTCTTGGGTAGGTATGGCTACAGCTTACCGTGATTATCTTACCGAGGGCGGAATTCTTAACAGACTTACCGCAGAGCAGGTAAAGGAACAGCTTCCGCTCTACCTTGAGACCTTCGGTACGGTAGAGACGACCGAAAAGATAGCATCGGTTCCCGTAACCGTTGACAAGGCACTTACTTCTTTTGAAGAAGTAAAGACGATGTACAACGAGCTCTCAGAGCAGGGAATAAACAACATAAACTTCAAGCTTACGGGTTACTATAACGGCGGTATGTACTCATCCGTTCCTTATAAGCTTGATTGGCAAAAGGCGGCAGGCGGCAAGGAAGGCTTCAGCGACCTTGTTTCCTACGCCAAGGAAAAAGGTTTCGGAGTATATCCTGACTTTGACTTTGCATACGTAAATAACGATTATAATTTTGACGGCTTCAGCGCAAGCAAGCATACCGTAAAAACTATAGACGACAGATACTCGTCAAGAATCATGTACAATGCAGCAACGCAGGATTACGACATAAAGGGCGGTCTTTGCATATCTCCTTCAGCTTTCTCATACTTGTTTGAGGGACTTGATTCGAGATACAGCGAATACAGCAATCCGTCCATATCTGTGTCCACCCTCGGATATGCGCTCAACTCTGACTTTGATGAGGATGACGCATACAACAGAGAAGACTCAAAGGCAGTTACATCGGAAGTGCTCGCTGACATTTCATCAAAGTATGAAAACGTAATGAGCGAGGGCGGAAACGCGTATGCAATTAAGTATATAGACCATTTGCTTGATGCATCGCTCGATTCCAGCCGTTATGCACTTACAAGTGCAGCCGTTCCTTTCGTTGGAACAGTTCTTCACGGCTCGGTTAATTTCGCAGGCTCACCCATAAACATGGAGGGTGACACGGACTACTCACTCCTTAAGGCTATTGAGAATGGTGCATCCTTGTACTTTATACTTTCGTACAATCAGAATAACACCTCACTTCTTAAGGAAGACGAGTTCCTCAGCCAGTATTACTGCATCAGATATGATATCTGGAAAAACGACTTGGTTGACATATACAACAGACTGAATAAATCCATAGGAGACCTTCAGACTCAGCTTATAGTAGACCATGAGTTTATAGACGGTGCGCGTGTTCCCGATCCGGACGAGGCAGAGGCGGATGCGAAGAACGAAGCTCAAAACGCTCTTGCAACAAAGCAGCAGATGGAAAGCCTCGTTTACTCTAACCTTTCTGCGAAGCTCAATGCGCTTACGACAGATTCGAAGGTTAACCTTGAGTACGGTTACACTATTGATGCTCTTACCGAAGAGGAAATAGAAACGCTTTATACGCGTCTTACCATTCTTGCAAGCGATAAAACCGATATAAGCGGCTTTGTATCCGTAAACGAGCAGGGCGAGACGGTTGTAAGCTACGCTGAAGATAACTTCGTGCTTACGATAAAAGCAGACAAGAAGGTAAAGGTTACTCTTTCCGATGAAGGCGTTGCCAAGGTAGAGGAAGAGCTCAAGAGACTCGAAGAAGAAAGCGGCAAGAGTCAAGAATTTGACAAGTACGCATCTACCTTCGGTACACTCGTTAAGGTTGTATACGAGAATGGCGCTACGTTCATTCTTAACTACAACGATTTCGCAGTTACATGCGTTTCTGACGGAATTGAGTATACAATAGGCGGTTACAGCTTTGTAACGATAAAGAACGGCAACGTTTACAATTACAACTCAAACAGCAACACTGTTTCATTCCGCCCCGCAGGCTCAACAGCTGATAAAACAGCTGTTGAGTTGGGAGCGAGCGCTAAGATAAACTGAAAGGAGGGAAGATAAATGCCAAAGAACAAAGAAACAAAGCCGGCAGAGGTTAAGGAAGCAGTTGTAGCTTCTCAGAGCCAGCCCGGCAAAAAGAAGAGAAGAGTTTCTCTTGAAGCTAAAAAAGCACGTCACGGTTGGTTGTTTGTACTTCCTTTCATAATAGGTTTTATAGCGATATATCTTCCTATTATATTCGACTCGTTAAAGTATAGCTTTTCCGAAATAGGTAAGCAAAACAAGATCACCTTTGTAGGACTTCAGAACTACAAGGACGCGATCATGGGAGAGAGCGGTATGGACTTCCTTACTTCTCTCGGAGCAGGCTTAACGAAGCTTGTTCTTGACATCCCGACGATTATAGTATTCTCACTGTTCATTGCAGTGCTTCTTAACCAGAAGATCATAGGAAGAGCGGCATTCCGTGCTATATTCTTTATGCCGGTTATTCTTTCTACCGGTCTTATCGCATCGATTGATATGATGAGTGCGACAGGCTCGGATATGTCGGGTACTATTGATACGGGTATGGAATCGGGTGCTGCGGAGATCGTTAACGCGATGGACGTAGAGGCTCTGTTCTCCGAAATGGCGGTCGGTGCCGAGTTAACCAAGACGGTTGCGAATGCCGTAAACAATATCTACGACATAGTAAACCGTGCAGGTGTACAGATGCTCATATTCTTAGCAGGTCTTCAGTCTATCAGCCCCGCGATTTACGAATCATGCGAGGTTGAGGGTGCGACTGCATGGGAAACATTCTGGAAGATAACATTCCCGATGATAAGCCCTATGATTTTGGTTAACCTGGTTTATACGGTAATCGACTCGTTTACAGACTCGTCGAACCCCGTTATGAAGGTTATTGACCAAGCGTACAACCAAGGCTCGAAGGGACAGACAATTTCCTCGGCTATGGCTTGGATGTACTTCCTTGTCGTAATACTTATAATCGCGGCGGTTGCCGGAATTTCCTCTGCATTCATTTTCTATCAGAGAAAAGATAAATAAGGGAGGTGGAAAATATGGATACAAACGTAAACAACGCGCCCAAAGTAAAGCGCGAAAGTAAAAACAGAATAAAAGTTGAGTTTGAACGTGCACCTCTCAAGGAAAGACTTAAGGCTAAGTTCCTTTCCGGATATTTCGTTGGAAACGTAGTATGGTTCCTTTTCAGATTCCTTATCCTTCTCGGTGTTTCTTTCGTTATTATCTATCCGTTTATTTCGAAGATCGCAGGTTCATTCATGAGCCAGGATGACTTTATTGACGTTACGGTAAGACTTATTTCGAAGAACCCTACGCTTGATACGTATAAGGCTATTTTCTCCGAGCTTGGATATTGGGAAGCATTTACGAACACAACCATCCTTTCTCTGTCATGTGCATTATTGCAGATGGCGGTAAGCTGCCTTGTAGGATACGGACTTGCAAAGTTCAAGTTTAAGGGTAACGGAATTATATTCCTGCTCGTTATACTTACGATGATAATACCTCACAGCACGCTTCAGCTTTCTATGTTCAGAAAGTTCAGACGCTTTGACGTGTTCGGTATATTCAGCGTGCTCGGCCCGACGCTTGGATGGAAATATCCTTACCTTGAGCTTACCAACACATTCGTTCCTTATATCCTTCTCTCGATCACGGGACTTGCATTTAAGAACGGTCTTTACATATTCCTTATGAGACAGTTCTTCCTCGGAGTTCCCGATGAGCTTGAAGAGTCGGCATACATCGACGGTTCGGGTACGTTTAAGACATTCCTTAAGATAATCATCCCGCTCTCTGTTCCTATGATGGTAACGGTATTCCTGTTTGCTTTCTCGTGGCAGTGGACGGATGAGTTCTATCACAGTATGTTCTTTACGAGCAACAAGACGCTGCTCATGCCAAACCTTATTCAGGAGATACCTAAATCACTTCAAACGGATTATGCAGGTCAATCGCTGTTCTACTCTGCAATAAGAAACACCTGCGGACTTGTAATTATAGCACCTCTGCTTATAATCTACCTGTTCTGCCAGAGACAGCTTGTTCAGGGTATCGAGCGTTCCGGTATCGTAGGTTAAGCTCGTTTTTAGAACGTAATTTAAAACCAAACAAAAAGCCAAGGCTTACGAGCCTTGGCTTTTTTGCGTAAAATAAACCGTCCGAAGAAACGAAAGATTCTTCGGACGGGAAAATTATATTAATGTTATTCAATATAAGTCGAATACGCGTATTCTGCGTCTTTTACGGGGATATTTCTGTCGGCGGCGTTGGCGGACACGAAAATGTAATCGTGGCTGCCGTCAGAAGCCACGGCGTAGGTAGCGAGGCACTGTCTTGCCTCGTTGGTATAGCCGGTCTTTCCGCCGATTACGGTGAAGTCGTTTGACTTAATCGACGAGATGCGGGAGTGAACTATACTGTAGAGCGGTTTTCCTGTTGGATGCTGAGTGGTTTCGGATGTAATATAATGGTTGGCGGAGAGCACCTTGAAGCAGGTATCGTTTGCCATTGCCGCTTTGAGTATAAGCGCGATATCGTGTACGGTAGAGTAGTGGTCGGGGTGGTGAAGCCCTGAGGTATTCACGAAATGAGTATTCTTAAGTCCGAGCTCTGCCGCCTTTGTATTCATCATTCTGACAAACTCCTCTTCCGAGCCTGCGATGCACTCAGCGAGCGTCATCGTCGCATCCGCACCCGACGGAAGTATAATTCCGTACAGAAGGTCTTCAACGGTAACGGTTTCGTTGGGCTCAAATCCAGCCCGAGTAGCATCTTCGTTGCAACAGTAATCAATTGTTTGTTGAGTTACAGTTGCCTTCTGGTCGAGAGAGGTCATATTCTCAACACCCACGAGCAAGGTCATGATCTTAGTCATTGAAGCGGGATATATACGCTCACCGGGACCTTTTTGCGCAAGGACGGTGAAGCTTTCGAGGTCAATAAGTATTGCGTTCGTGCTTCCGATCTCTGACGAGAGGTTTGCCGTTGTGTCGGTTACGGAAGCGTATATAGCCGGCGGCTCGGGCGGCACGTCGGTTGGTGTGTCGGGAGCTGTCGTGTCTGCGGGCGGTTCTGCTGCCGTCGTGTCGGTTACACTCGTTTGCTCACCTGCGGGCGTGCCTTCCGGCGTTCTTGCGTTTTTGACTGCTACGGCTATTCCGTAAACCGCAAGCAAGCTCAAGGAGAAAAACAAAAAGACTATTAAAACGAGCATGGACAGGGTGCGGACACCGCTTCGGTTAGCTCTTGACTGCACGTAGTCCTTGTGCTTTACGTGGTTAGGGTACTGCGCTTTTATTCTCTCAAGCTCCGCATCCTTTTCGTTTATGTAGTGCCGTGCTCTTTGCTTCTGCCCTCGGGTATCTACCTCTTGTGGCTTAGCGGAACGTCGGTTCTGTGGGCCTGCGTGCATCGCCGTTTGATGCTCTGCTGTGCCGCCTCTGTGTGTTGGCTGGTCGTTTAAGTTCATTTTATATAATTCCCACTTTTTATATACTTTTATAATATATATATTATATTACATTTTCATTAATGTGTCAACTCCGCAAAAGACATTTGTGCTACAAAACGTCTGTAAATTTAAAAGCGGAAAAATCGGCAATTTCGTATATTGCACACTCTATCTCCGAAAGCCCTCGAATAAAATCGGAGCGGTTGTTCTCGGAGAATGAGTGGGATATAAGGCTCATGGCGGATTCGACCTTCTTTACGTTACTGCGCGCTACCGTCAGCGTAAAGAAGGTTGCGTGTTTGTTCCATTTTGACGCAAAGGCATCATACGCTTCCTCGCTTTGCGTGGATTTTAAATCCTCAAGTGAAATAAACAGCTCGTCTGTAACCTTTGCCGAAAAATATGCGTTTATGCTTATCAATATAATAACGCAAACGACTATTATAAGTGCACCTATAAAGCTTTTCATTGTTTTTCACTTCCTTTATATATAATACTTACGTGGTTGCGGTCATCCACTGAAAAAAGAAATATATCCGACGCGTCCTTTTTCATATTTGACAGCTGAGCATCAAGCCAAGCACGGCTTTTGCCCGAAAGTGTGAGGTTGTTTTCCTTAACGTGCCCGTCCACTATCAAAAGATGCGACATGCCGTCCTCTGCCGCGTTCAAGCCGAGCATTTGCGGTGTCAGGGGTGAATTGATTTTTTTTGGAATAACGCTTATCTGTCCGTTTTGTTCAAGCAAGGCATACTCTACCTCGTCAAGCGAGCTTATTCCTTTGAGCCTCAGCTCGCTTGCAAGCTCCTCGACCGAGAGCCTTGTTTTTTCAAGCTCTGCTACGTCAAGAACGCCGCGCTTTATAAGGACGCTCGGTTTGACCGACAAGAAACGCTTTAGCGTTTCGCTTTTTGTTGTGGCATAGGAAAGAATTATTTCAAGCGATATAATAAGAAGCAAGGGAATGAGGACGTTTGAAAGGGGAATATCCGCGTTTTCTATCGGATTTGCGGCAATCTCAGAGATGAGTAGGGTGCTTACAAGCTCGGACAGCTCAAGCTCGCCTACCTGTCGTTTTCCCATTATCTTCATAAAAAAGACAAGAAAAAAATATATTAAAATCGTACGTATGAATATCGTAATCAAGGTTTTTGTCTCCTTTTTTGAAGAACTGTATAAAAATTATATGTAGAAAGTAAAAAAATAAACTTTTTTGAAAAAATATTTCAAAAACTACTTGACAATACGGGGTGGTAAGTGGTATACTAACAAAGCCGCTGACCGCGCGGGTTAGTGCTTTGAAAAAACTTGAAAAAAGTTTTAAAAAGGTATTGACAAGAGCGAGTGGATGCGGTATAATAGGAAGGTCGCGAGTCCGGTGGGGCTTGAGGCGTAGGTCATTGAAAATTGAACAACAAGACGAGAGATGAACACAAAGAAACAATACTTTAGTATTGTGTGTGAGAA
>JAZORU010000034.1:0-15335 GCA_045656765.1 Eubacteriales bacterium
AGACCGCTTGGCCTCCGACTTACGCTTACGGCGCACTTGACTGCATCCGGAATAATAAACGGAAGAACACATGCGTACAAGGCGTAGCCTATGCTTGAGGGGGAGGCAAAATATAGATTTTGCAAAAGCCAGAAATACAAAGCTCCGCATATATAAACGCAAAGCATATTTATACCCGATGCCAAGACAAGCGAGCGGGTGCTTCTGCTTCTCTCGGCTATCGCACCTGCAAAAAAAGCACCGATAAGAAAACCTATATTAAACCCGAAGGTGAGTGAAAAGACCGCAGAGAAACCGCCGCCCATTGAAAATACGGGAAGCCCCACGAGCCCCATAAGAATATAGGCAAGCACCGAGAAGGTCGACTTTCTTCCAAGTGTCAGTGCGGCTGTGTTTGTGAACAGAAGCTGAAGCGTTACGGGTATGGCAAAGGGAATTTTAATAAATGCGCCGATACATATAAGAGCCGTGAAAAGCGAGATATAGCAGAGCGTTTTTGCGGAAAGCTTTTTAGAATTTTTCAATGTGCACCTCGCCCGAGCGCAGTATCTGCTCTTTGTTTTGACTGTCGCGCACGACAAGTCCGCCCGTGCAGTCAACACCAGTTACCTTGGCTTTTTTTAGCGTTTCGTTTTCTTTGTAATATACCTCGCGGCCTCTGAGCATCATGTTATCCGAATACTCTCGAATAAGGGCATCGTTTTCTAAATCAATTACTGCAAGCAGCTCGACTGCAAGCTCTGCTGCAACGCGTTCCTTTGATACCTCTTTGTCGGTTACGTAGCCCGCTTTGGCTTTTATCTCTTCGGGGAAGGGGGCAGTGGGACACTTAAGATTAACACCTATACCGCAAATGATCGCGGATATCTCCTGCGAGTCGTTGTCTCGCACAGCCTCGCATAGTATTCCGCATACCTTACGCTCGGAGATATAGATATCGTTTACCCACTTTATCTCGGCTTTTTTATCTGTGTATCTGTCAAGCACGCGCCGTACTGCAACGGCAGCCGCAACGGTATATAGAGTGTCTGTTTTGCGTGATTTCGGTTTAATTATAACACTCATATATATGCCCGTGTCCTCGGGCGAGTGAAAGCTGTTTTTGCCTCGTCCTCTGCCGCTTGTCTGAGTGTTTGCAAGAACGAGTGTTCCGTGCACAGCACCCGCACGGGCAAGCTTTTTTGCTTCGTCGTTTGTAGAGCCGATAACGTCGTAGCGGTACACGTCCCCTGCGTAGTCTGCACCGAGATATTGTTTTAATTCAAGCGTTAGTTTTTCTTTCATTTTTTCACCGAAAAATTGAATTTTTTTGCATTAAAACACTTTACTTTTGCGTTTTATTGTGCTAAACTTTTATACAAGTTTTGAAAATTCTTTTTTCAAAATTATAGCATATCTGTTTTCAATTGTAAACCCATTTAAAAAAGCTTTTAAGTTTGCAAAATTTATGAGAGGAGGAACACTGATATGTCAATGGAATTTTTCAGAAAATTGCCGATACCGAAGGAGACAAAAGAAAAGTATCCCGTAAGTGCGGCGGCGACAGAAGCAAAAGTGAAGCGCGATAAGGAGATCAGTGACGTGTTTTGCGGCAAGTCAGACAAGATGATTTTAGTCATCGGTCCTTGCTCCGCAGATAGCGAGGCTCCTGTCATGGAGTATGTCTACCGACTCAAAAAGCTTCAGGATAAGGTAGAGGATAAGCTTATCCTTATTCCGAGAATCTACACAAACAAGCCGAGAACGACCGGAACGGGATATAAGGGAATGCTACATCAGCCAGACCCCTCGGGTAAGCCCGACCTTTATCACGGTATTCTTGCAATTCGTGAGCTTCATACGAGAGTTCTTTCGGAAACGGGGCTTTCAACCGCCGATGAGATGCTATACCCGTCAAACCACCGTTACCTGTCCGATCTTATCTCTTACGTTGCGGTAGGCGCGCGCTCGACAGAAAATCAGGAGCACCGCCTCGTAGCAAGCGGAATTGAGGTTCCCGTAGGTATGAAAAATCCGACCTCGGGAGATATTTCGGTTATGCTCAATTCCATAACCGCGGCACAGTCGGAGCAGTCCTTTATTTACAGAGGGTGGGACGTAAAGACGACCGGAAACCCGCTTTGCCACGCTATACTTCGCGGATACGTGGATAATCTCGGCAGATCTATGCCGAACTACCACTATGAAGACCTCGTTTCTCTTTATGATGCTTATGCAAAAAGAGGACTTGAGAATATGGCTGTTATCGTGGACACGAACCACGCGAACTCGGGTAAGAAATATGCAGAGCAGCCCCGTATTTGCAAGGAAGTTTTACATTCAGCCCGTCATAACGACGATATCAAAAGGATGGTCAAGGGCTTTATGATCGAGTCATATCTTGAGGACGGTTGCCGCAAGATCGACGAGGAGGGCTTCGGTAAGTCTATTACAGACCCCTGTATCGGCTGGGAGAAAACCGAGAAGCTCGTTCTTGATATGGCCGAGCTTATATAAGATAAAGAATTAAAAATCGCTCGAGCAATTAAAGGCCCGAGCGATTTTATTTTGTTTTTATATATCCGCTTCTTTGATATATTCAGCACCGTGTGCCGCAATAAATTCCTTTCTTGCGGCGAGGTTGTCACCGAGAAGGGTATCGAATATGATCTCCGTTTCTCTTGCGTCAGCCTCGGTGACCGCAATAAGTCTGCGGGTAGCGGGATTCATCGTCGTTTCCCACATCATATCGGGCTGGTTCTCACCGAGTCCCTTTGAGCGCTGAAGCGTGTATTTCGTGCCCTCGAGCTGTGCGATTATATCCGCCTTTTCCTGCTCGTTGTAGGCAAAATAGGTTTTATCCTTCGCCGTTATCTCAAACAAAGGAGACTCGGCAATGAATATTTTGCCCTCTTTTATGAGTGTAGGGAGCAGTCGGTAGAAGATGGTCAGAAGAAGCGTTCTTATCTGGAATCCGTCCTCGTCTGCATCGGTGCATATTATAATTTTCGACCAGCGAAGCGAGTTTATATCGAACTGAGATATGTCCTTCTGCTTCGTTTTTATTTCAACACCGCAGCCGATAACGCGCAGAAGGTCAACTATGATATCGTTTTTAAATATCTTGTCGTATGATGATTTAAGACAGTTGAGCGTCTTTCCTCTGACGGGAATTATAGCTTGAAATTCAGCGTCGCGTCCGAGCTTGCAGCTTGACATAGCCGAGTCACCCTCAACTATATATATCTCGCGCTTCTCGGGGTCTTTGGAACGGCAGGGTACGAATTTTTCAACTCTGTTTGCCACGTCCATAGTCTTCGAGAGCTTTTTCTTTATGTCGATACGGCTCTTTTCCGCTTCCTCACGGCTATGCTTGTTTACAAGCACCTGTTTTGCTATGATGTCGGCCTGCGTGGGATTTTCAAGGAAATACACCTCAAGCTGACGGGTGAGAAATTCTGTCATAGCCTTCTGGATGAAGGTGTTGTTTATTGCCTTTTTTGTTTGGTTTTCATACGACGTTTGGGTGGAGAGCGAGTTTGATATGAAAAGCAGGCTCTCCTCTATGTCGGAGAAGGAAACTCTTGACTCGTTTTTAGAGTATTTTCCGCCGTTTTTGAGCATCTTGTCAATGCTTGATACAAAAGCCGCCTTTACCGCCTTGTCGGGCGCACCGCCGTATTCAAGGTAGCTTGCGTTATGGTAGTATTCAAGACGCGCGCAGGTGTTCGTAAGACAGAATGCAAAGTCAGCCTTTACCTTGTAGTCGGGCTTGTCCTCGCGGTCGCGGCCTTGCGCGCTCATCTGCCAGAATACAGGCTCGGTCAGCGCTGATTCGCCTGCAATTTCACGAAGGTAGTCGGTAATTCCGTTTTCGTAGTAGAAGGTGTGTTCTTCAAACTTGCCGTTTTCCTGCTCTATGCGTAAAATGAACTCTAACCCCGTTACGACAGCCTGACGGTGAAGCACGTCAACGAAGAACTCGTGCGGTATCGCTATGTCGGTGAAAACCTCAAGGTCGGGCTTCCAGCGGATTACCGTACCCGTGCGTTTTTCCTTCTTGTCAAGCTCGCGCTCGGTAAGCTCGCTTACAGGCTCACCCTTGCTAAAGGATATCTCGCGCACGAACTTGCCGTCGTAGCTTTTGACGTTCATATATTCGGATGCGTACTGTGTTGAGCAAGCACCGAGACCGTTAAGACCGAGGGAATACTCGTAGTTTGCGCCCTCTTCGTTATTGTTGTATTTACCGCCCGCATACATCTCGCAGTATACGAGATACCAGTTGTACGCCTGTTCCTTTTCGTTCCAGCCGAGCGGAACACCGCGTCCTCTGTCGTCTACCTCAAGCGAATGATCGCGCCAAACGGTGACCTTTATCTGCTTGCCGTAGCCCTCTCTTCCTTCGTCTACCGAGTTTGAGAGTATCTCGAAAAAGGAATGCTCACATCCCTCAAGCCCGTCCGAGCCGAAAATTACGGCAGGGCGCTTTCTTACTCTGTCCGCACCCTTGAGCGAGGTTATGGCGTTGTCGTTATATTCGTTTTGTACTATCTTCGTTGCCATATCTTACTTCCTTTGGCTTTTAAAATCAATTATAGAAATTATACCATAAATTACTCTTTTTGTCAAACGGAAAATGCCTTTTCCGTTTTTGCTTCGTTTTTTTGTTGAAATATCCCGATATATTTGTTATAATATATTTAATACATATATAATGCCGCGAAAGGACTCGGATAGATATGACACTCGGTGAAATCTTTTCGGCTGAGAAAATTGAATACTACGCACCTGTGAGGCTATCAGACGTATACGTGCAAAAGCAGTATCTGCTTGAGCGCATATCCGTGAGTGCCGAGTGTGGCTCTGCGTTGATGATTTGCGTGCCGTATTTCACGGGAAAGAGCGAAAACATCTCGGCGTATGCCTGCGGCTGCGACTATCACCTGTATTTTGAAGGACTTTTCGACCGTATTATTCCGCGCCTGCGCGAGCTTTATCCCGGATATAGCTTTTGGGGCTTTGCAGACCGCTCACCCATATCCGAGGTGTACGCGGCGGCTAAGGCAGGACTTGGCATGATAGGGGAAAACCACCTGTTTATAAGTGAAAAATATTCCTCTTTCGTTTTCCTCGGTGAGATAATATCGGATATGCCCGCCGAAAACTACGGTATGGAGCTTTATTCGGGTGGGGCACGTGTGTGCCGCGGATGCGGCGCTTGCAAGAGGCAGTGCCCTTCGGGACTGTCGGTTTCCGAGTGCCTCTCTGCTCTGACTCAAAAGAAGGGAGAGCTATCCCCCGACGAGCGTGAGAGACTTATAGCGCACAAAAGTGTGTGGGGATGTGACATCTGCCAGAACGTCTGTCCCTATACGAGAGAGGCGGTCGAGCGGGAAAGCATCTTTACACCGATAGATTTCTTTTACAGAAAGCGTATTGAAAATATAGACCTTGACACGCTTTATTCTATGAGCGACGAGGAATTCTTTGAGCGCGCGTTTTCATGGCGTGGGCGCGAGACTATCGAGCGGAATCTGAAAATTATCGGGGGGGAGAGGTAATGCTGACTATAATCTACGGGGGCTTTGGAAGCGGTAAGAGCACCGAGCTTTTCTCTCGGATAAAGAAGAGCATATCCGAGCGTGACCCATACAAAAAGAGCATATATCTTATAGTGCCCGAGCAGGATACCGTGCGCGCGGAAGCAGAAGCCTCAAGCACGCTTGCGCCTTCTGCTGCGCTTGTGTTCGAGGTGCTTAATTTCTCGCGCCTTGCAAACACGGTTTTTCGTTCGCTTGGCGGACTTTCCTATAACTATGCCGATAAGACCTCGAAGACACTTTGTATGTGGCAGAGTATGTCCTCACTTGGCGGTATGCTAAACGAGGAATGTGCCGATGTTGACGAGGGCAGGATAAGCAAGACGATGGCGGTTTTAAATGAGCTGAGAGCCTCGGGTGTTTGCACCGCTGATATTGAAGCTGCGGCAAAAAAGCTCGGTGATACTCCGCTCGGGAGAGAGCTTTATGACCTTTCACTCATACTTTCTGTGTATGAAGCATCGCTTGCAGAAAAATACTCCGACAGTGAAAAGGATATAGACCGCGTGTGCAGTCTGCTTGAAACCAACAAATTCTTCTCGGACACGGATATATACATAGACGGCTTTGTGAGCTTTACCGCCCCTCAGCTCAAGCTGATAGGCAGACTGCTCTCTCAAAGCAAAAGCGTGACGGTAACCCTCCCGCTTGATTTTTCGGCGGGTGAGTTTTCATACGGCGCGGAGCTTGTGAACACGAAAAACAAGCTGGAGCTATTAGCCGAGAGCCTTGGAGATAAGGTTGAGTACGTATACGCAGGCAAATCAAAAAAAGGAAAGAGAGAGGCTCTGAGATTCCTCTCGGACAATCTTTATCTTGACTCGTCATCCGTGTACGAGGGCGAGTGTGACGGAATCGAGATATACGAGACGGCAGACATAAAAGAGGAAGCCGAGGCTGTATCTGCGCTTATAAAGAAAAAGATAACCGAAGGGGCGAGATACCGTGATATTGCGGTTATCGCAAGAAATACTGATATATACGAGGGCGTGCTTGAAAGAGCTTTTGAGAGGCACGGCATACCCTGCTTTTTTGCGCGCGATAAGCGCGCCGAGGCGCACCCCGCAATTAAGTTTATATACAGCGCCCTCTCACTTTATACGAGAGGTGCAAGACGTGAGGACGTTATTGGATTTATCAAGACGGGATACACCGATATAACGGGCGATGAGTGCAACCTTTTTGAAAAATACGTAAATTCGTGGAAGATAAACGGAAAGAGATTTTTTGACGGCCGTGACTTTGAAAACAGTCCGGGTGGTTATACCGACCGCAAGAGTGAAAAATTCGACCGTATGCTTGAATGTGCAAACAAGGTAAAGCACACTCTCACAGAGCTTCTTTTGCCGTTTTTTGAAGATGTTTCGGGTGAGCACACGATAAAGGAGCACTGCCTTGCAATTTGGAGATTTCTCGACAGACTCGGTATAAAGGAAAAGCTTGAAGCCGAGGCGCAAAGGCATAGCAGAGAGGGAGACGAGCAGTCGGCACGCGAGTGCGAGGGTGTTTACTTGTGCATTCTTTCCTCGCTTGACACTATGGTAAAAACGGTAGGGGAGGAGTGTGTCAGCGCCCATACCTTTTATAAGCTTCTGCGCCTTACTCTGCATACGAAAAAGGTGTCTGTAATTCCCACCTCGGCTGATGCCGTTACTGTGGGAGATGCCGTTATGCTTCGTGCAGACGGAGTTCGGCACGCAATAATCATTGGCGCATCCGACGGAGCTTTTCCGCTTGCCGTGCGCGATAAGGTTTACTTTGATTACGTAAAGCGAAAGCAGCTATCCGATATCGGAATAGATATTGAGCACGACGTGGAGCTTGACGCTTCAAAGGAACTGTTCTATTACGCCCGTGCCGTCTCTGCGCCTTCTGAGAGCCTGAGCGTGCTTTACTCAAAGAGCGGCTTGGTCGGCAGAATGTCGAACTCAACCGTGAGCCTTATGCGCCTTATGAATATAAAAGAGGTGAGGGTATACTCGGCGCTCTCGATAGAGGAGCGAGTATATGACAAAGCTGGAGCGTATGAGGCGGCTCTCTCGGCTGACTTTGAAAACGACACCGAAAACGCAGGTATTGCCGCGCTCGCGCTTATCTCAAAGGAATGGGGGAAAGAGCCGTATCAGCTCGGCAAGGTGCTTTCAAGAGAAACTGCGAAGGCGCTCTTTTCAAAGAAGCTCTCAATGACGCAGTCGCGTCTTGAAAGCTACGCAAGATGCCATTTTGCGTATTTCTGCCGTTATATTCTTTCGCTTGACGAGGACAGACAGTACGATTTCGGCGCGTCGGATATAGGTAACCTCGTTCACAACATACTCGACGAGCTGACGGGCAAGCTGTCGCGCGACGGTGAGTTCCGCTTTGACTCGCCCGACGAGGATATTGAAGCAAAGACTGCTGAGATAATAGAGAGCTATATACTTCGCGTTTGCCCCGAGGGAGATGCGCGCAGTGCAAGACTGCTGAGTCTTTTCGGCCGTCTTCGCCGCTCTGTCGGTATTATATGCAAGAACATATGTCACGAGTTTTGCGAGTCAAACTTCACACCCATAGCGCATGAAATGAAGATACTTGATAATTCCCCAACAAACCCGGCACCCCTTACCTTTACTCTTTCCGAGGGCGCACAGCTCTCTCTTTACGGAATTCTTGACCGTGCCGACGCGTACCGTGTCTATGACGACATTTACGTAAGAGTGGTCGACTACAAGACGGGAGCGAAGGACTTCTCTCTGCGCGACGTGGAGCGGGGACTTAACCTTCAGCTTTTGATATATCTGTTTTGTATGTGTGCGCAGACGAACAAGGAGTTTATAAGACATATAGGCGGCAGAGAAGGCTCAAGGATTCTGCCTGCGGGTATGCTTTACTACTCGGCATCTGTTGCTGACGTGAGTTTGGGATCTCCTACAAGTGCCGTAGACGTTGATAGTATGGCAGAAAAGTCACTTGCGAGGCGAGGACTTCTTTTGAAAAACGAGAGCGTGCTTCGCTGTATGGAACGGTCGCTTGAAGGAAAATATATTCCCGTAACTGAATCAAAATATGAATTAAAGGCAGGCAAGGGAATAACACTTTTTGACGATAAAGAATTTGAAGAATTAAAAGAAAAGGTAAGCCGGGTAGTTGTCTCAATGGCAGACGAGCTTTGCACGGGTAACGTTGAAGCAAAGCCGTCCGAGTATCTTGGCAGCCGTATGTGCGAGACCTGCTCATTCAGGGCGGTTTGCCGCAATTACTCACAGGCGGATGAGCCGCAAGAAAATTCCGAGGAGGAGGGATAATATGTCTGTAAAATGGACAGAGGCACAACAGGATGCGATAAACGCGCGAGACCGCAATATTCTCGTTTGTGCGGCGGCAGGCTCGGGTAAGACCGCAACCCTGACCGAGCGCATTATAAGAAGACTGACAGATCCCGAAAATCCTTCGGACATATCGAGGATGCTTGTCGTTACGTTTACGAGAAACGCGGCATCCGAGCTCAAAGAAAAGATATACAAGGCGCTTTCGGCAGCCCTTGAAAGAGACCCGAGTAATAAGTTTCTCGCTATGCAGATGATGAAGCTTCCGTCTGCACGCATCAGTACGATACACAGCTTTTGTTTTGATATAGTTAAAAGAAATGCCGCCAGGCTCGGACTTCCTTCATCGGTCAAAAACGAAAGTGCTCCCGAGGGAGAGCTGCGCGCCCGCCGCGTGATGAACGAGGTAGTTTCGATTTTTTATGATAACGCGAATATTGGTGAGTTGATTTGCGGGGAAAAAGACGAATCTCTTGCAACCTCATTTTCAACGCTTGTCGAGTGTATAACCAATTCAAAAAATGAGGGCTCTCTTGCAGATATTTTTCTTGAGATTTACAAAACTCTTTGCTCGTATAAGGGCGGTGCCGATAATCTTAACAAAATGGCAGAATCGTCTTGCCGGTTGGGAGAAGGAGAGTTTTTTGATTCTTCATACGGCAGAGTGTATAAGGATTTGTTATACAGGAAGCTTTCGTCATACGCAGAAAAATATCAGAAAATAATTGCTTTGCTTACCGAAGAAGAAGCGGAGCATCCGTATTTGCCCGCTCTGCAAAGTGATTTAAAGAACGTAGGATTTCTTCTTGCAAGCGCGGAAAAAGGCTATATCGAGGCATCACGCTCATTATTCAATGTAACCTTCGAGAAATTAGGCACACTTATGAGCGATAGTGTTACCGCAAATTCAGAGTACGCAAAGATGCTTCGCTCGCAATTTAAGGACGATATCAAAAAGCTGCGGACGCTTTTTGAATATTCGAGCGATCTTGAGCTTGATTATGCGCGTCTCAATACCGAAATTCTTTCAAATTTGCTTTATATTGTACTTTGTGAGTTTGAGGAGCGCTTCCGTCAGGATAAAAAGGACGCGGGGGTGCTTGACTACAACGACCTTGAGTATTACGCGGAGAAGGCGCTCTACGACGGAGACGAGCCGAGCGACGCGGCACGTGAGATAGCTGAACTGACAGACGAGATATACATAGACGAGTATCAGGACGTAAACGAGGTTCAGGACAGGATATTCGCCGCAGTTTCAAATGGGCATAATCTTTTTATGGTAGGTGACGTTAAGCAGTCTATATACAGCTTCCGCGGAGGCGAGCCTTCCATATTTACGTCCCGCCGCGACAGTTACGGTGAATTCAAAAGAGAAGAGCAGTCAAATGAACCCTGCAGTATATTTATGCAAAACAATTTCCGCTGTGACTCAAAGGTGATTGATTTTGTTAACCGAATATTTGCAACTCTTCTCGGCGAAGCAAACGGCAGATTTAAGTATATTTCGCAGGATGAGCTCGTCTATTCAAAGGACGGCGGCAAGGTAAGCGAGCACGAGGTGTGTCCGCGCTTTGTAATATGCGAGGATGACGGGAAATCTTCCAAGAAATTTTCGGCACAGGCGGCTTTCGTTGCCGACGAGATAGTACGTCTTATAAACACGGAGCGCAAAAACGACGGTACACCCATCTCGCCCGACGATATCGCAATACTTCTGCGAAGCGACAAGTCGACTGCTCCCGCATACAAGCGTGAGCTTGAGCGGCGCGGTGTACCCGTGACTACGGGCGACAAGACGCCGTTTTATAACTCTGCCGAGGTAAAGCTTGCACTTTGCCTGCTTAACGCTATTGACAACCCGCACAAAGACGTGTATCTTGCGGGTGCGCTTCTTTCGGGTATATACGGTTTTAGTGCTGACGAGCTTGTGAAAATCAAGCGTGAATACAAGGACAGCCTTTCTCTCTACGATGCGGTAGTGTGCTATGCAAGAGACCTCGGTGATGAAAAATGCAAAGCCTTCATTGAAGCAAATAACCGCTTTAGAGAGATATCGAAGACTGCTTCGACCGATGCGCTTATCTGGCAGATATACGAGGAGTGCGCTTTCATCTCTCTTGCATCGGCTGAGTGTACGAGCGTTTATGAAAGACGAAGGGTAAAGAAAAACTGCATGGCGCTCTACGATTGCGCGCGTACCTATGAGCAGGGGGGCTTCAGAGGGCTTTACAGCTTCCTTGAATATATCGAAAATATGATGCGCAATAAGCTTGCTACTGATTCCGAGAGCGAATTTGCCGAAGGGGCGGTCAAGATAATGAGCATCCACGCATCAAAGGGACTTGAGTTTCCCGTTTGCTTCGTATGCGAAACGCAAAAGAGCTTCAATCTTGAAGACTCGCGCCGCAGTCTTCTTTACGACAGAGACGTCGGCATAGGCTTTAAGATTCGAGAGCCCGGCAGCGTTGCGGTTATTGACACACCTCACAGACAGGCCGTCGGCATATACAAAAATATGCTTGCAAGCGAAGAGGAAATGCGTATACTGTACGTCGCACTTACGAGAGCAAGGGAGCGGCTTTACATCACGGCAAAGCCCCCGCACGCAAGCTCGTTTGAGAAAATGTGCGACAAGGCAGTGTTCAGAGCGAAGTTTTTCTCAAATGATACCGTGTCGGAACTGAGCAACTTCGCCGATGCTATATTGCTTTGCATACTAAAGCAGTCTATGCATGATTCGTGGGAGTGTGCTTATAAGACGGATAGCATGGAGATTGCCGTTTTGCAGACTTCCCGAGAGGAAGATAAGGTGGAGAAAGCAGTCTCCTGCGAGGACACGGAGCGTACCCTTTCGCTCTTGCGTAGTCGCATGGACTACGTCTACCCTTATGAGACTATGACGAAGATAAAGGCGAAAATGTCGGTGTCAAAGCTATACCCCGGTGTTCTTGACGAGGACGACGGAGAAGCGGAGGAGCTTGACGTAAGCGAAGAAAAGAGCTTAAGGTTTAAGGCTATGCCCGAATTTCTCAAAGAAGATAGCGAGCCTGACGGAGCGGCTAAAGGAACTGCAACCCACCTTATTATGCAGTTTGCAGATTTTGATAATATGAAGATGCAGGGAGTCGAGCGTGAGCTTGAACGGCTCGTCAGCGAAGGCTTTATAGACCGAGTCTCTGCAGATATAGCAAACAAAGAGCAGATAAGGGCCTTTCTCCAAAGCGGATTTTTTGCGCGTATGTCGGGAGCTGAGAGACTGTGGCGCGAGTTTAGATTTAATCTGAGACTTGATGCGGCGTCCTTTACAGAAAACAAGGAAAAAGCAGGCGAGCTTGAAGGCGAGACTCTGCTCGTTCAGGGAGTAATTGACGGATTCTTCCTTGAAGAAGATAATATAGTGCTCTTTGATTATAAAACTGACTACCTTACCGACTATGAGATATCACATCCCGAGTTTGCAGAGAAAAAGCTTTGTGAGCGTCACGCACAGCAGCTATACTACTACAAGCTCGCACTTGAGGAGATGTTTGAGAGAGAAGTACGTGACGTTTATATATATTCCCTGCCGCTCGGACGTGAGGTGCGCGTGGACTTTTCTGCTACTCTGAAATAAAAGCGAGGTAAATGGTGAAGAAAAACAACGTTATTTTAATAGGTATGCCCGGATGTGGTAAAAGCACGGTGGGAGTGGTATGCGCGAAGATTCTCGGATACGAGTTTCTTGATGCTGACCTGTACATACAAAAAAAGCACTCAAAGCGCCTCTGGGAGCTGATAGAGGAGCTTGGGTGCGAGAGATTTATTGAGCTTGAGGACGAGGCACTTTGCGAGATAGATTGCGAGCGCACCGTCATTGCAACGGGCGGAAGTGCCATTTACGGTGAGCGCGCTATGCGGCATCTTAGATCTCTCGGCAAGGTAGTCTATATGTCTCTGTCACTTGACGGGGTAAGAGAGCATATTGGAAATACGGGAAGCTCGCGCGGTGTCGTTTACCGAAACGGAGCTGACCTGCCTTCCCTCTACGGCGAGCGAGTGCCGCTGTACGAGAAGTACGCCGACTGTGTGGTCGACTGCAACCGACTCTCTGTCACGGAGGCGGCAGAGAGAATAGCGGCATTGATTTGAGCGTGAGCCTTGACAGGACACGAATTTGAGTGTATACTCATAGAGAAAATAACTATATGAAACGGTATATGATATGAAAAATACTATTATAGGAATTGACGTAGGCGGAAGCACTACGAAAATAGTCGGCTTTCAAAAGCAGGACGGAGAGCAAAAGCTTATATCCCCGCTGTTTGTAAAAGCGGGGGACCCCATAACGTCGCTTTACGGAGCTTTCGGAAGGTTTCTTTGCGACAACGGCTTAACGCTTGACGATATAGACAGAGTCAAGGTTACGGGCGTGGGAAGCTCTTATCTTGCAAAGCCCATATACGAGCTTGAATGTGATAACGTCTCGGAATTTGAGAGCATTGGCCGCGGGGGGCTTTATATTTCGGGGCTTGACGAGGCTATCGTTGTCAGTATGGGAACGGGAACCGCTCTCGTTCATGCAAAAAAAGGTGAGGGGGTAGATTACCTCGGCGGAACGGGTGTCGGCGGAGGCACGCTTGTAGGACTATCGAAGCTGCTTATCGGAATGAACAACGTCTCTCATATAGAAGAGCTTGCAGAGCAGGGAGACATAAGCAAAATCGACCTGAAGATAAAGGATATATCAAATCCCGGCCGCTTTGACGGAATGTCGGCTGAGCTTACCGCGTCAAACTTCGGAAAGGTTTCCGACCTTGCCGACCGTGCGGATATAGCGGCGGGTATTATCAATACAGTTTTTGAAACGATTGCCATGATGGCAATTTTTGCTGCAAGAGGCAAGGGTATATCCGATATAGTGCTGACGGGCAACATGACTACCTTCTTAAGCTGTAAAAAGGTGTTTGGCGAGATGTCGAGCTTGTTCGGCGTAAACTTTATTATTCCGGAGAATGCACAGTTTGCTACCGTTATCGGTGCGGCTTTGCAGTAAAAACAAAAAAGAAAAATCCCATAAACGAACCGTTCGGTTCGTTTATGGGAAAGCTTTGTATGGAGCTGGTGATGTGACTCGAACACACGACCTGCTGATTACGAATCAGCTGCACTACCGACTGTGCTACACCAGCAATTTTGCAAGCTATATTATTATACTTGTTTTATTTAGCTTTGTCAAGTAGAAAGGCACAAAAAATTATGAATTTATGTAATATTACAACCATAAAGACGCTTATGCAGGCTCATAATATTACTTTTCGCAAAGATTACGGGCAAAATTTCTTAATTGAAAACTGGGTGCCTGAAAGCATTGCTGACTCTGCAGTAACCGATAAGACTAAGCTCGTGCTTGAAATCGGTCCCGGGATCGGGTGTCTTACGAAAGAGCTTTGCCTTCGTGCACCTGCCGTTTCTGCGGTTGAGATAGACAAGGGATTGATACCGATCCTCGCGCTTACGCTCGGGGAATTTCACAACGTAAAGGTAACGAATTCAGACGTGCTCAAGACCGACCTTCACTCTCTTATAGAAGGGTATAACGAGAGAGAGGTTTGCGTGTGCGCAAATCTTCCGTACTATATAACTACGCCTATTATAATGTATCTGCTTGAGAGCGGTATCCGCTTTGAGAGTATTACCGTAATGGTGCAAAACGAGGTGGCAAGTCGCCTGTGCGCCGAGGCGGGAAGCTCGGATTACGGAGCCATAACGGCGGTGCTAAAGTATTACGGTCGTGCAGAGAAACTCTTTGGTGTTCCTGCAGGTTGCTTTATGCCTATGCCGAAGGTAAATTCCGCTGTAGTTCAAATAACGCCTTACGATACCCCCGTTTATACACCGAAGGATGAGAGGCTGTTTTTCGCTGTGATAAAGGCGGCTTTCGCTCAAAGAAGAAAGACACTCGTCAACGCTCTTTCTCACGTTTTTACGGACATACCGAAGGAGAGAGTGGCAGAAGCTGTCACGGCTTGCGGTTTTGATTTGAACATACGCGGTGAGAGACTTGACTGCGAGGATTTTTGCCGCCTTGCCGATGAGCTTTACTTGAAAAGACAGGAGAATAAGTAGGGAATTTTCAGCTTTTTGTACGCCGTTTTGGCGCTTTGAAAATTATTTAAAAAAATTTCAAAAAAGCTATTGACAAACTGCGTCAAAGGTTGTATAATAAGCAAGTGCTCGCGAGAGTGGCGGAACTGGCAGACGCGCACGTTTGAGGGGCGTGTGGTTCACACCGTACGGGTTCAAGTCCCGTTTCTCGCACCATAAACAAAAACACCGATGCAATAGCGTCGGTGTTTTTGTTTATGGTGGGATTTTAAACAGACGGGGCTTGAACGCGAGGTGTTGAATGACAGTCCGGGGGACTGTCAGATCCGAGCGGACCGAGGAGCGTAGCAAAGCCGAAATT
>JAZORU010000035.1:0-29846 GCA_045656765.1 Eubacteriales bacterium
GATTTTCCTCGTCGGGCTTGATTCCGCAAACTGTTCCATACATCCAGGAAGCAACGGCTCCGTATGCGTAGTGGTTGAAGGAGTTCATATCAGCCGACCACACGTCGCCGTTCGGCTTGAGTCCGTCCCAGTGCTCCCACATGGTAGTCGCACCCTTGCGAACCGAATAAAGCCAAGACGGAAATTCCTTCTGCATAAGAAGCTTATACGCTACGTCTGCGTAGCCGTTTTCGGTAAGAGCATCAAGGATAAAGCTTGTGCCAAGGAAGCCTGTCTGAAGCTTGTCGCCGTTCTCGGTGACCTTATCGGCAAGACGGCGTGCAAACTTCTCGCGGTCAGGGGCTATGCCGAACTTGAGCGCGCAAGCGTATGCCGTCTGCGTATCGCAGGTTAAGTATCCATCCTCCCCTACGTAATGCTCACAGAAGCTCTTTGCAACCTCACTTCGACGAGAGAGATACTTTTGCTCGTCATCCGTATTACCGAGCGCCTTTGCCGCCTTTGCTGTGAGCAAGCAGGAATATGCAAGGAATTCGGTCGCAAGCAAGCAGTCGTCGGTAGCACCCTTATACGAGCCTTCCGCGTGGTCAAGCGCGAGCCAGTCGCCGTGCTGATTTCCGCTTCCCCATTCGCTCGGGCAGCTTCCCTTCGAATAAACGTAGTCGCACCATTTTTTCATTGACTGATACTGAGCTTCAAGTATCGTCTTATCCCCGTAAGCCAGATATATTTCCCAAGGGCAAACGGTTGCCGCGTCTCCCCAGCCGAAAGCACCGTCATGTCCCGAGTAGCAGTTCATTGTCGGTATTATCTGGGGAACTTTGCCGTTTTCATACTGTTCAATCGCCAAGTCGCCAAGCCACTTACGGAAGAACTTGTTTACGTCGTAATTGTATGCGGCGGTACGGCAGAACACCTGCGCATCTCCGCACCAGCCTGCGCGCTCGTCTCTCTGCGGGCAGTCCGTCGGAACGTCGAGGAAGTTGCCTCTCTGTCCCCATATTACGTTTTCGTAAAGGCGGTTTATCATACCGTCGGAGCACTTAAAGCGTCCCGTGCGCTTCAGGTCGGAATGAACGACTATCGCCTTGAAGTCTCCAACGTAGGTCTCATCGGTCGGATATTCTGTCAGACGTATGTATCTGAAGCCATAAAAGGTGAAGGTGGGGTGATACCACTCAGACTCGTCACCGTTGCATATATACTCTATGCGCGATTTTGCGCCGCGGTAGTTTTCGTTATAGAAGTTTCCGTGTTTATCGAGAATCTCTGCGTGGTCAATAACTATCTTCTTGCCTTTTGCGCCGACACATCTGAAGGAAACGTAGCCTGTGACCTCCTGTCCGAAGTCGATTATTCTCTCGCCCTTCGGCGTGATAAAGTAATTCTTCGCATATATCTCCTCGACTTCAATCACGTCCTCGCCTATCTGCTCGATAAGCGTTTCCTTTTTGCCGTCGGTCTCAAGGGCATCAGTCCAGTTTTCCCATACTACGTTTGAGTCAAAGGTCTCGCCGTTATAGAGGTCGTTGTAGAGGATTCCCGTATTTGCGTACTGCCAAGACGAGTCGGTCGCAATACTCTCTACTCTGCCGTCATCGTAGGTCACGTCAAGCGATGCAATAACCGATGGAGGACAGATATCCGAATAAGTACCGCGCGATATTTCGCCGTATGCCCAGCCGAGTCCGATCAGAACGTCGATTGTGTTTTCCTCTCCGAGCATGCCCGTCACGTCGTAGGTCTGCACCTGCAGGCGATTCTTATACGAAGTCCAGCCGGGAGCAAAAACGAATCTGCCCACGCGCTTTCCGTTTATGTGCGCCTCGTAAAGACCGCGCGCCGTTATTGTCAAGCTTGCACTCTTTACCTTGCCCGACAGAGAAAAAGCTCTGCGGAACACGGGGGCTATGGGGGATTGAGGTTCTTTAGTCGTTATAAATTTTGCGTTTTCTAAAAGCATAGTTGTTTCCTCATAAATATATGTGTTAAAGCTTTCGTCTGAATTCACAAAATAAAGTGAATCCTGCCGTATATGTGTCTACAGCCATGACGAAATCCGCCATGGCTGTAAAAACGTTTATTAAAAGGTTACCGTTCGGTCAAATTATCTAACAGAAGATCTCTTCTTTGTGATAACTATGCCGCAACCCATAAGAGCTACTGCAGCTACTGCAGCTACTGCCCAAGTGTTGTCGCCTGTGTCGGGGTTTCCACCCTGGTTTCCACCTTCGTTTCCACCTTCGTTTCCGCCTTCGTTTCCACCTTCGTTAACAGTGGGTACAGTACCTACGCTGTCAACCTCTTCGATCGTGTAGGAAAGAGTTCCTTCGGGTATGCTTCCCCAGCCCTTCTCTGCACTGTATGTTCCGTCAAGAACCATGAAGCCGAAGTTAGCTGTTGCATCCTGAGGATTGTGAAGAACGGATGCCCAAGCGCCGTTTTCGTCAGCTGCTGCCTGAGCTGCCATGTCGTACTCATATACAACTACGTCGTTTACGTAGAAGGTGTAAACAGTGTTGTCAGCGTTAGGAACCATAGAGTATGTAAACTCGGTTACTGTCTCGCCGAGAGTCTTGTCGGTAGACAGAACGCCAACCCAAAGACCGTACGTCATCCAATCTCCCCAAGCGTCGCCCCAGAATACGATGCTTCCGTCGTTTCTTACGAGAAGAACGAAGCAGCTGTGCCAGCTGTCAACGAAGCCGGGTGTAGGAGCTGTGCCGTTACCGTAAACGATAGCAACAGCGTTGTCGTTCTCTTCATCCCACTGGATGTCGGATATCTTAACGGTAAAGCCGTCGGTGTGATCGTCACCTACCATAAGACGAGCGCTTGCCCAGTGAGCAGGGTATGCGCCTTCTTCCATGGTATACGTGTTTCCGGACAAAGAAACGCCTGTAGCGGTACCGTCTTCAAAAACCCAGTTCTCTTCTGTGAAGGTGTAGGGTGCTGCAGAAACGGATACTGCCATAACAGCTACCATAGCAACAACCATAAGTAATGCAAGTATTTTTTTCATTGTTTTTCTCCTTTTGAATATTTTTTGATACTCCTCGTATCATACTTACATAATGAGTATAAAACAACTCGTGCTTTTTGTCAATACGATATTTGGCGTATTTGTTATTTTTTTTCGAAACTTTTTCGCATTTTCGAATCGCCGCCGCATTTTTGCTTGTTTTTGACAAAATTGCAGCTTTTTAGCTACTCAACGTTTTCGGGAAAGCCTGCGGATCTGTAAACCTGTCCGTCCTTCACCCAGACGGCTTCCACCCCGTCTATCGAAGCTATAAGTGCCTGACCTCTCTCAAGCGGCATACAGAAAAGCGCAGTCGAGAGCGCGTCGCACAGAGCGCTTTCCGCCCCGAGCACGCTCACTCCGTCAAAATACTCGGACGGGTAAAGTGTTGTCGGGTCTATTATATGGTGATATCTTTTGCCGCCTACGGTAAAGTATCTCTCGTAGATGCCGCTTGTGACAAGCGAAGCATCACGCACCTCTATTCTTGCTACTCGCGAGGAGTTGTCCTCGTAGGGACTCTGCACGGACACCTGCCAGGCTTCGCCCTGACGCTTCTCGCCCAGAGCTATGACGTTTCCGCCCAGGTTCAAGGCATAGCCTTCGGTTATGCCGCCCTCCTTGAGCATCCTCACCGCACAGTCTGCCGCGTACCCCTTGGCTATCGCGCCTACGTCAAGCGACATTTCGGCATCCTCAAGGTAAAGCGTACCCGCTTCCCTATCGATTCTTACCTTATTTATATCGGTATGCTCTGCCGCAAGGGCAAGAGAGGCTTCGTCGGGCAGTATCTCGGTGTCGGCATCATCTCTGTTGTTTTGCTCACGGCAGTCGTGCCATATCTTGAGCACGCTTCCCATGGCAATATTCACGGCGCCTTCGGTTTTCTCGTATACGTCGATTCCGTACTCAGCAAGCGAAAGTATACGCCCGTCTACCTTCACGGGTGCTATCCCTGCGTTTTTGTTTACCGTACAGAGATTAGAGCACCCCTCGTACTCTCTGTAAATATCGAAAAGCTCGGAGCACTCGGTGAGCGTATCCTTTATTTTCTTGCAGTTTTCCTCAAACACCCCCGCATCCTCCTCATACGCCATAACGGTCACGTAGGTGTCGAACATATCGTACCAGGTCTCGCTTCGCATCTCGCTCTCGGTCGTGCATGACGAGACGCAAAGTACCGATGCGGCGGCGGTAAGCGCCGCCACCGCTTTTTTCAAAAACAAAATCATATACTTGTGTTTTCCCGTTATATTTTATTCGGTGCGGAGTGCAACGACAGGGTCCTTCTTTGCCGCTATCTTCGAGGGAACGAGTCCCGCGATAAAGGTAAGCAGCATGCTTATCGCGACGAGTATCGCCGCCGCCACGGGCGGAAGCTCAGCCGAGATGTTGTTGATGCCCGAAAGCGTTCTTATAATATAGTTTGCAGGGATACAGAGAAGTATCGTTGAAACTATACCTATAATTCCCGAGGTAAAGCCCACGATAAGCGTCTCTGCGTTGAACACTCTCGATATATCTCTCTTTGAAGCTCCGATAGCACGCAAAATTCCGATTTCCTTCGTTCTTTCAAGCACGCTTATATAGGTAATAATTCCTATCATTATACTTGATACGACAAGTGAAATGGAAACGAATGCTATAAGCACGTAGCTGATTACGTTGATAATAGTGCTGATTCCGCTCATCATAACCGCAACTATGTCGGTGTAGCTTATCTTATCTTCCTCGGCAGCGTTATCGTTATACTTTGCAATAAGGTCGGCAATAGACTCCTTATCCTCAAAGGTCGCGGCGTAAAGGTTTATACCGTCGGGGGATGAAAAATCTACGTAGCCGAGCTCCTTGAGAAGCTGCTTGTGCGTGTACTCGGAATATTTTGCGGGCATAAAGCTATCGTAGTAATATGCAAGCGTTGCGTCGTCACCCTCAAGCTTTTTAGTAAGCTCTGCCTCGATTTTTTCCGGGGTGTCGTACAGCTTAAACATACCTTCCATCATCTCAGCGTATTTCTCGCGTGCCATTTTTGCCGCAATGCTTCTTATCTGCTCGTCTATCTGGTCGGGCGTCATTGTGTCAAAATATCCCTGTATCTCACCTGCGTTCATATCCGGATATTCAGAGAGCATCTTTATAATAGCCGCCTTTTGAGCCTCGGGATTATCCTTATCATAAGAATACTGCACAAGCATCTGGCTCACCATTCCCTCTATCATCGTGTCTGGGGGTGTGGTCATTATCTTTTTAAGAAGCTCTGCTCTCGCCGTCGTGTTAAGCGTTCCCACGTATTCGACGAACACCGCCTTCTTCTCGGCATCGGTCATCTCGTCTTCATTTCCCGTAATAAAGGGAAGTCCGCTTACAAGGTCGGTTTTCGTGTTTTCGCGCTGTGCCTTGACTATATCCGAGGAGTTGGTTTTTTCTATAACGTAGTCGGTAAGAGTACTCAGATACCCAACCGTGCCCGAAACTGCAGTTGAGAGTGCGTCGGGGTTCGGCTTTATAATACCGACAACCTTTAATTCAAGTCCCGTTTGCGAGTCGCCCATAATAAGCGACATCTTCATCTCATTTTCACGGTCGTCCGTAAACGTACCCGTATCCTTGTTATAGGTATAGTAATCGTCGGGGGTGAGAAGCTTGAAGCGAAGCGCGCATATCTCCTCGTAGCTGTAGCTCTCGTCACCGTAGTCCTCGGACATATTTCCTGCAAATATGTCTTTCATCATATCCGCTATCTCGTCCGAGTCCTTGAGTCCGAGAGAGTAGAGAGACATATCGCTCACTTCGTTATTCTCGTTAAGTATCAAAACAAGCTCGTTTTTCTCTTTCGGCCAATCGCCGTATACCTTGTCGTACTGCTCGTATATGAGCGAGTTTATATCCTTGCCGTCCTTTGAAGCTAAAAGCTCCGCCCATACGTTTATCTCGCTCATGCCCATCATAGAGCCCGACATCATATTCGTCATTCCGCCCATCATACCCTCGGGCATAACCGAGTCAAAAACGGTAGACGGCTCTACCTGCTTAAGTCCGAATTTGGTGTTCGCGTATATATAAAAGGGCGCATCGTAAGTATACTGGATAGCGGTCGCGTATTTGTTAAATTCCTCGCTCGACTCGATATATTTCTTGAATGCGGCAAGGTTGTTCTCTTTCGTGTCAGCACCAACGTAAGCCTCAAGAAGCTCGTACATTACCGTGTTTGCATATACTCGTCCGGGCTCTCTGTTCGCTTTCTTCTCCTCTGATTCCATGAGCGACGCCATTATGCTCATCATATCGCGCTCCTCTGCCAAAAGCTGTATAGGATATCCCGAGAGCGTGTCCTTCTGTACCGAGTATATATAGTTGTTTATTCCGTTTGAAAGAGCAAGTATAAGGGCAATTCCTATAATTCCGATAGAGCCTGCAAACGAGGTAAGGAAGGTCCTTGCCTTCTTGGTCATCAGGTTGTTTTTTGAAAGCGATAACGCCGTCAGATGTGTCAGCGGCTTTTTCTTTGTCTTTTTCGATTTTTTTGCTTTTTTCATCTCCGCCGCCTTAATAGGTGCGAAAACGTCAATGCCGGGCTCGGCCTTGCCTTCTGCCTCGCTCTCTGCCGCGGGATCGTACGGCATTGTATCGGCTACCACCGCACCGTCGCGAAGCGAGATTATTCTCGTCGAATAACGCTCGGCAAGCTCGGGGTTGTGCGTTACCATGATAACGAGGCGGTCCTGCGCGACCTCGTGCAAGATCTCCATTACCTGCTCACTCGTCGCCGTATCAAGCGCACCCGTCGGCTCGTCGGCAAGCAGTATATCGGGATTGTTTACAAGCGCTCTCGCTATTGCAACTCTCTGCATCTGTCCGCCCGACATCTGCGAGGGACGTTTCTTTATCTGGTCTCCGAGTCCTACTCTCTCAAGCGCCTCGATTGCTCTCTTTCTTCTCTCTGACTTTGATACTCCCGAGAGGGTAAGCGCAAGCTCTACGTTTGAGAGCACGCTCTGGTGAGGGATAAGGTTATACGACTGGAAAACGAAGCCTATCGAACGGTTGCGGTACACGTCCCAGTCGCCGTCGCGGTAGTCCTTTGTGCTTCTGCCGTTTATCACAAGGTCACCCGTCGTGTAGCGGTCAAGACCGCCTATGATGTTAAGAAGCGTCGTCTTTCCGCATCCCGAAGGTCCGAGGATAGAAACAAACTCACACTTGCGGAAATTCAGGTCAACTCCGCAAAGCGCGCGCACGCCGCCGTCGCCCGATTCGTATTCCTTACAAATTTGTTTTAACTCTAACATAAATACCCTTTCTTTTTTCTCGTATATACGTCGTTTTTTTGACTAATTGTAAACATTTTTGCGTTTTATGCCACACTCTCTTGACTTTTCGTGGCGCAAGGTGTATAATTTGGCACGGAAATTACCAAAAAGCTTTTATCAAAAAGAGGTTTTATATGGAAATAAGCTTTATACGCCGACAGGTCAGATGCAAGCAAGGCGTAAAAACCGACAGAAGACTAAGAAACACTAAATGCGCTATCGTCGTCGCACTTATGGAGCTTCTTTGCTCAAAGGACATAAGCGAGATAACAGTAACCGAGCTTACAAGAAAGGCAGCCCTCAACCGCAAGACCTTCTATCTTCATTATAACAGAATAGAGGACGTGATTGCCGATTTCGGAGAGGATCTGTTCGTTCTCGCGCAGGAAACACTGCTTCGAGCCATCGACAAAAGATCGGGCACGGTTAACGTCGAGGCTCTCTTTGCGGGTCTTAACCGCGCAGTTGAAGAAAATCTCGAATTTTTCCGCGTTTTCGTGCGAAGCGGTGCATACCATATTTTTGTATCCTCCGCCATCCGCCGCAAATACGTAAGCGGGCTTCACGTTTTCCTTGCAAGCCAGATAAACGATACGGCACACGCACCATACGTAGTCGAATACCTTACCAGCGGCGTTGCCGCCATGTACGTCAAGTGGCTCTGCACAGACCTGCCGTCAGTTTCTCTCGATGAGCTGAGCAAGAGTGCCTGCGCGCTTGTAAATTCGACTCTCGGGGGTACGACAAAAACATGACAAACAAGGATAAAAAGCAAACATCCACTCGCTGCGAGGACTGTCTATATTGGGACTGGGACGACGAGTATGAGGAGTACTGCTGCAATCTCGCCTTTGACGAGGACGAGATGGTAAGAGTGCTTCACTCGTGCGAGCGCCGCTGCCCGTATTTCCGCTTCTATGACGAATACAAAAGCGTGCAAAAGCAAAATTAGCGCATTTGATAACTTTAGTTTGTGCTTTAGTAATATATTATAATTCAAATAGGAAGCAAAAAGCAAGCGGATTGTGTGGATTATTTATGAATTGACTGTAAATTGTTTGCGGGGGATGTAAAAAACGTCCAGACCACGAAAAAACAAATAATAAACAGGAAAGTCAAAAACCAAACAAAACGGTCTATCGTAATATTTTCTAATAAATCTAATGTAGGGATAATTCGCAAATTGCGAATTATCCCTATTCTAATGTTTTTTCGTTATGAACAAGCCGCCCCCTCTCGATGCAGGCTGACAAGAGCCGAGCTCTTTGCGCCTGCAAAGGAAAATTTTTGGTGATAGTTTGCCGAAAAAGCTTAAAATACGAGCGTATTCCTTCACTTTTTCGGCTTCCTCTGACTCAAAAATTTTCTATTTGCAGGTCTTATGAGTTTCTGCCGTCGAATTTTTGGTGTGGGGAAGTTCGAGTTTGCCGCAAGGCAAGCGCCTTGCAAAAACGAGAGCAAAGCCACGACTGTAAATTCGACGAGCGAAACCGCAAATAACGCGGCTCCTGTCAGCCTGATATACGCCTTCGGGGTGCGTTTGTCCATTCTGAATCATTTTTTCCTATCCCCCGGGGGATGTTAAAAATGTCCGGACCACACTATATGCACTGACGTGCGTGATATGTTCGCTTGCGCGAACGTGATATGTTGCTTCGCAACGTGATATTTTCGCATACGCGAAAGTGATATGTTTGCCTTTTGGCAAACGTGAAATACAAGAAAACGCTCGGCTATGCCGAGCGTTCCTTTTCTTTTATCTATTATCTATTATCTTATTTGTCGCCCATAGTAAGAACGAGCACTGCTTTTTGTGCATGGAGGCGGTTTTCAGCTTCCTCGAATATCTCGTCAGCGTGTGCCTCGATAACCTCGTCGGTTATCTCCTCGCCTCTGTGTGCGGGCAGACAATGAAGCACCATACAACCTTCGTTTGCGTGTGTGAGAAGCTCGGTGTTTATCTGATAATTCTTGAATATTCTCTTTCTTTCTTCTATCTCGGCTTCCATACCCATACTTGACCAAACGTCAGTATAAAGCACGTCGGAATCCTTTGCCGCTTCAACAATATTATCGGTTATAAGAAGCTCTCCGTTTTCCTGCGCCCACTTGATTATATCAGCATCAGGCTCGTAGCCCTTCGGGCACGCAACCGCAACCTTCATACCAACCTTTATACAACCGACTATCAAAGAATTTGCCATATTATTTCCGTCGCCTACGAAGCAAAGCTTAAGCCCCTGGAGCTTGCCCTTCTTCTCTCTTATAGTAAGAAGGTCAGCGAGTACCTGACAAGGATGCGCGTAGTCTGTAAGACCGTTAATTATCGGAATATTGCCATATTTAGCAAGGTCCTCTACTTCCTTTTGCTCAAAGGTTCTTATCATAATACCCGAAAGGTATCTTGAAAGAACTCTTGCGGTATCCTCAACAGGCTCTCCTCTGCCTATCTGAAGGTCACGGTTTGAAAGGAACAAGGCAGAACCGCCAAGCTCGTACATACCAACCTCAAAAGAAACTCTCGTTCTGGTGCTCGATTTCTGGAATATCATACCGAGAGTCTTGCCCTTGAGAAGATGATGTTCAATTCCGTGCTTTCTCTCGTATTTGAGCTGATCGGCAAGATTGAGTATCTTCATTATTTCCTTTGTTGAAAGGTCTGAAAGTTTAAGTAAATGCTTCATTCTTCTATTACCTCTTTAATAATATTCAAAGCTTTATCAAGCAACTCGTCGGGAATATTGAGTGCGGGCAAAAGACGTACTTTTGTTTTTGCCGTAAGCACGAGAACTCCGCGCTCAATACACTTTGCTACTATGTCTTTTGCACTTTTCTCGGTCTCAATACCAAGCATAAGGCCAAGACCGTTTACACTGACTACTCCGCGTACACCCGAGAGAAAATCAACTATATATTTGCTCTTTGCGCGAACTCCCGAAAGAAGCTCGTCGTCAATTCTCGAAAGCACGTTCAATGCTCCTGCCGCGCATACCGGATTTCCCCCAAAGGTTGAGCCGTGCTGACCGAAGGTGAGCGTGTCCTTTACCTTATCCGAGAAGATACAAGCGCCGATAGGAAGTCCTCCACCGATACCTTTGGCAGTTGTTACGATATCAGGCTCTATTCCGTAGGTCATATACGCATAAAGCTCACCGCATCTGCCATTGCCCGTTTGCACCTCATCAACAACTAAAAGCAGGTCGTTTTCACGGCACAATTCCTGAAGCTCAAGCATAAAGCCGCGCTCCATCGGCATAACACCGCCCTCGCCCTGAACACATTCAAGCATTACGGCGGCACACTTGTTGTTTTTAACAAGCTCTTTTATACTGTCGATATCGTTTGCACAACCGTAAAGAAAGCCTTCCGTAAGCGGATTAAAAAGTGAGTGAAAGACGTCTTGTCCGGTTGCGGCAAGAGTCGTTATCGTTCTTCCGTGGAAGCTGTTTTTCAAGGTTATTATATTGTAATACTCTTCACCTTTGGTATCAGCCGCATATTTTCTTGCCGCTTTTATAGCACATTCGTTTGCTTCAGCACCCGAATTTGCAAAGAACACGCGCTTCATGCCCGTGCGCTCGCAAAGCATCTCGGCAAGCTTTGCCTGAGGCTCGGTATAGTATAGATTTGACGTGTGGGCAACTTTCAAAAGTTGCTCAGTTACGGCAGAGATCCATTCTTGGTCTGCCGCACCGAAGGTATTTACTGCGATGCCCGTGCCGAGATCTATATATTCCTTGCCGTCAACACCGTATAATAGCGAGCCTTTTCCGTGCGAGATCGCAACGGGAAATCTTGCATAGGTATGAGCTATATACTCTGAATCAAGAGCAAATATATCCGTGTTTTTTTCAATAGAACTCATACAAACATAGTCCCCAATCCCTTGTCACTCAATATCTCAATGAGAATAGAATGAGGTATTCTTCCGTCAAGTATAAATACCTTCTTTACACCCTGTCTTATCGCTTCAACGCAACACTCTACCTTGGGTATCATACCGCCGGATATAATACCGTCAGCCATAAGAAGCGGTGCTTCGGATACGTGAATTTTTGAAATAAGCGTCGACGGATCGTCCTTATCACGAAGTATTCCTGCTATATCCGTCATAGATATCAAGCACTCAGCCTTGAGCATTCCTGCGATTCTTGCAGCAGCCGTGTCTGCGTTTATATTGTAGATATTGCCCTCGTCGTCAACACCAACCGTAGAAACAACGGGAATATAACCGCATTCAAGCATATCGGTGATAGGCTTTGTATTGATATCTGTTATCTCGCCGACAAATCCGAGCTTTTCGTCAAGCTGCTTTGCCTTTATAAGATAACCGTCCATGCCGCTAAGTCCTATTGCGTTGCCCTTTTTAGACTGCAAAAGAGATACGAGCGACTTGTTTACCTTACCGGCAAGCACCATTTCAACTATTTCGGCAGTCTCCTTGTCTGTTACGCGGAGACCGTTTTCAAAACGGCTTTCCTTACCGACTCTCTTTAGCATATCGCTTATCTCAGGACCGCCCCCGTGAACGAGAACTACCTTTATACCGATAAGTGACAGAAGAACTATATCACCCATTACGGCATCCTTTAGTTCTTCGTTTATCATAGCGTTTCCGCCGTACTTGATCACGACTATTTTATTGTAGTACTTTTGTATATACGGAAGTGCTTGCGTTAGCACCTCTGCCTTTTGGGCATTTGAAATTATAGCGATATCACTCATGTTCTGTAATCTCCGTTTATCTTTACGTAATCGTAGGTTAGATCACAACCCCATGCGGTAGCAAAAACGCTTCCGCTATTGAGATTTACGCATATCTCGATTTCATCTTCAGTAAGTACTTCTTTGGCAATATCCTCAGAAAAATCAATACCGCGACCGTTTTCACAAACGAAAACCTCTCCTGCACGGCTCTTGAAGCTTACGTCTATCTTATCTACGTCAACGCCCGCTCCGCTATAGCCTATAGCACAGAGCACGCGCCCCCAGTTAGCATCAGAGCCGAACATAGCAGCTTTCACAAGTGACGAGCATATAACGCTCTTTGCAACGACTGCCGCAACCTCATAGCTCTCTGCACCGTCAACCTTACATTCAAGAAGCTTCGTAGCGCCCTCACCGTCTGCCGCAATAGAACGGCAAAGGTAAGTAGTTACCGCCGACAGTGCCTCGCAGAAAGCATCAAACGCACCACCCTCAGACGCAATCTCGGGATTTCCTGCTGCACCGTTTGAGAGCAAGGTGACCATATCGTTTGTTGAAGTATCTCCGTCAACGCTTATCATATTAAATGAGCGTGTAACGTCGGCTCTCAGAGCCTTGCCGAGCATTTCGGGAGTAATTGCAACGTCGGACGTAACGAAAACAAGCATAGTAGCCATGTTTGGATGGATCATACCCGAGCCCTTTGCAATACCGCCTATATGGCACTCAACACCGTCAATATCAAACGAAAAGGATATTTCCTTGAGCTTTGTATCGGTCGTCATAATTCCCTCGGCAGCATTCTTGCTTCCGTCGCATGAAAGCGAAGCCACAAGAGAAGGGATGCCGTTGTTTATAGGTGTTATATCAAGAGGCTGACCTATTACACCCGTGGAAGCTACGACCACGTCCTTTGCCGAGATTTTAAGCTCGGCTGAGAGTGACTGACACATCTGCTCTGCTATCTCTACACCGTTTTTGTTGCAGGTGTTAGCGTTTCCGCTGTTACAGATAACTGCGTGCGCGTATCCGTCGCTTACGTTTTCGCGAGTTACGTATATCGGCGCGCCCTTTACAAGATTCTGTGTATAAACACAAGCGGCTGCCGCCTTCTTTTCAGTATAGATAAGAGCGAGGTCGCGCTTGGTTTTGTTCTTTCTGATTCCGCAGTGAACTCCCGATGCAACAAATCCCTTTGCCGCACAAACGCCGCCTTCGATTTTTTTCAAATTTATATTACTCATATTATTATCCTTTATTTGTCTAAATTGAGACAGTAACCTATATCTTTGCCTACCACTATGTTAAGGCACTCAACAGCCGCACCAGAAGCCCCTTTTCCAAGGTTGTCGTAAAGTGCGCAGAGCATTATTCTGTCTTCACAACCGCAAACCGACACGAGCATTCCGTCATTGCCCGAAAGCGCGTTTGCGCTTATAAAGCCGCCGTTATCAATACTGTCCGTGTATTTTACGATTCCCGCCCTGTAAAGCTCTGAATATACCTTTTTAATATCCTCAGCCGTACCGTTTATCTGCGACTTTGAAAGGCAGACCGTTACACACATACCGCTGTAAAAATCCGAAACAACAGGGGTAAAAAGTGGTGCTTCGGTAAGTGAGCAGATATGCTTCATTTCCTTTAGATGCTTATGGTTTTGGGTAATTCCGTAAACTCTCGGCGCATAAAGCTCTGCATCTTTGCCTTCGGCTTCATACTGAGCTATCATCTTTTTACCGCCACCACTGTATCCCGTAAGTGAATTACAAACGAGCTGCAGGTCAGCAGAGATGATCTTATTATCAACAAGCGGCTTTACAAGTGCAATAAATCCGCTTGCGTGGCATCCGGGAACTGCGATTCTCTTTGAGTTTTTTATACTCTCAAATCCTTCGTCACCGAAAATTTCGGGAAAACCGTAAGTCCAATCGGGATTTGTTCTGTGAGCCGTTGAAGCGTCGATAATTACCGTTTTTTCATTCTCGCAAAGTGAAACAGATTCAATCGATGCCGCATCCGGCAAGCATAATATCGTAACGTCCGATTCATTTATGGCTCTTTTACGGGCGATTGGGTCTTTTCTTTCTTCTTCCGGCAAAATGATAAGCGAAATATCGTCGCGCTCCTTTATCCTGTCAAAGATTCGAAGTCCCGTAGTTCCTTCCCTGCCGTCTATAAATACCTTATACATTTTCAATAAACTCCCTGACGTGCTTTACCTGCAAAAGCACGGATGCTTGTGTAGTACCGCCCTGCGACGTGCGCTTCTCAACGCAACGCTCAAGGCTGATACTTTCGTATATATCAGAATTGAAAAGCTCCGAGTGAGCCTTGTACTCTTCAAGAGACAAGCCTTCAAGATCGGTATGCTTCGCTATACACTCAGCAACTATCTCTCCGGTTATCTTATAAGCTACCCTGAAAGGCAAGCCGCATCTTACGAGATAATCAGCGCAGTCGGTAGCGTTAATAAATCCACCCGACGCGGCAGCTCTCATATTCTCGGGAAGAGCCTTCATCGTATCTATCATACCTATAAATACGGGCAAGCATTGTTTTACCGTATCAACTGCATCAAAAATAGCTTCCTTGTCTTCCTGCATATCCTTGTTATATGCAAGAGGCAAGCCCTTAAGCATTGTAAGAAGCGTGATGAGCGAGCCGTAAACTCTGCCCGTCTTTCCTCTTATAAGCTCTGCCATATCCGAATTCTTCTTCTGCGGCATGATGCTTGAGCCTGTAGTATAGGAATCATCAAGCTCAACGAACTTAAATTCCCAGCTCGACCAAAGAATTATCTCTTCGCAGAAACGTGATAGATGCATCATAACAAGTGAAAGCGCGCTTGCTATCTCGACGCAGAAATCTCTGTCGGATACTGCGTCAAGGCTATTGAGACATACGCCGTCAAAGCCAAGCTCTGCGGCAACCATTTCTCTGTCCGTGTCATAGGTCGTACCCGCTAAGGCACAAGCACCGAGAGGTGAATAGTTCATTCTTGAAGTCGCATCCGAAAGCCTCGTTATATCGCGCTCAAACATCATAGCATACGCCATAAGGTGATGTCCGAAGGTTATGGGCTGGGCTCTTTGAAGATGGGTATATCCCGGCATTATCGTAGCGGAATACTCCTCCGCTTTATCAGCGAGAACAACAAGAAGCTCGCGCAGCATTGAAATTAACGTATTACACTCGGCTCTGAGGTAAAGGCGGATATCAAGTGCTACCTGATCGTTGCGACTGCGGGCGGTATGAAGTCTCTTGCCTACGTCGCCTATTCGGCGGGTAAGCTCTGCCTCGTTGAACATATGAATATCCTCGCCCTCGTCAAAAGCAAGCTTGCCGTCGTCTATATCAGCGAGGATCTCTCCAAGCGTTTTTATGATAAGTGCTGCGTCATCTGCCGAGATAATGCCCTTTTTACCAAGCATTGCGGCATGCGCCATAGATCCTTCTATATCTTCTCTGTACATACGGCAATCAAAGCGAAGAGAGGAATTGAAATCGTCCGCTTGACTGTTTAGAGCTTTTGAAAAGCGTCCTGCCCACATTTTCTCCATTTTATAATCTCCCTGAAAACCACGATTGAGACTGACGATAAATCGGCAGTCTCATACGTGTCTTATTTGTTGTTTTTCTTTGCGTCTATCTGGGCCTTTACCTTTATCGGAAGTCCAAAGAGGTTTATAAAGCCCGCGCTATCCTTCTGGTCGTAAACCTCGTCCTCATCAAAGGTAGCTATCTCGGGGTCATAGAGTGAATACGGTGAGGTTACTCCCGCATTTATCATGTTACCCTTGTAAAGCTTAAGGGTTACATCACCGCTTACGTTTTCCTGCGTCTTGTCAACGAAAGCCGAAAGAGCTTCACGAAGAGGCGTAAACCACTGACCGAAGTATACAAGCTCTGCAAACTTAGCAGCCACAAGCTCCTTATAGTGCTGTGTATCACGGTCAAGAGTAATAGTCTCAAGAACCTGGTGCGCACGGTAAAGGATAGTTCCGCCGGGTGTCTCGTAAACTCCACGCGACTTCATACCTACAAGACGGTTTTCAACGAGGTCTGAGAGACCTATACCGTTCTCTCCACCGAGCTTGTTAAGTGTTTCGATTATCTCAACACCGTTCATCTTCTTGCCGTCAACAGCTACAGGAACGCCCTTCTCAAAGGTAATCTTTACGTAGGTGGGCTTGTCAGGAGCCATTTCGGGAGAAACGCCCATTTCAAGAAATCCGGGCTTATTATACTGAGGCTCGTTTGCGGGATCCTCAAGATCAAGTCCCTCGTGAGAAAGGTGCCAGAGGTTTTTATCCTTTGAGTAGTTTGTCTCACGGTTTATCTTAAGAGGTATGTTGTGAGCCTCTGCATATTCTATTTCTTCGTCACGGGATTTTATATCCCATTCACGCCAAGGAGCGATTATTGCCATCTCGGGAGCAAATGCCTTTATAGTAAGCTCGAAACGAACCTGGTCATTACCCTTACCTGTGCAGCCGTGGCAAATTGCATCAGCGCCCTCAGCCTTAGCTATCTCAACGATACGCTTAGCAATCGTAGGACGAGCAAAAGACGTACCGAGAAGGTAATCTCCCTCGTATTTAGCACCTGCCTTAAGCGTGGGGAAAACGTAATTGTCAACGAAATCTTCTTTCAAGTCTTCAATATAAAGCTTGGAAGCACCCGTTTTAATTGCCTTTTCTTCAAGTCCGTCAAGCTCGGTTCCCTGTCCAACGTCACCCGATACTGCAATTACCTCACAGTTATTGTAGTTTTCCTTGAGCCACGGAATTATGATAGAGGTATCAAGACCTCCGCTGTATGCAAGAACGACTTTTTTAATGTTTTCCTTTTTCATTTTTCTATTTCCTTTCAGTTTTAAGCCGATTTATTATCTGTGTATAATTATGCACCATTATTCATCGTTTGTCAATAGCAAATATATAATTTTTACCTTATGCACAAATAATTTTTCTCGTATTAGTGCCGTTTGTATGTTTTTACAAACTTAAATGAATATTCAGTGTATATATTCACTATTTTTGAATATATATCGCATAAACCACAAAAACCAACGCAGGATTCAGGCGCTCTGCGTTGATTTTTGTATGTTTTTATTCTTCGTAACCGTTAGGATTTTTTCTCTGCCAGTTCGCACTGTCAGCACACATCTTCTCGATTCCGTACTGAGCCTTCCAACCAAGAAGCTCGTATGCTTTTGAAGGATCGGCATAGCACTCGTCAATATCGCCGGGGCGTCTGGGTGCTATCTTGTAATTTATTTTAAGTCCTGTTGCTTTCTCATAAGACTTAACTATATCAAGAACCGAATATCCGTTACCGGTGCCTACGTTAAAATACTCTATTCCCTTCACCTTCGAAGCTCTGTCAAGTGCTTTCAGATGAGCGCTTGCAAGGTCAACTACGTGAATATAGTCGCGAACACCCGTGCCGTCGTGAGTATCGTAGTCATCGCCGAATACGTTAAGGCACTCAAGCTTTCCGCTCGCAACCTGCGTTATGTAAGGGAGAAGGTTGTTAGGTATTCCCTTGGGATCTTCTCCGATGAGACCGCTTTCATGTGCGCCTATCGGGTTAAAGTATCTGAGCACAGACACTGACCACTCGGGGTCGCTTACGCATATATCAGAGAGTATTCTCTCTATAACAAGCTTAGTTTCGCCGTAGGGATTTGTCGTACTGAGCGGAAAATCCTCTCTTATCGGAACAGATTCCGGCTTTCCGTAAACTGTAGCCGACGAGCTGAATACTATTTCCTTGACGTTGTTATCGCTCATCGCCTTGCAAAGATTAAGAGTTCCCGTTATATTATTATGATAATAATACATGGGCTTAGATACAGATTCGCCTACAGCCTTAAGACCTGCAAAGTGAATAACCGAATCGATATCGGGGTTTTCCTTGAAAACTCTGTCTACCGCTCCAAAATCAAGCAAGTCAACCTTATAAAACGTGCATTTTTTGCCCGTTATCTCTTCAATTCTGTCAAGCACGCAAAGCTTGGAATTGCAAAGGTTGTCCAAAATTATAACGTCTCTGCCATCCTCAAGCAGCTGAACCACCGTATGAGAACCGATAAATCCGGTTCCGCCTGTTACAAGTATAGCCATAATTCCCTCTAAAAAATTTACTTAAAATATTGCTTATTTTACTTCCACAAATCACGCGGATAAGCACCGTCAGCTACAAGCTGTCTGATGCTTTCTTCAACGTCGGGCTTATCCTCTATATAAGTTACTCCGTGCCATTTATCATGGGTTGAAAGCACCTTTACGTCGCACTTACCCTCGTCCATAGCCTCTTTGACTGCAAACGGCAAATAATACTCCCCACGCTCAAGGTTAGTTGTAGGTGCATGAAGGAATCGATCAAATCCCTCTTTTGCATACTCAAGCATTGCGGGGGTAAAGCCAAAGAAATTCATAGAAACCAAGCTGTCATAATCAAGCTCTGTATTCTCCGACTCACCGTATGATATAGCAGTAGCGGTGCCGTAGCCTATTTTCGTATGCTCTTTTATATCAAGAAGCATTCCGTCGCCCGAAACCTTGCAAACACCTCTTGAAACGGTACCACTTTTTGAAAGCGTGTTTTTTAATATGTACGCCGAAATGCAAAAATGCTCGCGTCCATCCGACTTCGCGGATTCAAGATAATCCTTGACTATTTTATATGATTCAGCACCATAAAAATCGTCTGCATTGATAACCGCAAAATTATCGTCCACAACAGAGAGACAGGAAAGAATTGCGTGTCCCGTACCCCAAGGCTTTACTCTGCCTTCGGGAATCTCAACGTCAGTATCTACCTTAGCCGACTGGAACACGTATTCGGTTTTAATGTGTTTTTCTATTCTCTTACCTATGGTCTGTCTGAACAGGTCATAGTTTTCTTCTTTAATGATAAAAACGACTTTGTCGTATCCGGCTCTGATAGCGTCGTAAACGGAATAATCTATGATAAATTCTCCGTTCTCACCAACAGGGTCAAGCTGCTTAAGGCCGCCGTATCTAGAACCCATTCCGGCTGCCAATATCACGAGTGTCATACCGAAATTCACCTTTCGTTTCTAATTATTTTTGTACATAGAAAATGCGAAAAAGCTCAAGGTCGTTGCTCCTTGAGCTTTAACTTTTATTCTGCGTAAACGCTTACAGCTTTTCTATCCTTGCTGATATGCTCAAACTTAACCTTACCGTCTATAAGAGCGAACAAGGTATCGTCAGTGCCACGTCCTACGTTTGCACCGGGATGAATCTTAGTTCCGCGCTGACGAACAAGAATATTTCCTGCAAGTACAGACTGACCGTCTGCCTTCTTTACACCAAGTCTTTTAGACTCGCTGTCACGTCCGTTCTTTGTAGAACCAACACCTTTTTTATGAGCAAAAAACTGCAATCCTAATCTAAGCATTTTAAATTACCTCCATTAAAAATTCCGTTACAGCTCTATCTCTTGCTCCTCGACCGAAAGAAAATCGTAATATTCTTCGGTGAGGTCGTTTAGCTGATAGTAGTAAGCGGTAATGATTCCGGCTACTGCATAACGCTTCTTTTCGTCTTTCTCGAATTTTTCAAGAGCACCCTTGGCAACAACCTTGACATCGGCGGTCTTATCGTCTACCGTATATTCAACCTCAGAGGCGTAAGCCACCTCTATAGCGTTGATAACAAGCATAGTCATTGAACTGAGAGCCGCGCACAATATGTCGCTTCCCTCATCACCGTATCCCGTGTGCCCATGTTCTTCAAATCCGCAAAAGACTCCGCCGGATTTAAGAAAAACTACCTTGGTCATTCTTTTGATTAAAGAGTGATAGATTCGATCTGAATCTTAGTGTAAGGCTGTCTGTGACCGATCTTCTTCTTCTCGTTCTTCTTAGCCTTGTACTTGATTACGTCGATCTTCTTGGACTTGCCACTCTTTACTACGTTAGCTGTAACAGCGGCACCCTCTACGTAGGGAGCACCGAAAGTAAGCTCTTCACCCTTGGATACAACAAGCACTTTGTCAAAAGTAACTTTTTCTCCATCAGCAACATTGAGCTTTTCAACGAAGATAACGTCTCCTTCGTTTACCTTGTACTGCTTTCCGCCGGTTTCGATAACTGCAAACACGAAAAGCACCTCTCTTTCTTTTATGACTCGCTATTTTTGGGGGAATTTATACAAATTCTCTTACACCCATAAACATGCGGCATATTATTATACCATTGCATTGTCAAGTTTGTCAATATGTTTTTTGCATTTTTTATAGAAAAACCCTTTATTTTACAAGATTTTCTGCGGCGGTAAGCGTGTTTTTCAAAAGCATAGTTATAGTCATAGGTCCGACACCGCCAGGAACGGGTGTAATATAGGATGCGATAGGCTCTACCGCTTCAAAATCGACGTCTCCGCAAAGCTTTCCGTCCTCGGTTCTGTTAATACCTACGTCAACTACTACTGCCCCTGCTTTAACCATATCAGCCGTCACGAATTTTGCACGGCCGACAGCTGCGACGATTATATCCGCCGTTTTCGTTATCTCTGCGAGGTTCTTGGTTTTTGAATGGCACACTGTAACGGTTGCGTTTTCCTTTAACATAAGCATAGCCTGAGGTTTGCCTACGATATTGCTTCTTCCGATTATAACACAATGCTTGCCCGCTATCTCGATGCCTTTGAATTTAAGCATTTCCATAACCCCTGCAGGCGTACACGGTACGAAGCTGAAGTTGCCCGTCATAACCTTACCTACGTTTACGGGATGAAAAGCGTCAACGTCCTTTTCGGGCGATATTCTGTTAATTACCGATTCCTCGTTTATATGATGCGGCAGCGGAAGCTGAACGAGTATTCCGTGAACGTGATCATCTCTGTTGAGCGCGTCAATTCTCGAAAGCAGCGCTTCTTCGGACGTACTCTCGGGCATTTCTATTATCTCTGAGCTCATCCCCGCGTCGATGCAAGCCTTCTTTTTATTTCTTACGTAAACCACCGATGCAGGATTCTCTCCAACTATTATAACGGTAAGCCCGGGTGCATAGCCGTGCTTTGCCTTAAAGATTTCAACGTCCGCCGCAATTTCGGCTCTTACCTTCTCGCTACATTCTTTTCCACTTATTATTTCTGCCATTTTTATTCCTCTTTTTCCTTTGCGTTTTCTTGCTTGTTTTCTTCGTTAATATCCAAGTCTTGCGGCTCGTCCTTGCAGGTATCGGCGATAAAACCTTCTGCCTTCAACTTTTCCAATCTTGTTCCGTAATACACGGGGCTTGTCGGGTCAAACGGGTGTTTCTTTGCCCTTATACTCAAATACACAAAAGCGGCAGTCGCAAAAACGAAGGTAAGAACGCCTATAAGCTGGGACACTCTTAACGTATCCGAGCCGGGTATATACAAGCTGTCAGTACGAAGTCCTTCGATAAACATTCTGCCAAAACCGTACCATGCGAAATAAAAGAGCGTATTTGCGCCCGCAAATTTCCTGTGTCTGTTGATAACGGCACATATCAGAACAAAGCCTATGATATTCCATACAGACTCAAATAAGAAGGTCGGAAGAGCCCTCACTCCATCAACTATCATCAAAAACGGCGAGGTGAGCGTTGCATTTGAAATATCGAAGCTTACGAAAAGAAAGTCAAACTTTTCAACCGATCCGTACGCTTCGCCGTTCATAAAGTTGCCCCATCTGCCTATTGCCTGTCCGAGCATAACTGCAGGACACACGATATCGGCAAAACGCGCAAAATATACCTTTTTCCACTTGCAAACTCCAAAAACCGCAAGTGCTCCGCCTATTATTGCTCCGTAAATGGCAAGTCCGCCCTCCCATATTGCAATAACGTCGATAAAGCTCTTGTAATTCGGTGTCGGGTCAAAAACAACGTAGTACAGCCTTGCAAAAATGATTGCCGTCAAAACCACTATAAGCGCGTAATCGTACACGTCGTCCTCAAGCAGTTTTTCCTGCTTTGCCCTGTACATAACGTAAACGACACCAAGTATGATAGCGAGAGTAATAATCACTCCATACCACATAACGTCACGTCCAAAAAGGTTAAAAGCTACCGAATCGAGCGTAAAAACATTTATATTCAAATTAGGAAACGCTAAAAAATGTTTCATTTTTACCTCCTTATTTTTGCGGCATAACGGTCATCATAGAATAGTGTTCCTCCTCAAGAAGCTCCTTTGCCACCGCATAAACGCTATCCCTGTCTATTTCTTGTATAACCGAAGAATAATCGCTGATGCTCACACCTTCAAGCTCCATAAACAGCGCTTCCGTAGCAATGTTCTCAGTATTATCAAACCCTTTTACGTAGTTTGCTACCGTAACCTTCTTTACTCTCCTGAAAGCATCCTCGTCGATTCCGTTTTCCACGACCGACTCCGCCGTTTGCACAAAACGGGAATATATCTCTTCGGGGTCCTTGCCTTCGCCTATAATATAAGAGAAAGCGTAATTGATCATACTGTCATGACCGCAGGACATACTGTTTACAAGCCCGCCGTTATAAAGCTCTGAGAAAAAGTCACTTGAGCTTCCAAAAACGACGTCCATAAGAATTGCGGCAGCAACCGACCGCTTTACACGTTCTCTGGGGTTACTTGGCACTTTATCCTTGATTCCAATACAAAATAGCGGAAAAGAAACGGGACGGATGACGCTTCCTCGCCGTGCATTGACCTCATTCGGCTCTTCGTAGACGGCTCTCTGCGTTTTTGAGCTTGCTTTATCAACCGCAAAAACCTCGTCGCATACTGCTAAAATGCTTTCAATATCCGTATCGCCGCTGATGCTCAAAACCATATTGTCCGGGGTGTAAAAGGCATTGTAGCATCTGTACAGATGCTCCGCCGTTATTTTGCTTACCGTTTCTACCGTACCTGCTACGTTTATTTTGACGGGATTATTCTTATAAAGTAGCTCAAGCATACCGTAGTGCAGAGCTGAGTACGGATCGTCCTCGTACATTTCTATTTCTTCGCTTATTATTCCTCTCTCTTTTTCGACAGTCTGCTCGGTAAAATAAGGTTCATTCACAAAGGTCAAGAGAGCTTTAAGATTCTCTTTGAAATTTGACGTACAAGAGAACAGGTACGCCGTCAAATTGTGTGTTGTAAATGCGTTAGCCGATGCACCGTATTTTGAGAAAAGTGCAAACGCATCCGTTCCGTCCTGGTTTTCAAACATCTTATGTTCAAGGTAGTGCGCTATACCGTCGGGCACTCTTGTAAAGTCATCTTCCCCGCAGACCTTGAATTCAGAGTCTACCGAGCCGTATTTCACGCCGTATAAAGCGTAAAATGACGTAAGCTTTTTAGGCACGAATATAACCTTAAGACCGCTTTTGTGCGTAGCGTAATAAAAGGTCTCGTTCAGATACTCGTTATATACAGTTTTTATTTCGTTATTCATCTGAGGACACCTCCCAATCGCACGAGAGCTTTGATACTCCGCGCAAAACGAACACCGTATCAAGCTCCATGCAGGCCGCCGCATGTATTATTTCACGGCGAGTTACGCTGTTTATGTTCTCGGACACACTTTCAATGCTTTCAAAATCTCCGTATATAAAATGCGACAAATACCAAGCGCAAAGCCCATCAGGCGAGTCATACAGTTCTTTGTACGCATTTGAAAGCGACCTCTTGCAATCCTCTACGTCCTCGTCGGTAAAATTGCCTTTTGCCACCTCGGCGAACTGTTCGAGAATAGCGTCCTTTGTTATATTTTCATTTGACACGTCTATGCCCGAGCTTACAAAAGCCACTCCTTTGCTCAGATCCGGCGAGCAGGATGCGTAGTAGCACAAATTCATTTTTTCTCTGACTATTTTAAAGAGCTTACTGTTTACACCCGACCCAAACAAAGCGTTAAAGAGAGAGAACGCATATCTCATTCTTTTGCTTTCGCTTACATCAACTCGGTATCCCATTGTCAGCACTGACTGCTTGTAGTCGGCTTCTTCAAACAAGAACCTGCTTTTTTTGGCTTTTATGGGCTTGGGGTATGATTGGGGCTTGTAGCTCTGTCTCGGCTTGTCGCCGAACATTCCTTCAAAAAGCGATATAACGCGCGATGGATCGTCACTGCCAACGTAAAACAACTCTATCGCAGCTTCCGAGACCATTCTTCTATAGAAAGCCGTCAGCGCATTCGCATCGATCCTTTGTATATCTTCTTCGCTGCCGTGCACAAAAATGCCGTAAGGCTCGCCTTCACACATTTTTGCTTTTAAAGCATCCAGAGCGTAGCGGGACTTTGAATTTTTACGCCGTCTGACAGACGCAAGAAGCTTTTCCTTTTCGCTCTCGACTATGTCAACACTAAAGCAATCGTCAACAAAATGCGGTTCAAAAATGATGTCGTACAACAGCGCCGAAGACCGCTTAAAAATATCAGTATCATCGGTCGCATAGCAGTTACACAAGCTTTCCATGCTTACCGTTACTATTTTGCTTTCGCCTTTTATGCTCGCAAAAGCGGAAAGCTGAGCACCGTAACATTCATCAAGCTCACGTTCAATAAGCTTAAGCTCCGGAAATTTACCCGTAGCACGCGTCAAAACGTCTCCGAGAAGAGACGATACTGCCGCATATTCTTTTTTGTGCTCAAGGATAAAATTCACGCTTATAAAGTTTCTTTTGAATTTTTCCGTATGAAGAATATTTGCGTGTACTCCCTTGCAAATTTCCAATCTTTCAAACTGCATTTTTCTCTCCGATCATCCTCGTTTTATGCCGCATAAAAGCATTTTAAAAATCAAACTTTACCTCTCCGCCTTCAAGCTTTAAGGTAGCATCAAAGGCTTTGCCCGTTTTCTTGGATATAAATCCCTGTATTTTCGAAGTTCTGCCCGTTTCGAGAAGCATTATCGCATTGGTCTTTGATATGACTCTGCCGCAAATACTTGTATTTATTTTGAACTTACAGCCTTCTTTATATCCCGAGCAGTAATACCCGTAGGTTCCTTTTACAACGTCTTTTTGGCACAAGGGGCACTTGCCTATTATATCCCCGAAAAAGCCATCGTCCGTATCAGTCTCAACCGTCGCTTGCTTGCGGTCAAAAACCTCTTTTATTTCATTTTCTGCAAGAATTACACTGTCGGTTACGCTTATCTCGCCCCTGTATACCTTTTTGAGTGCTTTACCCATTTCGCTGGTTTTGTACTTATCCATCGAAATGTGCATTCTGTTAAGAGACTCTATCAGATATATGCCGCCCGGCAAAATATAATAAACGTCCTTTTTAAGCTCAATATAACCGCTTTTTCTTGCATTATCTATAATTGAAGTTCTCGTTGCCTCGGTACCAAGCTCAAGCCCTTCAAATATAGCCTTATAATCCTCTTCGTCGCTCTCCTCTGCGGTTGCATCCTCACCAAGAGCGCCCGAAGTCTGCCTTGCCGCTTCCTTCGCCTTTGCTTTGTCCTCTCTGAAAGGATTTTTAAGGTAATTATTAAGAGTTTCTATCGTATAGTGCTTCGGGGGCGTGGTTTCCTTTTCCTGCGGGACAAAATCAACGTTTACCTCGTCTCCCTCGTTTAAATTCGGAAGTATCTTATCCTTTGTTGTATAGTCGTCGTATTTTGTCCATCCCTTTTCAACTATTACGTTACCTTTAAGCTGAAATTCCTCAATTCCGCCTACGTCTATCTTTATCTCGGTCTTCTCTATCTTGCACTCCTCCGCACAAAATACGGCAACAAATCGGCGTATTATTGCAGAATAGACCTTCATCTCGTCTTCTGTAAGCCTGTTCTTGTCAGGAATCTTATAAGTCGGTGTCAGAGCAGAGTGGCTCTCTATTTTCGAATCGTCAAAAATACTTTTCTTAAATTTAAACTCAACCGGATATCCCTTACCCTTTACGGCAGAGATAACCTTTTTTATTTTATCCTGTTCAGCCGTTGCGAGATACTCCGAGTTTGTTCGAGGATATGTAACGTATCCTTCCTCGTAAAGCTTCTGGACTATTTCAAGACTCTGAGCCATACTCATTTTGTATTTTTTTCCAAGGTAATTTTGAAGCTTTGAAAGCGAGTACAGTTTTCCCGGTTCAAGCTTGTCCTTCTTTACCTTTTTCTGAATTACAGTTCCCTTTTGAGCATTAAGCCTTGTGCAATACGCAACAGCCTTGTCGTATTCATCCCTCGAAAACTTGGTTTTGCTTGTAAGCTCAACCGTCTCACCGTTAGTCTCACAAGAGCTTGTTATCGCATAGTAAACGCCGGGCACAAAATTCTTTATTTCCATGTCCCTGTCATATATAGCCTTTACTATAGGGACTATTACTCTGCCAACGCGAAGAAGCGTTCCCGTTTTCAATGTAGCGTATCTCGTAAGATTAACGCCGTAAAGCCAATCTATATAGGTTCTTGCAAACCCTTCGTTTGCTAAGTTGTCAAATTCGTCCTCGCTCCTCATTTCAAGAAGTCCCGCTCGTATCGTTTCAGCGGTTTGGTCAGGCATCCACAAACGGAGAAGCTTTTTAGGCGCTTTAAGTGCGTTTTCTATACAAAGTCTGATTATAATCTCGCCCTCGCGGTCAGAGTCTCCTGCGTTGATTATGGTATCAACGTCTTCGCGGTTGCAAAGTGTTTTTATAACATTAAACTGACGCACTACCCCATCATCCGGCTTTTTGTCCGCGCCCGAGCGAAGCTTATATTTAAACGTTTGCGGGAAGAAAGGAAGGTTGTCCATTGTCCACTTGACGTTTTGAGACTGAACAGAGCTATATTCCTCAATATCGTATAAAGAAAAAAGATGCCCGAAAGCCCAAGTCACTATATAATTTCCGCCCTCAAAATATCCGCTCCTTTTTGCAGTAGCACCAATCGCTGACGAAATATTTCTCGCAAGGCTGGGTTTTTCAGCAATAATAAGAATCATATCACACCGTCAAATAAATAATGGTTTTAAGCTTTCCACACTTGTTTTAGCAAATATGAAATAACATATATATTATAATATATTTTAATCAAAAAAGCAACATTTAAAAAGCAAAAAAGGCACCGCCGAAGCGATGCCTTTTTATTATTGTTTTAGATTACTGAACGTTTACAAACACGTCAAGTGCAACGTTTATAATAACCTCGTCCTCTACGGAGCAAACATCGTCTGCATCGTATGCAACGGTAAAGTCGTCAGCCGTGATAGAAGCACCATCAGCCACGGTAAATGTGAGGGTAAGGATGTCTCCGTTTACGTCTACGTTCTCAAGACCGTTAACCCATACGAGCTTAACGGGGTTTGTGAGAGAAGGATTTGCAGTGAAGCCTGTAAGAGTCGTTGTCGCAGCGGTAAGAGTGAGCTCGTCAGAGTAAGCTACTGAGAATGCAAGAGCAGAAAGCTCGGGAGCTCCCATAAGCTTAAGCGTAGCTGTAGCGGTTGTTCCGTTAACCTTAACGTCAAGAGCAACTGCCTGACCTACGTAAGCAACGGGTCTTGTAATTGTGTCTCCGCATACGCAGGAAGCACTCTCAACACCGTCAGCGAAAGGAGTTGCAGGTACAGTTACTGTCCACATGCCGTGTACGTGTGCACCTGTTGCAGCGATCTCAGCTGTAAACTCGAAGCTCTGTCCGTCAACTGTGATTGCATACTTAGCAGAGCCAGCTACACCGCAAGTGGGTGCTACAACTACGGAGTAGGTGTAATCAACATCGTTAAGAGCAGGAAGCACGTATGTTTCTGTTGCTTCGCACGTGCAGCTCTTTGTAAGAAGTCCTGTTGCGTTCGCTGTAGGAGCGGTTGTAAGTACCCAATCGCCGAACTCACATTCATGAGATCCGCCGGGAACGTAGTCTTCAGCGAGAGTAACTCTGTTTGCACCTGCAGCAACCCATGCTCTTACTGCATTATCGCCTGCTTCAGTATGAAGCAAAGCGTTAGCGCCTGTGGTACGGAATACGTACTTGTCGCCGAACGAAGTAACGGTTGCGGGAACGTAAACGTCGGTGAAGGGGTTATCTCTGAACGCACCTTCGCCAAGACTTGTACAGCCAACGGGAATAGTTACGGTTGTAAGCTTAGCTTTTCTGAACGTTTCTTTTCCAATTGTTTCAAGTCCCTCGTTAAAGGTTACCTCAGTAAGCTTCGTGCAGTTGTAGAATGCCTGGTCACCAATATTCTTAACACCTGCAGGAACGTTGATAGACGTTACGGCAGTGCTGTGGAAAGAACCGATCTTGAGCTGAGTAAGGCTTGCAGGAAGCGTTACATCAGACAAAGATGTACAACCATAGAAGGAATACTCGTTTATGTACTTAACAGTAGAAGGAATATCCGCCTTCGTAAGAGCCTTGCAGTTGTAGAACATCTTCTGTCCTATCTTTTCCGTGCCCTCTTCGAAGACAACGCTCTTAAGAGACTGGCAGTTGTAGAAGGAGCCGGCGCCACAATCAGAATCGGGAATCACTACGGAAGTAACACCGGAATCCTGGAAAGCGTATGAACCTAAGTAGGAAAGGTTATCTCCAAGGTCTACAGTTGCAAGAGCCGTACAACCCTTGAATGCATAGTTGTTTATAGTAGTTACAGAATTGGGGATCTCAATGGAAGTAAGTCCTGATACGGAGAAGCAGTATCTCGGTATCGTAGTAATCTTGTTAGAAAGTGTTACGCTCTTAAGGGATGCGCACTTGTAGAAGCAAAAGTCTCCCAAAGTAGTTACAGTGTTAGGAAGGTTTGCTTCAGTTATTGCGGTCATATTAAAAGCATAGTTTCCAATCGTCTGAAGTTTTGCAGGGAAATCAAACGAAGCAAGCGAAGATCCGCGGAAAGCACTTGCTGCGATAGTGGTAACCGAGTCACCTACAGTAGCACTTGTAAGACCGTAGCACTGATAGAAGGTGTAAGCAGGAATCGTAGTGATAGTTCCTTCAATATTTATCGAAGAAAGCTTTCTGCACTCTCTGAATACACTCTCGCCCATACTCTCAAGGCTGTTTCCAAGGTTAACGTTTGTAAGAGAGGTACATGCTCTAAACGCTTCCTTACCTATCGTTTTAAGCGAATTGCCGAACGAAACTGACGTAAGATTGGGCGAAGCATTAAAGCACAAGTTACCAACAGAAGCAAGCTGGCTGTTGTCAGCAAAAGTAACCGTTGTAAGCTCAGGGCAAAGTCTGAATGCGTTGTTACCTAAAGAAGTAACGGTTGACGCAATGCTAACAGACTGAATAGTAGCATGCTTATAAGCGAAGTTAGCGGGAATAGACGTTACTCCCTCTTCGATTATAACGTGGGTGATACCCGCAGGAACCTTTACTCCTGCTGCAATATCGCCGCTACCGGAGACAGTCCAAGTAGTTCCGTCCTTGTTGCTCGTAATTGCTGCATTCGGGAAAATTGCCATAGCAAAAATCGCGAGCGAAGCAACCATGAGAAACACTAATAATTTCTTTTTCATGAGATCCTCCTAAAAAAACAAATGTATTTAGAACATTTTTTATTTACACATATCGATTATATCACAAGGATCACTTTTAATCAATAGAAAAAACAAAAAAATATTTCAAAAAAGCAAAATTGTATAATATGCTCAATTTTTTTGGTTGCTTTTTGGGCAATATGTCCTGTTCGATCGTTAAAGTACATTTATATAGGTATTACAACTTAATTTCATATTCGGTCCACCCTGATGCAGCTTCTGAAGGATTTGTATGACAAAAGGCGTGCCTTTCCAAGCACGCCTTTTGCAACTTTTATCATTATTAGTTATTAGCCAAGCTCTGCGAAGTACTTGATAGTACGAACCATCTGGCTTGTGTAGCTGTTCTCGTTATC